>DATDJP010000028.1:0-4217 GCA_036520475.1 Polyangiaceae bacterium | reverse complement strand
TTGTTCTGCCACGCCTCCGCGCTCGGAGGCTCCGTGATCCTGGGGCTGGGTGACGCGAACCGGAGCTTCGCCGGCTCGGGCGTGTTCGGGATTCCGAGTGAAGCGCTGAGCAGCCTGGCGTCGGCGCTGAAGCCGGAAGAGCAGCAGGAGCTCGCCCGCTTCATCAGCCGGCTGGACGCGATTGCGCCGTTTACCAGGACCGACACCGTTGGCATGAACCCGGCGGATCAGCTGTTCGGCGGGCTGGCCGCCCACCGTGACGCCGTGACCCTCGAGTGGCTCGAGACGCCCAAACCCGACGCGCTGTCGAACGACGTTCTCGGCATCTTCACGGATGTCCCCCCCTACTGGAACATGTACCGCCGCGAGCGCATGTTCTATTCGGGCTTCGGCCGCGGCGATCACGCCCGCATCATGATGGCTTCGTCACTCTTGTGCATGGAAGACGCCAGCGAGGCGGTCGCCATCGACGCCTACTTTCCGGACATTCAGGCGTACATCACGTCGCTGCGCGCGCCGAGTTACGAGAGCGTCAGCGGGAAGACCATCGACGCGGCGCGCGCCACGCGCGGCCGTTCGCTTTACGCAAGCACGTGCCAGCGCTGTCACGGCGGACGACGCGACGAGGGCGCGGCGCCGCGCGCGTTCGTACCCTACGCGGAGATCGGGACCGATCCCGCCTACGCCGAATCGACCACGGTCGGCAGTCAGCGCAACAGCGCGGTGGCTTACTATTACGATTTCTTCAACGCTTCCTGGTACGGCACCCACGGCGCCAAAGGCCGGCTGTCTCCCAATCCCGAGCCCGGCTACTCCCCGCCGCCGCTCGACGGCATCTGGGCTACTGCGCCGTACTTCCACAATGGATCGGTCCCGGTGCTCGAGGCCGTGCTCGACCCCAGCCAGCGGCCGCGCATCTATCGTCGCTCCACGGACCCGAGCCGATACGACTTTGACAGTCCCGGTTGGCCCTTCGAAGAAGTTCCCGAGAAGGGCGACGACGTCTCCGTCTATGACACCACGCTTACCGGCTACGGGAATACCGGCCATACCTTCGCCGCGCATCTGACGGAGGCGCAGCGTCTCGATCTGATCGAGTACTTGAAGACGTTCTGAGCGTCGCTCGGCTCAGGCGACGTGTTTCGCTGCGGTGCGTTCGTAGTCCGCCATCTTCTCGAACAGCGCGACGGGGTCGGCATGTCGCGTGTCTCCCGCGAGCTCACGGTAAATCGTATCGACGTTCACCACGACGCGATGCGCCTCTTGCCAGCTGCCGAACGTGTTCGACGTCCAGGAGCGCGCGATCTCCAGCGGCTCTGCGCCTGCGGCGCGCCCGCGCTCGACGAAGCTCACGAGCTCCTCCCAGTAGCGCTTGGTCTGTCGCACCCCTTCTTTGGTCGTGAGGGGTCCGTGGCCCGGCACCACGACGTCCACGTCGAGCGCGAGCAGCTGGTCGCACGCGGCAATCCAATTTCTTACCGGGCCCTGCCAGACGATAGGGTGCGAGCCGATGAACAGGATGTCGCCAGTGAACACGACGCGCTCCTTCGGCAAATAGGCGAGCACGTCCCCTTTGGTGTGCGCAGGCCCGACCTCGATGAGCTCGACGCTGCGATCACCGACGCTGAGCGTCGTATGACCGGAGAAGGTCATCGTCGGTAAGGTCAGGTGGATTCCGCGAAATTCGAAGGGACCGAAGCAGTCGATCACGAACTCGGCAGCACGGGCGAGTGGGCCGATGCGTGGTACTCCGAGGCGGCCGAGCAGAGAGAGCAGGCGCCGGCTGCCAGGGTTCAGACGCGTCAGCGCGCGCGCGGCGCTCACCATCGCAAACATTGCCGCTGGCTTGAGCTCGAGCATTTCTTCAGCCGCAGCGCGTGAGCTCACGATCGTCGATGCGCCGACTGACTGGTTTCCCCAGCAGTGGTCCCCGTTAGCGTGCGTATTGACTACCGTGTCGATGCGCGCGGCGCTCGGGAGCACCCGTTTCATCGCTGCTAGCATGCGCTCCGTCGATGGAACGTCGTAGAGGGTATCGACGAGCAGCGCCGTGCTCTGGCTGCCCACGAGCCCAGCGTTGCTAAACCCCCAGCTGCCCTGCTGCAGATAAGCGTGCACGCCATCCGCAATTTCTCGAAGGGTCTCCTGGCCGCGCGGAGTCATCATCAGCGAAGGGCCGCCATGCTACGGGCCGTCAACGTCGAGCGACGGTGCCCATGTGTTCGACCAGCGAAGCCGCGGCGTCAAGGAACGAGCGAGTCGTGTCGCGCGTCAGCCGTCGCCGTCGGATAAGCCCATCGTTTGCGGCAGATTTCCGGTGCTTTCGTGGCGCAGCCAGGCTCGCAAAGTCTTGACCGCAGGAGTCCAGGTCTTGGCACTGAAGATGTCGGCTTGCTCGCGGGGATCATGCGCAGTGTCGTAAAGGCCCAGGCGCCCGAAGGGGAGATAGTAAGTGAGCATGCTGCCCTGCACGCGCACGCTGCTCGTGAAAAACGGCGAGAGGCCCTTGCTCTTCTTCGCGACTGCGCAAAAGATCGGTCGCGATTTCGTCAGGAGCTCTGGTGCGAGCGCGGGCACGAGCAGGCTTTGTCCGTCCACGCGATTTTTGGGCTGACGCACGCCCGTTATTTCATTGAGAGTGGGAAGGACGTCCAGCAGCGCTACTGGAGCGTCGATGCGCTGCGCGGGAACGCCCGGAATACGGATCAGCAAGGGCACGTGCACGCTTTCGATGTGACACGTGCGCGAGTGCCCTCCGAAGCCGTGTTCCTGGAATTCCTCCCCATGGTCGGCGATGACGACGAACACGGTGTTGTCCCAGAGCTCGGGCTGATGGCGCAGGTATTCGTACAAGAACCCCACGTGCCGATCCGCGAAGGCGATCTCTCCGTCGTACTTGTCCACTTCTCTCGTGCCGAACTTCGGGTAGCCCTCGGTGTGAGGCATGTACGGTGCGTGTGGATCCTCGTAGTACACGGTCAGAAAAAATGGGCTCTTCGGCCGCGCGCGATCCCGCCGAAAGTCTTCGATCAGCTGGATGGCCTGCATCGTTGCGACGGGCGAGCTGCGCACTCCCCATTTGAGGTGATGGGCGATCCACAGGTCGAGCACGCGCTCGTAGCCCTGCTGGACGCCGTGATGACTCCGCACCATGTACGTCGACATGTTGATCGCCGTGCGGTACCCGACGCTTCCGAAGAGCTCGGCGGCCGTTTCGTGCTCTTGCGCCAGCTGCAGCTGATCCGAATCATGCCAGTAGTCCGCAGGCTGTTCGGTGGCCGGCATCGTCTGCCAGCTCAAATTGGTGGGGTTCACGCCAGTGAAGGCGCTGGGGAGTGAGAACACCGTCGCTGACGACTGCGAGTAAGCGCGCGTGAAAACCAGCGATTCTTTCGCGAGTAACTCCAGGTACGGCGTGGTCTTGCGGGCATAGCCCAAAAGGGAGGTGTGATCGGCTCGGACCGCGTCGATCACGACCCACACGATGTTGTAGTGACGTACTTTCGCGGCGTCGAAGCGTCGCGAGAACGGCTCCAGTTTTGGCACCGGCGCCACGGCGGCGAGCGCTTTGCGTGGGTCGAGGCCGTCGCAGTCCTCGTCGCGGCCGTTCGCCGGCGTTTCCACGGCGTTCGGATGCTGGTGCGGGTCCATTCCGCCGCAGTCCAGCCCGCCGAACCAGTGCGAGTCTCCATCGCGATCGAAGTCAGTCGCCAGGCGCGCCCATTCGATCGCGTTTGCGCCGATGACGCCGTGTGCTGACAGGCTCGCGAGGGTGTCCGACGTCGGTGTGGTGATGTGCCCGGTGTAGGCGAACAGCGCCACCACGACCGGCAGCAGCGCGGAAGGTAGCGCGCGTCCGAACGCGACCGAGCGCTTGCTGCGTCGCGAGAGCGCCGACCGCAGCGCCTGGACGCAGGCGGCGAACAGCAGTTGTAGCAGCACGAAGCCGCAGAGCAGCAGCGGCCAGCGCATTACTGGCACATACGGCTCGAGCCTCGTATACACGGCGAACACCGCGAACAGCAGCGGCAGACACACGAACAAGGCCAGCCGCGATCCTCGCCAGGGCGGGAGCGGCAGCCGCACCCAGCGGTCAACCCGCGCGATGGCAGGCCGAAACAGGGCGGCGAGCGCGAAGGCCAGGACCGGTGCGCCCAACAGCGCCAGCACACCCGCGATGACCAACACCGCGCTCTGAACCTGAGACACCTGCAAGC
>DATDJP010000027.1:0-12539 GCA_036520475.1 Polyangiaceae bacterium | reverse complement strand
GCTACCGCGTGGCGGACGCCTTTCACGAGCTGAGAGTCAAGACCGACGTCTACGCTCTGCCGTCCCCCGAGCAGACGGTCGTGCTCAGCCTGGGTTACCGGTGCGCGCTGGCCGATCTGCTGTTTGCGCACGTCCTCGTCTCGTACGGCCTGCACTTCGAAGAGAAGCGGCGCTTCGAGTTCGTGGGAAATTATCTCGATACCATCAACGCGCTCGATCCGAAATTTCGGCGTCCCTACGGCTTCGCCGACACGCTCCTCACGCTGCAGGCGAAGGCGCCGCGCCGGCAGGACTACCTCAAGGCGCGTGCAATTCTCGAGCGCGGGCTGCGCGAGCGACCGCACGACACCGAGCTGTGGTCCACCGCCGGCCAGTTCTTGGCCTACATCGCGCCACCGCAGCTGCAGGACGAGAAGCTGGCGCAGGAATGGCGCGTGGCGGGAGCGCGTACGCTGGCGCACGCGTGCGAGCTCGTGAGCAACAACGAGAACATTCCGTATCACTGCATCACCGCAGCGAGTCTGCTGTCGCGCGCGGGCGAACGCGCCGCGATGATCGATTTTCTCCAGCGCGTGCTGGCCGTCTCCGACAACGAAGAGATCCGAAGCCTCGCGCTCGGCTATCTGGGAAGGAGCGTCAGCGAGCAGCAACGCGCAGACGCGGAAGCGCGCTACAAGCGCTTCAACGAGCGCTGGCTAGCGGACCTGCAGTTCGTCAAAAAGGATCTGCTCCTGGTGATCGGACCGCCGTTCGACCCCGCTCGCTGCGCCGGGTACGGCCACCGCGACAAGCCGGAGTGTGCGACGTCCTGGCGCAAGTGGGTGGAGCTCACCACGCCGGGCAGCGAGCTATGACCGGCGCTCCAGCCGGACGCGGTTCTGGCTTGCGACGAAGGCGCGTCAGCCACCGGGGGCAGGCAAAACCGGGACTTTCAGCGTAGTATTTTCTATCGGACTCGAAAATACTTCGAAGTAAATTAGACCCGTGTCCAATTTACTATCGCGGCGCCTCGAGCCCAGCGTCGCCGAGGATCGCAGCTCTCCGTCGCCCTGAGGCAAGACATGTGCACGTGCGCGAGCTCGATGAGCTGCAAAGGGTCGACTGAAGCCGGTTCACTCGAGACGGAGCTCTACGTGAGCACGGCGAGAGCCCGGCGAATGACCCCCTCCGTGGAAATTTGAGTCGCACCAGCGCGTTCTTGCACCTCCGCGAGCGCGCGCCGCGTCTCTCCTTCTCGAAAACCGAGCGTCCGCAGCGCCTGAAACGCCTTCACGAAAGCGACAGCGGTCGTAGGACTGGACACGCGCCCATAGGGTGAGCCATCCGCGTGAGTGAACGTCAAACCCTTGGAGACGGTGCCGGAGATCTGCAGCTTGCCGTCATGAAGAGCGTGATGGTGAGCCGCGCAGAGGACGACGAGACGATCTGGGTCGTGATCGCCGCCTTCCGAACGCAAGTGCAGGTGATGCACGTCCACGAACCGGCTGTGCTGACAGCCTGGCACGACGCAACGCCGCGCATGCCGTCGCATGACGAGCCGTCGCGTAGCGGGTGGGATGCTTTGTTTCGCGCGCGGGCTGCGTGGCTCTCCACCACCCACGTGGGCGTCCGCCGTGCCCACGTGGGCGGCTGCTGTGTGCAGAGAGCCGATCGCTTGGGCATCGCACTTCGCCGCTTCGATGGTGGCGGCGTCGATTTCGACGAGCTCGCCCTGGCTCTGTTGAAAGCCGCGTTCACACCGCTCGCACACCGTAACGGCGATTTGATAGCTCGAACGCCCTTCGTCACTCGGGCCCTGCAGCACCTGGCGCGCGAGCAGCAGCAGGGCGGCGTCGTCGTCGAGCGACTCACCGGCCGTGCGCCGGAGTTTGGCCATGGCCTCGCGAAAGGTCGCCAACGTGGCCGCATTCACTTCGAAGCGCAGGACGTGCCGAGCGGGTCCGGCCGGCGCATCGGGACCATCGCCGGGCTTGCGGCCCGAGACGAGCTGCTCGATTTGCCGCCCCGTCTTGCCCCGCGCGACTTCTAGCCATTGCTTTTCGTTCTCCGGCACGGCCACGCGGGTGAGCTCGCGCGCCGCGGACCAGCACAAGGCGCCCTCTCGCAGCGCCGCTGCGAGCTCCGGCAAGTGCTCGAGTGCCTCGGCCACACGCAGCTTCTCTTCGGTCGAGCGCGGCTTGTAGCCAAAGAGGCGCTCCATGTACTCGGCGAAGCTGGCGAAGCCGAGGTGAGCGTGCGTACCGGACCTGAGCGCGCATACCATCCAGCGCCCTTCTTGGTAGTCGTGCTCGGCGCGGGACTTCGCCAGGCGCGAGAGTGCTTCGTGCGCGCGCATCCAGTCGGGCTCATTGCGTTCGCTTTCGATCGTGTCGCTCTCGATCGTGTCGCTTTCGATCGTGTCGCTCTCGATCGTGTCATCGTCCACGCGTTCTACGCGATCTTCGTGCGTCATCCCAATGGCTTAACACGATGATTTTCGACCGCCGCGTTGGCGCGCAGAGCAATGAGCGCCGTACAAGCCGAGACGAAAATCGTTCTACGCGCAATCGCGCGACTACGCCTCGCGTACGCCGTCAATGTGCTTAGTCACGTGCGTTCGTCGAAATCGCGCAGGAACCTGCTTTGGAACCTGTCTAGTGAAATCGACGACCCGTATGCATCGGGAGTCATTTTTTTTCTCGGCAGCGCATGTGTCGGAAGCGCGCTCGTGAGCAACGGCTCATGCTCCGCGCAACGTCTCGCGGACGGTGGTGGCGTGGCCCTCTACGCGCCGCGCACGCGTGGCGTGGCATCCGCGTCATACGGAGACGTCGTCGGGCCGTTTACTTCCGTTGCGCTCTCACCAAGTCAGGGGCTGTCCGTGACGCAGACCCACGTGGGCGTTCAGATCGTTGGTCCAGCTATGGCGAATTTCGGGCACCAGCGCCGACCAAGGCGTAGGGGCAGAAACGACGGGCGCACACGCTCGGAATCTTGCCTCGTGCCAAGCGTGGGGTACGGCGCCAAGCTGAGTGCTTTCGACGCCCCCGTACTCCGTCTGGTGTGCCGACTTCAGGCGCGCTGGTAGTGCCATCCGCTGACTATTGGGAGGGCGAAGCTGGTTTCATTAGGGCAAAATGCGGCCCTCGCTCTGCTCGACGGGCGTGATTACGTTGCTCGGGTCGAATCGCCACCCCCCCGAGTGGGCGCAGCCTGCCGCCCGAGAGGAGCATGCATGAAATGGTCCGAGCCTGAGCTCATTGTCGTGAACATGAACGCGGAGATCGGCGGCTACCAGAATGACTTCGACGGTGAGCCGCGGCCGTATTACCGAGTCCCGGATGTCGCCGCGGGCGTGCAGGCGCCGTGCGGCGAGCCCAGCACCGAGCGCGCGCGTCTCGCTCGACCTACGGAGTAGTCCGGCTTGAGGGTTCGCGTACTCGGCTCGGCGGCGGGGGGCGGCTTTCCACAGTGGAACTGCGCCTGCGTCCAATGTCGCGCCGTGCGCGCCGGCAGCAGCACGCACCGGGCGCGCAGCCAGGCGTCCCTGGCCGTGAGCGCGGACGGCGAGCTGGTTCTTGCTGAACGTTTCGCCGGACGTGCGCGCGCAGATCGAGGGCACGCCTGAATTGCAGCCCAGGACTCCGCGCGGTTCACCGATCCAGGGGGCGGTGCTCACGAACGGCGACCTTGATGCGCTCCTGGGCCTCTTCTGTGTGCGTGAATCGGAGCCGCTCACGCTGCACGCGACGTCTCCGGTTCGAGAGGGGATCGTCGAGCACAACGCGATCTATCGCACGCTGGAGCGCTTCGATGGTCACACCCGCTGGCGCGACTTGGTCGTCGGCGAGCGGCAGCCGCTCCACGACAGAGAGGGTCGCCCGAGCCGCCTGTGGGTCGAGGCGGTCCGCGTCCCCGGCAAGGTCCCGTTACACCTCGAGGGCCGCGCTCCCGAGCATCCGGACCAGAACGTTGGCGTGCTGATCACGGAGTGGGAGCACGAGTGGGGGCTTGGTTTTTTCCCCAGTGTCGGAGCGTGGTCTTCGGAGCTCGAGCACGCGATTGGACGCAGCGCGTGCTGCTTCTTCGACGGCACGTTTTGGCGTGACGACGAGCTCCGCGCGCAGGGCCTCGGCGAGCGCAGCGCTCGTCAGATGGCGCACTGGCCGCTGAGCGGTGCGGACGGCAGTTTGGCGTTCTTGAGCCGGCTGTCGCACTGCCGTCGGGTACTGATTCACATCAACAACACGAACCCGATCCTCGACGAAGGCAGCCCGGAGCGCCGTCAGGTCGACGCGGCGGGCGTCGAGGTGGCATACGATGGCATGGAGTTTTCGTCGTGACCGCCTCGGACGGAAAGTTTTCCCTTTCGAAGGAGCAGGTCGTCGCTTCTCGCGACAGTCAGCCTCCGACGCTCTTGCCGGACAGCTCGGTGCCGGCGCTGCCGGAACGTCAATTCGTGGAATGGCTGAAACGCGAAGGGCTACAGCGGTATCACCACCGCCACCCGTTCAACCTGCGTATGCACTCTGGCCAGCTCACGAAAGAAGAGCTCCGCTGCTGGGTCTATAATCGCTACTACTACCAGACGCGCATTCCGCTCAAAGACGCGTTGATCGTGGCTAAATCCGAGGATCCGGCGTTTCGCCGCGCCTGGCTGACGCGCATTCAGGATCACGACGGGCACGCGGATGGGGAGGGCGGTTTGTGGCTTTGGCAAAAGCTCGCCGAGGCGGTCGGCCTCGACGTCGGCGAGCTGGTGCGCGGCGAACGCGTGCTGCCCGCTGCGCGGCGCGCCTGTGACTCGTACGTCGAGTTCGTGCGCGGCGCGAGTCTGCTGGAGGCCGTGGCCTCGACGCTGACGGAGGCGTTCGCGAAAGATCTGATGGCCGAGCGCCTCGCCGCCTGGCAAAATCACTATCCGTGGGTTGACGCGGCGGGGCTCGACTACTTCCGGTCTCGAGTCGTCAAGGCGCGCTCTGACTCGGAGGAGGCGCTCGCTTACGTCGTGAGCTGGGCGCGGAGCTACGCAGAGCAAGCGCGCGCCGTGGAGGCGCTGCTCAAGAAGACGCACATCTTGTGGAGCTTTCTGGATGCCGTCGAGGCCGGATGTCCGCCCGGGGACGGTGACGAGACGTGACGTCAGTGGCCGCGTCGCGGCCGCAGCTGGCGCCGTTTGCGCGTCTACGACCGGATCCGCTCGGGGGAGATGCGCTGCTCGTGTACCCCGAGCGCGCGCTGCGGCTCAATGCGACGGCGGAGCGCATCGTCGCGCTGTGCACGGGGGAGCTCAGCGCGGACGACATCGCCGAGCGCATGCTGGAGGCGTTCCCCGATGCACAGGGCGCGAGCGTGCGCGCCGCGGTACGTCGCGTGCTGGCCGCGCTCGCGCGGGAGGGATTGTTGCGCGACGCAGACACGGGGAGCGACGCTGGCGAACCTCCGTTCGAAAGCCTGCACGCGGGAGTCAGCCGAGCTGAGAGCGACGCGCGGGAGCTCGACGCCGCACCTGGCCGTCCCTACACGCTCATCGCAGAGCTCACCTACGCCTGTCCGTTGCGCTGCGCGTATTGCTCCAATCCGACGGACTGGGCGAGCCAGGGCGCGCAGCTGCCGAGTCCGCATTGGGTGCGTGTTTTCCGGGAGGCGGCAGCGCTGGGCGTCGTGCAGCTTCACCTGACGGGTGGAGAGCCCGCGCTGCGCCGCGACCTGACAGCGCTCGTGGCTGCCGCGCACGAGCAGTCCCTCTACGTGAACCTGGTGACGAGCGGTGTGCCGGTGACGCGCGAGCAAGTGCAGGCGCTGCGCGCAGCCGGGCTCTCCCACGTTCAGCTCTCCATCCAGGACGTCGATCGGGAAGCCGCGGCGCGCGTCGCCGGCAGGAGCTACCTCGACGAAAAAATTGCAGTAGCGACTTGGGTGAAAGAGGCGGGTCTGGCACTGACGGTCAACGTGGTGCTGCACGGAGGCAACATCGAGCGCATCCCCGAGCTCGTGGCGCTGGCGGAGCGCCTGCAAGCCGATCGCCTGGAGCTCGCGCACGTTCAGTATCTGGGATGGGCGCTGCGCAACCGCAGCCAATTGCTGCCGAGCCGCCAGCAGATCGAGACCGCGGGTTTGCAGGTTCGGCACGCACGTCACCGACTCGGCGGCCGGCTGCCGATTGCGCACGTGATGCCGGACTACTACAGCGGCACGCCGCGCGCGTGCATGGACGGTTGGGGCAAGCACTACATCGTCGTGGGCCCGGACGGTGCCGCGCGCCCCTGCCACGCCGCGCACCAGCTCGGTCTCGAGACCTGGAACGTGCAGGAGCGCTCTCTCGAGGAGATCTGGCAGCGCTCCCCGCTGTTCAACGCGTTTCGCGGACAGGGCTGGATGCTGGCGCCGTGCCGCACCTGTCCCGAACGCGCTCGCGACCATGGCGGTTGCCGGTGCCAGGCTCACGCGCTGACCCATGAGGCCAAAAATGCGGACCCGGCGTGCGCGCTGGCGCCGGATCACGGCCTGATTCAGGCCGCGATCCGGCGCCGCGGTCAACAGGCGCTGCCATTTGAGCTGCGTACCGCGGGCGGTCCTGTGCAAAGCTCGGCGGCAGATCGCGATGAGTAGAACTCTTCTAGTCCGCATTGGGTCGAGCGCCGTCCTCGCCGCTGTCGCGTGCCTGGCCGCGTGCAAAGAACAGTCGCACAGCAGCGGAGGACCGACGCGCCCGCCCGAGCAGATCGGCGCGCCCGCCGTCGCGGCCTCCAGCGATCCGTCGCTGGCCGGCGCTAGCGAAGGTCAGCACTACTACAGAGCGCAGTGCGCACCCTGCCACGGAGAGACGGGCCGCGGCGACGGTCCCGACGTGATCAAAAAGAAGCTCTCGCAGAAGTCAGCCGACTACACGAACCCCGAGTGGCAGATGACGATCACCGACGAGGAAATGCGGAACATCATCCTGTACGGTGGCGCGGGAGTCGGCAAAAGCATCGATATGCCGTCGTTCGGCGACTTGCAGGGCAAAAACCACATACTAAACGAGCTCATCGCGATCATCCGCGGCTTCGGGAAGAAGTAGGCGAGCTACTCCGGAACGCCGCAGCGCAGCCAGGTCAAGATCTTGAGCTTGTCGTCGGCGGTGATGCCGACTCCGCCATCGAGCGGCGGCATCACGCAGCTCAATAGCGTCGCGCGGATCTCGTTCTCCCAGTGCGCGGCGTCGTCATACGTCAAGAACGGCCAGGGGCCGTTCGGTGTCCCGTTGTGGCACGGTGTAGTGCAGCGCTGACCGAAGATGCCGCGCACGTCGTCGTAGCGAACCGGCGGGTCGGGACATGACGTGGGCGCGGGGACGTTCACGCACGGTAGCAGCGGCGACTCCTGATCCACGTCGGCGTCACCCGGAGTAATCGACGAATCCGTGCCGGCATCGCGCGGGGTGTCTTCGCCAGGTTCAGTCGAATCACAACCCCAGAATCCGGACACGATTGCGGCGAGCAAGGCCGCGGCTAGAGGAAGCCGACTCATCGGCGCAAAGCTAGCGCGCTTGGGCGCGCTGCGCGAGCCGCTGTCCAGCCTGAACGCGAGAGACGGCGAGCGGCGTGCTGCGACAAAGGACCGCATGGCTCAGCTCGGCGAGGGCTGCTACACCGTCCGCTATCATCTCGCGGAGATGAGAGGAGCGCCTTGGTGATGCAACACGGCAACTGGAGAAGCATGAGCCGAACCACTAAATCGGTATTGATCGGAACAGCGGTGTCGCTCGCAGCCGGCCTCGCTGCAGCCCACGTGGGGGTGTCTTCCGGACCTGGTTTTGCGGACAAAAACCAGGAGATCGTGCTCGGTGTCGGTCACGGCTGCGGCAAGCTCGACACGCAGAGCGTCACGGTGGATATCCCCACGAGCGTGACGTCCGTGCGTGCCTTGCCGAGCGAGTTCGGCAAACCGACGGTTCAGCGGGACACGGCAGACCTGGTCCGTTCCGTGACATGGACCAGACCCGCCAGCGAGCTCGTCGCGAACGACGACAACTACTACAAGTTGGTGCTGCGCATCCGCGTGCCCAACCAACCCTTCACGAAGCTCCTCTTCCCGACGCATCAGACGTGTCGCACGGCGGACGGCGGATCGACGACCGTGGACTGGATCGCCGAGACGGAAACCGATGGCGGCCCGGAGCCCGCACCCGAGCTCACCATCGTCCCGGCGCGTCAGCCGGGCTGGAACCGCTTCACCGTGCCGGCGGCGATCCCGGATCTGAAGGTCTTCTTCAGCGATGCGTTGATCGTGTGGAAGGGAAGCGCGGCTTTCAGCGCGAACCCGAGCACCGCGCAGATGATCGACGACACGGATGACGTGACGCAGCTCACGTCGCTCGCGGCGAACGACGAGATCTGGGTGAAGTACTGATGCGCCGAAGTGCAGCCGCACTCTGTGTGACCCTGCTCAGCGCAGGCTTGCTCGTCGCGGGCTGCGGCAAGGACGAGAACACGAACTCGGGCAGCGGCGGGACGGGCGGCACGGGGGGCCGCGGCGGCACGGCTGGCAATCCACCGACCGACGGCGGGCTGAAACCGTGTCTGGATCGACCCACGGAGCTCGAGCGTGCACCGTCGGGACGATTGCCTTGTGACCTGCTACCGCCGGGGCTATCGCTCTAACACTACTGCGACATGCCACGGGTGAGCGCCGCGGAGCGCTGCGCGCTGTTCCTGCTCGCGGCAGCGCTCTACGCGCCGTCCGCGCGCGCCGACCACTGTCAGCCTCCGGGACCACTGCCGCCGGGTGAGGTCGGGTTACGCCTGGCGACGTCTCTGGAAGCCGCGGCGTACGAGTACGGCGGGATCGAAGGCAGTTACCAGGGCGCGGCGCTGAGCGCCTCCTACACGCGCGAGGCGTTCAGGGCGGAGCTTACCGCGCCCGCGTACCGGCTGCGGCGCAACGACGAGACCTTCTACGGACTCGGTGACGTGACCGGCGAGCTACGCGTGCGCCTGCTCGAGGTGGCGGACGGCGCGCTCAGCGGTGGCGCGGGTCTGACGGGGATCGCACCCACCGGCAGCGCGAGCCGAGATCTCGGGATGGGTCACGTCATGCTGATGCCGGCGCTGTGGGGTGTGTTCGAGCAGAGCGGCGCGTTCGTGCAGCTGCAGGTCGCGTACGCGCGCGCGCTGTCCGAAGACGACTCGGAGCATGCCCACCACGCGCCGCGCATGCGCCCGATCGTGCGGCCGATGAACGCCTCCGAGCTCGTGGTGAGCGGCAG
Source organism: Polyangiaceae bacterium (assembly GCA_036520475.1). Classification (GTDB taxonomy): domain Bacteria; phylum Myxococcota_A; class Polyangia; order Polyangiales; family Polyangiaceae; genus DATDJP01. The sequence continues at coordinate 3,310 of DATDJP010000027.1, read as the reverse complement.
TGCCGGCTACGCCGTCCACGAGCTCGTGCGCGTGCAGGGCGGCGTGTACACGGCCGCTCCCGTGGATACGCCGGACGGTGAGGGGCGCACGGTGGCGTCGCTCGGCGTCGATTTCATCCCGAGCGCGTTCGACGCCTCCGTGGAGGCTCAAGCGCCGCTCGCCGGGGACCCGTACACGTTCAAAGTCGTGGTGGGCGCGGGCGTGCGCTTCTGACGCACGCCTCATCAGCCCGATCGTCACGCGACCGGGCCGATGAGCGGCGAGCCGCCGTCGAGACGACGATCAGAGGAAGGTGACGCAGAGTTTGTTCGCGTCTTCGATCGGGTAGACGCTCATGAAGTCGAAGCACATCTCGTCGCTCGTGCCTTCACCGAACGTGATCGTGGAAGACCCGGTGTTGCTGTAGTTGCAGGTCGTCACGAGGCGTTCGTTGGGGTTGTAGACGCGGCGCGACGGCAAGGGCTGTGGCTTCTGATTTTCGAAGTTCCAGGTGCCGATCGGCACGTTCGTGATGAGCCCTCGAGACACCCCGTTGAGGCCGAAATGATCCGTCGTGAAGCCGGTGCCCGTCTTGTGCATGTGCGCCGAGCCCGCGACGATCGTGAGCGGCCTGCCGGTCGCTGAGAGATTGTTGCACGTGCCCACGACCGCTTGATTACGGGCGCCGGGTGGGATGCTGATCTTGATCGAGCCCAGAGTGACGATGCCCACGCGATTGGGTCGCGCTTGCTCGGCCGGCACCGTGCAGAACGCCACACCGCTCGAGTCGAACGCAGGCTCCGAGCCCGCCGGGTTGTTGTAGTGAATCTCGAGATAGAAGTGCGGGAAGTCGAGCACCAGGCCCAGATCCGGCGCCATGACCGTGTTGACGCCGCCCGGGGCCCAACCCGCGACGAACGTGCCGTTCCTGGTCGAGCCAGCCGTTGTGGTTCCGTACAGGATGTAGTGGTGAATCACCCGCTGCTGGTCGATGATCGGCGCCCACGCGATCGCCTGCTCGCCGGCCTTGAACGGGCTCGGGAACGGGAAGCGCACGTACTTGTCCACTGTGTTGGCAGGCACCGAATACTTGCCGGTGCTGTTCACATCAGTCGGGTTCGAGCGCGTGCGGAAGACTTTCTGCTCGCTCTGCGGGCACGGCAGGTATTCCGGGCCGGCCTGCGTCTCGGGCGGCGGGGTCACGTTCTGGCATTGCTCCGTCGTGGACGGCGCGCCCTCGGCGAACCAGCGATCGAGCGCAGCGCGTTCGACGGCAGTGAGCGTCGTGGTCTGCGGCATGCGACCGCTCTCGACTGCGGCCTTCATGGCGTTCCAGACCGTGCCGGTGCCCCAGGGCTTCTGGGTATCCGCGTAGGTCATGAGCGGTAGGGGAGCGCCATAAATAGGCGGATTCTGGTGACAGGTCTGGCACTTCTGCTGCATCGTGCGCAGCGCGCCGCACCAGCTGGCTTCCGTCGGGTTTCCTCCGCCGCCCGTGCCGCCTCCGCCAGTCGGCGGCGGCTGGGGTCCGCACGCGAAAACCGCAGGCCCGAGGGCTAGTGCTGCAAAGTAGAGAGTCCGCTTCATCTGGGGAGACCTCGTTGTGGGTGCGAGAACTACGCGTCGTTCGTTGTAACTACATACAATGCCATTTGGGTGGGTGAATCTCACCATTCCCGAGCAATTCGAACGAGGACGTCCAATTGAAAGGCGCTCCCCAGGGGGGCCTTTGTTGCACTCGGATCAAACTCCTACCGGTGCTCTGGAATGACGCTTCGCGACGACGAGCGAGGAGAGCCTGCCGCGCCGGGCTCGAGTACATAGTGCCGAGCCCAAGACGGATCCGAAAGGGGAACCGATGACACTGAACCTCGCCACGCAGCTTCGCACGAGCGCCCGCAATCACGCCGCCAAGCCGGCCGTCGTGCTCGGCGACACCGTACTCTCTTATGAGACGTTACACCGTCAAGCGCAGCGGCTCGCCGGGGCCTTCCGAAAGCTCGGCATCCAGCGCGGCCAGCACGTGGCGCTGCTCATCCCGAACGTGCCGCACTTCACGATCGCCTACTTTGCGGCGCACTACGCTGGCTGTCCGGTGATTCCGCTGAACGTGCTGCTCACACCCGACGAAATCGCGTATCACCTGAGCGATTCGGACTCGGTGGCGCTGATCGCGTGGGAAGGATTCTGGGAGCAGGCACGAGCCGGCTTCGCACGCGCGGAGGCGTGCCAGCACCTGATCGTGGCACGCGCCAAGCCCGACGACACCAGCGCGCCCGAAGGCGCGTTGAACATGGCGGCGCTGATCGCCTCCGCCGAACCGATGACGGAGCTCACGGACACGCGCCCGGACGACACGGCGGTGATCTTGTACACGTCCGGTACGACGGGCCGTCCCAAAGGGGCAGAGCTGACGCACTTCAATCTCTTCTACAACGCTGAGTACGCAACCAGCCGGCTCATTCCGGTGGATGACAAGACGGTGTCGCTCGCAGTCCTGCCGCTGTTTCACAGCTTCGGGCAGACCATGGTGCAAAATGGAACGCTGCGCGCCGGCGGCACGTTGGTGCTCTTGCCGCGCTTCGACGCAGGGGCCGCGTTCGAGCTCATGCAGCGGCATCGGGTCACGCTGTTCGCCGGCGTCCCCACCATGTACTTTGCGCTACTCCACTATTCAGATGCGGCGAAGTACGACCTGTCGTCGCTGCAGTATTGCGTTTCCGGCGGCTCGGCGATGCCGGTCGAGGTCATGCGCGCCTTCGACGAAAAGTACGGCGTCAACATCCTCGAGGGTTACGGCCTGAGCGAGACGTCGCCGGTCGCGAGCTTCAACGTGCTGCATCGCCCGAAGAAGCCTGGCAGCATCGGTCTGCCCATCGAGCACGTCGAGTTCAAGCTCGTGGACGAACAGGGCGTCACCATCTCGGAACCGCTCGTGCCCGGCGAGATCTGTATCAAGGGCGTGAACGTGATGAAGGGCTATTACAAGCGGCCGGAGGCCAACGCCGTCTCCATCAAGGACGGCTGGTTTACCACCGGCGACGTCGCGCACGTCGACGCGGATGGCTACTACTTCATCGTCGACCGCAAGAAGGACATGATCATTCGCGGCGGCTTCAACGTGTACCCGCGCGAAATCGAGGAGGTGCTGTACGGGCACGAGGCGGTGCTCGAGGCCGCGGTGATCGGCGTACCGCACGAGAGCCACGGCGAAGAGGTCAAGGCCGTGCTGGCGCTCAAGCCGGGCCACCAGGCGACGGCGGAGGAGATCATCAGCTACTGCAAGGAGAAGCTGGCGGCCTACAAGTACCCGCGCATCGTGGAGTTCCT
>DATDJP010000026.1:0-3034 GCA_036520475.1 Polyangiaceae bacterium | reverse complement strand
CGGACCGTTTTGATATGGGTAAGGTGCCGCGGCTCTCGTGTCCCTGCCGCAACTAGCACCATTTCTGAATGGAGCTCCCGCTCCAAGCACCGCCCCGATTCAAGCCGCGGTGATCGGAGCTGGCCGCTGGGGAGAGAAACTGATTGCGGCTCTGAACGCGACCGGGCGCTACCGGCTAACCGCAATTTGCGACCCTGATGCGGAGCGCCTGACTCGTTACCGCGGTGTGCCCGTCGCACGCCTTTTGTCGAGCGCGCAGGAAGCCCTGAATGACCGTCGCGTAGAGGCCGTGTTCATCGCCACCCCTCCGGAGACGCATGCGTCGCTCACGATTGCGGCTCTCGGTGCCGGCAAGCACGTGTTCGTTGAAAAGCCGATGACACTCAGCCTCGTTGAAGCCGAGGCGGTGGGCAGCGCCCTACGCGCGGCGGGACGCCAGCTGCTGGTTGGACACGTGCTGCGCTATCACCAGGGAATTTTGGAGCTTGAGCGGCTCGTACACGCCGGCGCGCTCGGGACCCTGCGTCACTTCGCGAGCGAGCGTTTGGGGCGTGCGGTTCCCGGCGGAACGAGCCTGGCCGCCTGGTGGGAGCTCGCGCCCCATGACGTGAGCTTGGCGCGCCTGTTTTTGGGTGGTGACGCCGAGCTCATCTCGGCCCGTGCGTCAGCGTGCGGACAGAGTATCGAAGCGCTCCTTCAGTTTCCACGAGGTCGCACCGCCGACATGCTAGTCGGTGCGCTGGAAACGCGCCGCGTCCGGCGCGTCACCCTCCGTGGCACGGACGGCTCGGCGTGCTTCGATGATCGCGGGCCGACATCGCGGGCGCGAATACAGCGCTTCGATGGGAGCGCCGCGCGTCCATCGAACGTCGCTGAGGAGCTGGACGCGCGCGGCAATACGCGCGACGCCTTGAGCGCCGAACTGCATCATTTCGCGGACGCCGTACACCACGACCGGCCCGTGCTGACCGATTTCGAAGAGGGCGAGCGGGTCGTCGCGGTGCTCGAAGCGGGGGCACGTTCTTTGGCCAATGGTGGGCAGTGGACGCGGATCGGGCGCCACTCGAATATCGCACCGGCCGCAGAATGAAGCAGTGACCGCCGTAAGGCGGTCACTGGACTTCATTGTTGCGGTTCAGCGCCGACGGCGTCGCGCGGCGACGCCGAGCGTCGCGAGCAGCCCGAACAGCGCCAATCCGGTGTTGCTCGACGGCTGTGCCGGCACTCTGCAGCCGCAGCCACCGTCGTCGTCGGCACTCACGCCGCCACGCCGTCCCGCGCCGCCATCCGTGCCCGCGTCGCGCGTTCCGCCTGAGCCGGCCGAGCCGCCGCGACCGCTGCTGCCGGCGCTCCCCGCTTGGCCGCTTCCGGCAGCGCCACCCTCTCCTGCGCTGCCGGCTTGACCGGCACCGCCGCCGCCTTGACCTCCAGCACCCGACGTCCCGGCTCCGCCACCACCGACGCCCGCAGCGCCGCCTTGGCCACCGGCACCCGCCGCTCCAGCCACGCCACCTGTTCCGGCGCCCGCCGCTCCAGCGACGCCACCCGTCCCGGCGACGCCACCTGTTCCGGCGCCCGCCGCTCCAGCGACGCCACCGGTTCCGGCTCCTGCCGAGCCAGCAACGCCACCGGTTCCGGCTCCTGCCGAGCCAGCGACGCCACCGGTTCCGGCTCCTGCCGCTCCAGCGACTCCGCCCGTGCCGGCTCCCGCCGTTCCAGCGACGCCGCCCGTCCCGGCTCCTGCCGCTCCAGCGACGCCACCAGTGCCGGCTCCCGCCGTTCCACCGCCTCCACCAGCGCCGGCTGCGCCGGCGGCTCCGCCGCCGCCGTCTGGAACGCCGCAACCGGGGATGGGCGTGAAGACGCAGCCCGCGGCGCTGGGGCAGCTATCGACCGTGCACGCGTTGCCGTCGTTGCAAACGCGCGGAGTGTGCACGCACGCGCCGGTTGCGCTCACGCAGCTATCGTTCGTACAGGCGTTGCTGTCGTTGCAGTTCTTTTGAACGTGAGCGCAGGCCGTGCCCGCAGCGTTGCAGGCGTCGGTCGTGCACGCGTTGTTGTCGTCGCAATCGACGGGGCCCGGCACGCAGGCGCCGCCCGCGCACGAGTCGCCCACGGTGCAGGAGCTACCGTCATTGCAGCTCGCGGTGTTCGGCGTACCGATGCACAGGCCGCTGCCGGCGCTGCACGTGTCCGTCGTACAGACGTTGCCGTCGTCGCAGCTCGGCTGAGCACCCTCGACGCAGACGCCGCTCGCGTTGCAGCGGTCTCGCGTGCACTGCGTGCCGACATTGCAGGTGGTGTTCGTCGGCAAGTTCATGGTCGTGCACTGCGTGACGTTGACCATGTTGCAGGTTTCGAAGTGACAGCTGGTGCCGTCACGTCCGTGCGCGCATGCAGCGCCGGCGTCCACCGGAATGGCTTCGCACTCGCCGGCGCCGTTACACTGCGCCTCACACGGTGTATCCGTAACCGACAAGCGGCACGACGCGCCGTTGGGCGCGGGCAAATCCAAGCACGTGCGGCCCGAGCACCGACGGGCGCAGGCGCCATCGCCCACCGCGTTGGTGGTGCCGCACACACGCCCATTGAGGTTCGCGATGCCCAGCGTGCTGATGGCTAGGCACGACGGCGTCCCGCCAGGGCTCAAGGTGCACAGGTGATCGCACTCGAAGAGCGGCCCCCCAGCGTCAGGGTCGCACGGGTAGCCGATGGTGTTGACGTTGCACGCGAACGCGCGAATCGCCTGCTCGGCAGTCGCAACTTTTTCTTTGGCCGCCGGTTTGCTGGAGCCGCCATCGTCACTGGATGCACAAGCGACCAGGCCCAACGTCGTCGCCACAAGCAAAGAGCAAGTTCTCATCACACGCATAGTCCAGTCTCCCTCGTCGGCGCCGCACTTCGGGCGCCATCGCTCAGCATACGTCCGGGCAATCGCGCTTGGAAGCAGATTGCCGTGGAGAAACGCGCGCAATGATCCGCAGCTCAAGGATGAGTGCCCCAGTGTTGCCACGGCGCCACGCCAACCATGTAG
>DATDJP010000025.1:0-35663 GCA_036520475.1 Polyangiaceae bacterium | reverse complement strand
TGACGACACCGTGGAGCGGGCCAAGGAAGTGACCGCGAAGATGGGCAAGGTCGTGGTCTCGGCGCGCGACATGCCCGGCTTCATCGTCAACCGCATGCTGATCCCCTTCTTGAACGAAGCGTGCTTCGCGCTGCAGGAAGGACTGGGCACGCCGGAAGACATCGACACCGGCGCCAAGCTCGGCCTCAATCACCCGATGGGCCCCCTCGAGCTCGCCGATCTGATCGGTCTCGACACTGTGCTCTACATCGCCGAGGTGCTGCATCGCGAGCTCGGGGACGACAAGTACCGGCCGCCCACCATTCTACGGAACCACGTGGCCGCCGGTTGGCTGGGACGCAAGAGCGGGCGCGGGTTCTATCGCTACCCGCGCTGAAGCGTGCTGGCCAGCGGCTCGCCGCGTTCGATGCCTCAGCGTGCGGGCGGACAGCTGCGCTCGAGCGCCGTGATTTGGCGCTGTAGTGCCTCGAGCTGCTGCTGCTGCGCTCGTAGCTGCTTGGTTTGCACCTGAAGCGCAGCGACGGCCATGCTCGTGTACGCGTACAGGTCGACCCGATCGCGATCGGGCTCCACCGCGGGGCTTCCGGGCCTATCCTCGATGATGAAGCCGAGACGCGGCGTCTTTGCCGCGTCTGCCTTGTAGTGATAGCGAGCGAGCTTCAGGCGCGCGACTTCGTCAGCGAGCCTGCGAAGGTCGCTCTCGTTCACGTACTCGATATCGTCCTTGAACTCGCGGCGCGAAATGGGACAGACGACCGCGGGGTCGGTGTCCGTGCAACGCAAGAGCGCATTGCAGTCGCTCTGCGGGTCGCAAGTTTGGTCCTTGCCGGAGCACGCCGCGCCAGCGACTTGCTGCTCGGTGCAGCGCGGCACGCCGGGCTTCGGGGTGTATCCGCGGCACACGGGATCGCCGCACGTCGCGAACCACTGCAGCTTTGCCGTAGCAGGGGCGAGCGCGCAGCGCCCGGCGTTGCAGACAGCGCGCTGTTGATTGCAAGGATCCACCAGGCACTGAACTCCGGGGCCCGGGCAAACCGGGTCTCGTTCCGTCCTGGAAAGCGCGCGGCAGTCGCAGCCGGTGCAGTAGTCGGAGAAGGTGCGGCAGTCCGCGTCGGTCGCGCACGAGCCGCCCCCTGCTCCTCCGGTGCCGCCCGCACCACCGACCGGCGGATCCGAGCACATCGGATTGAACAGCGCTGCGAGAAGCGCCATCGAACTGAAGCGAAACTCTGGCTTCATGCTCCCTTACCTCCGATATCGGTAGTGAGCTCGCTGGCGGCAGAAAGCAAGCGACGATGCTCAGAAAGCGCCGGCCGAGGCAGGGTACGCGCTCGCGGACCCTGCTCGAGCCGGCTTTCCGTCACAGCGACGAAGTCGCGAAGTCGGCGAAGTTCGAGCGCCGCACGATCACGCCCTTACACTGGGTCGCGCCGAACATGTAGGCGTTGAGCCAAGCCCAGGTGTACTCGCCGGAAACGCCGCCAGCTCCGGCAGGGCTCTGCCACTGGAAGTGATCCGCCCCGCTGGGTTCGACGTACGCTTTCGGCGTGCTCGCCGGAATGCTGTCGTATTGGCTGCGTGACATCCCGTGGCTGACGAGCGAGTCGGCGGCTCCGCCCGTGAGGATCAAGCTCGGCACTCGGTCGGTCGGATAGCCTCGGCTCTCCCACGGCGCGAACGCCACGGCGGCTTTGACGCCGGGCGGATTGCCATTGGCAGCTGTCAACGTGCCGCCGCCACCCATCGACCAGCCGGCGATCGCGATGTTGTTGACGTCGAGCTTGCCGTTCAGCGGGCTGCCGGGACGCGTTGCCTCGGCCTTCAAAGAGTTCACGGCGGCGAGCAACGCTTGCGCGCGAGCGGGCGGGAAATCGCCCCCGCCGGGCGGATCGATCAGGAACGTCGCGAGGCCGCGCTGCGCGAGATACGGCCCCCAGCTCGCCATGCCGGAGACGCCCACGATGTAGCCGGTGATGATGACGATGCCGCCCATGGGCTGGCCGTCATTCGGATAGGTGATGTTGAAGCCACGGAACGCCGAGTTGGTCTGCCAGCCGCTGCTATAGCTGGCCGTGCCGCGGCTCGGCGAGGGACAGGAACCCGAAGGACCACCGCCGACCCCGCCGGTACCGCTAATCGGGGGAGTGCTACTGCAGCCGAAAATTGCAACGCTACCGATCAGGGTCGCGGCGCCGAGCGCCTTCGTCATCAAACTCGCCATCGAAATCATTGGTGATCCTCCGTAAAGCGCACCCTGCAAGCGGCAGCGTCCGTGTTGACAGCACCCACAGGTCCGTAGAGTCGTCTCCACAGCGTGCCGGATGTGCTCGTCTCTTACACGTCTCAAGCTCCAACCCGAAATGCCGCACTTCTCTGGTCGTGGGTGCGGCCTGCCTACACGAACTTCTCGCTGGTTCGGCGGCACATCGGCTGAGTGCGAACGGCGCTGTTCAATTCGAAAGGTGACGCGAATCCTGCACGAATCGGTGCAATAGAGCGTTGGCTTAGACGGTTAGGGTCAACGGATAGCCGAGGCCGGAGAGAAACTCGTCATACAATGATCCGGTGACGCGTCCCGGTCGCACCTTCGTCGTGTGTTCGATGCTGGTCGCCTGCACGCCGGCGGTGGCGCCTTCGCCAGCGCACGAACCCGTGCAACCCGAGTCGGCTCCGAGCGAGCTTCCGTCGATCCCGGACGATGCTGAGCGCACCCGGAGCCCCGCTGCGGACGGCAGCAGCGTCCTCGCGCCCGTTACTCAGGTGAGCGACGCCGACACTCCGGAAGCACGCTTGGCTCGTTATCGCGCCCTGTGGAAGTCACCCCGGCACGAACCCGCAGCGCTCGCTGGGCCGCCACGCACGTCCCGTTTGGCGCCCGGCGCTTACCTTTGCAAAGTGAGCCGTGAGTATCGCTTGCGGGACTGCACGGTGGAGCGCGACGCCGAGGGCCGCACTCTTCTCGATTTTTCTCCGGGTAACTTGCTCGGCATGCGGGGCGTGGTGAGCGATGCGAAACAGGGGCTCGAGTTCGAGGGCTGGCTCACGGACAACGAGCCGTTCGGTTGTACGAGCTGTCAGGAGCGCTGCATCGCACAGCCGGACACGTGCGCCTGCGATCCGCTGCCGCCCGAGGCGGTCGTGGAGTGCTTGAAGCAACCGCTGCGCATGACACTACGCCCGAGCGGAGCCGGCCGATACCGCGCCACCCTGCGCTACAAGGTCTACTTCAACGAATATGTCGGCGACGGACCGAACCGGCGCCCGGAAGGCTACGAGGCCAAGGAGGAGAAGCTCGAAGTCGAGCTCGTTCGGAAAGCGAACGAAGACGCCGCGCCCAAAGCTCGCCAGTAGCCCTGGCTGGGCTTCGCGCTTCGGTTCGCGTTACACTGTGCGGAGTGACAGCGACCTTCCGCATCTTCGACCCCTTGTTGCCCGCACCGCAAGCCGACGCGATGCTCACGCTCTGCGAACGCTTCGGCACGTATCGAACGTACGCCGACGACGTGACGGCGTCGGAGCCGTTCGCGCCGGAGGTACCGCAGCGCTACGACGCCGCGGCCAACTTCCTCCGCAGTGGCGGCCGCTTCGGCCGCCTCGGCACATTCGAGGCGCTCGTGTCGCGCACCAACTACTTCCGAGCCACGTACGCCTACGAGAAGCCCGAGACTCCGGGGATAGAACCGTTCCTCGAGTACGAAGGCTTCGTCGAAGCGGCGCGCGCGCTGCACGGGCGCCCGCTCGTGGCCCCGAACATCGTGTACGCGAACCTGCTGCTACCCGGGCAGGAGCTGGCGGTTCACACGGACGTACCGGAGTTCCGCGGCGCAAACCGCAAGCGCTATCCGCAGTGGCTGATGGTCGTCATGCACCACTCCGGGATGTTCGAGCGCTGGCGCATGCCGATCGCGACGGGCGTCGCCTACTTCGGCACGTGCCGCGGCGGAGAGTTCGCCTTCTATCCGGACGGACCGGGCGCGCCGGCGCGCGAGCTGTCCGTGAAGCACAACACGGCGGTGCTGCTCGATACCGACACGGTCTTTCACGGCGTCGATCGCGTCGCGGAGACCGTACCCCTTCCGGCAGTGCGCCCGGGCGCGGAGCTCCGCTTCGAGCCCGACACGCGCCGCTGGCAGCTGCGATCGGACGGCGGCGAGCCGCTCGGCAGCTACGCCTTCGACGACTTGCGCTTCTCCGTCTCGTGGAAGGCGTACTGCTACGCAGACGAGCGCGAACGCCGGCTAGTCGCGGAGCACGCCGACGACCTCGAGCTCCAGACGATCCTTGGCACGCTCGAGCGCGATCTGCGCGATCGCGGTGAGCTCAGCGGACCACGCCCCTCGGACTACGACTTTGCGATGCTGCTCATCGAGCGTTACATCCGCTTTCCGACGAGCGCGGAGGCAGCGAGCGCGGACGCACCCAGCACGAACGACAGCCGCTGAACGGCGGATTGCCGCGCGCGCGGCTACCACCTGCACGGCGCACGCTCAAGCACCGCGTGCGGTCCGCGAGGTGATTTCGATGCCCGGCGAGGCGGCAAAGCGAGGCGCGTGCAAGTGCAGGCGCCGATTACACAAAACGGTCCCCGTCGGGGCGAATTGCGGCAAATCGTGGCGAGCCGCCGCAGCGCCCTTATGTTTCGAAACGCTGCGCGCCCCGGGGTGGGACGCGCCGCCGGGTCGAGGGTCTCGCCCGGTGCCGAGCGGACCCGGTATTTCCCGGCGGTCCGCGCTTCACGCGAGGAGTCACTCAATGAAAATGAATCAGATCGCCGCGGTGCTGGGTGCGGCGGCCCTGGCGGCGACAGCGCCAGCGCACGCCGACGACACCGACAAGGCGAAGGCCGAAGTCAAAGAGCAACGTCAGGAGCTGAAGGAGCAACGTCAGGAGACTAACGAAAAGCTCAAAGCGAACCGCCAGGAGCTCCAGAACGAGCGCAAGGAAGCCAGGCAAGAGCTGCGCGCGAAAGACCAAGAGCTGAACAAGGAAGCCAAAGAAGCGCGCAAGGAGCTGAACGAGGAAGCCAAACAAGAACGCAAGGAGCTGAGCGCGGCGCTCGCCAAGCTGCGCGAAACGCGCGCCGAGCGACGCCGGGAGCTGCGCGCCGAGGTGCGCCAGAGACTGGGCGCCAACCTGCAGAATACCGCGATTCGCGAGGAGCTTCGGACGCACGCCTCGCGCGTCGCACGGCTGAACCAGATCAAGCGCATCGCCGACGCCGAGGAGAAAGACAAGATCGAAGACCGCGCCGAGAAGCTGCTCGAGCGCGAGAACAAGCGGCACGACAAGCAGCTCGCCAAGCTCCGCACCCAGGCGGACCAGGCGAACACCCAGGCCGCGGTGCGCAACAACACGCTGACGCCGGACAAGGCCGCCGTTGACAAGGGCAACACCAAGGCGGGCAACACCCCGGCTCCCAACAATCCGTCGGCGGCCAATCCCGGATCCCCCGGCAAGCCCGGCACCCCGGCAGGAGAGACGCGATGAAACGCTCGATTCTCGTGTGCGCTGCGTTGGCTCTGGCGGTCTCCGCCTGCGAGCAGAAGCCCAAGCCGGAGGAGACGACGAGCACGACCGGCGCCGCGTCCCCGGCAGAACCCGTGGCAAACGACAAGGCGGGCACCCCTATCCCCGACCCGGCGGCACAGGCGGCCACGGCCGCGGCTGCTGCCGCTGACAACGAAGACATTCCGACCGAGGCCGACTTCGAAGAGGAAGCGGAGCAGAAAATCACCGCCGCCAATTTCGAGCAGGAGCTCACCACCCTCGAGAAAGAGATCGGCAAGTAAAAGTCGTCGGCTCGCCCCGGTCGCCGACGCGGCTACCGGGGCGGGCTGACGCGCTCTCGTGAGACGCCTGCGCGCCCTTCAGTGTTTGCCGAACACCTGAACCCAGGTGCGCTGCGCGACGCCGACGCCAATTTCGTTCGAGTCCGACGACAGGATGTTTCGGCGGTGGCCTGCCGAGTTCATCCAGGAGCTCATGACCTCTGCCGCCGAGCGCTGACCCTGGGCGATGTTCTCGCCTGTCGCGAAGCCCTGGTAGCCGGCGGCAGCAGCCCGGTCACTGAAACGGCGGCCGTCCGGCGAGACGTGGTCGAAGTAGTTTCTGGCGAGCATGTCCTCTGCGTGGGCCTGCGCAGCCCGGGCTAGCGCCGGATCGTAACGCAGCGCAGATACACCCGCACGGCTCCGCTCGGTGTTCACGAGCGCGAGCACTCCGCAGCCGTCCGGGCTTTCGGCTTCGGGGCACGGCACGCCTTCGTCCGGGTCCGAGCTCGTGTCGTCGAGCATCGTGCACGCACAAACCGAGAACGACAGAGCCGCCCACGCCAACCGAAAGATCCACGCCATCCTCCGAGTTTAGCGCACTCAGCGACGCAGATCCGGCGCGTAACGATTGCTCCCGTAGGCCTCGCAGAACGCGGCTTCGTCCCCGGCGTATGCGGGGTCGAGCGCGACGACCGCCTGGCGCAGCGCGGCCCAGAAACTGGGCCACGCGCGCAGCTCCCGTCGCGCGTGACATGTCTGCGGCGCTCTTCAGCCCACGGCGCCCGCCTGCTGCCACTCCGGCTCGGCCGCCTTGATCATGGTCTGTGACAGCACGCCGTACACCTTGCCCCACGCGGCTTCGTGATTGCTGTCGAAACTCGGCCCGAGCCCTTGCTTGAGTGTCCAGAGCAGCGCGGCGCCCACGGTTTGATAGTGCTCCGGCTTCACACCGTAGGCCACGTGGCGCCGGCCGAGCGCCTGCACCGAAGGCACGATTTCGGCGAGGTTCGTGAGCCCGTTCACCGCAAAGCCGATGGTCTTCATCAGCTTCAGCTTCTGCTCCGCGAGGTCGGGTTTGAACAGCGGCCGCAGCTTCGGATCCAGCGTGAACAGCTGATCGTAGAACAGCGTCGCGGCGGTTTCGGCGATCGGCAGCACCTTCGCCCAGTCATCCTGCACCATCTGAACTTCGTATTCGTTCAACATCGCATTTCCCTCCGGATTGGATTGATATTCATGGACTCGTTGGTTCAAAGATCGTTCGTCGGCAGCGCGGTCAGGTGTCGAGCGGGATGCGCACGACCACTCCGCCCATGACGTCTCCTTGCTTGAAGTCGCGGCGCGGACTGTCTTTGTGGTCGTTGTGACAAGTCACACACGCCGGCGCGACGGCCACGTCCGCGTAGATCGCGGTGAAGTACTTCTTGCCGGCGAGCTCCTCTTCTTCGTAGTGGTTCTTGCCGACGTTCTCGGCCACGAACTTGAGCCCGCGCTTCTCGACTTCGGTCTTGGGTTTGTTCTGTTGATTCACCGGCCACATCGAGAGCAGCGCGTAGCTGAAGCCGGAGTTCTTCTCCGCGACCATCTCCGCGCCCATGCGGAACATCTGCGCGGGCAGCGGCAGCGTCTTTTCGTCCTTCCAGTGCTCGGTAGCCTTGATGACCTTCTCGTTGTTCTGCAGGCGATTGACGACTTCGCGCGTGTACACCGTGCGATCGGCCGACATCACCGCGTGCAGGGCGTCGGCCATTTTCTGGGGTGAGACGCCACCCGCGGCCGCCTCGCCTTCCTTGCACGCAGCGAGCAGCACGCTGCCCAGCACGAGCGTCGCGCATGAACGAATGTATGGGTAAGTCATGGTTGTACTCCTGATTTGAAAACGCGCCGTGCGTCAGCGTGCTGAGAGACGCTTCTGCACCCAGTCGAGGCTCTGCACGCTGGCGCTCGGCTGACCTTGAAAGTTGTTCGCGATGAGTTTCGGATCGGCGAGCGCGGACAACGCGAACTCGAGACCGTGGCAATTGAGACAGACGGTGCGCACCTGCTTTTCGTTCGGGCGAAGCACGTCGTTCTGGTTGTGAAGCACGCGGATCCTGCCCTCTTCATCGACACGCGGCAGATGGCACGTGGCGCACGAAGCGCCGCTCTGCCCGCTCGGGTCGGCGTTCCACAGTCGCGCGTGGCTCGACGCCGAGTACGCCTTGGTGTGCGTGTCGTCGTGGCAGCCCAGGCACGCCTGTGCTGCCGCGTTGCGCGTGTCGAAGGCGTGAGCCCCGTGACACGACATGCAGCCGAGCTCGCGATCGTGCGCCGAAGGCTTCATGGGCGCCCGCGCCTCGGAAACGCGCATGGCGCCCAGGTTCTGGGCCTCACGCATGCCGTGACGGCCACTGCGGTAGGTCGAAAGCTCGTATTCGTGACACTTGCCGCAGACCGCGCTCTCAACCCGGGTTGACGTCTCCTGGCCGCTCGGCGCGTGGCACTCGCCACACACCACACCGGCGCGAAAGTGCCCGCTCGCCCTCCAGGCGGCGTCCCCGCCGCTGCTCAGCTTCAGAGAAGCGGCGACGGCGTGCTTGGGTGCACTGCCGCTGCGCGGAGCCGCCGCTTGCCGCGCAGGATTCTTTCCGTTCGCCTTCGAGGGCGCTTCATTCAAGTGTTTTTCGAGGAAGTCTTCGTAGAGCGCGCGGTTGTCGTGGAAGTTGTGGCAGCCGGCAGCGGCGCAGGTATCGTATCCGAGACCCTCGTGGCTCGGACGCTCGTCTCCGATGCTCTGGTGGCAGCGGTAGCAGTAGTCGACGGGTAAGCTCAGGCCCATGCTGCTGACCACTTCGGGCCGGTGCTCGCGATGGCACGTCGCGCAGAAGCGCGCGTCGAGCGCTGCGACGCGTTCGGCGTTTCTCGGGTCGGTGAACTTCTTCTCGGGGTGGCTGTCGTTGGCGGCTTTGAGCTCCTGTCCGTGACAGCGAACGCAGGCTTTCTGGATCGAATCGGTGTCGGTGAACGCTTTCGTGTGACACGCATCACACGCGAGCTCGATCTGGTAGTGCCCTGCCGTGGTCGGTCCGGGCAGGTAGAGTCGCTTCAACGGATGATTGGGCGAATAAGCAAAGACGACTCCGCCGAGCAGCGCCACGCTGATACCGATCGAGCCAATGACGAACCTTTTGCGCATGGGTACACTGAAGCGTCAGCGCGAAAGTCGAGAGACCGCACCGAGCACGAGCGAAACGGGGTCGAAACGAGCAGAAACGACTCAGATTCGAGATGAAAGACGAACGCTAAACGACGAGCTCAATAGAAGTATGTTTTGAAGACGTGTAGTCCGACGAGCACGGGCAGCGGCCAGAACGTGTAGTCGTGCAAGCTGCGCACGTGCGGCGCGATCTGGCTCAGGCGAGAGCCCGGGCGCGTGAGCGACACGCGTGCCAGCATGCCGGACGCCGCGCCCGTGAAAGCGCTCGCGAGGAACGCCAGCGCGAGCACCCGATTCAGGTTGTCCCCCAGGCGAAACCCCGTGTGCGCGATCAACGCCACGAGCCCCAGCACACCGAACACCCCGTGCACCACCCGCCAGGCGTTGACGTTGCCCCAGCGAAACTTCGCGCTGCGCTTGCGCAGGCTCAGGCCCAGGCCCAGCGCGATCAGCGCAACGAGCGTGAAGCCGCTCACCTGCTTCCACAGCGGATCCACCCACAATACGTCGATGCCCTCGCTGAGCACGCTGTCGGCGATCGGAATGCGCGGAGCGACGGCGATCGCCAGCGCCAGAATCGCACCCGTCGCCCCGGCGATCGGCAAAACACGGCTGGGCGGTTGGGGAGCAACGACCTGCCCCATGCCGCACATTTGCACGAGCAGCGGTTTACAGCTTCCGCACAGCGTGCTCGCCGACGTCGTCCTGGCGAGCGCGTCGGGATCCGAGTGGCCAGCCGCGATCGCCCGGCGCAGAGTGCCGCACGTGACGTTCGCGCACTGGCAGATGACCGTCTCGGCCGGCAAGACCAGGATGGCGGGCTGGGCGCCTTCTGCGCCGAGCTTGCCCGTGCGCCGAAAGGCCTGCAGATCGCGCAGGCGCACGCGGCGCCCTTCCGAGACCAGGCGCTGCAGCAACGGTAGCTCGTCCCAGGGACCCACGCAGAGGGCAGCGTTGATGCGCCGATCGAGCCCGACGAGCAAACGCCGGTAGTGGCCTTCCTTTTGCCAAACCCAGTCGTGTTGGTCGGCAGATTCGAGTGGATTGCCCAGCACGGTGACTTCGATCAGATCGAGCTTGAGCCGGGTCACGGCTTCCTGCGGCGGCAAGCGCCGCTTCTTGCCGACGAGATTGTCCGCCAGAACGTTGGCCATGGCGTAGCCCGGAGCGACCAGGCCGTGCGGCACACCGACGTGACTCGCACATTCGCCAATCGCGAATACGTTCGCGCGAGAGGTCTGCAGGCGCTCGTCGACCTCTACCCCGCCGCGCTGGTGACAGCGCAGCCCCGCCGCACGTGCCAGCTCGTCGCAGGCGCGAGCTCCCGCAGCGACCACTGCCATCCCCGCAGTCACGGCTTCGCCGTCGTCGAGCTCGAGTCGCACGCCCGACTCCGTCGTCGCCACGCGCGCGATCGAGGCTTTGAGGCGCAGATCGATGCCCGATCCGCGCAGCGCTCGTGCGAGCTCTGCGGCCGCCGGCGGATCGAGCTGTCTCGGCATCAGCTGACTCGCCGTCTCGATCACGACCACCTCGCAGCCGAGCTGCTGCATGGCGCGCGCGGCTTCCAGGCCGAGCAGTCCGCCGCCGATGATGACGACGCGCCGATCCCGCGAGCGGCTCCTGCCGATCTCCCTCAGAATGCGCTGCGCATCCCCGATGGTGCGGTACGCCATCAGCGCTGCCACGCCCTCGCCGGAGAGCTTCGGCACCGTGGCGCGCGAGCCGGTGGCCAGTACCAGCTTGTCGTAACGCACCTCGCGCCCCGTGTGCGTCGTCACTCGCTGCGCTTCGACATCGATGGTCTCGGCGCGTTCATCGAGGCAGAGCTCCACGCCGTTCGCGCTGTACCAGGCGCGATCGCGCAGCACTAGCTCACCGGCAGCGCGCCCGCGCCAGATATCGCTGAGGTGCACGCGATCGTAAGCGGGAATGGCCTCCTCGCTGAGTACGACGATCTCGTATCTGGCGCCGGCTTCGAGCTCGATCAAGCGCTCGCAGAAGCGCTGGCCGACCATGCCGTTTCCGATCACGACGAGACGCGCTCGCGGCGCCTTCTGACTCGCCTGCAGCTTCGTGCGCGACCCGGTCTTCAGCCGCGCGAACAACGGTCGCGCCGGGGTCCACAGCGCGTCGAATCGTAGATGGTGAGCGCGCGTCGATTGCATGGATCCTTACGCGGCGGCCGCCTTCTTCGTGGCGTCCGCGGCGCCCTGAGGCTCCTGGGCCTCCAGAAAGCCGATCAATTCTTCGCGCAGCTCGTAGTAACGGGCGTGTGCGAGGACCGCGTCTCTGCGGCGCGGGCGCTTGAATGGGACGTCGAGCACGGCTCCGACCTTGGCGCGCGGACCGCTGGTCATCATCACCACGCGGTCCGCCAGAAACAGCGCTTCGTCCACGTCGTGCGTCACGATGAGCGCGGTGGTGTGGCCGCGCTCGACCAGGCCGAGCAACACCTCCTGCAGCTCCATGCGGGTCAGCGAATCGAGCATCCCGAACGGCTCGTCGAGCAGCAGCATCTTGGGTTTCAGCGCCAGGGCCCGGGCAATGCCGACCCGCTGCTGCATGCCGCTCGACAGCTCCGCGGGATAGCGCTCCATGGCGTCGCCCAGACCCACGAGCATGAGCGCGCGCCGGGCCTCTGCGTCGCGTTCGCGCTTGGACAGCTCGCCGAAGACGCTCTCTACGCCGAGCAGCACGTTCTCCAGCGCCGAAAGCCAGGGCAGCAAGCAGGGCGCCTGAAACACCACGGCGCGATCCGGCCCCGGCGCCGTCACTTCGCGGTTTGCCACGATGATGCCGCCCGAGGTGAGCGGAGTCAGCCCGGCCGCCATGCCGAGCACCGTCGATTTGCCGCATCCGGAGTGACCGATCAGCGCGGCGAACTCCCCCTCGTTCATCTTCAGGTCGAAGCCGTCGACCACGACGGCCGGCCCGGCGGGGGTCGGGAACTCTTTGGTTACTTGATAAAACTCGACGTACGCAGACATCGCTCTCACTCCTTCACGCCGCGCTGACCCCTTCGGCGCTCTCCACGATGGGCTCGCTGCGCGCGGCGAGCGCCACGGACTTGCCTGCGGACGTGTTGCGCAGCTCGTTCAGATAGAGAATGATTTCGTTGCGCAGCTGCTTGAACGCAGGGTCGTGATTCAACGTTCTGCGTTCGCGCGGACGCGGCAACGTCACGCGAAAGGCGCGGCCGAGCGTGGCGTTCGGGCCGGGCGTGAGGGGGATCACCCGGTCAGCCAGGAGCAACGCTTCGTCGACGTCGTTCGTGATCAGCACCACGGTCTTCTTCTCGCGTGCCCAGATGCGTTCGATTTCCTGCTGCAGCGACGCGCGGGTCAGCGCGTCGAGCGCAGAAAGCGGCTCGTCGAGCAGCAAAATCTTGGGGTCCATGGCCAGCGCTCGCGCAACCGAGACGCGCTGGCGCATACCGCCCGACAGCTCGGACGGCTTCTTGTCGAGCGCGTGACCCAGGTTCACGAGCTCGAGCGCCTGTACGACGTGCTCGCGCCGGCGCGCCTTGGGCCAGTCCGCGAAGGTCTGGTCCACGGCGAGCGCGACGTTTTCGTAGGCGGAGAGCCAGGGCAAGAGCGAGTAGTTCTGGAACACCACCCCGCGATCCGGGCCGGGGCCGCGCACCTTCGCGCCGCTCAGCGTGATGCTGCCGCTGCTCGGCGCGATCAAGCCGGCGATGAGCGAGATGAGCGTGGTCTTGCCGCTGCCGGAGAAGCCCAGAATGGCGACGAACTCATGTTCGGCGATCTCGAGCGAGACGTTGCGCAGTACCGCCGGCGCCCCGCGGCCTTCGGAGTAGCTCTTGGAAACGGCGTGAAGCTCCAGAAAACTCATGGGTCGTACCGGTCCCTCTCTTCAGACGCTGGCGCCCTGGTAGCTCACGGTGCGCTGCAAGAACACCATCACGCGGTCGAGCAGAAAGCCGATCACGCCGATGGTGAAGACCGCGACCATGATGCGAGCCAAGGTGGCGTTGCTGCCGTTCTGGAACATGTCCCACACGAACTTGCCGAGGCCGGGGTTCTGCGCGAGCATCTCCGCGGCGATCAGCACCATCCAGCCCACGCCGAGCGAGATACGCAGGCCCGCGAAGATGTACGGCAGCGAAGAGGGAATCACGATCTTGCGTACGCGCGTGGTCCAGCTCAAGTTGAGCACGCGCGCGACGTTGAGATGATCCTTGTCGATCGCCTTCACGCCGATCGCGGTATTCACGAGCGTGGGCCAAAGCGAGCACAGCGACACCGTGAGCGCCGAGCTGATGAACGATTTTTCGAACCATGCTTCGGATGGATCGGTGGTGTACAGCGCGCCCACCACGATCATGACGATCGGCAGCCAGGCGAGCGGCGACACCGGCTTGAAAATTTGCACCATGGGGCTGACAGCCGCCTGAAAGATTCGGCTCATTCCGCACAGAATCCCGATCGGAATGGCCAGCAGCGACGCCACGAGAAAACCCGCGAATACGGTCTTCAAGCTGGTCAAGATCTGATCGATGAACGTGGGGCTTCCGGAGAAGCGCCGCGTTTCGGCCTGAACCGCGAGCTGTGCGAAGCGCTCAGCCTTTTGCTGAAGAGAAGCGCTCTGCGCGGGGCTGGTCGCGACACTAGCCTTGGCGCGCGCGATCTCGGCGTAGCGACGGTTGGTCGCGCTCTCGACCTGCTGTTCGCGGTAGTACTCTGCCTGCGCATCGCGGGTCGCGCGGTGATCGATCATCAGTATGGTCCATTCGTGCCAGACATGCGCAGGGGTCGGCAGCGTGCCGTACTTCGTCACGACACCGCGCGCGGCGAGCGTCCAGGCACCGAGAAACAGCGCGAACGCCACGAGCGGAACGAGGACTTGAATGAGCGCACCGCGGAGCTTCTGCGCATCCAGCGTGAGCGCGTTCGGAAACCAGGACTTCACCTGCGACCTGGCGGCTGTTGAATTGAGACTCATGACCAGGACTCCTCGGAATCGGACGACTCAGACAGCGTCTTTGATCCCCAATTTGTGCTTTTTCAGGTACTCGAGCGGCTTGCGTCCGTCGTACTCGACGCGGTCGATGAAACCGTCGAAGGGCGGCTTGTAACCGTCGCTGTCCCAGGGCACGTCGGCCTTGGCGATCTGCCCCTTGTCCAGGAGCTCCTGGGCAGCCTTCTTGTAGACATCGGGCAAGTAAACCCTGCGCGCGGTTTCGTGATAGAACGCGTCGGGTTTCGGCTCTGGGATCTGGCCCCAGCGGCGCATCTGCGTGAGAAACCAGATCGCATCACTGTAGAAGGGGTAATTGCAGTGATAGCGATAGAAGACGTTGAAGTCGGGCATCTCGAGCTTGTCGGACTTCTGGAAGTAGAAGTGCCCCGTCATACTGTTGGCGATGACTTGTTCGTCCGCGCCGACGTAGCTCTTGTTCGAGAGGATTTTGGCCGCCTCGCGCCGGTTGTCGACGCTCTCGTCGAGCCACTTGCAGGCGCGGATCAGCGCTTTGACCGTCGCCACGTGCGTCTTCTGGTTCTTGTCCGCCCAGGCGCGGGTGACCCCGAACACCTTCTCGGGCTTGTTCCTGAAGATCTCCAGGTTCGTGACCACGGGCACGCCGATGCCTTTGGCCACGGCCTGTTGATTCCAGGGCTCGCCCACGCAGTAGCCGTGAATGGTGCCGGCTTCCAAGGTGGCCGGCATCTGCGGCGGCGGCGTGACTGACAGCAGAACGTCCGCCTTGTCGACTCCGCGCGTGTCGGTCGCCGTGTAGAAGCCGGGGTGAATGCCGGCCGCCGCGAGCCAGTAGCGAATTTCGTAGTTGTGAGTCGAGACCGGGAACACCATGCCAAACTTCAGCGGTGTGCCCTTGGCCTTGAACTCCTTGACCACCGGCAGGAGAGCCTCGGCTGAAATCGGATGCGGCGGCTGCGGACTTTTCAGCTTCGGGTTGTGCGCTTGCATGCGCTCCCAGATCTTGTTGGAAACGGTGATGGCGTTTCCGTTCAGGTCCATGGTGAACGCGGTCACGATGTCCGCCTTGGTGCCGATGCCCACCGTCGCACCGAGCGGCTGGCCGGCGAGCATATGCGCGCCGTCGAGCTCGCCGGCGATGACTCGATCCAGAAGGATCTTCCAGTTTGCCTGCGCCTCGAGCTCGACGTTCAAGCCTTGCTCTTTGAAGAAGCCTTTCTCCTTGGCGATGATCAGCGGCACGCAGTCCGTCAGCTTGATGAAGCCGAACTTCAAGTCGGTCTTCTCGAGGTTTGTCTCCGGCAGGTCCATTTTCGCGAGCTCGGCGGAGCTCGCAGCGGCCGGCGCGGCCGTGGACTCGGTCTTCTTGCTGCACGCCCAGGCGGCCAGCCCCGTCAGAGCGAGCTGGGCGACTTCGCGACGGCTGAGCGCGCGTTGACCTGGTTTGGATGATTTGTCGTCGTTATGCTTCATGGTCGTTCCGCGCTCAGAACGGGAAAGGAAAATCGAGCTGTACGATCTTGTATTTCGAGTCCTGCATCGGATCGTCGATCGGCAGGGTCAGCGAGATGCCCGGTCGCATCCAGAGCGTCTCGCCGAGCTTGGCGTGAAAGCGCGGCCCGAACGCCACCGTGGTCGTGTCGCGCAAAGTATCCGTCGCGTCGTTCTCGACGAACTTCGGCGTCGACAGCCAGCGCTGGTGACGGAGCTCGACGGCCGCGGAGACCCAGGGCGCGAAGAAATAGCCGGCGTGCAGGCCCGTCGTGAAGTTGGTCTTGGACTTGTCCGGCTGCGCCTCGTCGCCGCGCACGCGCGTGAGCTGCAGCACCGTGACCTCTGCCTGCACCGTCAAGCCGTGCGCCACGTACGCCAGCCCGACCCCGGGGAAGACGGTGAAGTCGTTGACGGCGAACATCGCGTTGTCCATGGCCGACCGCACGCGGATTCCCGTCGCATTGGCCAGGCCCCGTTCGGGCTCCGGATCATTGCCGCCGCCCGAACCGACTGGCACCGCGACGCCCAAGAACAACCCGAGCTTCCACTCGGGTCCGAAGGTGAGCGCGTAGGCCGCGCCGATCACGGGATTCAGAAAGTTGACCGCAGAGTCCCCCGCGCCCTCCGGCGGGTTGTTCGATACGACGCCGAACCGCAAGAGCGGGGCGAAGTCGTCGGTGATCTTCTTGCTCAGCAGCAACATCGAGGCAACGGCGTTGCCCGACTCGCCGGAAGCGGGGTTTTCGTAGAAACCGATCGAGGTATCCAAACGAACCACGTTCAAGGCGAGCACGGGGCGTAACTGGAACGGCAGTGAGTACGGCGCCGGCTTCGGTTTCGGCGCTACCACGGCAGCGTCCGCCGAGGGCTCGAGAACGGCGGGCGCAGGATCCGCCGGGGGCGGTGCCGGCTCGTCCAGGGGTGTTACCGGTGCTGCGCCTTCGGGTTCTGCAGGCGCGGCTTCCATGGCAGGTGCTTCCGCTTCCGCGGGATCTTGCGCCAGCGCTGGCTGCGCGAGCAGAAGCACGCAGCCGGCCGGCACGAGGCTTCGAGTCATGACTCGAAGTGGACGTTTCGAGAGCGTCGGTAGACAGGTAAGGCAAAGCGTGATCATGAGTGGGTTGGTTTTCTCAATGTACGGTTGTTGGGTTTGAACGCGGGGGCAGCTGCGAGCGCGAATCGAGGTGTCGCATCAACGCCATCACGAGCGGCCCCATCTTGGGATGATCGGGAATGACGTGCACATTGACCCCGTGGGCACATAGGATTGCCTCGCAGGTGGGACCGACGGCGGCGACCACCACGTGCTCGTTGAGCGCGCGCACGAGAGCGTTACCGAGTGAGGAGCGCTCCGCAACCTCGAACAGGTGGCGGAATTGGATCTGGCAAGTGATGGCCAGGGCCTGCACTTCGCCCCTCAGAATCTGCGCGAGCAGCTCTTCGAGCGGCCGGGTGTCCTCGGGCATGAGCCAGCGATACAGCCAGAGCTCCTCGAGCGTCGTCCTGCGCGCCAGTAAGGTCTCGGCGAGCGTGTCGCTGCGTTCGCCATAGTGCATCAAGATCACGTGGCGACCGGCGAGCTCGAGGCCGCTCATGGCGTCGATGAGCTCGGCGGTGGTGTAGGGCTCGCGAGCCGTGAGCGTCGGGCGCACCCCGAAGCCGCGCAGCGCGGCTGCGGGCTTCGGCCCGCGACAGACGGTGGTGAGGCGTCGCAGGCTGTCGACCAGGGCGCCGCGACGCCCGATCTCCTCCGCCAGCTCGAACAACAAGGAGACGGCGACGCCCGTCATGAAGATCACGAGCTCGTGACGCTCACTCTCGAGATCATCGATCAGCTTTCGCGCCTGAGTGACCGACAGAGCCGCCGACTCTCGCACGGCCGGCGCACAACGCGGAACGCCGCCGTGTTTTTCGACCAGGCGTGCCAGCTCGCGCGACATGCGCGACTCGAGGAGCGCAATCACGGGGCGGCTGGACTCTGCAGGATTCGAAATGGTTCTTCTCCGGGTTGACGGACATCGCCGCGTCGAGCGAAGCGCGGTCGCACCGCCGTGCACCGCTCGACCGACTTACCCTTGAGCAAGCTGCGTGCCGCACATCGACACACATACGGAAGACAGCCAGATGCAGCCGAATCGCGAATCGCGAAATCGCGCTGACATCCGGCGATCTCCGAGCCGTGCAACGTTTTCGTCGCTCGACTCGCGCCGGCGCGACGGAATTGTCGACACCCTCACGGCACCCCCTGCGATGTTTCTGTACAGAAACTGCAATCGCCACCGCTGGGGTGTTGCAGCGGGTCGCCGCCTTCGCACGGCTATCGACGTCGAGCGTGGACATTGCCACGAAACGACAATTTTGTTACGGCTCAGCGGTGCGTGCAGCTCTCGGCGCCCACGCTCTACCACACCACCGTGACGCGTCCGCTCCCCGCGATGCGCCGGTCGGGTGTCACGAGCGGCACGCCGTGCGCTACCGCGGTGCCCGCGATCAGCCGATCGAACGGATCTCTCAGCGCCGGCAGCGCGCGCGCCTCGGAGACGACACCCAGGTCGAGCGGGAGGATGCGAAGCCCGGCGCTCTCCTCCAGCAAGCCGCACCATTCTTCGAACGGAAGCCGGAGCTTGAGCCGGCCGCGCTCTTCCAGCTGCGCCACCTCGAACAGACAAATCGACGGGATTCCGAGCAACGCGCCTGTTCGCGCGGCGCGCTTCACCAACCGCTTCGCCTCGGGTCCGAGGCTCCGTTCGGTACCGGTCGCGATCGCCACGAGCGGCGCCGTATCCAGTACGGCGCGGAGCTCAACCAAGGTTTTTCGCCCGCACTCGCCTTGGCGTTGTTCTCCGTTCAAGGGCCTTGCGACCCTCTTCGCGGAGCTGCCGGAGGTCGCGCGTCAGGTCTTCGAACCCGCCCGTCAGCTCGGCCGTTCCGCGCAATGCGGCGAGCGAGTCCCCGGCGCCATTGCGCCCCTCTGGGACGATGCGCGCCACGACTTTGCCCCGACGGGTCAGGTTCACGGGGGTTCCCGTGCGACCGACCTCTTCCACGATCCGGCCGAGGTCTTTCCGGGCGGCCACGAGGCTGATGCTCCGCGACATGTGTACCGTTCAAGTGTACCGTTCGGAGCGCCGCTGTCAACCCGCTCCCACGCGCCGAGCCGGCCGTGCATGCGTATGGCGCATGCTGTTGACGTCGCGGTCAAAAGCTCAGGCGCATGGGCCTGTTGTTAGTGACCAGGCGATCCCGCCGGCCATCCCGGGCCACGCGGAGCCGCTGGCGGGCGCGGAAGTACGGGTGCGGAGCTCGGTGGCTCCGGCGTGGTGCGTTCGCAGCCGGACTGCACGCTAATTTTCGTCCCCTGCTTACCTTGCGCGAAATGGACGTCCCTCCAAACCGATTCGCCGGGTTTGAGAGTCACCGGGCTCGCAAGCAGATCTTTCGATTCCAGGGTGTGCGGCGTCTGGGGCCAAGTGGTCCTCAGAAAAGCCTCAATGCTCACGACGCGGACTTCGGTGGCTGCGCGACACTCGATCGACGCTTCCGTATAAGAAGCCACGCTCACAATTCGAGTCCGGCTCGATCACCGTCTCGCGCACCCACCATGCCTCCGGGTAGCCCCGCACTTCTTCGCGGTGGCCCACGAGATGCCATTCTTCCGTGCAGCTGTGAGTGGCTTCAATCATACCGCTGCAGTAGTTGATTGCCAGCTGAAGCTTGGTCTGAGCGATGCATTCACCGCCGAACGGATTCAGCCATTCTGGGAAGACGATATCCGGGGGCTGAAGCTCGCTGGAAACGCCCAACGCCTGACAAAGGCTTGGATCACGAACTTCCGGCGATTCTGAGGTTTCCTGTTCGGTGCATCCGGGTAACCAGGCACTGACGATGCGCGCGCAAATGGTACAGGCGGCGGCGTCCCCTTCTCCCTCGAACGTGCTGCGGGGACGTCGAGGTTCGAATTGCGTATTCGTCTCGGCCCAATCGCTCAATCCGGACGGACCGGTTCGCTGATGCGGTGAGCAAGAGGGTCGGATGAAGCCCGGCTCCGAAGGTGCCACGCTTCTCTGCAATCCCGCGCTCAGCGTTTGCGCTTTTTGCCCGTCGCTCCGGCGAGGATCTGCGCCGCGTCTCGCGCGAGCTGGCGGAGCTCGGCGCGTGATTCGCCCCCGCGCGCGCGGAGCGCGATGTCGTAGAGGACGCCGCTCGCGAGGCGCGCGATGCCGTCCGCGAGTGAGGCGCGTTCGGGTTCGATCTTGCTGCGGATCCAGCCCGCGATGCCCTTGTCGCTCATGACGCGAAACTGGCGCGTGGCTTTGCCGATTTCCGGATCCTCGAGCGCCTCCGTCGCAGCGGCGCTGGCGATCGGACAGCCCGGCGGGCCACCCTCACCGAGACACACCTCCACGGCGTCCTCGAAGACGTTGCGCAGCGCTTCTTCGAGCGTGCGGCCCTTGTCGAACTGTGCGCGATAGCGCACGCCGACCCGGCGATAGCGCTCCTCGAGCACCAGCAGATAGAGCGAACGCTTGTCGCCGAACGCCGCGTACAGGCTCGGCTTGTTGAGCTGCATCGCGCGCGCGAGCGCGTCGAGCGAAGCGCCGGAATAGCCGTAGCGAATGAAGGTCTCGCTGGCGCCGGCGAGCGCGAGCTTGGGGTCGAACTCGCGAGGACGCCCGCGTTTACCGGTGGGTTTGAGCATTTATGTACCGAATGGAACAAAAAGATTGACGGGCAGACCTTGAAGCCTGATTTATGTACCGCGCCGAACAAATATCACCAGGAGTCGCATCATGAAGCTCTTTTATTCGCCGTTCGCCTGCTCGCTGGCGGCTCACGTCGCCTGCCGGGAGGTCGATCTCGACGTCGAGCTGGTGCGGGTCGAGCTCTCGACGAAACGCACCGCCTCGGGCTCGGATCTCTTCGTGGACAACGCGATGGGACAGGTCCCGACGCTGGTGCTCGATGATGGACGGATTCTGACGGAGAACGTGGCCGTGCTCTTTTACCTCGCGGAGCGCGCACCATCCGCGAAGCCTCGAGACCATTACGAGCTCGTGCGCTGGCTCTCGTTCGTCTCGACAGAGCTGCACAAGAGGATTCTTGCGCCGATTTACAACCCCTGTCCGGATGCCGTGAAGGACTTCGCGCGGACGTGCGGCGGCCGCGCGTTCGGCGTCCTGAATACACACCTCGAGTCGCGGGACACCCTGCTGGGCGAGGAGTTCACTGCCGCCGATGCGTATCTGTTCTGGGCGCTCATGCTGATGCCGCACTCCGGAATCTCTCTCGACCCCTACCCTGCGCTCAGCGCTTATCACGAGCGCCACCGCAAACGCCCCACGGTACGCGACGTGCTTCGCTACGAAAAGGCCGAGTGGGACAAGCCATTTGCGGCCGCGACCGTGCCACACCAAACCACGAGTGCGTGAGTACTCACGCCGTGCTCGACGCGGGCTTCTGCTTTGGCAAGCGCTGTGCCCACCAGGCGAGCGCGCGCTCGCGCGACCAGGCGTTCTCCAGCGGAATTGCCGAGAGCGCGACGCGCAGCGCTTCCGCCGAGCTCGGACGCTCTCTGGGATCCTTGCGCAGGCAGCTCATCATCAGCGCTTCGAGCTCCGGAACGATCGCGCGATCGGTGCGCTGCGACGGGGGCTCGGGGGCCTTCGTGATGTGGGCGAGGGCCATGGCGATCACGCTGTCTTCGGCGAAGACGTGCGTGCCCGTCAGCATCCAGTAGCCGACGCAGCCGAGCGCATAAATATCCGCGCGGTGATCGATCGCCTGCTCGCCGAGCGCCGCTTCCGGGGCGAGGAATGCCGGCGTGCCGACGATCTGGCCGGCCACGGTGTGCCCCGCGCCCGTGGCCGACAGCTGGAGCGACTTCACGAGATCGTCGTCGTCCCGCTGGTTCCAGCGCTTCACGAGGCCGAAGTCCAGGAGCTTCACGAGGTCCACCGTGCTGCCCTTCCTCGACACGAACAGATTGGCGGGCTTGATGTCGCGATGAATCAGGCCGCGCGCGTGCGCTTCCTCGAGCGCTCCGTGAGCTCGTAGTTGCCGAGCCGGCGCGCCTTCTGCACGGCCGCCGATAACTGCGCGAGCACACGCGTCGGTGCCCACGCCAGCACCGCGCACAGAAACGGCGGAATGACGTAAGAAGCGACAATGGCACCGTCCGGCCAGCGCCGACCCAGGACGCCGAACACCAGCGCCATGGCCAGCGGTACCGTCGCTGCGGCGGCCAGCGAAGCCGCGAGCACCACCGCAGGCCGCGCCGGTGTCAGAAAAGGAAACAGGACGATGATCACCGCGCTCCACGACACCTGCGCGCTCACGACCTCGTAGTTCGCCGCTGACGCCTCGGCGAGGGCCAGCGTCAGCGCCAGCACGACCTCGTAGCCCACTCCGATCAGCACGATGCGCGACGCCTCGCGCTGGCCGCTCAGCAGATAGACGGCGACCACCGCAGAGACGGCCAGACCGAGCAGGCCAGTGGCGAGGCCGATGGGATTCCCGTCTTGCGCCCACAGGGTTCGATACAGAATGACGTACGCGAGGTCGGCACCCGCCACGACGGCCGCAGCAATGCCCAAGCGTCGCGCAGCGAGCGCGTCGGGCGCGAACGAGTCGCTCGGGTGACGCTCGAGCAGCGCCGTGGGCATGCCGTCAGTGTAGTCGGTTCCTGTCGCTGGGCGGGGAACGCGCTCTTGGGTGAAATGTGTAAGTATATGATTCTCATCAACAAATTCCTCTGGCCGCCATTGTCTACCTTTCCGATAGGGAATACCGGTGTTAGGTATTTCGGCATGGCTATCGACTGGGTCGTCTCCATCGCGGGCGCGCTGGTGGGATTCGTCGTTGGCCTGACGGGAATGGGCGGCGGGGCGCTCATGACGCCCGTGCTCGTGCTCTTGTTCGGTGTGCAGCCGCTGGCCGCCGTGTCGAGCGACCTGGTCGCGTCGATGATCATGAAACCGCTGGGCGGCGGCGTGCACATGAAGCGCGGCAAGATCCACGGCTCCCTCGTGCTGTGGCTGGTCGTGGGCTCGGTGCCATCGGCGTTCGCGGGCGTGTTCCTGCTCAAGCTCCTCGGCTCGGGGCCCGCGCTCGAGGACGCGGTGCGCACGGCGCTCGGCGTCGCGCTGTTCATCGCGGCCGGCGCGCTGTGTCTCAAGGGCATCATTCAACGCAAGCGCGGTAGCGCCGAGGCCGAGGAAGCGCCGCTCCAGGTGCGGCGTTTGCCAACGGTACTGGTCGGCGTGACGGGCGGGCTCGTGGTGGGCATGACGTCGGTTGGCTCCGGCTCGGTGATGATGCTCCTCTTGCTGGCGCTGTACCCGCGCCTGCGCCTCTCCGAGCTGGTGGGCACGGATCTCGTGCAAGCGGTGCCGCTAGTTGCCGCGGCGTCGCTCGCGCATCTGCTCTTCGGTGACTTCCAGCTCGGGCTCACGGTCTCGATTTTGGTCGGCGCCCTACCCGGAGTGTTCGTGGGAGCCCTGCTGTCGTCCAAGGCTCCGGATCGCTGGATCCGCCCGGCTCTGGTGATCGTGCTCCTCGCGAGCAGCCTGAAGCTCCTGGGAGTGCGCACGGAGGCTGTGCTCGCGGTGCTGACCGCGTTCGCGGGCATCGTGGCGGTGGTCCGCTTGCTCGCCGCGCGCCGCACCGCGCTGACGGAACAGAGCGCCGAGCCGGTGGCTGCCAGCCCGGAGCGCTCAAAGCTTCCGAGTCAGAGCGGCGAGACCGACGTCCTGCCCGCGCGGTAGCTCGCCGCTGCACAGCGGAAGGCTCGCCATGTGCACGTTGATCGTTCTGCATCGTCCGGAGCACGCCTGGCCCGTGTTGATCGGGGCCAATCGCGACGAAATGCTCGATCGCCCCTGGCACCCTCCTGGGCGACACTGGCCGGACCAGCCGCGTGTCATCGCGGGCCTCGACGAGCTCGCGGGCGGGAGTTGGTTCGGCTTGAACG
This sequence comes from Polyangiaceae bacterium, assembly GCA_036520475.1. Taxonomy (GTDB): domain Bacteria; phylum Myxococcota_A; class Polyangia; order Polyangiales; family Polyangiaceae; genus DATDJP01. The sequence goes on along the minus strand of DATDJP010000025.1, from coordinate 12,271 downwards.
ACGGCGGCGTCGCGGCCGGCATCATGAATCGCCGCGCCACGCTCGGACCGGCTGCCGGCAAACGCAGCCGCGGTGAGCTCGTGCTCGATGCGCTCGCGCACGACCGCGCGCGCGCGGCTGCCGATGCGCTGTCGCGCCTGGATGCGCCGGCGTATCGCGCGTTCAACCTCGTCGTCGCCGACAGCGAGGGCGCCTACTGGCTTCGGCACACCGACGCGCCCGCTGCGCACATCGAGGTGACGACGCTACCGCCCGGATTATCGATGCTCACGGCATACGATCTGAACGACGAAACCTCGGCGCGTATTCGCCGCTACCTGCCCCGCCTACGGGCGGCCCGCGTGCCGGATCCGGATCGCGGCGATTGGGCGGATTGGCAAGCCGTGCTCAGTAGCCGCGAGTCGGACGTGAACGGACTGCAAGAGGGTGCGATGAACGTCGTGACCGAGCTCGGGTTCGGTACCGTATCGAGTCTACTGGTGGCGTTGCCCGCGCGGGCCCGCAAAGGCGCCAAACCGAAGTTTCTGTTTGCCGCAGGCCCGCCCGATCGCACCTCGTTCGAAGACGTGGCTCTGTGAGGAAGCACCAGTATTTCCACGAATTATTGCCGTTGCGCCTGAGAATGCGCCGTGTCATACATTTTGGATGACAGCGCGCTCGCGTTTGAATGCCCGACTAGATCCGGACATGGAGCGAAAGGTAGCCTACCTCCGCCGTCGCACCGGCCTCGGCACGAGCGACGTCGTGCGCGCGGCAATCGACCTCTACTACGAGGCGATTCACGCGAGCGGCGCAAGAGCGCGGGACATCCTGGAAGCGACAGGGTTCATCGCTGGCGCCGCCGGCCCGTCGGATCTGTCGGACACGTACAAGGAGCACCTGTCCCGTACGCTGGCAGGCAAGCACTCTTGATTTTGGCGGACACCGGATTTTGGCTGGCTCTCGCGAACGTTCGCGACCGGCACCATGCGCGCGCGCAGAAGGCATTGTCTCACATCGACGAGCCGCTCATCACGACGTGGCCCGTACTGACGGAGACGTGCCACCTCTTGCTCACTCGCCTGGGAGAAAAATCTGCCCGGGCGTTCGTCGAGAGCGGCACGCGCGGTGCGTACGAGATCTTCGATATCTCGCGCGAGCACTTGCCACGTATCGCGGAGCTGATGCTCAAATACGCGAAGCTACCGATGGATTTGGCGGATGCCTCGCTCGTCGTACTCGCGGAGCACCTGGGGACCGGGCGCATCCTTTCCACTGATCAACGCGATTTTGGCGCCTATCGCTGGAAGAATCGTAAGCCGTTCCAAAACCTGCTCGCCATTTGAGCGTTCGCTCACCGTCTCTCGTGAGCGCCGAACTAGACGACTCCGCTGAGCGTCACATCGGCGGCGAGCAGCTTTTCGATCACGCTCGGATACAAGCCGCGTTTGATGGCGCCCAGCGTCGCGGGGGTCTTGGCGGCGAGGGCAGCGGCGCGCGCCACGGCTTGGGGCAGCACTTGGGCTTCGGCGCACGCCTCGGAGACGATCGCCGCTGATACGGCTTCGCTCGCCGCATAGCGGCGCCCCGTCGCGCAGGCTTCGTGGGCGACCTGCGGGCTCAGTCGGGCTTGAATCAGCGCGGACATGCCGGGCGTGAAGGGGATGTTGATGTCGATTTCGGGCAGGCAGAAGTAGCCGCGGTCGTCGCGCATCACGCGAAAGTCGTGACACAGCGCGAGCATCGCGCCCGCAGCGAAGGTGTGTCCGTTGAGCGCGGCGACCGTGATGCGTGGAAACGTCAGCAGGCGGGCCAGGAGGGCCTGCACTCGGCCGACGAACGCCGGCGGCGCGCCGCACTCCGGCCCCATCATCCAGCTCAGATCGAGGCCATTCGAGTAGAACTTGCCCTCACCCGTCGTCACGAGCGCCGCGGGTCCGTCGAACCCTTCCACCTCGTCGAGCGCACCGTTCAGCGCCGTGATGAACGGCTCGTTGAAGCGGTTTTCTCCGCTCTTCATGTGCAGGATGAACACGTTTTCTTCGCGTCTGAGCTCGATCATGAGCGCGCCTCCGAGGCTAGGTGGGTCGTCCGCGCGAGCATAGGACACCGCCACGGCGCGCGACGAGCCGTACTTTTGCAGGCAGGGCCTGCAGCGCAAAAAACGTGCCCTCGCAGATTCGACGCTCCTTCAAACGCTGACTCCAACGACGCTGCCCGACATTCGTCCGTGACGTTGCCACAGAGCAGCGCATCAAGGAGAAATGTGATGGACAGGATTGACTGCGCACAGTGGATGTTGATGGCCGGTCTCGCGCTCAGCGCGAGCGCGTGCGGTGCCGAAGCGGAGCCTGGCGAGGCCGAGGAATCGCTCGAAAGCACTCAGGAGGCGCTATTTTCCCTGCCGAACGACGTCGTGCTCGAGTGGAACGCGCACACCATCGACGCCCTCACCGAGCACGACGGCTACGCGGATCCGCTGGTCGCCACGCGCGTTCTGACCATGGTCCATCTGGCCATGCACGACGCCGTCAACGCGACGGCTTATCGCTTCTATCGTCCGTACACGTTCAAGAAGCGAGACCTGACCGCCAACCCCGTCGCCGCGGCAGCGTCCGCTGCGCACGAGGTGCTGATCCGGCTATTTCCGGCGCAGCGCGCGGCGCTTTCGGGCAAGCTCGAGGCGTCGCTCGGCGGCGTTCCGAACGGCTACAGTGAGTGGCGCGGCGTCGCGCTGGGACGGCGCGTGGGCCAACAGCTCGTCACGTTGCGTAGCGACGATGGCTCGGACGCGAGCACGCCCTACACGCCGGGCAGCGAGCCTGGCGACTACCAGTTCACGATGCCCGGTGTCATTGCTCGCCCGGGCTGGCAAAACGTGACCCCGTTCGGTCTGAAATCGTCGAATCAGTTCCGTCCCGGGCCGCCGCCGGCGCTCGCTAGCGCGGAGTACGCCGCTGCGTACGACGAGGTCAAGAGCCGGGGCGACGTGAACAGCGTCACGCGCAGCGCGGAGGAGAGCGCCTACGCCCGTTTCTGGTACGAGTTTTCGGACATCGGCTGGAATCGGGTGACGAGGGTCGTGGCCGAGCAAGAGCAGCCAGGCCTCGCCAGCACGGCGCGTCTGTTCGCGCTGGTCAACGTCGCGATGGCGGACAGTTACATCGCGGGGTGGGACGCCAAATTTCACTACGATTTCTGGCGCCCGATCACGGCGATCCAGCAGGGGGACCGCGACGGTAATCCGAAGACCGTCGCCGATCCGAGCTTCACGCCGCTGCTCGTGACACCCCCCGTCCAGGACTATCCGTCGACGCACAGCACCCTGGGCGCGGCGGCGGCCGAGGTCCTTACCCGCCACTTCGGCCGCCACGGCGACGAGATTGGCTTCAGCATGACCTCGAGCACGGCGAGCGAGCCCGAGGTCGAGCTCAGGTCGTTCGATAGCTTCCGGCAGGCGTCGGAGGAGAACGCGGATTCGCGCGTCGTCGCCGGAATCCACTTTCCCTTTGCCTGTGCGGCGGGTCTTTCACTCGGGGAAAAGATCGGAAAACACGTGTTCGAGAATCACCTGCAGAGCTACCGCTGAACGTCCCCTTCAGGGAGAGCTGGCGCTGTCACACTTTGACGGCGCCAGCTCTGCGCTATTCTCGCGCCATGCCGGCCGTCCCCGCCGAGAAGGATGGGCTTCAGATTCGCCTGCTGGGCGAGCTGGAGCTCACCGCCCATGGGCGCCGGCTGCCGCTCCCGCAGTCCAAGAAGACGCGCGCTCTGCTCGGCTACCTCGTGCTCACGGCGCGCCCGCAGCGCCGAGATCGACTGTGCACCTTGCTCTGGGACGTCGCCGACGATCCACGGGCGGCGCTCCGCTGGAGCCTCTCGAAGCTGCGCGAGCTCGTGGACAGCCCCGCGGAGAGACGGCTGATTGCGGATCGCGAGCACGTCTCGCTCGACCTGCGCAACGCCTACGTGGATGTCGTCGAGCTGAAACGGCTCCTGTCAGGCTCGCCTGGGCAGGCACCGACACCCACGCTGGAAGTCGTCCGGACGCTGTTTCGGGGCGAGCTCCTCGAAGGGCTCGAGCTGTCCGACTTCCACGCCTACGACGCGTGGTGCATCGCCGAACGCAAGCTCTTGCGCGATCTGCATCGTCAGGTGCTGGTGACGCTGCTCGATCGGGTCGGCAGCTACCCGGATAAAGCGCTGCCGCTCGTGCGCGAGCTGGTGCATCTCGATCCACTCGACGAACGCGCGCGCGCGCAACTCCTCGAGCTGCTCCACGCGACGGGGCGCGTTCGAGAAGCCGAGGAGCAGTCTCGGGTCAACCGCCGCCTGCTGTCGGACTCCATGCCGCCAAGCGTACCGGTGCAGGCTGCCTCCCCCCCGGAGCCACGCCGCGAACACGTGCAGCCCGCGCCTACCGAGGAAGGACCGTTCGTGGGACGCGATCCAGAACGCGAGCGCCTGCGCGCGTGGCTCGCCGCGCCAAGACAGGGTTTGCGCGTCCTGGTCATCGACGGCGATCCGGGCGTGGGCAAATCGCGCCTGATTCGCGAGCTCACGCGCGAGGCGGCGCAGGGCGGCGCGCGCGTCGCGTCGGCGACCGTCCCTGAGGTGCGAGCGGGCTGGCCGTACGCTCCCTGGCGGGACCTGCTGACGCAGCTCGCGGCCGGCGCCGGCGACCCCGTCACGCCGGAGGGGCTCGCTCCGCTCCTGTCTGCCGGAGCTGCGTTGCCGCAGGGCGGCGGCGATCGCGACACGCTGTTTCGCGCCATCACCGCACACCTCGAGCAGTGTGCGTCGGCGTGCGGTCAGCTCATCCTCGGCATCGACGACGTGCACTGGCTGGACGATGACTCGGCCGAGCTCTTGTACTTCGTGGCGCGCAGCCTGCGCACGGCGCGGGTGGACGCGCTGCTGAGCGCTCGTCAAGGCGAATTGCGCGACCAACCCGGGATCACACGCGTCCTGCGTGAGCTGCGGCGCCAGGGACTGGTCGAAGAGCTCGGCCTTTCGCCGCTCACCCGCGAACAGACGCTCGAGCTGGTCGCGAGCACGGTGTCGGATGCCGCTGTCCGCGAGCAGCTGTACCAGCAGAGCGCCGGCAACCCGCTCTTCGCCATCGAGCTGGCGCGCGAGTGCCGCGCCGGTCTGCCGCCGCAACCGAGCAGCATTTCGCGCCTGGTGCGCGACCGGCTCGATGGCCTCGAGCCCGGACAGCGCGATGTCCTGTGCTGGGCGAGCATTCTCGGCAAGAGCTTCGACAGCGATCTGCTCGCGCAAGTCGTCTCGCTCGACCCGGAGATCCTCGTCGAGACTCTGGAGCGGCTCGAGCGCTACGGTTGGCTCGCGCTCCAGGGGAGTATTGCTCACTCGGGATCGGCCAGCGCCTTTTCGCACGATATCGTGCGTCACGCCGTCTACGATCAGCTCTCGGAACCACGCCGGCGTTTGATGCATGCGCGCGTCGCGCGTGCGCTCGCCGCCCGGCATGATCTCGAGAGCGCGCATGCCGCGGCGGTTGCCTACCACGCCACGCTCGGCGGCGACCGGGGCATGGCCGTCCGTGCCTGTCTGTCCGCCGGGCGGCGCTGCTTGCGTCTGTTCGCGCTCAGCGACGCGCAGTCTCTGGCGCGGCGCGGGCTCACCTATGCGCTAGAGCTAGCTGACCCGGAACGCACGGCGCTGTCCATCGACCTCATCCAGCTCAGTATCGAGGCGCACCGTCCCGCGTCACTCGACGAGGTCGTGCCGCGACTCGTGGAGCTGACGGCGCGCGCGCTGGACCTCGGCCTCGTCGAGCACGCGCGGCTGGGCTTCTACCTGCGTGCCTTTTTGACCTGGGAGCAGGGGCACGCCGCCGACGCGCGGCACTTCTGTCGCGAATCGGAGCGCATCAGCCGCTCGGGAGATCTTCGCGAGCGGGTGCGTGCGCTCGGCGAGGCGGCCTGCTGCCTCGCGCGCCTCGAGCGCGACCTGCCCGAAGCGGAAGCCTTTCTGCTCGAGGCGGAAGCCGTCGCCGGCACCGAGGACCTCGAGCCGGTGGTGTTGCCGCTCGCGCGCGGCCAATTCGCGATCCATCGAGGGGAGCTGGACTCCGCGGCGTCGGCGCTGGATCGCGCACGCCAGCTCGCCGCGCGAGACGGCGATCGGCTGAACGAATTCTACGTCCTGGAGCACCGCATCGACCTCGAGCTCCGGCGTCACGACTACGCGAGGGCACTCCAGTTGAGCGACGACCTCGTGAGCCTCGGCGAGCGGCTCCGCGACGGCAGCGAAGCACCGTTCGCGCGCGCGGTTCAGGCTCTCGCCCGCTACGCGACTGGCGCGGATTCCGCTCTGTCCTTCGATCACGGCATAGAAGCCCTGGCGCTCATGGACGCCAAGCAACGCCGTGCCGTGTTGCTCGTGCGCGCGGCCGAGCTCGAGGCCAGCCGCTCAGCCTGGCCGCTCGTGCGCGCACACGCCGAGCTAGCGCTGCGTCTCGCGGACATCATGGAGCTTCCCAGTGAAGCCGCGCTCGCGCTCGCACTGCTCATCGAGTCGGAGCACGCCCTGCACGGCAAGGCAGCAAGCGAGCAACTCGACGCGCTATCGGCGAAGCTCTCGCTGCCAATCTCCGCGCACGCTCGCCAGTTCGCCGAGCGCATCCTTTCCAGCAACGCGCCCGTCCAATCGGGCCAGGAGAAACCAGATGGAACACGTCATCGTCGAGCGAGTCTTCGCTGACCCGGTGCAGGCAGCGGATGTCTATGCCGCCATGCAGAAGGCACCCAGCTGTCTGGACGCGCACCGAGTTCGCCACTTGCGAAGCTGTTTGTCCCTCGACGGCCTGCGCATGATCTGCGAGTACGAGGCGCCTGACGCCGAGTCGGTGCGCACCGCCAATCTGCGCATGGGCAGCCAATTCGAACGGATCTGGACGGCGAAGGTGTTGTCGCCGTCTGATCCGGCCCGTTGACCGGGGTACGTTCAGGCGTTTGAAGTCGTTTCAACGCCGGCACTAACGCTGATTCAAACGCCACGGCGGCACGTTGTCTCTCGCAGCGGGCAGCACATGTCCCGCGCAGGAGACAAGCCGTGGCACACGCTTACAGTTACGAGACCGCGCTGGCCGCATCGGAGCGCGTGAGCTTCCGCCTCGACGACGTGCTCGACGAGGCGGCTGATTTCGACTTCGCAAAGCCCTTCTTGCCGGAGGCGCTGGCCGGGACGCAGCAGCTGACCGTGCTGCCCCCCGGGGAACGTCTGCTGCTCAACCAGGTGCGCGGGCACAGCTACCTGTGCCTGTTCGGGCTGGTCGAGGAGTTCATCCTGCCCTTCGTCCTCGATCACGCGCGGGCCGACCTCAGCGGCGACGTGAGGACGCGCGCGCTGCTCACCTTCGCGACGGAGGAGGCCAAGCACATCCAGCTCTTCGAGCGCTTTCGCGCGTGCTTCGCGCGAGGCTTCGGCACTCCGTGCGAGGCGATTGGACCGGCTGCGGCGATCGCTCAGGCCGTCCTCTCCCATGGGCCGCTCAGCGTGTCGCTCTTGATCTTGCACATCGAGTGGATGACGCAGCGGCACTACGTCGAGAGCGTACGCGACGAGCAGTCGCTGGAACCGCGGTTCAAGAGCCTGCTCAAGCATCATTGGCTCGAGGAAGCGCAGCACTCGAAGCTCGACACGCTGATGGTCGAGCAGCTCGCGTCGCAGCTTTCGCCGCGCGAGATCCGCGCTGCGCTCGAAGAGTACGTCGCGATCGGAGTTCAGCTTTCGGATTTGCTCGATAACCAGCTCGACCTGGACCTCGCGAGCCTCGAGCGCGCGACCGGGCGGCCACTGAGCAAGCAGGAGCGCGCCGGCGTGCACGACGTGCAGCGCCGCAGCCTGCGCTGGACGTTCCTCGGCTCCGGCATGACTCACCCCAACTTTCTTACGACCGTGGACGCGATCACGCCGGGAGGAGCAGCCCGCGTGCGCGCCGTGGCCACGCAGTTCTGCGTTTGAAAACACCGACTCGACCCTTCATCAGGAGAACCGCACATGACCATCGCAATGAAAATCCAGGAACCCGTCACGAGCACTCTCAACGGCCTCGATCCCGCGCTCATCGAGGAAGCCGGCGCCAGCATCGCGACCGATCCCCAGCAGGGGCAGGTGACGTTCCGCGCGACCACCGCCTGGCAGGGACAGCTCCGGAGCCGCACCGAAATCGAGAACTACGACCTCGCGGGCAAGCGCATTCCACGCCGTCACCGCATCCACTCCGACGAGCCGCTCGAGCTCTTGGGCAGCGATCAGGCGCCGAACCCTCAGGATCTGATCCTGGCGGCGCTGAACGCCTGCATGATGGTCGGCTTCGTCGTCGGTGCGACGAGCGCCGGCATTCGCATCGACTCGCTGGAGATCGACAGCGAGTGCTCACTCGACCTGCGCGGCGCATTCGGCATCGACCCCGCGATCATTCCAGGAGCCGAAAAAATCAAATACACCGTGCGCGTGAAGGGCAATGGGACCCGCGAGCAGTTCGAGGAGATCCACCAAAACGTGATGGCCACTTCGCCCAATCGCTTCCACATCTCCACGCCGATTCCACTCGAATCGACGCTGGTGGTGGAGCGCTGAGCGCCCACCGTGTCGCGCCGTCAGCCCGGGTTCGTTCGGGCTGACGCGCGCGCTCACGGCTCCTCACTCGCGGGCCCCTACTGCGGAATCGGCTCGCAGACGGGTCGGCAGTCGACCTCGACGCAGCGCGAGCCCACGCGACAGAGCACCGTGGCGCACGGGTTACCCGGACACAGGTCGGGCACGCAGCGGCACACCGCGGGATTGCTGTCCCAGTGCGAGCCCGGGGCACAGGTGGCGGCCCGCGGGCAGATACAGATTCCGCCACAATCGGCGCCGCCGTTGTTCGGGTCGCAGTCATCCGACGGGTCGTCGATGCACTTGCCTTGCCCCGGACAGGGGAAGCCCGCGATGCCGCCGCAGAACGGCGCGTCGCGAGTGCACGGGCCCTCGTGCCTCACGCTCACGCCGCGTCCCGCGGCGACGCAGGCGTTGCTGTGCGTGTTGCCGTCGCAGCCGCACACCGGATCGTAGATCGTCATGCACACCTGAGGACGCGCCTCGCAGCGCCCTTCCCCGCCGCACTGTGCGTCCGGGAGATGACAGTAGTCGGTGCTTTTGCAGTCCGAGTTGGACTTGCACGCGGTCGCCGGTTCGCATTGATTCGCTGCCGGTGCGGCGAGCAGCGCGATCGAACAGAGCACGTTGCGCAGCACACGACGCTTTCGAGGCTGTCGGCTCCGAGAGTGCTGATCGCGAGCCAATGATCCGTCGCTCATGAGATCCTCCCTTCGCATGCATGGGACGCGAGCCCCGTGACTCGAACTCCCAGCGAGTGTGTCGGGATGGTTTCGTGAGCGCCTGCTCGCTGTCAATCATTGCTTGAAGCGACGCGCTCGCCACAGCCGAGACGGAAAGTAGACGGCGGACTCGAGAGGACACCGGCGCGCCGAAGCTCGCGGATTGGCTAGCCCTTCACGCGGCGCATGTCCGGATCGTAGAGCGGGCGCAGCGAAGCAATTGCAGGATAGCGACGACCGGCAATGTCGACCTCCCACGTGCCAGCCTCGATCCACGCGCTGTCGAGCGGCGTCGTGCCGGCGTCGATCATCGCGAGCCCGACGGCGCCGCCCAGCGTGAACCCGTACGACGCCGCGCGCACGTAGCCCACCGGCACGCCGTTTCGATGCACGATTTCCGCGTGGAACAGCAAGGGCGTTGGATCCTTCACGAGCACCTGCAACAGCCGGCGTGTGAGCGGCCCTTTCGCCTTCTGCGCTAACACCGCGTCCCGCCCGATGAACGGCTTTTTCAGGTCGACGGCGAAGCCCAGGCCGGCCTCGAGCACGGAGTCGGTGTTGTCGATGTCGTGTCCGTAGTCTCGGTAGCCCTTTTCCATGCGCAGGCTGGCGAGCGCCTTCAGCCCCGCGTGCCGGAGGCCGTGCGCGGAGCCGGCCCGGGCGATGCGATCGTAGACGTGGGTCGCCTGCTCCGCAGGCACGTAGAGCTCGTATCCGAGCTCGCCCAGGTACGTGATGCGCACGCACAGTACGCGCGCGAAACCGACGTCGATCTCCCGCGCCGCGCGGAACGGAAATGCGGTGTTGCTCAAATCGGCGGTCGTCAGCTCTTGCAAGAGGGCGCGCGAGCGCGGACCCTGCACGTTGATTTGCGCGAAGCCGCTCGTCACGTCGCTGACGTATGCATGCGCCTCCGCCGGGAAATGTCGCCGCATCCAGGTCTCGACGTGGCGATGCGCCGTGTCGGAAGCCACGACCAGAAAACGCTCTTCCTCGAGCTTGGTGACGGTGAGATCCGCTTCGATGCCGCCGTCGGGGCCGAGCCACTGCGTGTAGGTGATCACGCCGCTGTGCCCGTTCACGGCGCCAGCTGACAAGTGGTCGAGCAGGCGGCCCGCGTCGCGCCCTTGCACCCAGAACTTCGACATGAACGACATGTCCATGAGGATCACGCTCTCGCGCGCGGCCTCGTGCTCCGCCTGCCACCACGGAAACCAGTTCTGGCGACCCCAGGAGAGCGCGTCCACTTTGGGTTCGACGCCTTCGGGCGCGTACCAGTCCGCGCCCTCCCAGCCGCTCACGTCCTTGAAGTAGGCGCCGCGCGCGGCCAGCCGGTCGTGCAAGGCCGAGCGCTTGGCGCCGCGCGCCGTCAACATGGAGCGCGTGGGATAGTGGCATTGATAGACCATGCCCAGCGATTCCACGGTGCGCGTGCGGCGGTACTCGGGGTTCCCCTGATAGCGATGCAGGCGATCGATGTTGAATCCGGTCACGTCCACGTCGGGACGTCCCGTCAGGATCCAGTGCGCGAGCACGCGGCCGAGCCCGCCAGCGGTTAGAATGCCGATCGAGTTCATGCCGGCGGCGACGAAGAAGTTCCGCAGCTCGGGAGCCTCCCCGACGATCGGCGCGAGATCCGGCGTGAAGCTCTCTGGACCACAGAAGAACTTGCGCACACCGACCTCGAGCGACGCTGGCACGCGTCGCATGGCTCGTTCGACGTACGGACCCATCCGTTCCCAGTCGGGCGCAATCTCGCCGAACGAAAAATCCTCCGGCACACCCGAGACGTTCCAGGGCGCGCACACCGGCTCGAACAGGCCGACCAGGAGCCCGCCGACTTCCTCGCGGTAGTAGCCATACGACGCGGGGTCCTCGAGCACGGGGAGCGCCTTCGTCAGCCCGGCGATCTTGTCGGTGATGAGGTAGTAGTGTTCGGCCGCCTGTAGCGGGACGTTCACGCCCGCTTTTTCGCCGAGCTGACGCGTCCACATGCCCGTGCAGCTCACGACGTACTCGGCTCGGATGTCGCCGAGCGGTGTGCGCACGCCCGTCACCGTTCCGCGCTCCGCGAGGATGTCCGTGACGGGCACTCCCTCGATCACGCTCACGCCACGCAGGCGCGCACCCTTGGCGAGCGCCATCGTCACGTCGACGGGGTTGGCGCGTCCGTCACCCGGTACGTAAAAACCGGCGAGCAGATCGTCGGTACGCGCCAGCGGGAACAGCTCGGCGATCTCGCGTGGCGAGATCTCCTGCACGTCGACGCCGCAGTGTCGATTGAACGCCGACACGCGCCGGTACTCCTCGAGCCGATCGGCGTCCGCGGCGACCTCGATGAAGCCGACCGGCTCGAAGCCCGTCGACAGTCCCGTCTCCGCCTCGAGCCGGGCGTACAGGTCGCGCGTGTACTTGCGCATTTCGGTGGAAGTCTCGGACGTGGAGCCGAAGGTGACGATCAGGCCGGCCGCGTGCCAGGTCGTGCCGGAGGTGAGCCGGTCCCGCTCGAGCAGCACCACGTCGGAGCAGCCCATCTGGGCCAGATGGTACGCCACCGAGCATCCGATGATCCCGCCTCCGATGACGACGACGCGCGCGTGTTTCGGCAGTCCTTCCGACATGGACCGTCAGGATAGCGCATGCGCGGCGCGGCAACCGGTCGCCGGCAGGAGGTTTCCCGAGTACGCTGGCTCGGCATCAAGGAGCCAGCGCCGTGCAGGCAGCGATCTTCGACATGGATGGTCTGCTCATCGACTCCGAGCCGCTGTGGCAGGAGGCGGAAATCGACGTCTTCGGCGCGTTCGGCCTGCCTCTGACGCGCGAGCAGTGCCTGGAAACACGCGGCCGGCGCACGCGTGAAATCGTCGAGTACTGGTACCAGAAGCAGCCCTGGACGGGCGCCGGGATCGACGCGGTCCGCGCGCGCCTGATCGCGGCGGTGT
>DATDJP010000024.1:0-4940 GCA_036520475.1 Polyangiaceae bacterium | reverse complement strand
GACCACGCTGCGCTGCGGTGTTCGCGCGGCTTCCGTCCAGAATACCCGAAGCGACGGTTTGCCTGCGTTGCCGGCGAGCCAGATGGCTGCTCCCGTAACGGGGTCTTTTTTCGTACACGAAGACCGAGTGAAATTGCCGCTCACGAAGGTCCCAGGGCGTCCAGCCGTGAATCACGAGGATGTCACCCCGCTCGCGTTTCGAGATTGCACTCGGCGCTGTCGCCACGGGTCGCGTACGGCCAGGCCGCTCTGCCGATGCTTCTGTTTGCTGCTGTCCGTCGCATGCCGTGCAGGCGATGAGCACGGCTGTCAGCACAGCGAGGAACGCACCACACGCTCCTCAGCTAGCAGAAGCGTGCCACTGCGGGTGCACGTCCGATTCTTGCGGCTGCCGCTGGTCCGTCGTGCAAACGATGCGCACGCCCGGTGAACTGCCGCTTTGTTTGCGCCAAGTCGGCGTCTTCAAGGCTCTGCATCGACGGAACGCGGCTTGCTTTGAGGTCCAGCGTGGCCTTCGCATCCGGCAGCATCGATGGATTTCGCCCTGAGTACAGTCAAGCCTTCACGGCGTTCGATCCCTCGGTGGCACGGCGATTTTATGCTGCAGTGGAGCGCCTGACTCGGCTCGCCAAGATTCAGGTGCAGGGGCTCGAAAACCTGCCGCGGGGCAGAGCACTACTCGTCGCAAACCACACCTTCGGCTGGGATGTCGTGTTCGTGGCGTCTGCCGTGTGGCACGCGCAGGGGCGGCCCATCTGGTTTCTCGGGGAACACGTTTGGTGGAAGTTTCCGTTCCTGAGACGGCTCGCCGCGGCCCTGGGTACCGTGGACGGCACGCCCGAGAACGTCGACCGGCTCTTGGCTAAAGACGAGCTCGTGCTCGTGCTGCCCGGTGGACTTCGAGAAGCCGTCAAACCCCGTGAGCTGCGTTACCGTCTATTATGGGGGAACCGGTATGGCTTCGTGCGTGCTGCCATCCGAAATCATTCACCGATCGTTCCGGTGGCCGCGATCGGTGCCGACGATCTGTTCGATTTCGTCGGGAACGCTTTTCGCCGTGGAGAGCGCTTGCTGCGTCATAGCGGCATCCCCATCCCTCTGCCGGCGCGCATCTTACCCATTCCGCACTTGGTGCAGCTGCGCTTCGCGATCGGCGAGCCCATCCCATGTCGATTCGAGCCCGCGGATGCCGAGAATCCGGCTGCCTTGCAGAGTTTACGTCACGAAGTCGAAGGCGCGCTCCACGAGCTCATCGAGCGCGAGCTCGCGACGAGGGCCGGCATCGATCTCGGCTGACAAACTTGGCCGACGACCATCAGCAGCGGAACGTGATGCAGACCCAGTTCCCGATGTTTTGAAACCACCGAAGCGTCTGGTTCGGTAGCGGCGACGAGCGGGGCACGCCTGGGAGAGGTGGGCGAGCCCCGCGATCGCCCGAGGGCGAGCGTGACGATCGGTCGCGCGACAACGAGGAAATTCGTCAACCAGGTGTCAATTCGAGCGCGTCGCGGCGTAGCCATAATGCCGCTGCGCCCATTCGAAGGTCCACACGACGGGTTCCACATACAGGTTGTTGTCGGAACCGAGCAGCATACCGCGTTTGATCTTCGTCATCGCCGTCAGGTAAATGCGCCGATCGTCTTCCATTTGCGGGCGGATCACGGACGAGGGCGGATACAGCGCGCGCACTTGCGACTTGATGGCTTCGTCGTTGATCCATGAATCGGCGCCGGTCTCGCCGGCCGGGAGCGCGTTCGCATCCAACCAATCCCGCAGGTCGGCGCTGCCGCGATTCATGCCATCGATGTGGCAGCCGATGCAGGAGCCACCCTGGTTGAGTCGCAGATCGGGAGTGGCGAAGCCGAGTGCGGAGTTCAGGGTCTGGTCAGACACATTGCGCTGCAGTCGCGGGTCCCGCACGATGTTGACGAACGCGTCGACGCGCCGTTGATTGAATCCGCCGAAAAGCGCGTAAGCCTGCAGGCCGTTGGGAAGATTCCAGATCACCTCCTCTGCCGACTGTTGCAAGCCCGCTTGAGCCGTGTAGTAGCGGCAGTTGTAGTACGCGCCGCCACCGTAGCTCGGCTGCGGTTCGCAGCGTTGCAAGAGGTCCGCATTACCGTCGATCTGGCTCTTGAGGGGCTGCGCCAACGTCGCGACGAAGCTGAGCGCCGCCGTTCCGCCGCCTCCCGTCGCCGAAATGAACTTGGGAATGGGATTGGCCCAGAATGGAAAGCGCATCTTTTCTGGGTGCGCTGTGTCGTTCTGTCCGGTGAAGACATCGAACGTCTTCCAGTAGAAGCCGCCCGACTTGGTGCGAGCCCGGAAGTAAAATCGCGAGTCCACCGTGATGGCCTGCTGCGTCACCACGTACTGATAGGACTCGATGCCCTTGTCCTTCACGATGCCGACCTCGTCTTCCAGCTCGTTGGCGTACCAGGGAATGGCCATGATCGCGTTGTACACATCGGGTCGAGTGAGCGTGTAAACGAGCTGGCTCGCTTCGACGTAATCGGGCCTGAAGCCGGCGATGTTCGCGGGAATACTGCCGCTCGTCACCGCGCCTTCGACGTTGCCGTAGAGGATGCGCTTCCACACGAGCTTGGCGAAGCTCACGTCCGTGGAAATCGCTGACGCGAAGTTGTAGCGCTGCGCCATGATGCTGCTGTTCACGGGATTGCCTTCGACGTCGGTCTTGTTGCTGCCGAAGACGAGATCATCATCCGAACCGCCGAAGTGCAGCTTCGTAACGCCCTTGTTGTAGCCCCAATAGTGTCGAATATCGAAGCCGTAGACGATGCCTTTGCCGTTGATGTCCGTGGGATTTTTGAGCTCGGGAGCCCAACGCGCCGTCGAGTTCAACACCTTGGAGAGCGCGGCGCGCGCCACGTTGAGCTCGTCGGCACTGACACCAGCGTTGTGCAGCTGGTGTAGCGACGTGTATTTGATGTACTCGGCGTCGCTCGCGGGCAATGTCTGCTTATGCGCGGCGATCCACTGGAGGATATCGGCTTCGTTGAGCGCGACGCCCTGGTCGACCAGGCGAGGCGTTGCCGGCAGCATATCGCGAATCTGCGCGGCCCAGGCCTCCACGGCAGCCTGCATCGTTGCGCTGGCCTCTCGGCAGCTCGCGCCGAAGCAATTGTGCCGGTCGATACCCATGCGCACCACGAACTTGGAGTCGGCCGGCTTTCTGAAATTCACGCGGGTCAGCGCGTACTCGTGCGCCAAAGTCGGATCGACGTCGGAATGGATGGGAGCTTGGGCGCGGCTCTCCGTACTGTGGCAACCGGCACAGTTTTGGCGCAGCAGCGGGTACAGCGTGGTCTTGAAGGCCGTGAGCGAGCGGCTCTTGTCGAAGCCGGAGTTCGTCGCGATACAGACTTGCTCCACATTCACTCCGCCTCTACCGTTCGGGAGCTCGCTGAAACCCAGCTCGCAGCCTGGTTGTGGGTTCGGTCCGGGAGTGCCCGGATTTCCGCCGGGGTTGCCATTGATGGGACCCGTGCACGCGCCAGCCAACGCGAGTAGACACGAAGCAATCGTTGCAGACCGCGCAGGGGCTTTTCGCATGGAACCGTCCTGAGATGCGCAATGGCTGTCGCGTACTCCGCACGGACGGTACGCCCATGTGCCTCGCACCCGTATGCGAGCCTTGCACGAACGCCAAGCGGCTCGCAACCGCACTCGTTCGGATGTGTGAAGTGCGGGTCCAGAGCTCCTGTAACTTTGTTCCACGAACGCTTTTACGGGGCAGCGTTTGCATGCTACCCGGAAGCGGGTTGGACATTGCCGAACGACGACCTCGAATCCGTGCGTCATGAAAGCGAACTGCTACGCGCGGTGGTCGACAGAATTTCCGCGATGCTCGCTTACTGGGACTCCGCTCAGCGATGTCGCTTCGCCAACCGCGCATACGAACGCTGGTTCGGCGTCTCACCCGAGTCGCTGATCGGTAGACACATCAGTGAGCTACTGGGGCCGCTCTATGAGCTCAACCTGCCGTATATTCAAGGGGCTTTGCGCGGCGAGGCGCAAGAGTTCGAACGCGAGATCCCCGACCCCCAGGGTGGTCCCTCTCGCCACAGCCTCGCCAACTACATCCCCGATGTCGTCGACGGCGTCGTAAGGGGATTCTTCGTATTGGTTTCCGATATCTCGGCGATCAAGCGCGCAGAGCTGGCGCTGCGCGAGTCCGAGGAGCGGTTCAGGCTCACCATCGACGAAGCGCCCATCGGCATGGCGCTCGTAGCGCTGGATGGTCGCTTCGTTCGAGTCAATCGCGTGCTCTGCGAGATCGTCGGTTACACGGCGGACGAGCTGACGGGGCTCACGTTCCAGGCCCTCACCCATCCCGAAGACTTGGACGCAGACCTCGCGCTCGCCGGCCAGCTCGCGCGCGGCGAGATACCGCGTTACAAGCTCGGAAAGCGCTACATCCGCAAAGATGGCACGGTCGTCGATGTGACGCTCAGTGGGTCGGCGCTTCGCGGCGCGGACGGCACGCCCATCTACTACATTGCTCAAATCGAGGACGTCACCGAGCGCAAGTGGCTGGAAGACGAGCTGCGCCTCGCCGAAGCCAAGTCCTCGGGGATTCTCTCGATCTCTGCAGACGCGATCGTCTCCATCGACGACGCTCAGCGCATCACACTGTTCAACGAGGGCGCCGAGAGAATCTTCGGTTACACCAAAGCCGAGGCGATCGGCGCTCCGCTCGATCTGCTCATTCCGGAGCGATTTCGCGCTCGCCACCGTCTGCATGTCGCGGCGTTTGCCGCGGGAATGCAGACCGCGCAGCGAGTGGGCGAACGCGACCGAGTCATTCTCGGTGTGCGCAAGAACGGCGAAGAATTTCCCGCCGACGCAGCCATTTCGAAGCTGGAAGTCAGCGGTAAACGCGTGCTCACGGTGGCGCTTCGCGACATTACGCAGCAGAA
>DATDJP010000023.1:0-14839 GCA_036520475.1 Polyangiaceae bacterium | reverse complement strand
CGATCATGACCGACTGGATGTCTAGCAGCTCGCGCTGGATTTTCTGATCGTCGCGCGCCGCCGTCCCCGCACCTCGCTCGGCGCGAATTTCAATCGTCCGCCACTGCTGCTCCAACTGCGCCGAACCATGCTCGCCGCGCTCATTCCCCAACCCATGGACAGCACCTCTTCGGCTCCCTTCGGGCACGTTCACGGGCACGGGCACGTTTACGGGGAGATCTGCAATTCAGGGACGCACCCTAGTGCCTCGAGTCCATCGAAGCGATGGGAATGGGCTCATCTGACTCAAGCACCGACTGTCGTGACGTACCGATGCTCAGGGCATCGGCGGATCGGGGTTTTCCTGGACCTTGGCGACCGAGTAGCAATTCCAAGTGTTGGCGCCGTTCTCGGGCAGCGGCGCCGACAACCCGAACACGTTGCACATCTCGGCCGTGTACGCCTCGTTGCCGAACGTGAGAACTTTGTCGGTCCGGTTGAAGACGTCACATTCCCAGCGCAGCTTGTCGCCCTTGGCGAGCACCAGCTCACCCGTCGATGCGCCGGGGATTCCACGCTCGCGGTTCGGTAGCGGATTTTTATTCGCCGAGTCGTAATAGAACAGATCCGCGTGCGCCCAGTCGTAGATCTCGTAGACGCGCTGCTTGTTCGTCGGGTCGTTCGCCGGGATCTTGTAAGCGGTGAAGCGCGTGGTGTTGGCGTGCACGTGGCCCGTGATCGTCACGAGGCGACGCGGCGTGTCTTCCAGGTTCGTACACTCACCCTCAATCACCTGTCGCTGCCGCGGCGGTACTTCCATGTTCAGGCCACCGATCCAGAATAGCGTCGCGGCGGGCTGCGTCACTTTCGCGGGCTCCATGTACTTGAAGTTTGCCCACGACTCCTGGAGGATGCCTTCGTCCCTGCTCTGATTGACGAAGTGCACCGTGTACGCGATGCGCGTCTTTGGCGGCAGGATCATGGCCATGCCTTTGTTTTCGGAGGCCAACGGTTTGCCGTCTTCGGGCACCTTGATGCGCGCGCCTGCCGGATCGATGCCGTTTTGCGCGCCCACCATGAACGACCATTCCAGACCCGGAATGGCCGGGCAGTCGCCTTCGAACAAGCCGTCCGGCTTCTCCGATTCCTTCGCCGAGAAGATGATCATGTGGTGCGTGCCGGGGCGCACCGTGGAGTCGTAGTCGTAGAAGAAGACTTGCTCTTCGTTCGGCGTCGTCATGTACAGACAGGCGTTGGTTTCCTCGCCGGGGGCGAGCGTGAACTTCGCGACCTCGGCCGCGTCGTCATAGCTTTTCGGTCCGAAGTGCAGCTGAAAACCCAGCTTCGGATCGGGCTTTTCGAGCTTCAAGCAATCGCCCTTGAAGGAGGTCATGCTGTTCTCGCACTCGCCTCCACCGCCGCTGCCGCCGCTCCCACCACTGCCGCCGCCGCCCTTCAGGTCTTCGTCGGTGCCCCCGCACGCAGCGAGCGAAAGGGACAGGACGCCGAGACACACTGCCAAGCCTACGTTTTTCATCATCTCCTCGTCGCGCCGGATTCGATGTGTCACCAACCATTGCATTAGAGCACTGTGCCCCACACGCGCCAGTGCAACTTGATGAACAGCGCTGCCTCCATGGCCGAAAAGGGCCCGGCGATTACTGCTGCACCGCAACAACGACGTACTGCTGGTCGGTTCCCCCGAGCGGCAACAGCTCAATGCTCCGTACAGTCAGCTCACTGGCCAGGGTCGCCACGCGACGTTCCACGACTCGATCGAACTGACTCGTCCACCAGGGACGCCGTAAGGGCTGCCCCTTGGCAAGCAGCAACACCAGCACATCGACGCCGCGCCGCTCGAGCAGGTCGCGTGAAACGCGCTTGGACGTATGGCCGCCGGCTAGCCGCGCGACGGCAGGATCCGTGACCCCGGCCAGATCGACGATGGCCGCTGGTGTTGCGGCTCCCACCCACCCTATGTCGAGCGCGGCGACAGAGCGGGCAGCAGCCAATGGACGGCGGGCGCGCTCGATCAGCGTGAGTCGATGCTCGCCGACGTGGGCGGCCCGCCCGCCAGTCGTCATCAGCACGAACGACGACAAGGCGCAGGCACAGGCAACACGCCCCCCGGTTGCCAGCAGCGGTGACTCCGCCGCCAGAGCGGAAGCGACGAAGATGGCCGCCGGCAGCAGCGGCGTCGCGAGCCGGTACAGGGCCATCCAGTCGCCGCCCGCGAGCAGCAGCGCGATGAAATGGGCTCCCACCGAGAGCGCGACCGCCCGAGTGTGGCCATCCACGCGCCAGTAGCCGCGGAGCGCGCACAGGAGTGGCAACGCGCCGGTGCCGAAGGCTGCACCGATCGCATACACCGCGCCGTGCTCCAGGTCCGAGGGCTTGGCGAGGCTCGAGAGCGGCGCCGCCTGGCCGAAGATCGCGCTGCGTGTGACCGCCGCAGCGAGGGCTGGTCCGAGCGCGCACGCCAGCGCGAGCAGCAAGCCGAGGGGCCGTTCACGCCGGGCGACGGCACTGCCGAAGGCCAGGACCACCGCCCACGGGATCAGCTCGGGCCGTAGACCCGCCGCCAGTCCGGCCGCCATGGCTCCGGCGCGGTGCGACGTGAGCGCCAGCGTGCACAAGAGCACGATGAAGCCCGTTTCCATGCCGGAAGCGGCCCACGCCGCCAGCGGAGCCGAACACCCGAGCAGCAAGAGCGGAGCGAACCGCGCGGCCCGGCCCGGCAGGCGGCAGAGAGCGCGCGCCAGCCAGCTCACGGCCAGCAAGTATGAAGCCGCGCCAAGCCACTTCGCGGCGACGAAAGCGCGCAGCACCGAGGTGCCGGCGAAAATCGCGACGAAGTAGGGCCAGCCGAGCGGAGTCACCGCGTCGACGACCGGTCCGGTCGCGTTGAAGCGGTGGCCGAAACCGGTGGCGACGTGATGCGCGACGCGGGCGATGATCAGCGCGTCGTCCACCATGAAGCCGCGCAGCCCGACCAGTGGCGCGAAGGCCAAGAGCAGGGCCCCGCACACCGCGGAAGCGGTGACGGCGACATGCGGCGGCCGAGCGCCGGAAAAACTCCGAAAAAGCCGCAGCATGACCGGCATTTCTAGCGGCTAGCCGAGAGCGATGCGAGCTGTCCACTCCTCGGCTATTGCACCGCAAAAGTTCCGGACCGCTCGCACTCGTTCCTACGATTGCGCCCGGATGTCAGCAATCCACGTGATCGTTCGCCCCCGCCCCGAGCAAGCGCCTGAACCGGCGCTGGCTCCTTTGTACGGCCTTTTCGACGTCATCGTCGACGGCGTCAACCTCACCGCACGCATTGGCGACGGCCAGGCGCTGAGCCTGCTCGCCGAGCTCGGCCAGGCCGTGGCACAGCTCGCGACCGGGCGCCGGGAAAGGGCAACCGTACAGCTCTACGCCGATGACGAGGCCTGGGAGCTCGGCCTCGAAACTGACGGGGACGCCGTGCTCGTCACGGTGTTTCGCACCGGACCGAACCCGGAGGTCGCCGTCTACGAGCGAAGGCTCACCTTCGCCGCGCTCCGCGAAGCGCTGCTGGGCGCCCTGACGGAGCTGCCCGTACGCGAGCTGCCGCGCGGGGTCGCGATGGCGCTGAAGACCGCCGAGAGCGTGCTCACGTCGATGCCGGACATCCTGCGCCGCCCGGCGCTCGAGCGCGAGCTCGTCGCGATCGCACCGCGCGCCGTCAAGGGCCTGTCGTTCGCCGCGCGCTTGCCGCTGCGGCGCGCGCGCCCCGTGAACGGCGGACGCGCGCACGAGCCGCAGGTCGAGCGCGCCGACTTGCACGCGCTCCTGGCGCGCGGCGAGTTTTCCGTCACTGCGCGTGGCCGCACCACGACGCTCCCGAGCTGTCACGCATTCCTCGTCGCGGAGCGTTTGATCCTGCTCGCGGGTGAAGTCTTCGAAGCCTGGCAGATTGGCCGTCCGCTGTTCCGGCGCGTGCAGGTCAGCGGAGGCCGCGTGAGCGTGCGCCGTACACTGCGCGACGGACCGCTCGCGCTCGGTATTTCGACGCCGGAGCTCGCCGCGCGCGGCGAGAGCGTGACATTTCCGGAGATCGACGCGCCGCTCTTCGTGGAAGCGGTCGTACGTTTTGCGCGCGCCGTCGCCGAGAGCTTTCAGCAGAGCGACGCGGCGCAACAGCGCAATCTGCGCGTGGTCGCGCTGGTACAAGCCGCCGGCAGTCTGCACGAGCGGCTCAACGAGGCCAGGTCGGACGACACGCTCACGAACCAGGAGCCGGAGAGCTACCGGTCCTTTGGCGTGCCGGCACGCCGGCAAGAAGGTCGCGGCCCCTGGGAGCACGGCGGCAAGATGCGCTTTTTGGCGCTCTGGGTCGCCGCGGTACCGGGGCTGGATTTGCGGTCGACGTTCCTGTGCGGCGATCGTTTGCTGGTCGGCTCGCTGCGCGAGACCACGTGCCTGGATCGCAAGAGCGGCAGCGTGGTGTGGCGCATCCCGAACGCGCGCGGCGCGAGCGTGGTGACGCCGGCGGGTCTCGCGCGCTTTCACGCCGACGGCACGCTCATCCTGTACGATCTCGACACCGGCATCAGCCGCTTCAAGACCATTCTGACGCCGCGCTCCGGCGGTGGGGCGAGCGGCGCCGTGGTGCACACGCCGGGCTTGCCGAAGCTCCTGGTCGTGGCCGAAGGCGAGCGGTCCATCACCGCCGTCGACTTGATTTCCGGCGACGTTCGCTGGCGGCACACGGCCCGCCGCCCCGCCAACTTCAAGGTGCGCCGCGCCGGCAAGCTGCTGCTGGTCTCCGGCGGCGACTCGGCGCTCATGGCGCTCGACGTGGCCAGCGGCGAAGCGGTCTGGCGCGTGCGCGACCGGTTGCCCTTTTCCGGCGACATCTGCGTCGAGCACGACGCCGCCTTTGCCCTGTGCAGCGGCCCCGTCGGCCCTTCACGGCTGCACAACCTCGACCCGTGGTCCGGAGAGCTCCGCTGGACGGTCGAGCTCGACGAGCGACCCACCCTCGGGCAAACGCCGCTGGTCACGTCGCGCGTCGTGGTGGTGCCGATTCGCGATCGCCGCGGGGTCGGCGCGCTGGGCTTCGATCGCGAGACGGGCGCAGCGCTCTGGCAGCAGGGGCCTGGCCTCGCCTCGCCCACGACGGCATGGCTCGCGGTCGACGACGCGGTGTTCGCCAACAGCGCCTCTGGCAGCCTGCTCTGCCTCGATTCAGCGAGCGGGGCCGTGCGCTATAGCCACGTGTTCGCGCGGCACGTCGAAGCCGACCAGCCGCGCCGGCTCGAGCCGGTGCTACGCAGCGGGGCGCTGTTCGTGCCGCAACACCGCGTGCACGTGGTGCGGCCGCGCGACGGCGAAATCATCGGCACCGTGCCTTCCGATTTGATCCCGGACCTGCTGCGCGTGGACGAGCGCTGCTCCGTGTACGTGGCGGAGGAAAGCGGTCACATCGCCGCGTTCAGCGCGGCGCCGCGTTTGATGCGGATCAAATAGGCGCGGGCGCTCAGCCGCTGTGCGCTTCGCCGCCATCGACGAACAGCACGTTTCCATTGAGCCAGTAGGTGCACGGCTGTGCGAGCGCGACGAGCGCGCGCGCGACGTCCTCGGGGCAGGTCAGGCGATGCGCGGGATTTTTCCGAATGGCGACCTGCGACATGCTGTCGAATCCGGGGATCTTCTGCGCTGCCGGCGTGTTCGTGACGCCCGCGCAGATGGCGTTCGCCGTGATGCCGCGCGGCCCGAGCTCGAGCGCGAGCTGGCGAATGTGCGACTCGAGCGCGCTCTTGGCTGCGCTGACCGCGCCGTAACCCTTCCACACCGACGAAGAGCCGGTGCTGGTCATCGCGTAGATGCGTCCCTCGCTGCTCAGCAGGTCACGTCGCAGCATGTCCTGGACCCAATAGACCAGGCTGTGCGCCATCACGTCGCACGTCATCTCGATCTGCTTCTGACTGCATTCCTCGGCCGGCTCGCGAGAGATGAACGGTTTGAGCGTGCCGAAGGCCAGCGAATGCAGCAGGATGCGCAGCTGCTCGCCTTGGCCGCGCTCCGTGAAGCGCCGCGCCACCTCGTTCAAGACCTCGGCGCGCTTGTCGGGGTCCGCGGCGTTCACGTTGAAGAACCAGGCCTCTCGCCCGAGCTCACGGATGCGGCTGCTGATGCGCTCCACGTTGGGCATGCTGGAGCGGCGATCCAGGTGCACGCCCACGATGGACATCCCGACCTCTGCCAACGTGAGCGCAACCGCCTCGCCGAAGCCACTCGAGGCGCCCAGAATCAGAGCCCAGCCCGATAATGGCGGGAGCGGAATCTGCTTTTGATCCGTCATGGCCTGGCCTGTGTACTACAGGAGCGGCAGAGACAGGAGCGGCGTCAACGCGTATCGATCCCCTGCAAGCGCTCGGGCGCCGCGTCCTCGACGACGTTTTCGGCACGGAGCCCGTGCATGCCCGGCAGCGACTGCAGCTTGGGCGGCAGCGGCAGTGGACCACCGACGGCCGCCGCCTTCTCGCGTACGAAGCGAGCAATATCCCGAAACGGTACCGAAGTCGGGCAGATGCGCTCCTTGTCGGCCAGCACCTCTTCCGAGACGAAGCTCCAGCTGTGAGCGGCCGCGCGAAAGTCGGGCATGCTACGCGAAGCGGCCAAGACGAGCGCCATCGGTCCGCGGTAGGCGCCGCCTGATGCCGCGATGCGACGCGCCTCTCCACGATCGCACAAGCCGCAAGCGATGCAGCGACTGAACGCGGGTAGTCGCTTGCGCTCCTCGGCCGTCACCGGCGGCAGACCATCCGCGTCGTAGTTGGCGCGAAAGGCGCTGATTCCAGAGGCCTTGCGACGACGAAACAGCAGCCGCAACACCGTCCTGAGCAGCGCTAGCGCGAGCAGCCAGAGCGCCTTGAGGCGAGCAGGCACGGCATGGAGTCTAACACGACGCGTCGGACGGCGTTACGCCGTCCCTGGCGGCAAAGGGATCGCTGCCGCCTCTCGACGTATCAAGAGACAGCGGGAAAGAAGCGTCACGTGTGACACCCGAACACACCGAACGTGACGCGTGTTACGCCGCACAAGTATGCGATTCATATAGCAAAACCACTGGCATGCCGGGTGCTCTAGAGCGCCATTGCCGCAGCGTCGGCGGGAGGACACGAGGCATGTTGAGTTCCGAGCTTCATACGTCGAGCACGCTTTCGAGTACCGGCGAGCGCGGCAGCGTCCGCTTCCAGGAAGAAGCCGACGCGCCGGTCCCGTACTCCGGCTCGAGCGACGACGCGCTCTTGGCCGGCATGCTCGGCGATGACGACAAGGCGTGGCGCGAGTTCGACACCCGCTACGGACGGCTTATCCATCGCTGCATCACGCGCGTGACCGCGCGCTTCAGCGCGGTGATCGGACCCGAGGACATCCGCGAGATTCACGCGACGCTCTGCTTTCAATTGCTCGCCAATGACAAGCGCAAGCTGAAGAGCTTCGAGCCGAGTCGCGGCAACAAGCTCGGCAGTTGGCTCGGAATGCTCGCCATTCACACCACATACGATTTTCTGCGTAGCGTGCGCCGAGAGCCGCGACGCACGGGTCTCGGAGAGGCCGAGTCGCTCACCAGCGAGATCCCGGATCCGAGCGAAGTGTGTGTACTCCGCGAGCGCGCGCGGCTGGTCTCGCGACTACTCGAAGACTTCACGGACAAGGATCGCGAGTTCATCACGCTCTACTACGCGGACGGCCTCGAGCCCGAGCAGATCGCCGAACGCATGCAGATCAGCGTCAAGACCGTCTACTCCAAGAAGCACAAGATTCGCAGCCGCCTCGAGGCGCTCTTGAACGAAAAGCAACTCGCCGCCTGAGACGGCCTGCAGCGCTCGGGCGATTGGCGCGTCCGCCCGAGCGGCCTCCTGTGGTAGACGACGTGCGTGCGACTTTCCCGCTCCTGGTTGCCGAGCGCGCTCTGCATCGGCCTGGCCTTCAGCACGGGTTGCGGCTCTGCGCGCGGGCGAGCGCACAGCGCCGGTCCCGAGCCGCTGCACCTGCGCCGTATCGAAGTTCGTGAGGTCGACGATCGACCTCTGCT
Organism: Polyangiaceae bacterium; assembly: GCA_036520475.1. Lineage (GTDB taxonomy): Bacteria > Myxococcota_A > Polyangia > Polyangiales > Polyangiaceae > DATDJP01. Next base: position 6,789 of record DATDJP010000023.1, on the reverse strand, counting down.
CGGCCTGATGTCGCGGGGCGGCGATCCCGCGGCGGCCCTGTCGCTGGCGGCCGCCCATGACCTGGGCGCGCAGGCATCGGTCGCGCTCAGCGCGCTACTCGCGGAGCGCCTGGCAGAACGCGGCGTCACAGACGCGGACAGTCACGTGCACGCGCTCGGCTTTCAGACGGCGGTGCTGGTCGCCTCACCGGACGCCGCTGCGCGTTTCGTGCGCGCCGCGGCGTACGCCCTCGCCACCCCGGTACGAGCTGACGATGCTGCGCTCCACGCCGTGCGCGCACGGCTGCGTGACGTGGGCCTGCGTCCGTTCGCAAGCGAGGCGGACAGGGCGGTGGCCGCGTGCTCCGCCGAGCTGGGTGTCCCCAAGACCGGCTCGCGGCAACTCGCCGCCAGCGAGCTCGAGGGCTGGCGCCTGCGCGTACACCAGCGCAGCGCCGTGGCAGTCTCCGCCATCGGTGACGCGCGCGTGCTCGAGGCGACGAGCGAAGCACTGGCGAAGCTCGCGCCGTGGCCTGACGGCGACGGCCCCGATGATCCCTGGCCGGACCGCGACATAACCGGCGTCTCGACCAGCGGAAGCGAGCGCAGCCTGTCCGTCGCGCTGCGGGTGGCGCACGCGGGGACGGCCCTCCACGCGGCCCGCGACGTCGGCAGCGAGACGTCGGAGCTCAGTCTTCGGCTCGCCTCCCTGGAGCCGCCCTGGTCCGTCGAGCGTGTCACGGCCATCGCACGGCCGAGAGGTGCGTGCTTGCGCATGGACGTTGCGCCGCCACGCGGCGATCCGGGGCCGCGCACAGGCGACGCGGCGCGCGCGGCGCTGCTGGTGCTCGAGGAAGCGGAGCGCGCGCTCGGCGCTGCGGAGGACACGGCCTGGGCCGTCGACGAGAGCGTGTTTCGCGCGCACGATCCCCGGCACGCTGCCCGGATTCTGGCGTGGCGCGTGCTGAGCGGGCGGCTCGACGCAGGTGAGTCGCGGCGCGCCCTGAACTTCACGACGAAGGCGCGCGAGCTCGGTGCACCAGCCAATGGTGAGCTCGAAGGCCAGCTCGCGCGGCTCCGCGAAGAGTGGCAAACGCCGAAGCTCGAGCACAGAAAGCGCGTCGAAGAAGGACAGGGAGAGATCTGGATCTTGCTCGCCAGTCCGTGTGGCGCGCGAGGCGAAAGCGAGCTGTCGGCGGGGCTAACGGCCACCGCGCTGCACGCGCTCGCGGCGCGCGTCACGCATGCCGCCAACGTCGCCGTCGAGCCTTGGACCACCGCGGACGGTGCCGGGCTCTTGGCGCATGGCCCCGTGCGTGGCTCGGAAGAGAGCCCGCGCGCCCACGCGCAACGACTCGCGGCGGCGCTCGGCAAAACCCTGGTGACCGGGCGGCTGTCCGCGCACGAGGTCGCGCTTGCCCGGAGCGACTTACTGGGCAGCTTGGGTCCGGATCCGGCGCCAGGCTACTGGCTCGCGATCCGCACGCTGGCGCCGGGTCGTCCGAGTCTACTCGAGCCGCGCGGCACGTGGGCGGCGCTGTCGGAAGCGGCGACGCTGGACGCAGAAGCGCAGCGGCGCGTCCTGCTTCAGGGGCCGTGGCGCGTCGCGGTACTGGCCAACGCGGACGACGAACAAGCTCGGACCACGGTCGCCGAGCTCGAACGCTGGCTCAGGCCGCTGCGTGTGAAAGGCTCGCAGTGTCCGGAGCCGCGGCCGCCGGCCCCCCGCGCGGGCGAGATCACCATCACAGCCACGGGCGAGACGACCGACTCGCCGAGCGCGTACGTCGCAGTCCCATTGCCCGGCGCGACGTCCGGCCCGAGCCGGGAGGCGCTGCTCACGCAATGGCTCTTGAATCAGCCGCGCGGCTGGCTCACGCAGGCGCTGCGTGTGCCGGGGCTGGCGACCGCCGCGCGCGCGCGCCTGCTGGGCAGCGCCGGTGCGTCCGCGCTGGTGATCGAGATTCACGCGCTCGAAGGCCGCGCCCACGAGGCCGTCGCGCAAGTTCGCGGCCTGCTCGAACGACTCGCGCGTGGCGCAGCGACAGAGCAAGACTTGCAGCTCGCGGAGCGCGCACTCCAGAAGGCCGAGCTCCATCAGCACCTCGACCCACGGCGGCGGATCGTCGAGCTCTGGCGCGGCGCGCCCGAGCGCCGCCCCGCGACCCTGTCATCTCTGCGCCGCGTGCACCAGCGGGCACTGCAGGCCGCGACGCACGTGGTCGTGCACGTCAAACCGCGCGATTGACGAGCGCCGGCGGCTTGTCCGGAGTCCGCTCCGCGCGCTCGTTTCCCGCGCTCGGAGCCCGTGCTAGCAGCGGGGAGCCCATGTCGACCCGTCAAACCGTCCTTATCTTGGACTACGGCGCCCAGTACACGCAGCTCATCGCGCGCCGCGTGCGAGAGAGCCACGTCTATTGCGAAATTCACCCGTACAATACGCCACTCGCGAAGATCCGTGAGATCGCCCCGCGCGCCATCATTCTCAGCGGCGGCCCGCAGAGCGTGTACGCAGCAGACGCGCCGAAGAGCGACCCAGCGCTGTTTTCGCTCGACCTGCCCACGCTCGGGATCTGCTACGGCGAGCAGCTGATGGCGCTGCAGCTCGGCGGCAAGGTCGAGCCGAGCCAGGAGCGCGAGTACGGGCCGGCAGACGTCACCATCAACGAAGCCACCGGCATCTTCGCGCCGTTTCAGAGCGGCGAGCGCATCTCGGTGTGGATGAGCCACGGCGATCGGCTCACCGCCCTACCTCCGGGCTTTCGCGCTATCGGCAAGAGCCCGAACGCGCCGCTCGCCGCGATCGCCAACCCCGAGCGAAAGCTCTACGGCATCCAGTTCCATCCGGAGGTCGCGCACACGCCGCGCGGCGCGGAGCTTCTGCGCGCATTCTTGTTCGACGTGGCGGGCTGCCAGCCGAGCTGGACGCCGGGTTCGTTCGTCGACGAAAGTGTGCAGGCGATCACCGACCAGGTAGGCAGCGACGAACGCGCCATCTGCGGGCTGAGCGGCGGGGTCGACTCGTCGGTGGCCGCCATACTCTGTCACAAGGCGCTCGGGGACCGGCTGGTCTGCATCTTCGTCGACAACGGCGTACTGCGCGAAGGCGAAGCCGAGAGCGTCGTGCACATGTTCAAACAGAACTTCAAGCTCAACTTGATCCCGGTCGATGCGCGCGCGCTGTTTCTGAACGGGCTCGCCGGCGTCACCGATCCCGAGCAGAAGCGCAAAATCATCGGCAGGCTCTTCATCGAGGTGTTCGAGGAACACGCCGCGCGCGTCGAGAACGCGCACTATCTGGTGCAAGGCACGCTCTATCCGGACGTGATCGAGAGCGTCAGCGTCAAGGGACCGAGCGCCGTGATCAAGAGCCACCACAACGTGGGCGGGCTCCCGGAGCGCATGAAGCTCAAGCTCATCGAGCCGCTACGCGAGCTCTTCAAAGACGAAGTGCGCCAGGCGGGCGAAGCACTCGGTATGCCGCACGACGTCCTGTGGCGTCAGCCGTTCCCCGGGCCGGGCCTGGCCGTGCGTTGCCTGGGCGAGGTCAACGAAGCGCGCCTCGAGGTCTTGCGAAAAGCCGACCGCATCGTGGACGAAGAGATTCGCGCCGCCGGTCTCTACCACTCCGTGTGGCAGGCGTTCGCCGTCTTGCTGCCGGTGCGCAGCGTCGGCGTCATGGGCGACGACCGCACCTACGAAGAGACGTGTGTGATTCGCGCGGTCCAGTCGCTCGACGGCATGACCGCCGACTGGGCCCGCCTCCCCCACGACCTCCTGGCCCAGCTCAGCACACGAATCATCAACGAGGTGAAGGGAATCAACCGCGTGGCGTACGACATCAGCTCGAAACCGCCAGCGACCATCGAATGGGAATGAGCCGCCTGTGAAGCCCGTCTTCGAGCGCCGCATCAGCGTGCGCGGTTACGAAATGAACGCCAGCGGCCGAGTGCCCCCGGCCACACTGGCACGTTACGGCGAGCACGTGCGCTGGGAGGGTCTGCGGAGCGCCGAGTACGGCCTGAACCGCTTCTGGCAACGCGGCGTGATCCGCGCGCAGCGTCTGCAGACGTTCGCCGCGGCGCAGTACGGCAGCGAGCTGAACGTCCGCATGTGGGTGGCCCGCGTGGGCAAGACGAGCTTCGACATCGCGAATCGGCTCGAGCACGAGTCCGGTACGCCGGTCGCGCTCGTGAAAGTGACGGTGGTCAACCTCGGCCGCGACGGACGGCCGAGCCCCGTCGCGCCCGGTTTCGCCGACTACGTCCGCGAAGAGCCATTGCCGACCGTACCGCCCCCCGAGACGCCCGAGCCGCACGAGCCCTACGTGCGAGTACTGGACGTGGCGCCGAGCGACCAGGACGTGCTCGGGCACGTGAACCACGCCCGCTACATCGATCTGATCGAGGATACGCGCTGCCTGGCCTGGAAGGCGGGCGCCTTCGGCGACGCCGCGGGCGAGCTCGTCCAAAACGCGCACCGGATCGCCGTCGACTACGACGCCGAGGCCACCTTTGGCACACGCATCGAGGTCGTGACCTGGCGGGCGGCGGCACCCGGCGGGTTCCATTTCCAGATCCGCCGGGCGGCCGACGGCCACGTGCTCACGCGCGCGCATGTGAGCGTCACGTGAGGCTCGAACAGCGTCCTGGCTCGTCCCTCGCGAGAAGCGTTGCCGAAGCGCGCGATCGCGATTAGTTACTGCCGGGCCTTCTCGGCAATCCCTTCGGGGTGTACCTCAACCTGGTAGAGGGCCGGCTTTGGGTGCCGGCTGTTGCAGGTTCAAATCCTGCCACCCCGACAACTTTCGCACTGGAACGCCAGAAATTCGACGGCTTACGATTTCGCCCGATCGTCGTTTCGCAGCCATTGCCCACCGCTTGGCGATGCCGTCACTGAGATCGGCCGCGTTCGCGTAGCGTTGCGTGATGTCGAGCCCGCTGTGACCCGCCAGCAGCCGCACCGTTTCGAGGCTCGCGCCGTGACGAACGAGCGTCGAGCAGAGTGACGAACGAGCATGCCGCGTGCGTTCACGACCACGCCCGCGGTGGGTTCGTCGTTCCATGGGCGTGCCCCTACGCGACGGACAGCATCTTCAATGAGTATGGTAGTTTCGGCAGTGAGTTCGCTCCGTATAGTGCGTTCAACCCATACACACAGTCACCGCCAATCTTGGTCCGCAATGGCACTCCGTCAGGGTGCGTCACTGTGAATACGTTTGCCTGCGCCGGGAGTACGATCGTCAATCCTGCTACGCTTTGTAGTTGCCCTTAAGGGCTTTCGAGAGGCCAAGTCATCAGGGTGCGGTTCTTCGTTGCAACGCGACCGCGAGCTGTATTGCGGTCGGTGTGAGCGCGACGCCGAGGCGCTGACCCCGACGACGGGATCGGGCTCGGTAGCGAGCACGTAGCAACCGGATGACGCTGCCGCACGCGAGACTGTGGGGGGTTGCCGTCGCGCCCCAAAGTGCAGGGGCGCGATCGCCGCGTCCGTCCATTGTTGGACGACAGAGCAATCGCAGACCATCGATAAAAGTGCGTCGCCGTGTCGATTGCTCTTGACGCTTCCGAGGCAGGATCCGCCGCGATTTCGTGACTCGCTCGCGCACTCGGTGGTTGCGGCGCTTCAGGCGACCACTCGCGCGTGTCTGCGCGTCAGGTGAAGTTTTCGAGCATTCGACGTCGTGGTCGCTCAGCCCTGGGCCTCACAGGAGCTCCGGAAAGTGCATGGTATGCGATGAAACATGGAACTCACTCTCCTGCTCGATGAAGAGTTGCTCGGAAGTGTTTCGACGTTGCTCGGTGCAGAGCGCGAGCTGTGCGCGAAACTTTTGGCGCATCTCGCTGAGATCGAGAGCCGGAAGCTTCACCTGAAGGCCGGCTTTTCGTCGATGTTCCAGCTCTGCGTAGAACATCACCGCATGAGCGAGGGGCAGGCGTTCCGGCGCATTCTGGCGGCGCGCTTGGCCCGACGCTTTCCCGATCTACTCACTGGTGGCGTCGGGCGCCCTGCACTTGTCGGCTCTGCAGCTCCTGCACGAGCACCTGACGGAAGAAAACCACAGCGAGCTCCTTCGAGCCGCGTCGGGCAAGCGCAAGCACGACCTCGAAGTCTGGCTCGCCCGGCGCTTTCCCAAGCCGGACGTGCCGCCGCGCATTCGCAAGCTGCCGGAACGGAAAGCGCCGGCCGCGCAGCCAGTGCACGGAGGCGCGCCGCAACCTGAATTGGCCTTGGCTCGATCGGAACCGGCGCGTCTTCAGCCGCTCTCCGAAGGTCGCTTCAAGGTCGAGTTCACGGCCAGCAGCACGCTGCGGGAGAAGCTCGCGCGGTCGCTCGACTTGATGAGCCACGCGAACCCCACGCGCGATCTGGCCACCCTCGTAGAGCGCGCGCTGGACGTGCTCTTGGAGCAGCTCGAAAAGACTCGGCTCGGTGCGCTGAAGCAGCCTAAGCCTTCGGGCGCGAAGCGTGTCAGCGCGCGGAAATCGAGCACAGGGATTCCGCGCGCGGTTTGGCGGGAGGTGTTCGAGCGCGATGGGGAGCAATGCACGTACGTCGCGCCGGATGGGCGGCGTTGTTCGGCGCGTGCTTTTCTGGAACTCGACCACATCCAGCCGCGCGCCCAAGGCGGCGGCGACGACGTCCAGAATTTACGAGTGCGATGTCATCCGCACAACCAGCTCTGGGCAGAACAGGCATATGGTCGTCAGCACATTGCCGCGCGCCGGCACTTTCGCCAGCAAAAGTCGATGGCGACGCGGGCCGGACAGGACGGCCAAGCGCCGCAGTCCGAGCCGCGCTCGGTGAGCG
>DATDJP010000022.1:0-10940 GCA_036520475.1 Polyangiaceae bacterium | reverse complement strand
GGAGCTCGTGGATGGCAGCGTCAGTCTGGACCTGTGCGCGCAAGCGCGCATTTTCCTCCTCCAGATCTCGGAGCTTCCCCTGCATCCGCTCGTGCTCGATCATGAATTCTTCTGTGAGCCGCGCGCCCTTGGTGAAAGCCTTGAGAAACTGCTCGCCCTCCTTCTTCAGATCGGGCGTTGGCACATCGCTCTGCCCACCACCTCTACCCTTCTTCTCGCTTGCCATACAGCGCTGACACCCTTGGGGGCGGCTACGCCCGCGTAAACACGATACGGTACCACGCTCGTTCCTCCCTCACCATGGGCAGAGGGACGTTCACTCAAACCGGCGCCGCGGCCGAGCGGGCACGTCGTGTAGCATCCGTAGGCGCGCCCGACTTTGGCATGTTTGGCGCACGTTTGGCGCACGTTGGCGCCTACATGCGCGCCAGCCTCGCACACGCGCGCGCCACATATAAGTAGAGGCATTCTCACCTTTTGGCGCCCGCTCTGGGCGGCGCTCCCGCGAGCCGCGCTCCTCCAAACTCGTCAGCAGCAGAGATTTGCCGGCTTTGCTATTCTCGCCCGGCGATGTCGCCCGCCAATCCATCCGCCGCGTACCAGGCCATCGACCAACTGCTCGAGGCGGGAGACTTCGAATCCGCGCGCCGTGAGCTCGGCGCGATTCCCAATAGTGACGAAACTGTCGCCGTTCTGCGCATCAAGCTCGACCTGTTCGAAGGCTCGCTCGAGCCCGGTGCTGCCATGCAGCGGCTGATCACGTTGATGCGACGCGATCCAGAGTGGCCCTTCGCGAAGGAGCTGTATCAGGAAGCTTCGAATCTGGCGTACCAGAGCCGGACCTCTTCCGTCTCTCACTCGCACCCGCCACCGCCGTCGAGCCGCAAGCCCGGCTCTTGAGCGCTGCTCAGGCAGCACGCGCTCGGACGAGCTCGCGCGCCCGTGCGATTTTCGACGTGATGATGCCGTCCACGCCCAGCTCCACTAGCTCGGCGAGCGTGTCGTCTTCGTCGATGCCCCACACGGTGATCGAGTCGAGCGCACCCCGCCGCCGCTCGCGCAGCGCGGCGATCACGTCCCTGCGCACCTCGCTCCAGAGCCGCAGCGGAGTCGCTCCGATGCTCACGTCCCGAGCGCCCAGCTTGCGTGCGATCTCGACCGCGCCACCGAGCTCGAAATCCGGCACCAGCTTGAAGCACGAGAGCTGTTCGACCGTCGGCAAAGTCCCACGGAGCGAACCGTGAACCTCCGCTTGCGTGCTGAGCAAGAGTAAGCGCCGCTCGCGCAGCTCCGGGTGCTTGCGGCACATCCGCTGCATGCCGCCCTGCAGGGCGTCGAGCAGATGCAGCTCGCACTCCGTGAGCTTCACGTCGAATGCCAGTGTGCGCGCGGCCGGCTCCGACGCGGCCCAGGCCGCAAATTGCTCCAACGTGGAAAGTGCGATCTTCTCCTCGGGCGCGGCCCCCACGAGATCGAGCGCAGCGTGCGCGCGCTTGCGATAGCCGTAGTGTTCTTGCAGCTCGCGGAGCGTCAGCGCCGCGACCGGCCGGCGGAGCCCCGAGTCGCGATCGGGCACGAGCGGGATGTAGTCTTGCCCCTCGAGCGCGGTCTGGCGCGCAACCGCGATCGCCTCATTCGGATCCCGATCGTGCCAGAGCACGACGTGACCGTCCGCCGTCACGCACACGTCGATCTCGACGCCGTCCGCTCCGCGCTGAATGGCGTTCCGGCAAGCGAGCACGGTGTTTTCGGGCGCCTCGCAGGTGTCACCTCGATGGCCAAGCACTTGCACGGCACGGCGCAAGCTACGCGCCTCGGCCCGAGGCCGCTGTACGACGCCGGTCACAAGCGCCGTGAGTCGCGAGCCGAGCGACGGCTGCTTGCCTAGCAGCGTCAGGCCGTCAGACCTCCGACCGGCGAGAACTGGGAGCGAGCTGTTGCATCCATTCTCTCAGCTCACCCATGATCACGCGTGGCACGCGTTTCAAGGCGGCGATGTCGCGCGCGCCCACGAGCAACATGGCGGTACGCAGCTCGGTCTCGATACCTTTCAGGAATCGAACCGCGCCGTCACGGCCACCGGCGTCGAAAGCCTGCAGCACGGGCCGGGCGATGCCTGCCGCATCGGCGCCGAGGACGATGGCGCGGGCGACGTCCAGACCCGTCTGCACGCCCCCCGTCGCGAAGATGGTTTCGAAACCTTCGGCGGCTGTCAGCGCGACGCTGGCGGCGGTGGGAATTCCCCAATCCCAGAAGCTTTGTCCGATCGGCTTGCGCTCCTCACTCGCGCGATGCACCTCCACGGCGACCCAGGACGTGCCGCCCGCGCCGGAGACATCGACGTGGCGAACGCCCACGCTGCGCACGCGCCGCGCCACATCACCGGAAATGCCGCAGCCCGTCTCCTTGGCGACCACGGGCGTGCCGAGCTCGCGGACCAGCTGGGCCAGGGTATCCAGGCCGCCCCGGAAATCTCGATCGCCGTCGTCCTGAACGACTTCCATTGCGGGGTTCAGGTGCACGCACAGCGCGTCGGCCGCGACGCCCTCGACGAGCTGGCGAATCTCCGACACTTGCATCGCGTGAGCCTGCACGATGCCGACGTTGCCCAGGACGAGCGCCGTGGGCGCCACGTCGCGCACCTGGTACGTCGATACCGCGCCGGGACGCTTGTGCATGGCGCGCTGGCTGCCGAGCCCGAACGCGTACCCGCACTCCTCGGCGATCGACGCCAGCTCCCGGTTGATGCGCTCGGCGCGCTCGGTGCCGCCGGTCATGGCCGCGATCAGGAGCGGGGCCCTGAGACGTTTGCCCAGGATGCGTGTGCCGAGATCCACCTCATCGACCGCGAGCTCGGGCAGCGCGTTGTGAATCAGCCGCACGTCCTCGAACAACGTGGTCTTGCTCTTGAAACCAACGTCACCGGAGATGGTCAGATCGAGATGGTCGGCTTTGCGTCGAGAGATGTCCGTCATGCGTGGGGTTTCCAACTGCTTGGGGCCGTGGTTCCTTCCAGACTCGAACACGACCGAGGCGCTGCCGAGAAGCCTTTCGTGCTGGCCGCGCGGACGAGCTTTGGGACCCGCACGGCTGGCTCGGTTGACAGTGTTCCGAGCTACTTCTAGGCTGCGGCCGCGAAAATGCCCGATAAACCGAGGACTTCCAACCGCAAACGCGCCAAGGGAGGAAAACGCGCCACACCGCACGCCAAGGCGATCCCTGCCAATCCCTTCGTTGCGCTGCTACCGGCCGTCCGTAAAGACATCGATGCTCGATTGCACGGCCTGCTCGACGCCAAGCTCGATTCGGCCCGCCAGCACGGTGCAGAGGTCACCGATATGGTGTCGGCGCTGACCAGCCTGTGCATGCGCGGTGGCAAACGCCTGCGTCCAGCCTTGTTGGTCGCCGGGTTTCGCGCCGTGAGCACGTCAGCCGATCTGGACCCGGCTCTCGAGGCGGGCGTGGCGCTCGAGCTGTTGCAGGCCTACTTTCTGATCCACGATGACTGGATGGATCAGGACGACGTGCGCCGTGGCGGACCGTCCGTGCACGCGCAGCTCACGCTTCGCTTCCGTTCGCAGCGACTCGGCGCGGCGTCCGCGATCCTCGCCGGCGACTATGCGGTGGCCCTCGCGACCGAAGCGCTGGCTCGCATGGAGATGCCCGCGAGCCGCGCCCCGCGCATCTTCGCGTGCTTTGCGCAGATGCAGATCGACGCGGTGATCGGACAGCAGCTCGACCTGGTGGGCAAGGCGCGTGACGTCGAGGCCACCTACCGCCTGAAGACCGGCAGCTACACCGTGCAAGGCCCCCTGCGTATCGGAGCGCTGCTGGGGGGCGCGTCGGCGCGCGTCTTGACTGCGCTCGATCGCTTCGCGATTCCGCTCGGTGTCGCGTTCCAGCTCCGCGACGATCTCCTGAGTGCGTTCGGGGACCCGGCGCAGACGGGAAAGCCGTTTGGAAATGACCTGAAGAGCGGCAAACGCACGCTGCTCTTGACCCAGGCCCTGGAGCGCTTGCGCGGCGCCGACCGGCGCATGCTCAGCAAGCTCGCTGGCAATCGTCGCGCCACCGACGCGGAGCTCCGCAAAGGTATGGCCTTGGTCGAGCGCTGCGGAGCCCGCGAGCTGGTGGAAGCGCGGATCGAAGAGCTCGTGGGGACGGCTTTGTCCGCGCTTCGCGCCGGCCGGATTACGCCCCAAGGCGCCGAGCTGCTCGAAGGGGCCGCCCGGGCTCTGGCGGCCAGACGCAGCTAGTGGCACGGTGAAGCTCGTGGCTTCTGCCAGCGGAAAAGTGATTCTACTCGGCGAACACGCCGTCGTTTACGGCGTTCCCGCCCTGGCCGCCGGTATTGACCGCGGCGCGACCGCGACGGCGCGGCGTTCCGAGCGCGCGACGCTGCGCCTGGGCGATCTCACCTGCACCGCGGACGACGGCAGTGACACGGCTCGCGCGTTCTCGGCCGTGCTCTCCGAGCTCGGGTCGCCCCCCGTGTCGGTCGAAGTCCAGCTCCAGGTGCTGCCAGGGTGTGGTCTGGGCGCTTCGGCCGCCATCAGCATCGCCATCGCTCGCGCCGTGCTCGAAGTGATCGAGCCGGTGGCGCCGGACTTCATGGCACCGGAATGGATGGGGCGCGTGCTCGCCGCAGGCGCGGCCTGGGAGCGCGTCTTTCATGGCAACCCCTCTGGCATCGATGCGGCGGCGGCGGCCTCGGCCGGTTGTATCTCCTTCACACGCGGCGAAGGCATCACACCGGTTCTGCTCGGCCAGGACCTGGCGCTCGCGATCGCCGTCGCGGGGCCCCCCGCGAGCACCAAGGAAATGGTGGAGGGCCTGGCGCGCCTTCGCGACAGAAGGCCGGACGTGGTCAACAAGTCGATCGAAGGCATCCACTCACTCGTCAAAAACGCGCGCCTGTGCCTCGAAGCCGGCGACATCGTGGGACTCGGTAAATTGATGGACCTCAATCAAATGCTGCTCTCAGGCCTGTTCCTATCCACGGAGGGCATCGAGCGCGCGTGCCACATCGCGCGGAGCGCGGGGGCGCTCGGTGCCAAGTTAACGGGATCCGGGGGCGGTGGCTGCGTGGTCGCGCTCACCGACGGCGAATCGGACGCCGTGCTCCAGGCCTGGCGTGACGCCGGCCTCCAGTGTTTCTCGGCGCGCGTGCACAGCTCTCGGAGGGCGGCCTCGTGAGCGACTCCGCGCTGCGCGCCCTGGCGATCGCGCACTCGAACATCGCGCTCGCGAAGTACTGGGGCAAGGCCGACATCGAGCAAAATCTGCCCGCCGTACCGAGCCTGTCGCTGACGCTCGACAACCTGCGTACCGCCACGCGCGTGAGCTTCGATCCCGCGCTCAAGGCCGATCAGGCGTGGCTCGACGGCGCGCCGGCACAGGGTCGGCCGCTCGAGCGCGTGACGACGTTGCTCGGGCGCGTGCGTGCCCTCGCCAAGCAGGACCTCTTCGCGCGCGTGGAAAGCGTCAACGATTTTCCAACGGCGGCTGGGCTCGCCTCGAGCGCGTCCGGCTTCGCAGCGCTCGCGCTCGCCGCGACGCGGGCGATCGGCCTACGCTTGTCGCCCAGCCAGGTGAGCAGTCTGGCGCGCGCTTCGTCCGCCTCCGCGGCGCGCTCCCTCTTCGGCGGCTACGCCATGCTCGATCGCGGCGCCCATGAGGCAGAAGCCGTCGCGAGCGGCCGCCACTTGCCCATGGTCATGCTGGTAGCGGTAACAGCATCCGGTCCGAAGGCAGTGAGCTCGACTCAAGGCATGACGCACACGGCGAGCACGAGTCCTTACTACCCGGCCTGGGTCGAACACGCGCCGCGTGTCTTCGACGAAGTGAAGCGCGCGGTTCTGGCCGGCGATTTCGACGCGCTCGGGCGCGCCGCAGAGCACAGCGCGCTCATGATGCACGCGTCCATGATCGCGGCCGACCCCGCGATCATGTACTTCGCGCCGGCCTCCGTGGCCGTGATCGCGCGCGTGCGCGAGCTCCGCAACCAAGGCAAGCCAGCGTACATCACGATGGACGCCGGCCCGCACGTCAAGGTCCTCACGCGACCGGAGCTCGCCCAACACGTGGAAGCGGCGCTCCTGGCCGTGCCCGGCGTGCAGCGCATCATTGCCTGCGAAGCCGGTCCGGACGCATACCTGATGGATCCCGAAATGGACGTACAAACGGCGCTCGCCCAGACCGGAGAGCACGAGACCGCGCGTCACACGCCGGAGTCTCGCAAATGAGAGCGCGCGCGCCAGGCAAGATCGTCATGTCGGGAGCCTACGCAGTGCTGGAAGGCGCGCCGGCCATCGTCACCGCCGTCGATCGCTACGTGCTGGCAGATGCAGGCCGGCCAGCGGAGTTCGTGACGCCCGAGGTGCGCGAGGCTCTCGGGGATGCGGCCGCGCCGTGGTTCGATGCGAGCGCGCTGCGTGAACAGGACCGCAAGCTCGGCCTGGGGTCGAGCGCCGCGATCCTGGTGGCCTCGCTCGCGGCTCTGGAGCTGGCCGCGCGCGGACCTATCTCAGACGAGCAATTGCATGAAGCGGTGCTGAGCCGCGCGCTCGCCGCGCACGCACGCGCTCAGGGCGGCGGGAGCGGCATCGACGTCGCCACGAGCACCTACGGCGGCACCCTGCTCTTGAAGAGGCGCGGAGAGGTCCTGGAAGTCAGCCGCGCGGCATTGCCACGGGGCCTGCACGTCGAGGTCTGGGGCACACTCGAGCCGGCATCGACACCCGCGCTGCTCGGTAAAGTGAAGCAACTCAAGCAGCAAGACCCGGAGCAATACCGCAGGCTCATGCACGCCCAGGAGCTGGCTTCGGGACGTGCGGCAGCGGCGCTCGAGCACGCGCAGGTCGAAGGGCTCGTCGAGGCGCTCGCCGCGCAGCGACAAGCACTGTTCCAGCTGGGGCGTGCCTCCGGGGCGCCCATCGTCAGCGACGCCGTGTGTGAGCTCGCCGAACGCGCGGCGCGCGAGGACGCAACGGTGCTGCCGTCCGGAGCAGGCGGCGGCGACATCGCGCTCTTCGTCGGCGCACGCCCTCCGAGTATCTCCCTCACGGACCGCGCGCGCGAGCTCGAGCACCGCTCGCTCGCGCTCGGCCTCGAGGCCCGCGGCGTCCACGCAGCGTGAAACTGAGTCGCCACGCGCCGAGCGCCGGCTTTAAACGCTTCTCCGTCCTATTCACGGCGAGAGCGCGCACGCGTGCGCCGCCACGGTCTCGCGCCGCGGGGGGTCGCTCGACACCGCGCATCGCTTCCGTCACTTCGCAGGCAACGCGAGCTTCACGAACGTGCCCAGAATCCTGGGACCGTGCAACCCATAGCTGTACTTTGCGAACGCTGTTTATTGGGAGGAAGTGACAGGCTTGGTGATCGTTTCGCGGGGGCGTAAGTGAACGCGAACGCGAACGCGAACGCGGGGGCGTAGGTGAACGCGGGGGCGTAGGCGGAGGGGGCGTACGCGGAGGGGGCGCCGCAGCTCTGGGACGGAATGTCGATACTTCGGGCGGCTTGATTTTGGGGTAGCGCGGGGCGACGCGGGGCACAGGGGGGCGTACTTCTGTGACTCGCAATGAATCTTCAGACGGGCACATTCACGCGCCGGAAGAATTCAGAGCCAAACACACCTCAGGTCAACACCAGCAGCGCCGTGCCCGCGTTGACCATGGTGCCCGGCGCACAGCGCACGCTGGCCACGACGCCATCGCACGGCGCCACCACCTCGGTCTCCATCTTCATGGCTTCGAGGATGACGAGTCGATCACCCTGCCTCACGCGGTCGCCGGGTTTCACGAGCAGTTGCCACACGCTGCCCGTGACCTCCGCGCGCACCGCCGCGCTGCCGGGCGGGATCTCTTCGACTTCCGGGGCCAGCTCTTCCGCGCCCGACGGCTCCTCGAACGGTGGCAGCTTGGACCAGCGCTCGCGCTCCGCCTCGAACGCCCTCTGCTGCCGCTGCTTGAACGAGGCGATGGAACCCTGGTTCGCCTCGAGAAACGCGCGGTAGTCCGCCAGTCGAAACTGCGTCGGCTCGATGCGAAGCTTGGCCTGTCCGCGCGGGAAGGCGTCGCGAAAATCGAGCAGCTCCTGCTCGTTCACCGGATAAAAGCGGATCTGGTCGAAGAAGCGCAGTAGCCATGGCCTTTCCCACTCGGGACCGAGCCGGTGGGACGCGAGCTCCGGCTGGTGCCGGTTCCACATTTGACAGGTCCGCCCGACGAACTGATAGCCACCGGGACCTTCCATACCGTAGACACACAGGTACGCGCCCCCGATGCCGACGGCGTTCTCCGGCGTCCAGGTGCGCGCGGGGTTGTACTTCGTGGTCACGAGGCGGTGACGCGGGTCTATCGGTGTCGCGACCGGTGCGCCGAGGTACACGTCGCCCAGCCCGAGCACGAGGTAGCTGGCAGCGAACACGATCCGGCGCACGTCTTCCTCGCTCTCCAGCCCGTTGATGCGCCGAATGAACTCGATGTTGCTCGGACACCAGGGTGCGTCCGGTCGCACCGACTGCGTGTACTTCTGAATCGCGATGCGCGTGGCGGGATCGTCCCAAGATAGCGGCAGGTGCACGATGCGCGAGGGCACGACCAGCGCGTCGATCGCGGGCAGTGCGTCTTCGGCCTGCAAGATGGCGTCGAGCAAGGCGCGCCGCCGCACACGTCGTGCATCGAAGTGAACCTGAAGCGAGCGAATTCCCGGCGTCAGATCGAGCACTCCCGGAAAGGCCTGCTGCTCGAACCAGGACATGAGCGCGTGCACACGGAAGCGCAGGGCCAGATCGAGCACCATCGGCCCGTACTCGACGAGCAGGTTCGCGTCCCCGTCCTGACGGACCGTTATCGAGGGGGCGGAGCTGGTCTCCTCGCGCTCGAGGAGAATGGCGCGGCCGAGGTCGTCACCCCGAGCGGGCAGAGAGCGGCGTGGCGGCGCGAGGTCGGCCACGAAGGCACGCTGCGCCGCGGCGCGCTCACACGCCTCTTCGAAGGAGAGCTCCTTGAAACGCACACTGTCGCCCGCCTTGAGCTGCCCGACCTTCCAGAGATCCGCCTCTGCGATCGTGACAGGGCACACGAATCCGCCGAGACTCGGGCCATCGGGGCCGAGGATCACCGGCATGTCGCCCGTGAAGTCGACGGTGCCGACGGCGTACGCCGTATCGTGGATGTTCGAGGGATGCAGGCCGGCTTCGCCGCCGTCTTTGCGCGCCCACGCCGGGCGAGGGCCCACCAAACGCACGCCGGTGCGGCTCGAATTGTAGTGGACTTTGAAGCGCGCATCGAACAGCGCCTGCATGTCCTCGGGCGTAAAAAAGTCCGGCGCTGCGTGCGGACCATAGAGCACGCTGAGCTCCCAATCGTTCGTCAGACGCGGCCGTAGGTCTTCGGGCAGCGCGCTGGGCTCGGCTTCGGTCGCGCTGCCCGACCGCGCGATATGCAGCACGTCACCCCGCTGGAGCGCGCGCCCGGCGTGACCGCCGAACAGCCCCAGCGTGAACGTCGCGCGGCTGCCCAAGTACGGTGGCACGTCGATGCCGCCTCGGACGGCCAGATACGCGCGACTGCCGGCGCCACGCACGCTGCCGAGCCTCAGCGTGCTGCCCGCCGGGACTTCGACGGCTGCGTAGCAGGGCACGCCGCGGCCATCCACTTCGGCCTGCATGTCCGCACCGGTCAACACCACCACGGCAGCCCGATTGAAACGCAGGGTCGGACCGACCAGCGTGCACTCGAGCGCCGCACAGCTGGCGTCGTTGCCGACCAGCCGATTGCCGAGTCGAAATGATAGGGCGTCCATCGGCCCCGACGGCGGAATGCCGACCTGCCAGAGCGCCGGACGGCCGGGAAAGTCTTGCACGGTCGTCTGCGTACCGGGCTCCAGCACCTCGAACGTGGAGGGCAGATAGGTAAACGAGGCGAGCTTCGCCGTGCTGAGCTCGGCGCGCTCGAACCAGTCCGTCGCGACCACCTGCGCGAGGTACTCGTGGTTGGTCTCGATCCCGGCCACGCGCGTCGCCGTCAGCGCAGCGCGCAATTTTTCCCGCGCTTCGGCGCGCGTCTCACCACGCACGATGATCTTCGCGAGCATCGGGTCGTAGAACGGCGTGACCTGGCACCCGGCCTCGATCCAGGTCTCGATGCGGGCGTCGTGTGGGAACGACGCCACGCTGATCTGCCCCGAGCACGGAGCAAAGCCGCGCTGCGGGTCCTCGGCGTAGAGCCGGGCCTGCATGGCGGCACCTCGCGGCGCGGGTACCGCCGACAGGTCCGGAGCACGCCCTGCCGCGAGCTCGACCATCCACGCTATCAAGTCGATCCCGGTGACTTCCTCGGTGATGCCATGCTCCACCTGAATGCGCGTGTTCACCTCGAGGAAGTAGAATCGGCCGGAGTCGCCATCGACGAGGAACTCGACCGTCCCCGCGGATCGATACGCGACGCTCTGGCCCAGCCGCACAGCCGCCTCGCACAAGTCCCTGCGGGTGGTTTCGGGCAGACCCGGCGCTGGGGTCTCTTCGAGCACCTTTTGATTGCGGCGCTGCAGAGAACAATCGCGCTCCCCGAGGGCAACGACGCCGCCGCGACCATCTCCGAAGATCTGCACTTCGACGTGGCGCGCGTGCGTGAGCAGCTTCTCGAGGTACAGACCCGACTCCTTGAAATTGGCCCGCGCCAGGCGCGCCGTCGCCTCGAAGGCGTCCGCGAGCTCAGCGCCGTCGTTGCAGCGGCGCATGCCGATCCCGCCTCCCCCGGCGGTGCTCTTGAGCATGACGGGATATCCGACACGTGCCGCTTCCGCGAGCGCCTGCTGCACGTCGCCCAAGAGCTCGCTGCCGGGCAGGAGCGGCACGTCGTTGGCTCGCGCCAGCGCGCGCGCGGTGTGCTTCAAGCCGAACGCGCGCATCTGTTCGGGCGTGGGCCCGATGAAGC
>DATDJP010000021.1:0-7127 GCA_036520475.1 Polyangiaceae bacterium | reverse complement strand
CTCTCGGTCGGCCCCTCGCGCGTGGTGGTCGGTCAGGTCATCGACTTGCAGGGCAAGCTGGCCACGCGCGTGTTCGTGGTTTGCTTCGATTCGCGCTTGATCTTCGGGTACGACCCGGTGTCCGGGCGCATCGACACTCGCATCTTCACGGGCCGCGGCCCGCACTCCTTCGTCGTCGATGTGGACCGTGCGAGTGCCGAGCCCGGGTATGCGCTCGGTTACGTCGGCCACTTCACGGACTCGTACATCGGCGTCATCGACCTCGATCAGCGCCGCCCCAGCTACGGCAGCATCGTGCTCACTCTGGGCCGCCCGCAGGAACCGAGGGCTCAGAAATGAAGCGCCGCTTTGGGCTGTACGCGCTGCTCGCCGTCGCGAGCGCGGGCTGCGCGGAGTCGCCCGTGACGCAGCCGCTCCGGTCGCTCGAGCAGAACGGCGAGGTGTCGTTTTTCTGTGGGTCGATCGCGTCGGGTCCCCCAGTGGGCGCCGACATCAATCGCTGCCCGGATCGCCTTACGGGCGAGCACCATCTGTTTGCCCTCGTCACGCAGACCCTGCGCGGGGAAGTGGCGCTGATCGACCTCGATAAAGGCGACGAGGGGGAAGTCGTCGACGTCAATCCTTCGGTTCCGGGCTTCAGCTTTCTGCCAGTCGGGGAACAGCCCGTGGACATCGTCTCCACGCCGGGCGGCACCGCGAGCTTCGTGGCCGTGGCCGCGACGGGGCGCGCGGGAATTTTCGCGCTGCCCACGAGCTGCATCGGCCGGCCGCGTGCCGGGGAGCCGGCTCGCGACATCACGAGCTGGCCCGCGTGCTCGCTACCGGTAGCCCCGCACGACATGACGATCCTGGTCGGACCGGACGAGGCCCTTGGCGATCCGCGGTGTGGACGTGCTGCCAAAAAGGACCCCGTCGACCAGACCAAGCTCGCTTGCCCAGCAGTGGTGAACAACGAGGGTGGCGGCGTTCACAAGCTCGCCGTGACGTTGCCGGAGCGGGGCGTACTCGCCATCATCGACGCGCAGTGGCTCCTGAATCAGAAGCCCGGGGAATTCAAGGAGTGCGAGATCCTCGAACACCCGCTGGCGGTCGATTTGCCGGCGACTCCCATTCCGCAATCCCTGCCGGCGGATCTGATCCGGGACCCAAGCTGTCCGGCGGTGTCCGCGCCGACGCCCGCCTCGGGGAGCTTCAATGCCTTTCCCGTGAAACAGGCGCTCGGTGGCGGCTCGCTGTACATCGCCGACCTCAAGGCGCCGGTGATCCACCGGCTCGACGTGACCGATCCGTGCCGACCGGTGCCGCAGCCGTCGCTGCTGCCCCAATCCGTCGAGGATCCCGCGCGCCAGATCACGGTGCGCGATCTGGCGGTCAGCCCCGAGACCACGCGGGGCCAGCGCTTCGTCTACGCGATCGAGGGGACGAGCACGGGCGGTACGGTGCCGGGCACGGAAGAGCGCGGCGGGATCATGGTGTTCGACGTTTCACCGGGCAGCACGAACCGCACGCCGCTGGTGCGTCCCGGCAGCGTGCGCACGCCGTACGAGCCTGCGGACCGCATCTTGTTCTCCGCGCCGGCGCGGGCGGTGAGCTTCGCGGAGCGAGACGTCCCCGAGCCGGATCCCGTGACCGGGAGCATCACGTTCGGCGAGATGTGCGACCCGAATCCCGTCACCCCACCTGAAGATCCGGCCACGCGCTATCGCCCCGCGCTGGATCTGTCGCGGGGCGCGGCGCCTCGCAAGCTGCGGGGCATCTTCGGTCTTGCGGCGCTCAGCAGCGGACAAGTGGCCGTGATAGACGTCGAGGATCTCGACGCCGCCTGCCGCCGTCCGATCGACGGCAACACCGGCTCTGAACCGGACTTCCGCGGCTGCGCCAATGACCCCGTCGCCGAGTATCGCACCAACGATCCGGCGAGGCCGCCGACCGTGAGCAACGAGGTCAGCTGCAACGTGATCCAGCCGCACCGCGCGCGCATGGCGAGCTACGCCATTACCAGTGATCGCATCGGCCTGCGGGCACCGACTCTGCGAGCTCTGCCGCGCCTGTCGTCCACCAGGGCCGGCCTCCTCAGTGACAATACCTTCGAAGGCCGTATCAATCCGAAGCTCCTCGCCGTGGACTTCGAGCCGACGCCGACGGGTCAGCGCGAGCCGGCACGCGTCTACGTCGGCACCGTCGAGTACACGGCCGAACCCGTTGCTGGCCAGAGCCAGGAAGAAATCCTCGATTTGAGCCCCGTGACGGCGCAGCGAAACTCGCTGGTCCTGCCGCTCATCGAACCGCGCTCGTACGCAGGGCAAGAAGACTTCGCCGTGTCCTACGAAGGCCGCATCACCGGCGACTGGCAGGGTGGCCGCTGGGCCCCCCCCGCGGCCGACGGCACGATCGAGCTCCGTCACAGCGCCAATTTCTGCGACAGCGGCGTCGAAGACCAAGAGCTGATGGCCGACTGGGCCGCACGGCTGCAGGTTGCCGATGAGAATGACAACCACGCCAAGTTCGGTCATCGGCACGCCGACTACGTGCAGCTTCGTTCCAAGCTCCTGGGCCGCGATTCGCGCTACTGGTCCGACCTAGAGGCGCAGCGCGGTCGCTCCGAGGATCCCGAGCTTAGCAAGTGCGATGACGTCGACTACGACATCTGTCTGCAAGAGTTCGGAGCGCACGACCAGGACAACCTCGAGACGACGCGTGATCTGCGCATCCGGGAGGCGTATCAGAGCCGCCTCCTGCTCGAGCCTCGCGACTCGGACACGCTCGGCAGCGACGGGGTACAGAGCCGCCTCAAGAGGCTGCGTTGCTGCTTTCCGGAGGCGCTGACGTACACGGTGCGGGGCGGCCATCAGTGGATCGTGCGCGGCTCGAGCAGCGGCTTTCGGCACGACGTGCGGGGAGTGCTGGAAGGTCAGGAATACCGCTGCCGGCGCGACACGTGCGATCCCAGGTTGCGCTACCACCGCTCGCGCGCGTTCGAGATATCAAAGCGCGGTAGCTGCCCGGACGTGCAGCCCGACGTGGATGACGCGGACGGCTGCATCGGCCCCGCGGGCCCGGAAGACTACGCGTGCATCGTGCCAGGGCCGGGACCGGTTCAACCCGGTGGTGAGGGCAGCGCGTGCATTTTCGAGAACCTGACGGCGCGCTTCGCGATTTACCGAGGTGACAAGCCGGCCCCGGCGTCGAGTGAGAGCGATCGCGACATGACGTTCACCTGGCAAACCGTGGGGGGCTTCACGGTGCTCGCTGCGAACATCGTGGAGGAGACCAGCTCGACGTCTCCGCGCTCCATGACGTTCGTTCCGCAGCGCGGACAGATGGCCGTCGTCGACGGCCGCCTCGCGGGGCTGACCTTCATCAGCCTCTCGAGCCTGAGCGTGTCGAAGCTGTATTATTGACGGGTTCCGGCTCGCCGTCAGGGTCGGGGTCGGGGGCTGGACGGTGGGACGCTGCGCTATTAGAGCGGGGCGATGGATGCGCGCAAGACGCCCGTGATGGCGCAACATGCCGCAGCCAAGCAGGCCTACCCGGACGCGGTCCTTTTTTTCCGGCTCGGCGACTTTTACGAGATGTTCGGCGACGACGCGGTGCTCAGCGCGCGTTTGCTGGATCTGACGCTGACCAGCCGTAACAAGGGCAAACCCGACGAGATCCCGATGGCGGGCGTGCCGCACCACGCGGCGCACGGCTACATCGCGAAGCTGCTCGAGCTCGGCCACAAAGTGGCGATTTGCGAGCAAATGGCGGACCCCTCCAAGGTCAAAGGCATCGTGCCGCGAGAGGTGGTGCGCGTCATCACCCCGGGCCTCGTCACCGACGCCGATCAGCTCGACGGATCCAGCAACAACTGGCTCGCGAGCGTGGATCTCGGGCCCTGCGCGGTGGGCGTGGCCTTGCTGGATCTGTCCACGGGAGAGCTGCTCGCGGCCGAGGTGCCGAATCTGGCCGCCGTGCTCAGCGAAATCGCGCGCGCCCTGCCGCGTGAGGTGCTGCTCGGCGCGAGCAGCGCTGGAGCCGAGACGCAGGGCTCGCTCGCGGACGCCGAGGCGGCGCTGCGCGCCGCGCAGTGTCGTGCTGCGCTGCGCACGGACGCGGAGCTCGCCGATGATGACGTCGCGGCCGCGCTGGCCGGGCTCGCCGATAGCGCGGAGGCGCTCGCTGTTCCGGCTCGTCGCGCAGCGGCGCGCGTGCTGCGCTTTGCCGCTGCTTGCAACCCGAGCAAGGAGTTGCCCGTGCGACGCATCGGGCGCTGGGATCCGGCGGGGGTGCTCGTGCTCGACAGCGTTGCCCAGGCGCACCTCGAGCTGGTCACGTCGAACTCCGGATCGCGCGCTGCGACGCTGCTCGGCGTGATCGACGCCACTCAGACGCCGATGGGGGCGCGGCTGCTCCGGCGTCGCTTGCTGGCGCCGCTCACTTCCGTGGAACGCATCCGGCGGCGTCTCGATCAGGTCGAGCTGTTCGTGGTTCATTCGCGCGTTCGTCAGGAGCTCGCGCCGCGCTTCGCCGAAGTGGGGGATCTCGAGCGCCTGTCCGTGCGCGCCGCGCTGGGTGAAGCCACACCCCGGGATCTCGGCGCGCTGCGCGACGGACTATCCGCCGCGGCGCGCGCGCTGGCCGTGCTCTACGCCATCGATGACGCCGATTTGCGCGAAACCCTGGGTCTATCCAAGGGCGGCATCGACGCGGTGAGCGACCTCGCCTTCGAGCTCGAGCGCGCGCTCGCTCCGCGGCCGCCCGTGCAGCCGCGCGAGGGCGGTGTGTTCCGCAAGGGCTTCGACCTCGAGCTCGACGAGTGCGACGAGCTGCGGCGCGCCGGCGCCGAGCGCATGGTGGAGCTCGAGGCGCGGCTGAAGCAGGAGACCGGCATCGGCACGTTGAAGGTGCGCTACACGCGCGTCTTCGGCTGGTACGTCGAGGTGAGCCGCGGCCAGGCGGAGCGCGCGCCCGAGAGCTGGCGGCGCAAGCAGACCGTCGCGAGCGGCGAGCGTTACACGACACCTGATCTCGACGATCTCGCGTTCAAGATCGAGCATGCCGAAGAGCGGCACCGCGAGCGCGAGCTGTCGCTGCTGCGGGAGCTGGTGGCGCGCGCCGGGCAGGCCAGCGAGCGCATCCGGGCGCTGGCCGCGCGCCTCGCGCGCTGGGACGTGGCGCTCGGGCTGGCGGACGTCGCGCACCGCTACGATTACTGTCGGCCCAGCGTCGATACGTCCGACGTGGTTCACATCGAAGACGGCCGGCATCCCGTCGTGGAGCGTCTGGCCGCGGCGGGGCGCTTCGTGCCGAACGACGTCGATCTGGATCTGAACGGCGAGCGACTCTGGCTCGTCACAGGCCCGAACATGGCGGGCAAGAGCACGTTCTTGCGGCAGGTCGCGCTGAGCGTGATCCTGTCGCAGATGGGCTCGTACGTGCCTGCGCGCGCGGCGCGCATCGGGCTCGTCGATCGCGTGCTCTCGCGCGTCGGCGCGAGCGACAACCTGGCCCGCGGCGAGAGCACGTTCATGGTCGAGATGCGGGAGACCGCGGAAATTCTGCGCTCTGCGAGCCGGCGCTCGCTGGTGATCCTGGACGAGATCGGCCGCGGCACGAGCACGTTCGACGGCCTGGCGATCGCCTGGGCCGTCGCCGAGTACCTCGATGAAGCGATCGGCTGCCGCGCGCTGTTCGCCACGCACTACCACGAGCTCACGACGCTCGCCGACGCCAGCGCGCACGCCGCCAATCACAGCGTGAGCGCGCGCGAGCTCGAGCAAGACGTGGTCTTCTTGCACCGGCTCGTGAAGGGAGCGTCGAGTCGCAGCTATGGCATCGCCGTCGCGAAGCTCGCCGGGTTGCCGGAGTCCGTGCTGGCCCGCGCGCGCGCCGTGCTCCAGTCGCTGGAAGCCGGCCAGGACGTCTCCGAACGGAAGACGCCGAAGCGCAAGACCGCTCCCGACGCGCGCGCCGACTCACAGCTCGACTTATTTGCGCCGGCAGTGAGCACGTCCAAAGCCGAACGCGACGTGCTCACGACGCTACGCGAGGTCGACGTCAATCGCCTCACTCCGCTCGAGAGCCTCGAGCTCCTGGCCCGCCTCAAGCAACGCCTGTGACGTGCGCTGAATCTTGTCCGCACCCGGCTCGAAACGCCTTCGCCCACGCCCGCGCCGGCGCGGACGGCTCACCGACGGATCGCGGGTGAGGCTCTCGGATCGCGAAAGGCGGGGCCCCCGCTGCTCCGCTTCGCTGCGCTGGCGCTTCGCTGCGCTGCGCCTGGTGGGCCACGCTTCCTTGGCGTCTAGACGCGCGCCTCGCGAAGCCGCTACGCCTTCCTGCGATCCCCTTCCTTTCGCGATCCGAGAACCTCACCCGCTCATTTCGATCTCAGCCTGCTCGGCTCAAGGACGGGGACCACGGCGCTTCGCTTCGCGTCGGTGGCGCTTCGATCCGCTGCGCTTGTCAGCCGTCACGCTCGATTTGTAAGCGATGTCCTGTCCAGTACCTTGTCCGGCACCGTTCGCGTCGGCTCCCGCGTTCGCGTCCGCTCCCGCGTTTGCGTCCGCCCCCGCGTTCGCGTTCGCTCCCGCGTTCGCGTCCGCCCCCGCGTTCGCTCCGCATGAAGCGCGTCACTCAGGCTCGAAGGTCTGCGCTGGCCCGCGGGGGTCGCGCTGTCTGGACTATCGCGCACAAAAACCGGTTTTTCGTTCGCGATCGTCTGCAATGAGCAAACCCCCCGGGTGAGCAACGAACGCTGCTTGAGCGGTGCGGGGTTCGATCATCCCGTATGCGGCAGGGTCGGCACGTTTTCACGCACCGCTCGCAGCTCACGCGGGTCGTGGTGAATGATCAAGAGTGGCACGTTCACGTTCACGTTCACGGGCCAGCTCTATCCGTCTCGCCGGCGTGGGGCGGGGGGCTCCGCCGTGGCGCCGTCTTCTGGCCAGGCGTGTTTCGGGTAGCGGCGCATGAGGGCGCGCCGCAGCTCCGGGTAGTGTTTTTGCCAAAAGCTCTCGAGATCGCTGGTCACTTGCACGGCGCGCTGGTTCGGTGCCAAGAGGTGCACCGTCAGCGGCACGCGGCCGCGAGCGATGCGCGGCGTGCTTTGCATGCCGAAGAAATCTTGGAGGCGCGAGGCGATC
>DATDJP010000020.1:0-2222 GCA_036520475.1 Polyangiaceae bacterium | reverse complement strand
TGCGATCGGCTGATCGATTCGTGCCGGGCGAAATGCCCAGGCTGACGGCGCACGGCGCCGCTCAGAACGACGCTTCCACGCCGATGCTCGGTATCGTGACGGGTCCGATGCTCTCCGACGAGCAGCCGTAAGCGTAGCAGCTCATCTCGAGCGTCTCCTTGTGCAAGGTCGTGTTCAGGACCTCGAACACCAGGGCCCAGAAGCCGTCTTTTCCGAACGGCCAGCGCTTCTCGAGTCGCCAATCGAACCGATAGAACGCCGGAGTGCGCGGAGGATTCCGTGCTGCGCGCGCGTAAGCGACTTCCGCGGGTATACCGCTGTACACTACGGTACGCGCTCCCGCGCGCCAGCCGCGCCCGAGATCGTAGGCGAGGGCCAGGTTGAAGACGTGCGAGCGATCGAAGCTCGCCGGCCCGAGGATGCGCCCCACGGCCCGCGTGCTTCGCGACAGCGTGTAGGACAAGAAGCCACCGAGCCGCTCGCTCAGCGAGCGACGCAGAAATAGCTCGAAGCCGTAGGTGTGCGCGGTGGCGCGATCCGAGTCGTTGTCGATGGTGGTATCCGCGCGCTGCAGCTGAAAGAGGCCGAGCGCGTCCGTGCCGCTGAACAGCACGTTCTGAAATAGCGTCGCCGAGCCGGTGATTTGCTCGCCCAGATCGACCTCCGCGCCGGCGCTGCTCTGCAGGGCGCGTTGTAAGCCGCTCTTCGGGTCACCCTGCAGGCCGGGCACTGGTATCGCAAAGCTCGGCGCCTGGTGCGCGATGCCGAGATCGTGCAAGAGCGCCACTCGGCGGCTGACCTGGAAGCGCGCGCTGATACGCGGCTCGGGCGCCAGGCGCGTGGTGCCGTCGCTCGTATACATGTCGAGACGCAGCGCGGGGGTGACCGTCACGCCGCCGCCGAGGTCGAAGACCCACTCGAGCCACGCCCCGCCGACGACTTCGTTGCGCGACGAGAACAGCCTGCGCAAGGAGGCCTCGTCGCTGTCGTCGTTCATGGGCGCGCGCGGCGGGAGGCCGGGCAACGGATTCGGTTCGAGCTCCGGTGGCAGGCGGCTTGGAGGCCTGCCCTGGCCGTTGCGATCGACGTCATCGTCGTCGTCGTCGTCGTCTTCCAGCTGGATGTCGTAGAGAGCTGTCTCCACGTCACCTCCGAGGCGGAGCTGCGTGCGTGAGCTCACGCGGCTGCTGTACACGAAGCGGTTGCGCACGCGCTGGGCGCGAAGATCCAGGTCCTCGTTGTCGCCGGCTCCCGCGCGATCGAAGCCCAGAGTCGTCGCCAAGCGCAGCGCGCTGGAACGAGTGAGCACGCGGTCGTAACGCACGTCGAGCCGGTGAAACGTGACGTCGTAAATGTTCTGAACTTCACCGTCATCGTCCTCGGCGCTCAAGAAGTCGTGCGCGCCGAAGCCGAACACGCTGATCGTGTCGCGCTCGCTGAGACGGTGCTGCACGCGTCCCTGATAGTCCCAGTACCCGACCTCCACCTCGGGAGCGACGAGGGACACCACCGCACCGGTGTACGAGTACCGCCCCGACAAAGTAACGCTGCCACGCCCCTGATCGAACGGCGCTTCGACGAGCCCGCCGGCATCGATGAGACGGATGCTGGCTTCACCGTGGAAACGGTACTCCGGTGGCGCGAGTGAACCGGCCACGACGCCGCCAGCGAAGCGGCCGTAACGCGCGGGGTACGCGCCGGAGTAGAGCCGCACGTCTCCGACGAATGCCGGATGAATCAACGCCGGCCCGGCTGCGACGTGGTACAGCCCCGGTACCGCGATATCGTCGAAGAAATAGCCGACGTTACCAGGCGGCGAACCGCGCACGAAAAAGTACGGCAGACCCGACGCGATCGGCGTAACCCCGGGCAGGATCTCGATCGCGCGAAATGGGTCGCCGAACGCTCCGGGCAGCTGCCGCACTTCGGCGCGCGACATGCGGATCGAGGGGTCCGAGCGCGCGCCGCTGACGACGACCTCGACCGCCGCGGAGCGCGCCGTCGCCGCTTCTGCGCTGGTGATCGCCGACGGTTTGCGCAGAGCCGGGCTGGGCGCCGCCGCCCTGGGCGACGCAGGCTCCGGCGGCGCATCATCGGCGGGGACGTCTTCCTTTCGCGGCTCCGTGAACAGCACCTGCATGCGAATGCGCGCCCGCACCGGCGCGCCGGCCCGCGTCGCCGGTGCGAATCGCCACTTCTGAGCCGCGTTCAGCGCCTGCGTC
>DATDJP010000019.1:0-35170 GCA_036520475.1 Polyangiaceae bacterium | reverse complement strand
GCGAGTGTCGATGCGCCCGGACACCGGGTCGTACCCGAAGATCAAGCGCGAATCGAAGCAAACCACGAACACGCGCGTGGCCAGCTTGCCCTGCAAGTCGATGACCTGACCGACCACCACGCGCGAGGGGCCGACCGAGAGATCCATGGTGTCCGTGAACACCGGCAGATCGCTGGTGGACGTCAGGTTGCGGGCGGTGTTCGTCTTTCCGATGATGAGCGTCTCGGGCGTGCGGTTCGCGACGTACACGCCGAGCGGCTTGGCCGCGCAGTTCTGCAGGCACGCCGTGTCGCCCTCGGCGCACTCGGCTTCGCAGATCCGGCGCTCGGTCGCGTCGAGCGCGATGCCGCGCGAGTCGTAACCCAGTGAGTTGACGGCGATGCGCACGGCGCCGCTTTGCCACAGAAACGGCCGCGGCGGGCTGGCTTTTCCAAACTCCGGCGTCACCCGCAGCTGATCGACCTGCGCCGCGTTCCGGTAGGTGACCAGAAATGCCTGCTCGTAGTCCGCGTCGTCCGCAGGGACGAGACCCGGGCGCGGCACCGCCACGATCCCGATCGCCCGCGACGGCAACCCGTCTTGGACGAACTCGAGCCGCGGCGCCCGGTTGTCGGCACGCGCATTCTCGTCTTGCCTGAAGAGAGAGACCTTGCCCTCGGTCTGATGCGTCACGAGGACGTTCAGGCCGTCTTCGCTCGCCGCAATGCCGAACGGCTCGGTGGGCAAGCGCTGGCCGCGCGTGTTCTCCTCTTCCGGGTCGTCCCCGGCGCGGTGACGATCGTCGCATTCGCCGGAGTTACCCTCGTCACCGCAGTCGATGCCGCCGTTCGCATCGACGTCCAGCCAGTGCAAGGTCGCGTCGCCACGCACCGGCGCGAACAGGCGCCCAACACCTGGCGGCGCGCCCGGAAACTCCTGATAAACGAGGTCCGTGGCGAAGGCGCCGATCTCCACGCTGTCCGCGGTCAGCGCAGGTCCGCCGTCTTGCGGGTTTCCTGGATCGACGAAGCGGCATGCGCCGGGAACGTTCTTCTGGGATGCAGCCCTCGCCCTTCCGAACGGGCCGCACGGGTTCGCCACGTCCGGCACGCACCAGGGCGGAGCCGAGGGATCGGTCGCGCTCGCGCAAGAACACGGAGACACGCCCTCGCATTTGCCCGTGCAGTCGTCGTTCGAGCCACACAGCCGGTCGCGCAGGGGCTGGAGCGCGTAACTTTGCAGCGACCCGCCGTTGAACTGCAGGTCGAAGTTGCTGTTCGCGACGAACAAATGCGTGGCGTTGCGCGTGCTCGGCCCGCCGTACTTCTCTGGGACGTTCAGCGCGAGGCCAGCGGGGAAATAGATGCGGTCGAGCGGGGGCTCGATGCCGTCACCGGGAGAAAAGCAAGAACTCGAAACGAGCGCAGCGCAGAGGAGCGCCACGCGGGACTGGACTGCCATAGGCGGGCGCAGCCTAGCGCCTTCCGGTCGCAGGTAAGCTGAAAAAATCTCTCAGCTACACAGGGTTCGCGACCGTGCCGGTCTCAGCCGAGGTCGAGGATGATCACGCCGCGGTCTTCCTGCGGCTCCTCGTCTTCGTTCGGTTTGGGAGCGGCGGGATGGTACAAATCCAGTGGAAGTTCGAGGCGCGGGCGGTCGAGCTCGCCGCGGCGGCGCTCGTCCTCTTCGCGGCGACGTATCTGATCGATGATGAAGGGAGGGAGCATTGCGTCCTCGCTTGGCCGGAGCCTCTCGCAAGAGCGACCTCGAACCTATCAGGAAATGTAGCCCGCTCCACCGCGGGGTCAAGTTAAGGCAAAGCTTGAACTTTTCAGGACGAATTCGCGCGAGCCTCACATCACCGCGCGAGGGTAGCAAAGATCAAGCAATTCGCGAGGCTCATCCCTGGCATACGGCCGCCCGGCCCCGCACTTGAGGCCTGAACGCGAGGTCCGCCTGCTCTCCTTCGCTGCACTGCATCCAAAAGGATCTGCTCGCTCCAGAAGGCCTCGAGGTCGTCGTGCTAGCGTGCCCAGCCCATGTTCGGACCGCGCGCGCGGCCAGGTCGAGAAGTAAAGGGTATGGCGCGCGTGTGCCGGCTCGCGGTCGTCCTTTTGCTCGTGGCGGTGCCGCTGCGCGCTGCCTTCAGCGTCAATGACGAGGGCTGGGAGGGAACCAGCGAGCTCCTCGAGATTGCGCGTTCGAAGCTCGGCCGCGAGCGCGTACGCATCGTGGCCACCTTGAACTACGGCGAGCTGACTCCTGCCGACGGAATCCTGGTGCTCGCCCCCAGCGTGGAGCTCGACTACGCCCAGCTGAGCGCTTTTTTGCGTGCCGGCGGCCGACTCGCCGTCGTCGACGACTACGGCACCGGTGCCAAGCTGCTCCAGCGCTTCCAGATCCAGCGTATTCAGGCGCCGCTGCGGCCGGCGCGCGTGCTTCGCTCGAACTCGCAGCTGGCGATCGCCGTGCCCGCTGTCCAGCAGGTCGCCGGGCACGAGCAGGGACGCCATCCAGTCGTGGCGGACGTCGACCAGCTGGTCACGAACCACCCCACGGCGCTCACCCACCCGAACCTCACGCCCGTCTTGAAGATCCCCGCCATCGGGGAGCCGGACGCAGCGCTGGCTGTCACGGGGATCATCGTGGACCGCGGGCGCCTGTTCGCGATGGGTGATCCCTCGGCGGTGATCAACTTGATGCTGCGCTACCCGGGCAACCGCGCGTTCGCTGCCGGTCTCGCGAGCTACCTCGTCGAAGCCGACACGTGGAGCGCGCGCGGCGGAAAGCTCTACCTTCTGTCGGGTGAGTTTCGCCAGCAGGGGCACTACGGCGGAGAGAGTGGGCTTTCGGAGGAGATCCGCGATCAGTTCGCGGGACTGCTTCAAACGCTGGAGGACGTACGGCAAGGGGGACTACCTGGAAGCTTCGCCGTCTTGCTCGGGGCGCTGCTCGCGCTCGCTTCGGGTGTGTGGACGGCCAGGGTCGCCACGCGCCCATACAAGCGCGCCATCCCGCGCTACGCCAGTGGGGTTCCCCTCGTCGGACAGGGCGGAGTCGCCGGCCGCGCCGCGGTCTTGGCAGCCCCGACCACGCACCGCGCGCTCGCGTTGCTCGAGCTCAAGAGCGCTCTCGAGGAAGGCCTGACAGACAAGCTTGGACTTGCCCGCGGCGCCTCGCAAGCTGCACTCTTGGCAGAGATCGATCGACAAAACCTTCTCGATAAGCAATCGTCCGAGGAGCTCAAGCGGCTCTTTCTGCAAATGTCCCACGCCGAGTCCCAGGTGCTCGCTTCCCAATCTCTCAAGGTCTCGCCAGAGCTCGTCGAAGACACGCGCCAGCGCGTGCTGAAGCTCCTGGCTGCGATCGAAGCGGCGAGCGGAGGCCCGCGGTGACGCACGCCGTGCAGGTGAACGAAATCGAGGCGGCGCGCGAGCGGCTGCTCGACGTCCGCAACCAGGTGAGCCGCGTATACATCGGAGACGCGGCGCAGATCGACATGATGATCGTCGCGCTCCTGGCGCGCGGGCACGTCCTGCTCGAGGGCGTCCCGGGGGTAGCCAAGACCACCCTCGTCAAAGCCTTCGCGGCGACCCTGGGTTGCTCGATCCGACGCATCCAGTTCACGCCGGATCTGCTGCCGGCGGACATCACTGGCACCTACGTGCTCAATCCACGCGACGGCACGTTCTCGCTGCGCGCCGGCCCGGTCTTCGCGAACGTGGTGCTCGCGGACGAAATCAACCGCGCGCCGGCCAAGACACAGTCCGCCTTGCTCGAAGCCATGCAAGAACGGCAAGTCACCATCGAGGGCGATCGCTTCGAGCTGCCGGATCCGTTCTTCGTGCTGGCCACGCAGAATCCCATCGATCTCGAAGGCACGTACCCGTTGCCGGAGGCGCAGATCGACCGCTTCCTGGTGCGCGTGCGCGTCGGTTACCCGAGCACGCGCGACGAGGTCGCCATGCTCCGGGCCCACGGCGTTGCGCCGCCCGAGCCGCAAGCAATGCTGGCGGCTAACGACGTGCTGCAGCTGCAATCGATCGCGGCACGCGTCCACGTCGAGGACGACTTGTACGAGTATGCCGTCAATCTCACGAGCTTCACGCGCGCCCACCCGCGCGTGCTGCTCGGCGCATCGCCGCGCGCGTCGCTCAGCTTGCTGCGCGCGGCCAAGGCGAGCGCCGTGCTCGCCGGCCGTCCTTACGTGACGCCGGACGACGTAAGGCAGGTCGCTGGCCCGGTGCTCGCGCACCGCCTGATCCTGGTGCCGGAGCTCGAAGGCGATCACCGCGCCCGTGGTGCGCTCGTCGAAGAAGCGCTGACCAAAGTCGGGTACCGGCGCGCCGTGCGCCCGGTCTGACGCCCCCGCGCGCGACCCACCACACGCGCGCAGTTTCGCGACCTTACGCGCCCACCGCCGGGGCGGCGCCGCGCGCCCGAGCACATGGGATTTGACCGGGGCGAGGCCGCCGGTCTCTACTCCTCGCGCCATGAACAAGGGAACACTCTGGAGTGTGGTTTTAGTATGTCTGTCCTGCGCTTGCTCGAGCCAGAAATCCGAGGCGGTGTATGCGTCCTCGGCCGGCGAGTCTGGCTATGCGGAGCGCTATCCGGACCAGCTCGCCGGCGAGCGCGGTGAACTGGCGGCACACGAGAGCAAAGCCCAACAGATCGTCGCAGCGTTCTCGACGTACCCAGACGCGCTTTCGAACCCGAACTGGCAGGACGTCTCCACCGTGGTCGATCAGGCTGACGCGGCAGGGCGCAGCGGCGGGTACGTGGCGCGCCTGGAGGAGACGGAGCGCGTGGCCCGCTTCTTCGAAGAGGAAAAGGGCGAGCTCGAGAAGAAGGTGGGCGGCGCGGCGCAATACGCCGTGAAACAGAAGAACTGTGACGTGGACGTCTATGGCACGACCAACGGCGCCCTCGGCAAGGCCGTCGAGAAGCAGCTCGAGCTACGCCTGCGCGCACACAACGAAGCGCATCGCACCATCCTCGACAACGAGGACAGCCTCGGCAAAGCGAACGTGGAGACGCTGCAGCGCATGGCCGATGACATCGCGTACGCCAGCTACGTGAGCCACGTCGCGCCCAAGCAGACGGAAGCGCGCATCAAGGAGCTGATCGACGAGGCGACAGAGGTCAAAAAGACGCTCGATCGCACGATCGAAGGCGCCCAGAAAATCGAGGCAGATCCGGCGCGCAGCGACGGTCAAAAGCGCGCGGCGCGTGCACGCGCCGAGACCGCGCAGGCCTCGAAGCAGCGCGTGGACAGCGAGATCCAGCAGGCAGAGTACGTGCTCGATCAGCTGGACGACCGCAAAAAGAAGCTCGAAGCGGACTACGCGGCGGCGCTCAAGAACCTGCGCCAGCGTCTGGCGGAAAAATCCGAGGGCGCGCCGCAGACCTGACGTTCGTCACTCGAGCGCATCCACGAAGCTCGACGTGATCGAAGGCGAGCCGAGCGCCGGCAGCCCGAAGGCTTGTTTGAACGTGACGAACAAGCTTCCTGGCAGGGTCGAGTAGCCGGGGCTCAGCGGCACGCCCCAATCGACGCGGAACACGGTGCGATCGAGCTGCGGAAATAGGACGCGAAGTCCCGCTCCCGCGCCGTGTTTTACGTTGAGCTCGTCGAAGCCGTCGAAGGCGTCGCCTGCGTCGTAGAACAGCGCCGCGCCGACCTGAACCGACATGATCTCGATGGGGCGCGAGCGAAACTCGACGCTGGAAGCCAGAAGATCCTTGCCGATGAACGCCGCCGGGGCGTAGCCGCGTAAACGGGTGTCGCCGCCGATCACGAAGCGACGGTTCAGGTAGTTCTGGTAGCGGTTCAAGAGCAGGCCGTCGTACACGAAGCGACCGAAGGCGAAGCGCGGGGTCACGAGCCGGAGCGCCGCTTCGAACAGCGCGTCGTGTTCGTCCTCCGCGGCCAGCTCGATGGTGGACGAGCCCAGCACCCGCACGATGCCGTCGGACACGGGCAGCGTGTACGCCAGGGCGGCGTAGCTGCCGATCAAGTCCCGCGAGGAGCCGAGATCGCGGCTCGCCGGGTACACACGCCACAAAAGCTCGTGCCCGACGCTCACGTCTTCTTGCAGGCTGAGGGTTTCGAAGTCGAGCAGCCGGACGAAGTTCGCGTCGTAGGCGTGGAGCTCGGCGAGCGGACTGATGCGCGTATCGCTCACCGGAAGCGCGTCGCCCTGGAACGTACGTACGGCAGCCGCGTCGTAGCCGGGCAGATCGGGCAGCTCGTACTCGCGGTGGTCGAGCTCGGCGCCGAAGCGCAGGTCGTACTTGTAGCGGCGTCCGAACGAACGCACGAACGTCGCTTCGGCGACCGCGCGCTCGGTCTGATAAATCCAGGGAATGCAGCGTGGGTCACCCTGACACGCGCCGGGCGCGCTCGCCGGCCGCGCGTCGTAGAAGCGTTGCTCGAGGCCGACGAAGCTCCGGCTGATCTCCTTGAGCCAGGCCACGCCCGTCTGAAATCCCCAGGTACTTCGGCGCGAATACAGAGGTTGACCGAAGAAGGCGTACCCGTAAGAACCCTCGCTGTCGCCGCTATCGCGATTGAAAATGACGTTGGCGCCGACGCTCGCCTGCATGCGGCTCCCGAGCACGCGCCGGTTCGAAAATTGAGCGCCGAACGAATACGTGTCCGGCACCAGGCGAAAGCGCAGTCCGATGCTGGTATGCGTGCCGAACAGGTTCTGTTCCGTCGGATTCAGGATCAGGCTCGCGATCTGGCTGTTCGCGAGCTTGACGTCCCAGTTGAGGCGCAGGCTCCAGATGTCCTTGGTGATCACCAGCACGCGCACGCGGTCTTCGGTGCTACCGCGCACCGCCAGCACCAGCACGACGGACAGCTGGGAGGTCGCGCGCAGGTTGCGCGCCGACTCCGCGAACTTCACCGCGTCGTACGGCTCGCCCTCGTGAAACAGGAGCTCACGCCGGATCACGTAGGGTTGACTCGTGACGTGGAAGACGTTGATGAAATCGGGAACCGGATCGCGCTCGTCGAACACCTCGAGCCGCACGATGCGTATGCTCTCGACGCGCTTGCCCTCGGGCGCCGGATCGATCTCGAAGCCGCGCTGTTCGAGCGCCTGCTCGGCGATGCTCTGCTCGAGCTCCGACAGCGGCGGGGCCGCCTCTTCGCCGTCCGGGTCCTCTTGAGCGTGCAGCGGACGCGTCGCGAGCAGCGTCGTCACCACGACCATGCCGAGCCGGCGCCAGCTGTTCACGCGACGCTCAGCTTAGTACAACGACACGGAACTCTGTTCCGGGTTGTTGTACGTCAGGAACAAGTAAGGGTACCGAGGCCAGACTCATGCGTGCTGAGGGTTTGCGGCGCCCTCGCCCCGTCAGGGGCGCCGCAAACCCGGATTGCACCAGTGGGCCGAGGCACTAGTCAATTTCAGGCTGGAGTGCTGCTGTTTGCGCGCTCTTGGGCCGCGCGCGGCCCGGGGTACGCGACGGGAGTCTTCTCGAGGAAATCGCCGAGCGGCGCAAAAATGTCTTCTTTGACGTGCGCGCCCATGGCCATGTCTCCGTGGCCGTAATCCTCGTGCGCTCCCCCTGCCCGGCCGAGCAGCACGAAGCATTTGCTGACGTCGGCGTGCTTGGACCCCCACATGTCGTAAGCCACGCGCACCGCCGGCGCGGGCGCGATACGGTCGCATGCGCCCGCGAAAAATAACGCCGGCACGCGCACGTCGGCCAGCGCCTCGATGACGCTCTGTCCATCCACCGTCACGGCCCCTTTTTCCGATAGAACCCAGAGCGCGAAGTCGTAGTTGAGCGGGCCCGGCACGTCTTCGATCACGTTCGCCAATGACATGCGCGCGACTCCTTTCGCGACATTGAGCGGGTTGAAAATGGCGTGGTGCAGCGGCGTCTTCAGCCACTCCGATGCGAAGGCGCCGGTACGCGCCCAGAGTCGCAAGCGCGTGTCCGGCAAGAAGCCGAACGGAACCCGCGTGAAGCGCTGGGCGAACGGTACGCGAAACGGCGGCCGGAGCACCGCAGGTGAGCCCATGAGCACCGCGCGGCGGATCTGCGGTTCGGGTACCGTCCGGCCAATCGCCGCGTAGAGCAGCATGCCGCCCATCGAAAACCCGACGTAGTCCAGACGCTTGAAGCCGGTTCGCTCGAGCACGGTCCGGACCGCCAGCGGGATGTCCTCGCGCACCATGTTGGCGAAGCGCACGCGGCGCGTTTCCGCGCGCGTGCGGCGCCGAATGCCGCTGCGCAGGGTAACGAGCCACACGTCCCGACCACGACCGCTCAGATAGCGCGCGAGCGAATAATCCGGATGCAAGTCGTGGTTTCTGTGATTGGCGCCGATCCCATGCACGAGCAGGACGGGAGGCAAATCCGTATCGGGCTCGAGCGGCACCCCTGCCTTCACGAGCTCCACGCGACGCAGCTCGATAGCAGACCCGTCCGCCGTCAGCAGCCGCTCCTCGAGCACGTAGGTGGCGCTGACGCTCAGCTTCTTGTCCCAGTACCAGAGGTGCACCCACCACAGGATCAGGCCCAAAACTACGAGCAGCGCCAGCGCCAACACCGACGTCTGCAAACTGGGCCACGTGCTCGGCCAACCATAACTCTGCATGGGACGACGCCAAATTAGTGCGCTGTCTCAGAAGTCGCGAGCGCCTTTCTGAGACTCCTGACTTTCACCAGGCCGCTCTGCTTCGCCGCGAGCGCACTAGCCTAGGGTGCGTCCCTAGATTGGGATTTCCGGCGTGCCCGTAAACGTGCCCGTAAACGTGCCCGAAATGCGCAAAGGAGTGGGAGCCTGTGCCGATAGGTCGGAATGCAGCTCGATCACGAACGACTGGACGTCTACGACTTGGCGCTGGAATTTCTGGTTCTGGCGAACGGTATCATCGAAGGATTGCCTCGCGGGCGCAGCCACCTGGCTGACCAGTTCACACGGGCATCACTGTCCATCGTGCTGAATCTGGCCGAAGGCGCAGGCAAGCACTCGAAGCTCGACAAGCGCCACTACTACGTGACCGCCAGGGGGTCGGCGACGGAGTCAGCGGCACTCTTGGATGTGTGCGTCAGGCTCGAGCTACTGGACGAAGGCGGGC
Source organism: Polyangiaceae bacterium (assembly GCA_036520475.1). GTDB lineage: Bacteria > Myxococcota_A > Polyangia > Polyangiales > Polyangiaceae > DATDJP01. The sequence continues at coordinate 26,087 of DATDJP010000019.1, read as the reverse complement.
ACAGAACGGCCAAGAGCATGCTGGTGCGCATCGTGTCGATGCTCATCAAGCTGGCGCAGAGCTGTGAAGAGTAGCGGCTCAGACACGGAGCCACAGCAGCGCACAGCCGAGGGCCACGACCGCAGCGTAGTTGCGGAGAGTTTTCTCGCAGCGAGTACCCGCGCACGCAACCGTCCGCGGGCAGCACCCCCGCCTACCAAAAACAACCTCGACCTCTCGTGACGGACCACGGGCACGGGCACGGGCACGGGCACGTTTACGGGGAGAGCTGCAATTTAGGGACGACGCCAAACTAGCGCATCTTAGTGCCGGCGCACTCGAGCCTTGCGGAGACGCCCCCCCTGCAGTCATGCTGACGCGCGAGGACGGCGCGGCCATGCAGATTCATCCCACGCGCGCCAGCGTCGACGTGGCCATCGCGGGCATGCTGGGTGTCGCGGTAGCCATCGCCACGCGCCAAGCGGCGATTTTGGCGTGGAGCGGCGCACTGCTGGTCGGTTTGTTGATCGCGCGCGCCGTGACTCAGATCGGTATCGCGCGGGTGCGCTCCGCCGGCTTCGAGATGTTGTGGCGCGGCGACGCGCGCCTGCAGCGCGCCGCTCGCGGCGAGCTGGTCGAGCTGGAAGCAGAAATCCGCAACCGCGACAGCCGCGCGGCACGCTACGTCGAGCTCCGCGCGGTTCATGCCCCGGCCATCCAGGTCGAGCTCGACCCCAAGAGCGGTGAGGTACCCGCCGGCGGGCGGCTGCGAGTCACGCTCCGAGTGAGCACTCCGCGCGTCGGCCGGCATGGCATTCATGGGCTATCCCTCGAGGTGCAGGGGGGGCCCGGCTTGTTCGAAGTCCCGCTGACCTTCGCGAACCCGTTCGGGATCGAAGTTCTGCCGCAACCATTCGCGATGGCCATGCGGCAGGCGCGAGGCGGTCGCAGTCGCCTGAGCGCGGACGCCGGCCGCCCTGGGCCCCAGTTCGGCGACGGCATGGAGCTGCGCGAGCTCCGCGAGCACCAGCCTGGTGACCCGTTCAAGCGCATCGCCTGGAAGCCGTCGGCCAAGCGCGGCAGGCTCGTGGTGCGCGAGTACGAACGCGAGGAACGCGACGTCGTGTGGCTGCTGCTCGACGCGTCCATCGAGCTCTGGTCAGGCGAGCTCGGCCGCGCGCCGCTCGACCTCGCGATCGACCAAGTGGCGGCAGTCGCTCAGCGGCACCTCGCGCGCGGCGACCGCGTCGGTCTCGGCATCCTGGGCTCGCGCACGCTCGGCTGGCTCTTGCCGGCGCGCGGACCGAACCACAGCATCAAGTTGCTGAGCGCCCTTTCGCACTGTACGGACACGCTGGACGACGACCGCAGCGATCTCGACGAAGCGGACGTCGCAGCGCGTGTGCTGGAGCACATGCGGCCGCTCGACCCCGGCGCGAGCAGCCGGCTCCGGCCGTCGGACCTCGACCGCCTGGCACGGCGCGCAGAGCGGCTGCGGCCACGCGGACCGTTTGCAGGGGCTGATCCTCACGCGCAGAGCCGGCGCGAGCGCGCCTTGCGGCGCTATTTGAGCGCGTTCGGCATGCACTCGCCGGCGCGCCTCGAGCCCGACCGGCCCAAGACCGATCTGCAAATTGCCGAAGCGCTCTCGCGCGTCGAGCGCGAGCGACCGCGCGCCAGCGTCGTGTACGTGTGGTCACCACCACCCGAAGCCGACGCGCGCCCGGAAATCGAGCGCACGCTGGCGCGTTACCCCAGGCGGCGCGTCGATTTGCGCTGGGTTTCCATGCAGCTGGAGCCCGGCATCGCGCGCAGCAGCGACGTCGTGTCCACAGCCGTTGCCGACGCGGTTTCGCTGCGCGCGCGCGCAGCGCAGCGCCGCGGGGAGCTCGCCCTACGGCGCCTGGGCATTCGCATCGAGCACCTGAAGCCGCTGCACGCCGCACGCTTCGTGGAGACGGCGGAGACGAGCCCCGCCGCCAAGCCAACCTGAGTCACAACAGCGCGCCGCTCAGCAGCAGGCCCGCTGCCGAGAAGTAGATGACGAGGCCCGTCACGTCCACGAGCGTGGCCACGAAGGGCGCCGAGGCGCTGGCGGGATCGAAGCCGATGCGCTTGAACAAAAACGGCAGCAGCGATCCCACGACCGTTCCGAAGAGCACCACACCGAGCAGGCTCAGGCCCACCGTCAAGCCGAGCCGCACGTAGTGCGGACCGTAAGCCGGAGTCACCCATTGCCAGCCGACGATACGCAAAAATCCCAGGCTGCCGAGGATGCCGCCCAGCACGACACCCGAGGCGAGCTCACGGCGCATGACGCGCCACCAGTCGCGGAGCAGCACCTCGTCGAGCGCCATCGCGCGTACCACGAGCGTCGAAGCCTGCGAGCCCGTGTTGCCTCCGCTCGAAATGATCAGCGGGATGAACAGAGTCAGCACCACGGCGCTCGCGATCTGGTGCTCGTAGTGCGCCATGGCGGTCGCGGTGAGCATCTCGCCGAAAAAGAGCACTAGCAGCCAGCCGGCGCGTTTTTTGATCATGCTGGTGAACCGCGTCGTCAGGTAGGGCGCTTCGAGCGCGGCCATGCCGCCGAATTTTTGAATGTCTTCCGTGGCTTCCTCGTGAACGACGTCCACGATGTCATCCACCGTCACGATGCCTTTCATGCGGCCTTCGGCGTCGAGCACCGGAATGGCCACCAGATCGTGCAGGGCGAAGAGTCGCCCCACCTCCTCCTGATCGCGATCTTCGGGCACCGAGACGAGGTCGGTGCGCATCACGTCGCGCACCTTCTTGTCCGCCTGTGCCTTGAGGAGCTCGCGCAGCGACACCACGCCCAGCAAGCGCTGCCCCTCGCCGAGCACGTAGAGATAGTAGACCGTCTCCAGGTGCTGGCGCGCTTGCTTACGCAGGTAACTGATCGCCTCGTCCATGCTCATGTCCGGGCGTAGGCGGACGTAGCGCGGGTTCATGAGCCCGCCTGCTTCGTCCTCGGCGTACGCCATGAGCGCGGTGACCTCTTTCTTGGTCTGCGCATCGAGCACGCTCATCAGCTCATCGCGCCGTTCGGGCAGCTCCTGGAGCAGATCCGCGATGTCGTCCGGAGGGATCAGACGCATCCACTTCTGGCGCTCGCCGTCGGGCAGCCCCAAGATCAGCGACGCTTGATCACGCGAGCTCGACCCGAGCAGAAACTCCTCTGCCGCAGCGCGCGGCAGCATGCGGAAGCCCTCGGATCGGTCCTCCTCCGACAGCAAGGGCCACGCATCCCTGAGGTCGTCCAAGGAGATCTCCTCGGGCCGTTCGGATTCCGCTCCGGGCATTGCCATGGCGCCGAATCTCGCACGCCGTCTCGGAAGCTGCGAGCCTTTGCGACGCTGATGAGACGCGGGAACGGTGTTGACGCCCAGAGCCCACACGCTCAAAGCCAGAAGCCACGATGAGTAACGTGGTTCAGCTCGAAAAACGCGGCTCGGTAGGGATCATTTGGGTCGACAATCCGCCGGTCAATGCGCTGAGTCAGGCGGTGCGTGCCGGACTCGCGTCGGAGCTGCGACGAGCGTTCGACGACTCGGCGCTTACGGCGATTGTGCTCGCATGTAGGGGCCGGACGTTCATCGCCGGCGCCGACATCACCGAGTTCGGCAAGGGCCCGCTGGAGCCGCCTCTTCAGGACGTGATCCGCGCGCTCGACGCGAGCCCGAAACCGATCGTGGCAGCCTTGCACGGGACGGCGCTGGGCGGCGGGCTGGAGGTGGCGCTGGCCTGCAACTACCGCGTGCTGTCGCGCGACGCGAAATGCGGGTTGCCCGAAGTCAAGCTCGGCATCCTGCCCGGCGCGGGAGGAACGCAGCGCTTGCCCCGCTTGATAGGCGTCGAGCGCGCCCTCGAGCTGATCGTCACGGGCGAGCCGATTTCGGCAGCGCGCGCCCTTACGCTCGGCATCGCCGACGCCCTGGTGGACGGGGATCTGGCAGACGGCGCCGTGCGTTTCGCGGAAGGCATCGCGCAAGAAAGGCCGCTGCCACGCGCGTGCGAGAAGCCGGCGCGGCTCAGCGAGCCAGATGCGGCCGCGTTTTTCGAGCGCGCCGAGCAGGGCGCGCTGAAGCGTTCACGCGGCGCACGCGCGCAAAGCCGCTGCATCCAAGCCGTGCGCGCCAGCGTCGAGTTACCCTTCGAAGACGGGCTCCGGCTCGAGCGCAGGCTCATCGAAGAGGCGCTCGATTCTCGTGAATCCGCTGCGCTCCGTCACGTCTTCTTCGCCGAGCGCAAGGCGGCCAAGATCCCGGACGTTTCGCAAGACACGCCCACCCTCCCCGTGAACGAGGTCGCAGTGCTCGGCGCGGGCACCATGGGCGGCGGTATCGCCATGGTGTTCGCCAACGCCGGCATGAACGTGATCTTGCTCGATCGCGAGCAGAGCTACGTCGACAAGGGGCTAGAAATCATCCGCAAGAACTACGCCGCCACTGTCGCGAAGAAACGGCTGAGCCAGAGCGAGATGGACGCACGCCTCGGCCGTATCCGCGGCACCACCCGCTACGAGGATCTCGCCGGCGCCGACCTGGTGATCGAAGCCGTGTTCGAAGAAATGGCGTTGAAGCAGGAGATCTTCGGCAAATTGTCGGAGGTATGTCGGAACGACGCGATCTTGGCGACCAACACCTCGACCCTCGACGTGAACGCCATCGCGCGCGCCACGTCGCGTCCGGAGCAGGTGATCGGTTTGCATTTCTTCAGCCCTGCGAACGTGATGCGGCTGCTCGAAATCGTGCGCGGCGAACGCACGTCGAAGCCCGTCATCCGCACGTCGATGCAGCTCGCCAAGCGCGTCGGCAAGGTGGGCGTGCTGGTGGGCGTCTGCTACGGCTTCGTCGGCAACCGCATGCTCCACCAGTACTACCGTGAAGCGCAATTTCTCATTCAGGAAGGGGCGCTCCCCCAGCAGCTAGACAAGGTCATCACCGATTTCGGCTTCGCGATGGGGCCGTGCGCGACCAGCGACCTGGCTGGCATCGACGTCGGGTGGCGCATCCGCAAGGCGCAACCCAAACCTCCGCCCGGGGAACGCTACAGCGGCGCCGTTCCGGATCGGCTGGCGGAAATGGGGCGTTTTGGCCAGAAGACCAGCGCCGGCTTCTATCGCTACGAGCCCGGCAACAGGACGCCGCTTGCCGACCCCGAAGTCGAAGCCATCATCTTGCAGATGTCCCAGGAGCTCGGCATCACGCGACGTCCGATTTCGGACGAAGAGATCCTCGAGCGCTGTCTCTACGCCATGATCAACGAAGGCGCGAAGATCCTCGACGAGGGCATCGCCCTGCGCGCCTCGGACATCGACATCGTGTGGCTCAATGGCTACGGCTTTCCAGCGCACCGGGGCGGCCCGATGTTCCATGCCGACACGATTGGACTCGCGCAGGTTCACGACCAGGTGCGCGCGTTCGAGAAGCAGCACGGCAAGGTCTGGACACCAGCGCGACTGCTCACGGAGCTCGCCGAGCGTGGCGGCACGTTCGTCGAGCTCGATGCACGGCGTGCGCAGCAATGATCGTCCTCGTCACCGGCGGAGCAGGCTTCATCGGCTCCAACTTTTTGCTCTCGTCGGTGCCGAGCTACCCGCAGCACTCGTTCGTCAACGTAGACAAGCTCACCTACGCCGCGAATCTGGGTAACCTGCGCGCGCTGGACGGCGCCGCCAACTACGCCTTCGAGCGCGCAGACATCGCCGAGCAGGGCGCCATACCGGGCATCTTCGAGAAATACCGGCCCGAGCTGGTCGTGCACTTCGCGGCGGAGAGTCACGTCGACCGGAGCATCCACGGCCCGCGCGAGTTCATCCGCACCAACGTCGAAGGCACGTTCAATCTACTGGAGGCCTGCCGCACGCTGTGGCCCCGCGGCTCCGGCCTGTTTCACCACGTCAGCACGGACGAGGTCTACGGCTCGTGCGACGATGGCGGCGTTTTCACCGAGGAAAGTCCGTATCGGCCGTCCAACCCGTACGCTGCTTCGAAGGCGGCGAGTGACCACCTAGTGCGCGCCTACGGGAGGACTTACGAATTACCCTTCAAGATCAGCAACTGCTCCAACAACTACGGTCCTCATCAGTTCCCCGAGAAGCTCATTCCCCTCATGATTTCGAACGCGCTCGAACGCCAGCCTCTCCCCGTGTATGGGCGCGGCACCAACGTCCGGGATTGGCTGTACGTGACGGACCACTGCCGGGCGATCTGGTCCGTGATCACGCGCGGCCGACCGTTCGAGACGTACAACGTGGGCGGCGGCTGTGAGCTTCGTAACATCGACCTCGTGGAGCAGCTGTGTCGCATGCTGGCCGCGGAGACGGGGACAGCGCCGGAGCAGCTCCTCGAGCTGATTCAGTTCGTCGAAGATCGGCCGGGACACGATCAACGCTACGCGCTCGACGCGAGCAAGCTCGAGCGTGAGTGTGGATTTTCACCCTCCGAGTCCTTCGAGAGCGGTCTCCGCAAGACCGTGCGCTGGTATCTGAATCATCCGGAGTGGCTTGCGTCCGTGCGCACCGGTGAATACCGACGCTGGCTGGATCAAAACTATGCCGGACGTTGAGCACGACACGGCCAGTACGGCGCGCACGATCCGAAAGGGCATCATCCTGGCGGCGGGTTCGGGCACGCGCCTGCACCCGATCACCAAGGCCGTCAGCAAGCAGCTCTTGCCGGTGTACGACAAGCCGCTCATCTACTTCCCTCTGACGAGCTTGATGCTGGCGGGTATCCGCGATGTGCTCGTGATCACGACACCCGACGACGAGCGGTCGTTCCGTGCCGTGCTGAGAGACGGCTCGCAGTGGGGCATGCAGCTCAGCTACGCGAGCCAGCCCGAGCCCGACGGCCTGGCTCAAGCATTTCTCATCGGCGAAGCGTTTCTTGCCGGCGAGGGCTGCGCGCTCGTGCTGGGCGACAACATTTTTTACGGCCACGGCTTCCAGGGTCTGGTCAGCGAAGCCGCACGTGGCAACGGTGAAGGCGCGACGCTACTGGCCTACTGGGTGCGAGACCCGACGCCCTACGGAGTCGCCGAGTTCGACGCCTCCGGCGCCGTCGTGGGTCTCGAAGAAAAGCCCGCGCGTCCCAAGTCGCACTACGCGATCACGGGCCTGTACTTCTACGACGGCCAGGTCACAGACTTTGCCCGATCGCTGCGGCCGTCTGCGCGCGGCGAGCTCGAGATCACCGAGCTGAACCAGCTCTATCTCGCCGCTGGTCGCTTGAAGCTCCTGAAGCTCGGCCGCGGCATTGCCTGGCTCGACACCGGGACGCACGAAGCGTTGCTCCAGGCGGGCAATTTCATCCAGACCCTCCAAGCGCGCCAGGGTCTGCAGATCGCGTGTCCCGAGGAGGTCGCCTTCTTGAAGGGCTGGATTTCGAGTGAAGACTTGCGACGCTTGGCGCACTCGCTCGAAAGCACCGCGTACGGTCAGTACCTGCTGACGCTCGCGGGTGTTGAGTGATGCCGCTCACGCGAGGTGGATCGTGATCGTCACGCGCTGTGAAATTCCGGAGCTGCTGCTGATCGAACCGCGGGTGTTCAGCGACGACCGCGGCTACTTCATGGAAACCTGGACCGAGACCGGCTACGGGCAGCTCGGTTTACCCCGTTTCGTGCAAGACAACACCACCGCGTCCAAACGAGGCGTGATTCGCGGATTGCATCTCCAGCATCCGTTCGGACAGGCCAAGCTCGTCTCGGTCTATCAGGGAGAGGTGTTCGACGTCGTCGTCGACGTTCGGGTGGGCTCCGCGAGCTTCGGGCGCTGGGTGAGTACCGTGCTGTCGGAAGAAAATCGACGGCAGCTGTTCATTCCGGCAGGGTTTGCCCACGGCTTCTGCGTCACGAGCCCGAGCGCCGTGTTCGCGTACAAATGCAGCGAGCTCTACCGCGTCGATGCCGAGCTCGGCATTCGCTACGACGATCCCGATCTCGGGATTCCCTGGCCGGCGGGGCTGCCCGTGCTGTCCAGCAAGGATCGCGAGCTGCCGCGGCTTCGCGACATCGATCGAGAGCGGCTGCCCCAGTACGGCGCTCACGGCCTCTTGCAATGAGCGCCGGCCTCGAACCATTCTTGATCGTGGGCGCTGGCGGCATGCTCGGCCGCGCGTGGTGCGAGCTCTTGCGCCGGCGGAGGCTAGAGTTCACCGCCTTCTCTCGCACCGAGCTGGACGTGCTCGATACCGCGAGTATGCGTGCGGCGCTGACGCCGGTCACCCGCACTGTGATCAACTGCGCAGCCTTCACGGACGTGGACGGAGCGGAGACCCGTGAAACCGACGCGCACCGGCTCAATGCACTCGCGGTGGCGTCACTCGCAGAACGCTGTCGAGACGCGTCCGCGCGCCTGGTCCACTACAGCACGGACTACGTCTTCGACGGCGAGACGCGCGAGCCGTACAGGACTGACGCCGCGACGTCTCCGGTGAATGCGTATGGCCGCAGCAAGGAGCAGGGCGAGCACTTGCTGCGACGCTCGGGCTCTGCCCATTTGCTCGTGCGCACCAGCTGGCTGTATGCGCCATGGGGAAAGAACTTCGTGCGCACCATCGCGGCGCTCGCGCGCGCGCGCGCACGACTGCGCGTGGTCAGCGACCAATGGGGCACACCGACCAGCGCCGAGTATCTGGCGCGACAGACGCTGCTACTGCTCGAGCGCGGAGCGGAGAACACCTTCCACGTGACGGATGGCGGCGCCTGCAGCCGCCATGATTTCGCGAGCGCCATCGTCCGGGCCTTGCAGCTCGACTGCCACGTCGAAGCGTGCCCAACGGACCCCGTCGAGCGGCCCGCGCGACGCCCCCCCTACGCCGTGCTGGACGTCCAGGCAACCAGCGCCCTGCTCGGTCCGGCCCCCGGCTGGCTTTTCAATCTGGGCGACGCGCTGAGCCGCCTCGAACCCGCTTGAGGATTGCCTCGCCGGACGACCGCCCGAGGTCGACCACGGTGCGCAGGCCTCCGCCCCCACCGTTGGCCTCGAGCTCTCGCCAGACGAGCTGCGGGAACTGCCAGACGTTGCGCGCGTAGCGAGGGAGCAAACGTTTGGGCTCACTGAATGCGCGGTGAATCCATTCGAGCCCGAAGTCCTGCATCCAGGTCGGAGCTCGTGGCCGCGCGCCTGCCAAAAAATCGATGGTTGCCCCCACGCACAGCGCAACGGGGATGAAACCGAGGCGTGCCAGATTCCTGTAGACGAACAGCTCTTGCTTGGGTGCGCCGAGCCCCACGACGAGCACATTCGGCCGGGCCCCTTCGAGGAGCTTCAGTATGCGCTCGTTCTCGTCAGCGTCCCTTTCGAACCCGAGCGGTGGGCTGTACGTCCCGACGACACGCACGTGCGGATAGCGTGCGCGAACGCTGGCTGCTGCGAGCTCGGCTACCCCGGGCGCGGCTCCGAGCAGGAACACGTCCAGGGGACTGTCTGCGCGCGCCGCTTCGAACAGAGCCGGGGTCACGTCGCTGCCGGGAACCCGCTCGGGAACGGGTCGGCCGACGAGGCGTGACACCCAAACGACGGGGTGCCCGTCGGCAAGGACGAGGCTCGCCCGCGAATAGGCTTCTCTCATTTCGGGACGTTCCTGAAAGAGGAGCGCGTGATCGACGTTGGGCGTGACGACGTAGTGGCATTGGCCGTCAGGGTGCGTGATCCAGCCCATCAGGTCCTGGACGGCCTTGTCCAAGGTGACCGGCGTGAGATCGATGCCGAAAAGACGAACGCGTCCAGGGTGAAGTCCGGTGTGCATAGTTGAAAATTTCTCTCAGAAGCCGCGGCGGCAAGGGCTTGACGTTCACGCGTCGTTCCGTATCCAGACTGCCGATCCTGTGCGACTGGCGATGAGCAAGGCAAACTTGGTGGGCGTGCGCGCACGAGCGCGTGTGCGAGAAATCACTAACTCGTAGCCGAAACGTTCATGGCGTTTGGCGGTACAGTTTTAATGGCAGAGTCTGATGGCAGAGTGGTCATCGACAATGCCATCGGCGTGGGTCCATAAGTACGGTTTTCGCTTTACTAAAAGGGCGTTTTGGGGGTATTGCGGTGTGTTAATCAGAAGTGCGTTGCCGCGCTCTTCGGGTAGAGCTCGCGGCGGTTCGGTCTGGGGCGGAGCAACAACGGAATGTCGACTGGTCCTAAGTCCAAGAAGCGTGGCCTCCTGAGGTCGTACGAATCCACCATCGGCATGCTGCAGCGGCTCGCCGATGCGGGCTGGATGGTGCTTGGGCTGTTCATCGCTTGCAAGCTGTATCCAGAGAACTGGAACATGATGCACACGGTCGCCGCCTCGATCGCGGTCATCGTGTTTCATCTCATCGCCGAGGTGAACGGTCTGTATCGTCCGTGGCGCGGCTCGCCCATGCGCTACGAGATCTTCCAGGTGCTCACCACCTGGGCTCTGGTCGTTCCAGTTCTACTGTTCATCGCCTTCGCGACCAAGACGTCCACGCAGTACTCGCGCGTCATCACCATCACCTGGTTCTCCGTCGCTCCGAACTTGATCGTGCTCTGGCGCGTGGCCGTGCGGCTCGTGCTTCAGGAGGTCCGACGCCGCGGGCGCAATTCTCGCAACGTTGCGATCGCGGGAGCCACACCCATCGCGCACAAGCTGGCTCAGCGCTTGATGGACGACCAGGCCGCCGGCATGCGCGTCGCCGGCTACTACGACGATCGCTCCGCTTCGCGCCGCCACGAGCCCTTGCCGGAATACGGTGAGGTGGTCGGCAATCTGGACCTGCTCATCGAGCACGCACGCGAAGGTCGCTTCGACGTCATCTACATCACGCTTCCGTTGAAGGCCGAGCCGCGCATCAACACCATCGTGCGCAAGCTCGCCGACACCACGGCCAGCGTGTACGTCGTCGCGGACTTCTTCGTATTCGATCTGCTCCATGCCAAGTGGAGCAACGTGGGCGACATCCCGGTCGTGAGCATCTTCGACACGCCGTTCCACGGCGTCGGCGGCTGGCTCAAGCGGCTCGAGGACATCGTGCTCGGCTCCGCCATCCTGCTCATGATCAGCATTCCGATGTTGATCATCGCGATCACCATCAAGCTCACCTCCCCGGGCCCGGTCTTCTTCCGGCAGAAGCGTTACGGGCTGAACGGCAAAGAGATCCGCGTCTGGAAGTTTCGCAGCATGACCGTGTGCGAGGACGGCTCGAACGTTCAACAGGCCAAGAAGAACGACCCGCGAGTGACGCGCTTCGGCAGCTTCCTGCGCCAGTCGTCGCTCGACGAGCTCCCTCAATTCATCAATGTGCTCAGGGGAGACATGTCCATCGTCGGCCCGCGGCCACACGCCGTGGCTCACAACGAGCTCTACAGGTCGAAGATCCACGGCTACATGCTGCGTCACAAGGTGAAGCCCGGCATCACCGGGTGGGCGCAGGTCAACGGCTGGCGCGGCGAGACCGACACGGTCGACAAGATGGAAAAGCGCGTCGAGCACGACCTCGAATACATCACGAACTGGCGCTTGCTCTGGGACATCCACATCATCCTGTTGACGGTGTTCGGCAGCAAAAAGAATCAGAACGCCTACTGAGTGCTGGGAACGTCGTGCTGAGCGGTCTTTTCAGCGCGGCGGTAGTCACATGCGAGACCGACTACCCCGCGGAATTTGCTCCGCTGTCCCCGGAGGAAGCGCTCCACACCGGCAGCATGTGCGAGCGGCGTCTGAGCGAGTTTCGGGCGGGTCGATATTGCGCCCGCCAGGCGCTCGTCGCGCTCGGGGTCGGTGCCCTGCCGGTAGCGCGTGGCGCGGATCGCGCCCCGGTCTGGCCAGAAGGCGTCACCGGTAGCATCACCCACGTCTGTCGCGGCGAATCGGGCTTGGCCGCCGCAGCGGTAGCGCGTACGACAGACGTCCGCGCCCTGGGTCTCGATGCCGAGCTAGACGTCCCGCTCGACGAGGATCTGCTGCCCATCGTGCTCACGCCGCGGGAACGCGCGGCTTTCGCGCACGCCACGCTGCAAGAGCGCGAGTTTCTCGGAAAGCTCTCGTTCTCCGCGAAGGAGGCCGTCTACAAGTGCCAGTACACGCTGACTCGCCAGTTCCTCGAGTTCACGGATCTGGAGCTCTACGTCGATCTCGCGACATCTTCGTTTCGCGCGACGTTCTTACGCGCGGCGGGAGCGTTCGGGGCGGGCTCGAGCCTCCAGGGACGGTTCGCACGACAGCGCGGCTGGATCGTCACGAGCGTCCAGCTCGCCACTTGAGCGGTCAGTCGTGCTGCGCGTGCCACGCGACTCGCAACGGACCCTCGTTTTCTGCCTGCTCCGCACGGGACGGTGAGCGGGTAGTCCGCCTGACCCGGTCGGCTTACCCGCTGCCGCCTCGCGTAAGGCGCAAATCCTGCGCGCGGCGCCCCACCGACCCGAGCGTCCCCCCCTTGCCTGAGGGCCGAACCGTGCAGAAACCATGTGCGTGACGGCCAGCTCGCGTTGGTCCGCCACCGGGCCCGCGCGGGTTCGCTCTTACTTGACGATAGAGGACGTGGCGATGACCGATGCGATTCGTTCGATTTTGAAGGCGCACGCGCAGCTCGCAAGCGCGGCGGACGATCTACCAGACGACGGCGACCTGTATGCAGCAGGTTTGACGTCGCACGCGACGGTGAACGTGATGTTGGCGCTCGAGGAGCACTTCGACGTGGAGTTCCCGGAGCGCATGATGCGCCGTCGCTCGTTCGAGAGCATCTCGGCCATCCGCGCGGTCATCGAGGAGCTCACGGGTCGGAGCGGCACATGAGCGGTACAGCGGACCTGATGGAACGTGCACGGCGCGCCGCAAAGCTTGCCAGCCTGCACGCGGCCGACGTCGATCGCAACGCGCGCTTTCCCGCCGAGGCCATGGATGCGCTCCGTCGCGAACGCCTGCTCGGAGTCCACGTGCCGGCGAGGCTCGGCGGAGAAGCCGCGAGCGTGAAGGACCTGAGCGCTATCTGCGGGATGCTCGCTCAGCACTGCGCCACGACCGGCATGATCTTCGCGATGCACCAGATTCAGATGGGCTGCATCGTGCGGCACGCGCGCACACCGGCCTTCGACGCCTATCTGACCGAGCTCCTGGAGCGCCAGCGCTTGATCGCTTCGGCGACCTCCGAAGCCGGCATCGGAGGTGACACGCGCCGTAGCGGCTGCGCCATCGAGGGCGATGGACCGCGCTTTCGACTGGAGAAACACGCGACCGTGATCAGTTACGGCGCCCAGGCCGACGACATCCTGGTCACTGCGCGACGTCACCCCGAAGCCGTCGCCAGCGATCAGGTGCTGGCGCTCGTGCAGCAGAGCGATTACCAGCTCGAGCCGAGCGGAAGTTGGGACACCTTGGGGATGCGCGGGACTTGCAGCCTCGGCTTCAAGCTGCGCGCCGAAGCGCGGCGCGAGCACATCCTTCCCGAGCAGTTCGCCGACATCTCGGCGCAGACCATGGTGCCTTACTCGCACATTCTCTGGTCTTCGGTGTGGCTCGGTATCGCCACGGACGCGATGCGACGAGCGCGTCTCAGCGTACGCGCCGAAGCCCGCAAGAAGCCCGGCACCATTCCGGCGTCCGCGACGCGCCTCGCTGAGCTCGGCCTGCAGCTCCACCTGATGCGCGCCGCCGTGCGCGACGCCATCGAAGAATACGAGCGGCGCATGGACGATCCGGACGCGCTGGCGAGCGTGAGCTTCGCGGTGCGCATGAACAATTTGAAGCTCGGCAGCAGCGACGCGGTGGTTGCCATCACCTCGCGCGCCCTGCTCATCGCCGGCATCGCTGGCTATCGCAACGACAGCGAGTTCTCGCTCGGCCGGCATTTACGCGACGCCCACAGCGCGAGCATCATGATCCTCAACGATCGCCTGTACGCGACCAACGCGGCGTTGCTGCTCGCCGTGCGAGAGGATTGAATGTCGAGCAGCGAATCAGCCGAGAAATTCCGACACGAGCTCCTCGCGAGCGGCCTGCTAGTGGATTGCGGCGTGCCCGGCATCTACGGGCGCAGCGCCGTGTTCGAGGAGGTGATCGCGCGCTTCGACGCGTACGTCAGCGGTGTCGGGGCCGCGGACGGCGCGACGAGCCTGCGCTTTCCCCCGGTGCTCAGCCGCGCCGCGTTCGAACAGAGCGGCTACCTGAAGAACATGCCGCAGCTGGCGGGCATGGTGCAGAGTTTCAGCGGCGAACAGGCCGATCACGTGGCGTTGATCCACGATCTCGAGACCGGTGCAGACTATCGACCGCGGCTCGGCATGACCGACGTCGTGCTGACGCCGGCCGCCTGCTACCCGCTGTACCCGACCCAGACCGGTGAGCTCGCGGCGGGTGGGCGTCTGTTCGACATCTATTCGTACTGCTTCCGCCACGAGCCCTCGCTCGACCCGGCGCGCATGCAGTCGTTCCGCATGCGCGAATACGTGCGACTCGGGGCGCCGGAAGACGTGTGCGCTTTTCGCGCACGCTGGCTGGAACGCGGCCAACGTATGCTGGCCGAGCTCGAGCTCGATGCGCACGTGGCGCTCGCGAACGACCCGTTCTTCGGGCGCACGGGACGCATGCTCGCCGCCAATCAGCGCGAACAGGAGCTGAAGTACGAGCTCGTGATCCCGATTACCAGCACCGAGCAGCCGACGGCGGTGATGTCGTTCAACTATCACCAGGAGCTGTTCGGCAAACTGTACGAAATCCGGCTCGACCGTGAGCCGGCACACACCGCGTGCGTGGGCTTCGGCATGGAACGCATCGCGCTCGCGCTGTTCAAGAAACACGGCTTCGAGCCACAATCCTGGCCGCGGGCGGTGAGGGAGCAACTCTGGCCGTGAGCACCTCCGCGCTCGGTATTCTTCCGGATCAATACCAGAGTCACGCCCTCCACTCCGGCGACCGGGCCTGGCTCGAAACCAACTGCTATGTCGACTTGTGGATCGAAGTGGTGCACGCGCTCGGACTCGAGCCACGCGCCGCGCTGCCGTTCACGCTGGCGCTCGACTTCGAGGGCGATCAGTGGCTGTTTTACAAGCAGCCGACCAGCGACCTCTACGATCTGTACGGCATCGACGTTCAGGAGCTCGCGATCTGGCGGCCCTTGCTCGCCCATTGCTCGGAACAAGTCGCGCGCGGACGCCTCGTGCTGGTCGAGGTGGACGCCTTTCATCTGCCGGACACGCGTGGCGTGAGTTACGGCACGGAGCACGCCAAGACGACGATCGGCGTCGAGCGCATCGACAGAGACCGCGAGGAGCTCGGCTACTTTCACAACGCCGGCTACTTCACCCTGCGAGGCGCTGATTTCGCCGCGCTGTTCGGCGCCCGAAAGCGCGATGAGCTCGCGCCGTACACCGAGTTCGCCAAGTTCGACCGACTAGAGCGGCTCCCCGAACGCGAGCTCGTCACGCGCTCTCTTGCGCTGCTCCGCCGGCACCTCCTGCGCGCCCCGCGCGAGAACCCGTTCACGCGCTTCGCTGCGCGCTTCCCCGCCGACGTGGCGGCGCTCAGCGCGGATACGCCGCAGGCCTTCCACCAGTATGCGTTCACCACCCTCAGGCAGTGCGGCTCGTGCTGCGAGCTCGCCGGCAGCTACCTGCGCTGGCTCGAGCAGCACGGGCAAGCGGGCCTTACCCCGATCGCCGAGCACTTCGAGCGCCTGGCCAGCGCCGCCAAGGGCATGCAGCTCGGCGCTGCGCGCGCAGTCCTGAAGAAACGCCCCTTTTCCCCGGAAGCGTCCCTGGCCGAGATGGCGAGCGATTGGGCGCGCGCGATGGAGCAGCTTCAAGTACGCTACGCGAGCTGAGCCATGGGACTACTGCGACAGTCTTTGGCAGGAGCAGATCACGATCCGCCTGAGCAGCCACACGGCCACACGTACAAACCGGCGGGGCCGGCGCGGGCTGCTTGCCCATGGCCTGTGTCGGCAGGCAGAGAGGATCACCTCGAGGGAAGGCTGCTCAAGAGCAGACATTTTCAGCCAGAAGTTTCAAATCTGTCGCGCTAGAGTTAGGTGTGTTTGGTCGAATCGCCGAGCGCTGTTTGCCCCTCGCGCAGGGCTGGTCGTGGAGCCGCTGTGAGCCCGGTGCTGCCGGCGAGCCGAGCGCGCTCGGCGCCGCGACCTGGGCGCCGGCCGAGGTACCGGGAACCATCGCACGAGAGCTCGCTCTGCGCGGTGAGCTCGACCTGTCGAACCCGCCGGACCTGGACGCGCACGACTACTGGTATCGCTGCCAGGTGCCACGCATGCAGGGGCCCGGGCACTGGGTGCTCGTGTTCGAGGGGCTGGCCACGCACGTGGACGTGTGGATCGACGACGAGCTCCTGCTGCGCGCCGAGAATATGTTCCGACGTTACGAGGTCGACGTCACATCCCTGGTAACGCGAGCTGCTCGAACTCTGAGTCTGCATTTTCGCGCGCTCACCCCCGAGCTGAAGCTACGGCGCTCACGCCCCCGCTGGCGCACGCGTCTCGTCGCCGAGCAGCAACTGCGCTGGATCCGCACGACGCTATTGGGAAAAACTCCCGGCTTTTCCCCGCGTTGCTCCGTGGTCGGGCCGTACCGCCCCGTGTGGCTCGAGCAGCGGCCGCTCTGGTCTGCCCTGGACATCCACTGGACCACGGCCGTGCAGACGAGCGGCAAAGTCAGCCTCGACTTCCGTCTGGAGCTCGCGGACGCCCAGGAGCGCCCCCTGACTGCCGAGCTCGAGCTCCGCGGGAACGCCGTGACCCGAAGAGCGGAGCTACCGATAGCGGACGGCTCGACCTTGCGCCTCGCGGATCGATTGCTTTTGAACGACGTCAAGCTGTGGTGGCCGCACACGCACGGCGCGCAGCCCCTCTCCCGAGCGCGCGTGCGGCTTCGCTACCCCGACGCGGAGCTCGCCATCGAGCTCGGCAGCGTCGGCTTTCGCAAGCTCGAACGCGCCGCGCAGACGGGCCTTTCGCTGGTCGTCAACGATGTTCCGGTGTTCTGCCGCGGGGCGTGCTGGAGCACCGACGACGTGGTGAACCTCGGGCGGACACCGAACCTTCGCGCCACGCTCGAGCTCGCCCGCGCAGCCGGCATGAACATGCTGCGCGTGGGCGGGACGAGCGCGTACGAGAGTGACGACTTCTACGCCGCGTGCGACGAGCTCGGTATCCTGGTCTGGCAGGACTTCATGTTCGCGAACATGGACTATCCCGTCCACGACGAAGGCTTCGCCGCGGACGTGCAGCAAGAGGCGCGGGACGTGCTCTCACGGCTGCAAGGGCGTGCGTGTCCCAGCGTGCTGGCTGGCAACTCCGAAGTGGAGCAGCAGGCCAGCATGTTGGGACTCTCGGCCGAGCAGGCCCATAGTCCGTTCTTTCATCGACAGCTCCCCGAGCTCAGCGCACGGCTTTTGCCAGGCGTTCCGTACCTGCCCTCCACCCCCAGCGGCGGCGCGCTGCCGTTTCAGCCCAGCGCGACCGTGTCGCACTACTACGGCGTCGGAGCGTACCTGCGGCCGTTCAGCGATGTGCGGCAGAGCAACGTGAAATTTGCTGCTGAGTGCCTGGCGTTCGCCAACGTGCCGGAGACGTCGACCATCGAGAGCTTCCTGGGTGAGCACGAGACGCCGCCGACTCATCCGCGCTGGAAGGAGCGCGTACCGCGCGACCGCGGCGTGGGCTGGGATTTCGAGGACGTCCGCGACCACTACCTCGAGCAGTTGTTCGGGGTCGAAGCGCGCACGCTCCGCTACAGCGACGTGCCGCACTACCTGAGCTTGAGCCGTGCAACCAGCGCCGAGGTCATGGAGCGCGTATTCAGCGAGCTGCGCCGGCCAGGGTCGAGCTGCCGGGGCGGGCTCGTCTGGACACTCAAAGATCTCTGGCCGGGCGCCGGCTGGGGCGTGGTGGACGCACTCGGCATGCCGAAAGCCGCCTACTATGCCCTGAAGCGCGTCTTCGCGCCGGTGGCCCTGCTGATCACGGACGAGGGGTTGAACGGATACGCGCTGCACGTCGTGAACGACACCGCCGAAGCGCTCGACGCAACGCTCGAGTTTTCGCTGCTGCGCGAGCAGAAAGTCACCGTCGCATCCGGCAGCGCCCCGCTCCATGTCGCCCCACACAGCTCTGCATCTCACGAAAGTGAGGCGCTCCTCGGACGCTTCACGGACGCGACGTACAGCTATCGTTTCGGTCCCGCGAGCGCGGACGTCGCGTACGCACGCCTGAAGCGCCTCCGCGACGGCTCCGTGTTGGCGCGTGCGTTTGCGTTTCCGCTCGGTGTCCCGGGCGCTCGCAGCACGTCCATCGATCTGATGGCAGAGCTCGACCTCGATCCGCTGCAAGTGCGCGTTTCGTGCCCGAGCTTGGCGGCGTTCGTGACGCTCGACGTGCCGGGCTTCTTGCCGTCGGACAACTACTTCCACCTGGCGCCGGACGAGCCGCGTTCGATCGCACTCGAGCCGGTGACGCAGGCTGCCGTCTTGCGTCGCGGCTGGGTCAAGGCGCTGAACGGCTCGAACTCCATCAGCATTCGATTTCCCGACGATCACGGCGCGCGCTGACCGCATCCGTCCGCGCCGCTCGCTACTGGACGGAGAGCAGGAGTGGTAGCCTCGGCGCGCCGGAGGCAGAGAGACCCATGAAGATGTTGCGCACCGTGACCGGGCTTCTGCTTCTTGCGACGACGGTTGCGTGCGGCGAAGACGAACCCTTTCCCTCTTCTTCCACCAAGTACGAGCAGGGCTTCAGCGCGCTCTGGGGCAGCGCCGCCGACGACGTGTGGGCCGTCGGTGAAGGGGGAGCGATCTTGCACTTCGATGGACGGTCGTGGACGGCGTTCGACAGCGGAACGGCGCATTCACTGCTCGACGTCTGGGGCAGCGGCAAGGACGACGTGTGGGCCGTCGGCGAGGCGGGCACGATCACGCATTGGGACGGTCAGAGCTGGATCGCCGCATCCACGGACGAGACCGAATCCCTGCTCGCGGTTTGGGGCACGGGACCGGATCAACTCTGGGTCGGCGGTCTCAGTCAGGGACGCGGCTACGTCGGCTCCTGGAATGGGCGCAGCTGGGGTTTCAGCTTGGTGCCCGACGCCGCGAGCATCTGGGACATCTGGGGTACGGGCCCGAACGACGCTTACCTGGCCGGCACGCGTGCCAGCGCCACCGCGCAACGTACCGCGAACGGCCTCCTCTACCACTTCGACGGCGAGCAGTGGGACGTCACCACGTATCCGGGCGGTAGCTTGCGCGCAGGCTGGTCGAGCTCGACAGACGACGTCTGGGTGGCGGCCTACGACTCTCCGCTCCAGCACTGGGACGGGAGCACGTGGTCGAGCCTCGGAGGCGCGAACGAGCTGCTCTTTGCCATGTGGGGAACGTCCGGCAACGACGTGTGGACGGCGGGCGCGAACGGCCGCGTGCTGCACTTCGACGGCTCGGCGTGGAACGAGGTCCCGTCCCAGACCGACCAGTACCTCTGGACGATCTGGGGCAGCGCTTCCGACGACGTCTGGCTCGCGGGTGCAGCCGGTGCCCTGCTGCACTGGAACGGAGCCACTTTTACGCGCGGCGTGCAGCAGTGAATCGCTACACGCGCGCGTAATGGTGTGCGAGAAGGACGCTACGTGCTTCCGCTCAGCGGCACTCGGTCATGCAGATCCAGTCGGCCGCGCAATACACGGGGCGGAGCCGGAGCTTGTAGTGGTAGCCGTAGTAGTACTTCGAGCAGTACTCATTCTCGCGATTGACTGCACCGTACACGGAGCCGGGAGCCGCACCGTAGAACGACATGGCGTGATAGTAGCCGGGCGATAGAAACGGGTTGGCCGCGTCCGACGGGTAGTCCGTGTCATCCAGCCACCACACCGGATCCGTGAGGATCTCGCCCGTCTCGTGGTTCGCTTTGACCAGGAACTGGCTGCCCGTGCCGGCCGCGCAAGCGAGCGCGTGGTTCACGGCGCAGCGCTGGTCGTTGCAGATCTCGGACTTGACGTAGAACGAGTTGAACTCTTCGCCGATGCCGCCCGGCGGCAACTGCTTCACGGTCTCGAAGCTGGGCGCGTTGATGGACTCCAGATGTTCCCAGCGCGGACAGACCTTGATCTCGTCGCGCGGAAACCCCTTACGACCGGCCTCCCAGGTGGCCGCCAAGTGACGCGCGGCGTACTTATCGACGTTCTGGATGCCGAGCAGGTTCTGAATGTGCTGAAAGCTCTTCTCGTCCTGATCGCACTTCTCGAAGCGCGCCTTCAAGTAGCCGCTCGAGCCATCGTAGTCGTCAGGGTCGATCGAGCCCTTGCACTTCAGCGTCGCGCGCGCCAAGGCGGCCATGTGCCCGTCGAACGGGTTGAACTGCTCGCGGCCGTACGGGTCGTCTTTACCGATCAGCTCGCCGCGCGGCGGCTTCGTCAGAATTGCGCCGGAGATCGTGGGTGAAAGGACGGTGCGGGATGCCGTCAGCTCGCCCCCGGCGAGCACGCTCTGCTGCTCGCTGCTATCGACGGCTTCCTGTCCGGACTCTGCTCCACATCCGCTGAGAACGCCTGCAGTCGCCACGGCCATCACAGTCACAAGTGCTCGATTCATTCGCAACGCCTCCTGAACGGCGGGACCTTAAGCAAGTTCCTTGCCAGGCGCGACAAATGATTTTTAAAGGCGTTTCCTGCTGTATGGCGACGTCTGCAAGTACACAAAGTTGCACATCGATGTGCAACGGGGACGTCGTGCTTGTGCAATCGGCTGCACACGTACATCGCCGCACCGGGGTCCCCAGCCGCCGGTCTACGTCCCCACCGCCCACGGCCGAGCGCCTTCGGTAGCCAGCTCTCCCAGATCGCCGTTCAGACCCGCTCGAGCCACGCCGGGAAGGAAGGCGCGGGATCGGAACGGACGGGAACGAAAACCGTGTCGGCAAGCGTGGTGTACCATCTGAAGGATTTCCACAGGAGCAATCGTTGCAAGGAACGCGCTGGTTCACATTGTTTGGTTCAGGGGTCCTGATCGCTTCGTGTGTCGTGTTGTCGCCGCTCGACGAGGTCAACCCGCGCCTCACGGACGGCGGCGCCGGCGGCGACGGCTCATCGCAACACTGTCAAACCAACGCAGAGTGCAGCGCAGGCAACGCCGACGAGCCATTTCGTTGCTTCGAAGGCGAGTGCATCTCGCTGAAGTCGCCGGAGTGCAGCGTGGTCTACGATGGCAAGGAAGGCCGGGATCACGCTGATCCCAATCCCGTCTATCTCGGAGCGTTCGCGAACTACGGGAACAGTGCTGGGGTAGGTTCCGATTTCTTCAACTATCAGTTCGCCTTGGAGGAGCTCAGCGGGCCCAATATCCGCGGCGTGCCCGGGCCGAACATCACGTACCGCCCAGTCGTGCTCGTCGTGTGCGACAATGCCGATACGCGCAGCGATCGCAGGGAGGTGGTGAAGCGCGGCTTCGAGCATCTCGTGGATCGCGTGCACGTCCCGGGCATCCTGACCGCCCTGCGCGAAGAAGACCTGCTCGAACACTTCGGCACCTTCGGTCGCGGCAAAGGGACGTTCTTTTTGAGTCCGTTCGGCGCCAACCAGATCCTTGCGGATGCTCCTGACGACGGGCTGATGTGGCACATGCTCGGGCTACCGTCACAACTGGCTCCCACCTACGTCGCGCTGGTAAAACGCCTCGAACAACGGGTAAAGGCACAGCGAACCGGTGTGACGGCCATCAAGGTAGCGGTCGTTCAAAGCCGGTTGGGCTTCGATACCGAGCTGGCCGACTTCGTGCTTAGAGACCTGGAGTTCAATGGCAAGAGCGCGTCCGCCAATCAGCTGGATGGGAACTTTCAGCTGCACCGGCTCGAGGCGGAAACGGACCTTGCTGGCGTAGCCGGCGCCATCAAGCTGTTTCAACCGCACATCGTGTTGTCGCTGGCCGGCGAACCCTTCACGGACACGATCCTGCCTGTCATCGAGCCGGATCTCGGCGGGGACGGCACCTACTTCGTGCTCTCGCCCGTCAACCTGGGATCCATGGAGCAAGACATCAAGCCGGTGATCTGGCGCAGCATCGATCCGCTGCCGAAGACGCCGAAGCGTTACCTCGCAATCAACGTGGCCGGCGCTGCGGACAAGGGGCTCTACAACAAGTACTTCGAAGACCTCCGGCTCGCCTTCCGGAACTCGCGGCCAGGCACCGAGAACTACTACGATGCCATGTACTTCCTCGTGTACGCCCTGCACGCCGGAAACCCCACTGGAAATGCCAGTGGTGCGGACATGGCCAGCGGCATCAAGCGCCTGATCGCGCCCGGCCCGACCACACACGCGGTCGGCGGCCTACACGTGTCGAGCGTGTACGCAGCCCTGCTCGCCGCCACCAATCGCATCGCATTGAACGGCACGCTCGGGCCGCCCCTGTTCGACGAAACGAGCGGCGTGCGCGTTAGCAGCGGCTCCGTGATGTGCTTCGAATTCACGCCCGACACCGAGTTCAAAGTGACCGAAGCGAGCGACGTGCTCCGACTCGACGACAAGGGCGAGCTCGTGTTTTCCTCCGGCTACAACGTCGGCAACGCACCCTGTTTGGACGATGAACCGGACATGTGATGGGGGTCGCCGCCGCGAGCGGCGCGCGCTGTGCGTGATGGCTGCGCTGACGGCTGCATGCGGAGATGCTGCCACGCTCGAGACCGCGAGCGGTGCGCAGCGCGCGGCGCTGTACGGCGCAGCAGCGTCTCCCGACGGTACTGCCGACGACGCCGTATTGCACCTGCGCGGCACCGCGTACGTCGATCTCACGTGTACCGCGACGCTCGTCGCGTCGAACCTGGTCGTCACGGCTCTGCACTGCGTGGCGCGCACCCCTGCAGGCGGTTTCCAGTGCACGCCCGAGGGCGAGTTGATTCCGAATCCGGATGGCGCGGGCACGCTGCTCGGCCACGTCGCTCCGGAGAGCGTCGAGTTCTATGCCGGACAAACCGTGGGCCCGGAGCCGGTCGCGCGCGGGAGTCAGATCCTGTCCACCTTCTCCGACACGATTTGCAGGAACGACATCGCGTTCGTGCTGCTCGATCGCACACTGGATTTACCGATCCGATCCATTCGCCTGCAACATCCCACCGCCGTCGACGAGGCCATGACGTTCATCGGCTACGGGCTCGACGAGCAACGGATCGCAGACTGGCGCGCTCGACCGCGCAAGCGCTTGACGGGACAGCGCGTGCGCGCCGTCGGGCCCGATTCGCTCCAGGAAGGAGTGACGGACGCACCACCGCGCACGCTCGTGTTCGAAGGTCCCTCGGCCTGTTGGGGCGATAGCGGCGGGCCCGCATTGAGTGAAGACACGGGCGCCGTGACCGGCGTCTTTTCGCTGCTCTCGGGTCAGCTGTGCAACGCTCGCGGCACGAAGCTCATCTACACGCGTGCCGCGCCGTTCAAAAGTCTCGCCGAGCAAGCGTTCTCGGCAGCGGGGCAGCGGCCGTGGCTCGAGGGAGAACCGGATCCGCGTCTCCAGCCGAACGGCGGATCCTGCTCGGACGACGGCGCGTGTCAGAGCGGCGCATGCGTCGACGGCCGCTGCGCGCCGACATGCAGCGCCGGAGCGGCGTGCCCGTCCGGCTACGCGTGCAACGCGACCACATCGGTGTGCTCTGCGAATCGACCGAGCGAAAGCTCGGGCTCCTGTGCGCTGTCGGCGCTGCCTCCCGGCAGGCCGGGCGGCTCGGTGCTCACTGCGGCGTGCGCGCTCGCGGCCGCGTGCCGGCGCGCGCGGCGAAAACGCTAACGGCGGCCCTCTAGCGGATCGATCGCTGTCGGCGGGATCGGGGCGCCCTCGCGCGCTGACGCTTTCGGACGGGCCGGTTCCGTGCGCGAGGGGCGCGGTCGCGGGCGCCGCACTGGCGCTGAAACCAGGGGTCTCACCGCGGCGTCTTCCTCGGCGCCACGCTCCGCCACGGCGCGCACGTCCGGTGCCAGCGCGGCCGGTCTGACTGCGGTCGCGGGCGGCGCCTCACGAGGCAATGCCGCCTGCGGCACCACGGGCAACTCGGAGGGCACATCTTCCGGCGCGAGATGCGCGGGAGGTTTTCGCATGCCCCACACCACGCCCGCGCTGATCAACGCGATCAGCGCTCCACCGCCCGCCCAGCGCCAGGCGCGCTGCTTCGGCGCAGGCGCCGTGCGTCGCGACGCCGAGTCATTCACGACGTCCCCGCTGTCGGCACGTACGGTGGCCTGATCGATCGAAATTATTACGCCCGCTGGCAATGGCGTCGCCGCGACGTGCGGCGGCAGCGAGACGCCCCGCTGCATCCCGGAGATGCGCGAGACGATCGCCGCGGACGTCTCCGGACCGTGGGGCTTGAGCGCCTTGGCCAGCTCAGCGACGTGTTGAAAGCGGCGCGCCGGCTCTTTTTCGAGACAGCGCGCCACGACCTCGGCCAGCGCAGCGGGCACGTCCGGACGCACCTCGCGGAGCGGCGGCGGCGGATCGGAGACGACCGCCGCCAGCACCGACATCGCGGTATCGGCCGTAAATGGCAAGCGCCCCGTCAAAAGCTCGTACAAAATTACGCCGAGCGACCAGATGTCCGTGCGCGCATCCACCGTTTTCGGCTTACGCACCTGCTCGGGCGACATGTAATACGGAGATCCGATCAGGGATTGCGTCGCCGTCAAATTGGGCGCCGGGCTTCCGTCGTCGCTCAGAAGCGCCTTGGAAATACCGAAGTCGAGCACCTTGACCAGCGGCGACCCGTCGGCGTGGCGCGATAGAAACAGATTCGCCGGCTTCAGATCGCGATGCACGATGCCGAGAGAGTGCGCTTCGGCGATCGCCTCACTGGCCTGTACCACGTAATCCACGGATTCCTCGACAGGTAGGCGCCCCCGTACGTCGAGCTCCGCGGCCAGATCGTGCCCATCGAGGTATTCCATGACCATGTACGGGGTCCCGTCGTCGAGCTTCCCGACGTCGATGACACGGGCCACGTGTTCGCTGCGAATTTTGACTGCCGCGCGCGCCTCCCGCAGGAAACGCGCCACCGGCTCTTCGAGCACGGCCAGCTCGGGCATCAGCAGCTTGACCGCTACGGGCTGCTCGAGCTGCATGTGCAGGGCGAGCACCACGTAGCCCATGCCGCCTTTGCCGAGCACGCGCTCGACGCGGTATTTGCCGGCGAGAAGCTCCCCGATCTCGACCACCCGAACCGTATACCACGCCCGCCGCAAAGCTTCGGCCGCCGCGCGGCGATTGCGGCGAGCGTGCGCGAAGTGCGGCCCCGCGAGCGCCGCACACAAGCAGCCTTTTGCCGTTACGCTGATCTATACTCGCGCTCACCTTGGTGCGTATGCCGTCCCGTTCCCCGCTGATTCCATGCTCCGTGCTCTTTCTCGTCGCTGCCGGTCTCAGCCCCGGATGTAGTGACGAGGAGGTCAATGTGCCGTCCACCGACGCGGGAGCCGACCGCGACGCTGCCGGCGGTTCCGCCGGTTCCGGCGGCCGCGAGGCGGGCTCCGATGCGATGCTCGACGCGCCCGGCGACGGCACCACGGACAGCCCCGCCGACGGCCCGATCGGACCGCTGACGATTTGTGCGCGCCTCCCGAACGTACAAAACACGCTGACGGCATTCACCCCGCCGTATATCGGCGCGCTGCGCGCGGACTGCCGGCTCGGCCTTTTGACGCGCGGCGCGCGCGAGACGTCGCTGCCGGACTTCGGCAATCAGCTGCGTCAGTTCAACTTCAGCTTCTGGGGCTGTGACTCCCGCCCGCTGGCTGGCTTTCACATCGTCTACCAGCCAACCACGCTGACGCCGCTGGACGTCGCGGCCCTGATCGAGACTTACGTGGACCGAGTGCGTCCGCTGCTCGGACTCAGCCCGCAAGAGGAGAGCATCATGCGGAGCGAGCTACAGCGTCTCGGTACGGCGGCGCAGACGTCCTCCGCGCAAACCTATTCCTACTCGGAATGCGACGCCGGCACGCGCGACGGCGGCGACGCGGGTGACGGCAGCGAAGACAGTGGCGCAATCGACGCCACGGCCGCCGACGGCGAAACGGACTCTGCAACGGACGACGCCGAGATCGGTGCGGGCCAATGACGCGCGTGCGCACGGCCGCAGCGTTCGCGTTCGCGTGCACCGTC
>DATDJP010000018.1:0-2209 GCA_036520475.1 Polyangiaceae bacterium | reverse complement strand
ACCATACCCTCCGCCTTGCGTCTCGCGCCACGATTCACCCGCGCTCATCCTTCGCAACCTATCCCGCGCCCTCCCCCATTTGAAGTGCCCTAAGGCAGCAGCCGCCCCACGCCCCTGATTTGAACCGCCACGGCGCCAAGGGCTCGCCATGTTCGCCACGCTTGTTTTTGTTTTCCATCCCGTACTCGCAGCGCGGGGCCCCGCCGTTCCCTCGGTCCCACCCCCAAATTCTGGCGTACATGGCGCCTTCTTGGCGCCGTGGCGGTTAGTCTGGAACCCGCCCCAGCGCCGGCCGTTCTGCTAGGCTCGCCGGCCCTTATGGCTATTACGCGTGAGAACGTGCTGCACGTCGCGAAGCTGGCTCGGCTCGAGCTCGCGGAGAATGAGATCGAACCAATGCGCGTCGATCTCGAAAAGATCATCGGTTACATCGCGCAGCTCAACGAGCTCGATACAGCCGCCGTGCCGCCCACGACTCAGGTGGCCGTGCAGGCGGCGCCGCTGCGCGTGGACGCCGCGCAGCCGAGCCTGGCCAACGAACAGGCGCTCGCGGAGGCGCCGCGGCACGCGGGCGGCGGCTTCGCAGTTCCCGCATTCGTGGAAGAGTGAGCCGCGACGTGAAGCTTTCGATCCCGCAAATCGCGGAGAAGGTCGCATCTGGAGCGCTCTCCGCAGTCGAGCTAGCAGAGCAGAGCTTGAAGACGGCCGAGGCGCAGAAGCACCTCAACGCGTTCCTGTTCATCGACGAACAGCGTGTGCTCGCAGCGGCGCGCGACATCGACGAGCGCCGGCGCAAGGGCGAAAAACTGGGGCCGCTCGCGGGCGTCCCGATCGCCGTCAAAGACGTGCTGTGCACGACGGACGCGCCGACCACGTGCGCGTCGAAAATACTGACGCGCGCCGAAGCGGGCGCCCCGAGCAGCTCGCCGGCACGCGGCTGGCGGCCGCCGTTCGACGCGACCGTCGTGCAGCGGCTGCGCCAGGCCGACGCGTTGCTCGTCGGCAAGACGAACATGGACGAGTTCGCGATGGGCTCGTCGACCGAGAACAGCGCCTTCGGCCCCGCGCGCAATCCCTGGGATCCCAGCCGCATCCCGGGCGGATCCAGCGGTGGCAGCGCCGTGGCCGTGGCGGCGGGCATTACCGCGGGATCGCTCGGCAGCGACACGGGCGGCTCGATCCGCCAACCGGCAGCGCTGTGCGGCGTGGTCGGCGTGAAGCCGAGCTATGGGCGTGTGTCGCGCTTCGGTCTGGTCGCGTTCGCGTCGAGCCTCGATCAGGTCGGACCCTTCGCCGAGGACGTGCGCGGCGCAGCCCGGTTACTGAGCGTCATCGCTGGCCACGATCCCCGCGATTCGACCTGCGCGAATTTGCCCGTGGGCGACTACGAAGCGGCGTGCGATCGCGACGTGAAGGGGCTGCGCATCGGCGTACCGGCCGAGTACTTCGGTCAGGGGCTCGACCCCGACGTCGAGAAGAGCGTGCGCGAAGCGATCGCAGCGCTCGAGCGCGAGGGCTGCGAAGTGCGTCCCATCCAGCTCCCGCACACGCGCTACGGCGTGGCCACCTACTACATCGTCGCGACGGCCGAAGCGTCGAGCAACCTCGCGCGCTTCGACGGCGTTCGTTTCGGCCTCCGGCTCGAGCCGCCGCGGGGCGGACTGCCAGCGCTGTACGGCGCCACGCGCGACGCCGGCTTCGGCCGCGAAGTGAAGCGACGCATCTTGCTAGGCACCTACGTGCTGAGCGCCGGCTACTACGATGCTTTTTATCTGAAAGCGCAGCGCGTGCGCACGCTCATCAAACGCGACTTCGACGAGGCGTTCAAGGAGGTGGACGCGATCGCCGCCCCCACGAGCCCGACTCCGGCGTTCGCGCTCGGCGAAAAGGTGGAAGACCCGCTCGCGATGTATCTGGCCGACATCTACACGCTGCCCGCGAGCCTCGCCGGCATCGCGGGCCTCACGGTGCCGGTGCGGCCCGTCCCCGCCAAGACTTCGCGCCCGGAGCTGCCCGTGGGCCTCCAGCTCCTGGGTCCGGCCTTCGCCGAAGAGCGGCTGTTTGCGCTGGCTGCTCGCTGCGAGGCGCTGTTTCCAGTCGGCAACAGACCGCAGCCGGGGGCATGAACGCGAGCGACGCGATTCGGGCGGAGCGCGCGGGGCCGGAGCACGTGCGCGGCCTGTCGGAGCTGTTCGCGCAGAGCGGATGC
>DATDJP010000017.1:0-2418 GCA_036520475.1 Polyangiaceae bacterium | reverse complement strand
GCGCTACCAGAGTTTTGCACGCGGCCTCCACGACGCCGCTGCCGATCATGAAGCCTTGGTGTTTCCACTCGGCGTAGCGCATGCGTCTCCTATTTTTCCGGAAGTAGCTCAGCACCTGCGCGACGCGGCGAATGCGCGGGTGTTTGCGGCGCAGGTAGTTCAGTGCACTACTCACTGCGTCGACGCCGTTGTCTTCGTTGAGAAGTCGCTCGCGGAAGTACTCGAACTTATGCCGCGTGGTGAACGTGCCATCGCCGTGCACGGCGGCGAGCGCGGCGGCCAGATGCTCGGTGGCATGGAAGAAGTCGAGGATCTCCGGACCTTCCGGAAGCGTCGCCAGAAATTGCCAATTGTCACCGCCGGCGTCCGCGATCTTGGCGACGCGAAGACCCGGGTGCTGTGCGAGAACGTACGCGAGGTCCTTCGCGAGCGTCCTTCAGAGTCAGCTTCTTCGATTCCGGGCCACGCCCGAACCGGATCGCCGAGATGAGATCGCCTTTCGCGTCGCAGAACGCCAGCGACGCGCAGCCCACCTCACGGTATCCCACCGGGCCCTTGCAGAGACGTCCCTCCGAGGCGGCGGCGTTCCGGACCTGCGTTGGATGATTCCCGCCGTCGATGGGCGCGAGCACGCCGTCGATCGAAACCGCTATGCTGTGCGCGCCTTCGGGGACCACGATCGCTTCTCGTAGGATCTGCTCGTACTTCTCGCGCTCGATCTCCCATCGCTCGCCGAAAGCTTTCGGCAGTCGGTCGAGGCTGCGAACTGCGGCCCGAGATCGGCGCGCACTCTTGGAGGGAGCCATGTTGCCCACGCGCTCGAACAGATCTTCGGCGCGCTTCGGCGCCATCTGCGTAACAACCCAGGAAGCCTGCTGCGCGGCGCGCTGGGTCCGGAAACCTTCGACGATGCCGAGTCGCAGATCGAGGGCTGCAAGCGCGTGCGCTGTTGGGTCAGCGCGGTCCTGTATAACCAGCGCTCCACCTCGACCGGACCGCAGGCGGTCATGTACGTTTGCTGACTGCACAGCACCCTACGATGGACGCGTCCTTCGATCTCGATGGCGTCGGCGTCCACGTCCGACGCCGCCATGACATCCCCGACGATCTCGCGCTCAGCTTGGAGCAGCCGCTCGTGAAGGCCCGCCCGGGTGCGCTGCGCGACTGTACTCGAGAGAGCTCGCCGGTCCGAGCGCGCAACTACTTCCAGACTCGGCAGAATTCGGCGCGCATGAGCTTCCCGTCGCTGTCGCGATCTCGTGCTTCGAAGAGCGTTTCAGCGTCTCCGCGGGGGTGAGGCCAAGCGGCAAATTCCTCCTTCGTCAGCGTTCCGTCCGCGTTCGCGTCGAAAGTGTCGAAGTGCTGCTCGCAACGCGCGCCCCGCATCGAAGCTCCGCGGCCGCCGGGTCCGATGCTCGGACGCCGCCGGGGTGCCATGCCTTCACCCCGCGGATGACGACGAGCCCCGCGCCAACCCGAGCAGAACTCGCGCTCGCTCAAGAAGCCATCCGCGTCGGAGTCCCGACTTCCAAATAAGGCTGCCGAATCCGCGTGCACGTGGGGACGGGAGTCAAACTCCGCTCGCGAGACGCGACCGTCGGCGTCGTCGTCGAACGCAGAAAAGTTCATTGCACAGCGAGGCCGCGGCTTGTCTGCAGTGGGCGCGGTACTAGCTGGCGCTAGACGAGTTTCGCTGGGCGGCTGCGGCTGCGGCTGCGGGGCGTCGCGCGAACAGGCGCACACCGCCAGTGCGACGGTGGTGAATGCGACGCAGGAATGAAGACGAGCTCTCATGACGAACCTCCACGTTCTACTGTCGGCTTTGCCATGGCCGCCCAAGCAAGCGTCGGGCCATCGCGTCCATGCCAACGGGAGCGAGCGCCCGCAACGGAGACGAAACAGCGAGGCGCGGTGTACGGCGACCTGTTCTACACATGCGTGGATTGTCACCGTCGCCCGGGAGCCGCGAACGGCCCCTCAGCGGTGAGAGCAGCGACAGGACCAGCAGGTTTGTGCACGGCCCGCGGCTTGCTTTGGAGATTGGCAGGAACCACGTCATGGCAAATTCCGGAATCTTGATCGTGTACTTTTCTCGAACGGGAATGACGGCGCAGGTTGCGCACGAGCTCCGTCAGGCTCTGCTATCCCGGGGCGTCCGGTGTGATCTCGAGTCACTGGAGGAAGCGGGGACGCGCCGGGGGATCCGGGGATACCTGCGGTCCGCGCTCGATTCGATCCTGGACCGGCGAGCCTCGCTGCTGCCGCCGGACCATGATCCGGCAGCGTACGAGCTGGTGGTCGTCGGGACACCGATCTGGAACGCAGATGTTTCGACGCCCATCCGCACGTTCTTGCGCACGCGCGGCGGGCAGCTGCCGCGCTTGGCGTGGTTTCTCACCTATGGCGGCTCGGGGCGCG
>DATDJP010000016.1:0-74519 GCA_036520475.1 Polyangiaceae bacterium | reverse complement strand
AGGGAGGCCTGTGGGAACGTGGTCTATGGCGGAGCTGGGAACCCACCTCGCAACCGAAAGGGCGGGTCTGGGAACCCTCCGCCTACGGACGCGCGCATCACAGATCTATCCCGACATCCGCACGTCCGGATCCGTGGGAGGCCCGGGTGGCAACACCCGGGCCGACCCGACTTTCAGGCTTTGGACGCAAAGCGAGGTCAGGGACGGACCAGGGCGCGCAGCGACTCGGGGAGCGCGTCGATGCGCAGCGTGAGATCGGCGCGCGCGCGACGCAGGCGTGATTTGCAGGTGCCGAGCGGGATGCCGAGTGACGCGGCGACCTCGCGCAGCGCGTGTCCCTCGAGCTCCACGAGCAGGAGCACGCGGCGCAGCTCGTGCTGCATGGCGTCGAGGACTGTGCTCAGGGTCTTTGCACGCGCCATGCGCACGGCGAGGCGATCAGGGCGCGTGCTCTCGGACGTGTGCTCGGCAAGCGCGGTGTCGGGCGTCTCGCGACGACGGCCGTACGTGCGCCGCATGTGCGAGGCTTCACGCGTGGCGAGCGCCCGCAGAAATGCGCGCTCGCTGCCGGCCTGAATGTCGCCCAGCTTGGCGCACGCGGTGAGAAATACGCGCTGCGCGACGTCGTCCACGTCGGCGCCGGCGACGCCGTGTCTTTGCAGGACCTGCTGAACCAGGGTTCGGTTGCGGGAAACCAGCTCCACGTAAGACTGGGGGCTGCGCACCGTTTCCGGGCTCGACTCGTGTTTTGCCGTTTGGTTCATGTCCCTTAGCTATGAGCCGAGGGGCACTTGCGGCACCTTAAAATACCTTACTTCGGCGTGCGCGGCGCACGCATCACGCACGTGCGTGCCCACCCGAAGCAGGGCGCGCCCGCCGCGGCGTCAGCCACGGCAGGGCGGCCGAGAGCCAGCTCAGGGCGTTGGTTTCTCGAAGATGGTCGGCGCGGTCGGGGCGATCAACTCCGGCAGCCATGGGATGTCGACGATCATCAGTCCGACGATGGCGAGGCTGCAGACGACCACGGCGACCATGAGCGAGGGCTCCTTGTAGAGCCCTTCCGGCGCTTGCACCGTGCTGTCCGGTTGCAACCCCAGGAACAAGTAGATGGCCATGACCAGCGCGATCAGCGGGAACGACAAGATGAGCTCGAGCCGGTAGCGCATGACGAACGCACCGAGGAACAGCATGGCCGCCGATCCATAGAACATGATCGAAACGAGCAAGCGATCCTGCGTATAGAATTTGAACGATTTGCGGTAGGCCGCGGCGCGCGTGGAGTTCGCGATTTCGCGATACTCGGCGAAGCGCTTCATGGCCATGAAGTAACAGCCCACCATCCAGTAGCTGAGCAAGAGCGATCCCGGTGCGACGGAGGCGGTACCGACGATGAACCAGCCAGCCAGCATGCGTAAGGGATTGTTGACGGCTTCGGACAGCACATCCAGGTACGGCAGGTCTTTGCTGCGCAGCGGACGGATGTTGTAGATGCAGCCCATCACCCAGAGCACGAACACCGTGACGGCGAACTGCTTCGAGACCAGGTAGCCCAGCCACACACCAATCAGCATCAGCGCGATCCACTGCACGTAGGCGAGCGGGACGTTCACCTTGCCGGAGGGCACCGGACGGGCGTGTTTGACCGGGTGCGAGAGATCGGACGGGGCGTCCAGAACTTCGTTGACGACGTAGTTGCTGGACGCGACCAGGCAGATCGAGAGCAAGCCGATCAGGGAACGCTGCACCAGGTTCGGCGCGATGTGTTGCGGATCGAGGGCGGCGGCGGCGACGGCTCCCGGCAGAACGAAGACGTTCTTGAACCAGTGATCGATGCGCATGATCGCGACGTGACCGCGCAGGGTCGCGCGGCCGGCGGGCATCGTGCGGAGGCTCGTTTCTTGTGCGTTCGATTCGTTCATCTCTGAGTTCGTTTCTCGGGAGTGAGCTCCCGGCCGGATTGAAACCGGTACGCGGTAGCGCCGCCGGGTTACAAAGATTCGAGCTCGTACAGGCTGTCGGGGCCGATCTTCTTCAGCAAGCGACCCTTCTCCGCGACCAAGCGATGTGCAAAGGGCATCTCGTTGACCAGCGGCGCATAGTCCGGGCCAATCGGCGCGGTCGGACCGGTGCCGTCGGCCACGATCGCGTACTTTAAGTTGTCGCGCCGCACGTCAGCCAAGAAATTTTCCCACGTGTTCAGGCGAATGCGCTCCTGATACAGCGCTTCCGTGAGGAAACAATAAGGCTCGATGTAATAGGACGGTCGTCCCGCGGCGAGCAGGATGCGCGCGTCGCGCGGCACGACGTCATTCGTGTAGCGCCAGAGCTCGCTGGCGCCGTACAGGCGCTGTAGAAAGGCCTCGCGGCCGACGAGACCGGTGGCCGCCAGGGCGCTGTCTTTCACGCTCGGAAATGCGCCGCGCAGATAGAGTAGGGCATTCAGGCCGAGGAACGCGACCAAGCCCGCTTGCAACCAGGACTTCGCGCGCAGCATCGGCTCGAGTGGTAGGAGCGCGAGCAGCATGGCCAGCGGCAAGAACGGCACCAGGTAGCGCACGTAGAGGCCCGTGCTGCTCACGCAGACGAGCGCCAGCGCCGCGAATACACCGCCGATGAAACGATGCTCCCAGTTCTTCGCGCGCCACACGAAAATCCCCGCGGTGAGCAGTGTTCCGAGCAGCGCTCCGGCGCGGACCATCTTACGTAAGTCGAGGGACCAACCGAGCGAGCGGTAGCCTGTCCCCCACACGTAGTATTTGAAGTACTCGGTGAACGCGGCGCCCGCCTCGGGGCTCCAGTCGCGCGTCGGAAATATTTTCGGGAACATGAGGTAGACGGGGCTGCCCGTCAGGGTCCAGGTGCGCGCGAACCACGGTACGGCCGGCAAGAGCGCGATGACGCCGAACACGACGGCGCTACCGAGCGCGGGCCCGATCCCGCGCCGCTGGCGCAGGCAGTCGATCAGCACCACCAAGCCGAGTAAGGCTGCGACGAAGACACCCGTCAATTTGGTCGTGAGCGCGAACCCCGCAAACAAGGCGCCGGTGTAAAGCCAGCCACGCTCACCGGTTCTGCTCCAGTGAAGCCAGCAGAGCACTCCCCCGATGCTGTACGCGGCAAGCGCCAAATCCACGTATGCCCACGCAAACAAGCGGGACGCATCCAGAGTGGGAATCGCGTACAGGCCGATCATCCAGAGTGCAGCGGCAGTGAAGCCGAGGGTGGCGCTTTTCAGGCGTTTGCCGAGCGCGAACACCGTCAGCAGGGTCAAGAGCCCGAACACGTAATGAATGAGCTTGGCGGCGGTGTCGCTCCACACGGCCATGGCCAGCGTGTAAAGCATGTTGACGCCCAAGAACGAGTTGGTGTGAACGAGCGTTGGCAGATAGCTGAGCTCACCGAGCTGCAGCCAGCGCTTGGGCCCAGTGAGGTGGTAGAACAACCCATCGGGATCGCTCGGCGGGGAAACCGCCGACAGCAGCGCCGCGAGCAGGGGAACCGCGAGCACGATCGATCCGGCGACCATGAAACGTGGCGGCTTTTGCGCTCGTAGACGCGACAGCTCGCGGCGTCCGGTGCGAGCGATGCCCAGAAGGTCCGGGAGCGCGAGGACGCTCACGATTCCAATGCCGATCCAAACGGCCGTCGGCGTCAGCATCCCCGCCATGCCGAGTCCGAAAGGTAGATACTGAAGGAACCCGAAACCGAGTCCCGCCGCGACCAGGCCGCGTTCCAACGTCGTGCTGGTATCGTTCAATTTGAGCAGCTTGAGAGCGCGCCGGCCGAGAGCCAACGCGATCAAAGTCAGCCACAGCACGAACGGCGGATCCTGCAGCAGCGGAATGCTGCTGACGGGAACATGGTACGAGGTCACGACCGAGGCCTCCTTTGAAACCAGGCCGACTTGCGAACTCACCCGTCGCCCCAGAAGCGTATACACCGCCCCGATCACAACGTCGAGGGGGCCTCGGGCTGGTCTCGTGAGCGTGTGCGAGCACGTGCGGCGTGCTCAGCTTGAGACCGATCGCACCCGCGTGATACGAGTTCGAGTGAGTCAGAGCGCGACTCGAAACCTGCGTGCGATATGGCTGTGTCTTCTACCCCGCCGCCTGCATCCCGGAAGGAACGGATGACGAGCTCACTGCAGCCTCCGCCAGGCTTTCTCAGACGCCACGCGAAAGCCATCGTAGCGTCGGTCGCCCTGACCATCGGCTTGGTCTGGGTGATGCGCGCGGGCGCGCTGCCCATCTTGCCGCCGAAGGGCACGCTCGAACGCGTGGACGTCGGTGCTTTGACCTTGTTCGTCCTCGCCATGCTCGGCCACATGCTGTTCAAGTTCGGGCGCTATCGGTTCTTGATCGCACCGCTCGCGCACCTGTCCATGCGGCGGATCATGACGATTTCTGCCATTTCCACGGCCTTGATCACGCTCTTGCCATTTCGGTTGGGCGAGCTCGCGCGGCCGGCGCTGCTCCGCGAGAAGGGCAAGCTGTCCGGTTGGGCGATAACCGGGACGGTGGGCGCCGAGCGCATCATCGACGGTGTGGCGTTCAGTATCCTGCTGCTGCTTGGCCTGGCGCTAGCGCCGCCGAATGAGCCGCTGCCGGACCATATCGGCGGCCTGGCGGTACCGGCGGCGCTCGTGCCGGGCGCGGCCATCGTTGCTATCTCCGGCTTCGGCGTCGCTTTACTGGTGATGGCGCTGTTCTTCTGGTGGCGGGATTTCGCGCGCAAACTCACGCTGCGCGTGGTCGGCGTCGTGTCGAAATCGCTGGCCGAGCGCCTCGCCGAGACGGTCTCGAACGTGAGTGACGGCCTCAAGTTCCTGCCGAACCTCAGGTACACGGTGCCGTATCTGATCACCACGGCGCTCATTATCCTGCTGGAGGTGTGGGCGCTCAGCACGCTCAGCTCGGCCGTGGGACTTCCCCCTCTCTCCTTCGCTCAGGGAGCGGTGCTCACTGGCGTCCTGGCGCTGGGGTTCGCGCTCCCCAATGCGCCAGGATTTTTCGGTGCCATACAGCTGGCGCTCTACGCGGGCCTGGCCATGTACGTGTCGCCGGCGGCGGTCGTGCACGAGGGCGCGACGCTCGCTTTCCTGTTCTACATCACGTATCTCGGGCTCGTGCTCTTGCTGGCGGTGCTGGCGCTGCTCGTCGAGTACGTGAGTCCGGCGGAACCCGCAGCGAGCGAACAGGCTGCCTGACGGTCTCGTCCGTATGAAAATTCTGTTCGTCACGCCGTTCTTGCCCAGCCCGCCCCGTTTCGGAGGGCAACGGCGCCTGGACGGGCTCATGCGCAGCCTGGCCGTGAACCACGAGCTGACGGTGATCTCGTTCAACGCCAGCGACCCGTTCAACCAGCTCTCGCTGGAGGCCACGCAGGCGTACTGCCGCGAGGTGATCACCTTTCCGGACATGGAGTTTCTGGACGGTCGCGACAAGCGCCGCTTGCAAGCTCGGTCCATGCTGTCGCGCCACAGCTTCGAGTATCTGCTCTTGGCGCGCCGCCGCGAGTTTCAGGCGCGCCTGCAGCAGCTCGTTCAGAGCGGGCGCTTCGACATCGTGCAGGTGGAGTTCGCGCAGATGGCGGCGTTTTCATTCAAGGGCAAGGATGCGCGCCGGACGCGGACGGTGCTCGACGAGCACAACATCGAGTTCGACATCGTCAAGCGCACGGCGAGCGCGGACGTGGGCGCGGCGCGGCGCGTGTATTCGGCGGTCGATTGGCGCAAGCTCCGGAGAGAAGAGCGCGCCGCCTGGCGCCGCTTCGACGGCGTGTCCGTCACGTCGGAGCGCGACGCGGGCATTTTGAGGAAGCTCGAACCGCGGACGAAGGTTTCGGTCGTGCCGAACGGCGTCGACATCGAGCAATTTCGGCCGGGCGTGGCGCGCTGCGAGCGCGATTCACTCTTGTTCTTCGGTGCCATCAATTACTACCCGAATCACGATGGCATCATGTTTTTCATCGAGCAGGTGTACCCGCTCATTCTGGCGCGGCGCCCGAAGACGAAGCTCTGGATCGTCGGCCCCGTCGGCGACGATATGAAGCAGCTGAACAGCGAGAACATTCAGGTGGAGGGCTTCGTCGATCAGGTGGAGCCGTATCTCGATCGCGCCACGGCGGTGATCGCGCCGCTGCGCATCGGCGGCGGAACACGGCTGAAGATCGTGGAAGCGATGTCCAAAGCGAAGCCCATCGTCTCGACGCGCATCGGTGCCGAGGGGCTGGACGTGGCGCACGGCAAGCACGTGCTGCTCGCCGACGAACCTCAGGACTTCGCCGACGAGGTGGAGCGCGTGCTCGCCGACGAAGAGCTCGCCGCTTCGCTCGGCCGCGCTGCGCGCGAGCTCGCCGAGGAGCGCTACAGCTGGACGTCGCTCGTCAAGACGCTGGAGCGTTTCTACGACGAGCTCCTGATGAGTCCGCCGAAGCAGGCGTGACGGACCACTCTGCTAGTGTGGTGAATCAGAGATCGCATGAGAATTTCGAGCCGCCCCCAGGGGTGCGGGCGGCTCGAAATTCGGCTCTGGGCTACTCCATTCACCACACATTTTTTGTTCCTGACGTGTCCTGTCTCCGCTCGCAGCGCCCGATTTCTGTCGCGATCTGCGAAGACAGGACACTAAAAGCGCGCGATCGGCGCGGAGAGGGACAAGGCCGCGAACGCGACCCACTGGATTGGTGCGTCCGGCGCGGTCTCGTCGGGCAATAGCTGGCCAGCGGTGCGAACGCCCGCCTGAAACTCGACGCCTTCCGCCAGTACGTAGTTTCCGACCAGGCTCGAGGTGAAGCCGCGCACCGTGGGAGCGTCGTCTTGTCCGAGCGTGGTGCTCGCGACGAACAGCGCGTCGAAGCTGAGTCGGCGCCGCGACCAGGTGGCGCCGAGCGACCCGCTCGCCTGATACAGCACCTGGCCGAGCAGCGGATTGTAACCGGTGTCGAGTCCCGTGAACGCGGTGAGCGTCAGGTTGGCGCCTCCGCCCGCGGGGCGCGTGGTGGCGTACTCGGCGCGCGCGGCCGCGAACACGCTGTCGTTCGTCTCGAGCGGCGGGTCCTCTTCAGGTGCCGTATCCGGGGGCAGGTCGCGCGAGCGCAGGAACGCGGCCCCGGCTCCGAGACGCGTACTGGTGCGCGATGACCACATGTGCTGCCACGTCTCGAGCAGCGAAGCCGTATGGAATTCGGCGTCGGTCGTCGTCACTTTCGTGCGTGAGCCCGCCACCAGGGTCAGGAGCTGATCGGCGGGAGTCAGCGTGTGCGTGACGGTCAGATCGCCACCCTGGGTGTGGCGCCGCGGTACGATGCGTTGCGACTCCGTGTCTGCGCCGCCGCCGATCTCGTAGTAAGCGCCGAGCGCGGTCGTCCAGCGCGGGTCAATCAAGTACGTGAGGCCGGCGGCGCTCCGCAGCGTGCCCATGTAGACGATCTGCTGGCGGGGTACGAACGTCACCTCCGGCGGGGGCGGCTCGGCGCCGGTTGGCGGGGGAGCGGGCTCGGTGAGCGCGGACACCACCTCTCGGCCGAGCGAAGCTTCCTGCGACAGCGTCAGCCGCACGCGACGGCTCACGGCCCAACCGAAGTTGGCCCGCGCCATGTGCAACATCACGAGCTGGGCGTCGCGCGTCAGGTCGATCAAGCCGATGCGCACGCCGTAGCCGAGTCCGTAGTTCGTCCTTCGACCGTCGAGCGTCAGAGCGATGCCGGGCGTCGTCTCCACGTCGACCGCCGGGCTCTGTTCGGGCACCGAACGAACACGCGCCTCACTGCGGTCGGCGACGGTGACCGTGCCGGCGAGCTGGCCGAGCACGAGCCACGCTCCTAACGTGCTCACTCCACCACGATCACGTCCCCAGTTCTCAGGGGAAACGTGGCCGCCCCATAGTCGTTGTTGATGAGCGCCCCGTACGTGAAGCGAATGCGGCGAAACGCGGGCACACGGCGCAGCACGAAGATGCTCGATTCATCCGCAAAGTCGGACAGGCCACCGGCCTGCGCCAGCGCCTGGAGCACTCCCGAGTGTGGCTCGAGCGATTGGCCCCCGCTGGTGCGCACCTCGCCCATGACGCTCACGAGCACCGGACGTGTTTCCTCCACGTTGACGGTGACGCGCGGAGAAACGATGAAGCGCCGATAGCCTTCCTCGATTTCCGTGCGCACGCCCGAGGGTGTCTTGCCCACGGCCACGAGCTCCCCGACGAGCGGTAACGCTATGCGTCCGTCCGGGCGGATGCGCCCGCGCGTCGCGAGCGCTGGCTGCTCGAAGACCTGAACGACGAGGATGTCCCCGACGCCGATCGCGTACTCGCCCGCAGCGCTGCTCCGCTCCATGCGTGGCACCTTCGTGTACCAAACGTACGGACCCGAGCTGCCGCAGCCGCACGCCAGCAGCGCCGAGATGATGCTAAGAAGCACCCACGAGGAAGCTCGCCTTGCCTGCCCTCCAATTCGAGCTGCCACGGCGGGCGAGTGTAGGCGAGTCGGTCAGCATGCAGCAAGGCCGAAGTAATACCCGGAACTCATGAAGCGCTGGCTTTCTCGTGCGACGGTCGTGCTTGCCGTGGCCTACCCGGCGGCGCTGGTTGTCACCGCGCTGCTCTTCCGCCTGGTGGGTGAAGGCTGGTGGGTGACGTCCGCGGGGATGTACCTGCCGCGACACGTTTTCCTCGCGCCGCTCCTCCCTTTGACCGTGCTGATCCTCGTGCTGCGCCGCCGCAAGCTGCTGCTCGCCATGCTTGCGGCGGCCTTGATCGGGCTCGTGCCGTTGATGGGGCTCGTGCTGCCCTGGCCGCGCTTTTCCGATGCCGGCGACGTGCGGCTGCGGGTTTTGAGCCTCAACGTCAACTCAGGGGCGTACGGCCCGGAGCGCGCGGTGGCGGAGATCGTGCGGCTCGCCCCGGATATCGCGCTCCTGCAAGAAGCCTCCTGGAGCACGGATCGTCTGGTCACGTTGCTGCGCGCCGCCTACCCGGAGGTTCAAGCGTCGACGGAGTTCATCATCGCGAGCCGTTACCCCATTCGCGTCACCAAGCACCCCGATCGCCTCGGCTATTACGGGGACCGGCGCTCCCCGCGCTTCATGCAATACGTGGTGGAAACTCCGCTAGGATCGATCGCGCTCTACAACGTGCACCCGCTCTCCCCACGCGAGAGTCTGCGGGCGCTGCGTGGGGAAGGTCTGCGCCGGGAGATCCGCACGGGGCGCCTGTTCTCGGGCCAACATGCCGACAAGATTCAGGCAAACACCGGGCTGCGCGTGCTGCAAGTGAGCACGTTCACGGAGCTCGCAACCAGGGAGACGTTGCCGCTGATCATCGCTGGCGACATGAACCTTCCCACATTGAGTCCGCTCCTGACGCACCTCTCACCGTACCAGGACGGATTTCAGAAAGCGGGAGCCGGCTTCGGCTACACGTTTCCCGCCAAGTACCCGTTCATGCGGCTCGATCGCATCTACGCGAGCGATGAGCTCGAGTTCGTGAGCTTCGACGTCGGCTGCCAGGGCGTGTCGGATCACCTGTGCGTCATCGCCGACCTTCAGCGCCGACGTTAACAGACCTACACCTTGGAGGTGCCCTGATCGGCGCGCCGGCTTGATCCGCGCCGGCTTGATCCGCGCCGGCGAGCGCGGTACTCGTGTTGTCGTGGATGATTTCGTCGCGCTAGTGCGCAAGCGACTGGCCGGGCAAAGTGGCCAGCGCATGACAACCGTGATCCGCAACAACGCGGGGTTCGTCATGCAAAGTGTGCTGGGGAGGTTCTGCCTTCGCGATTGTGACGAGGTCGGTCCCTGGGTGCGAGTGATCGGCGGCATGCCGCGTGTACACAACCAGGGTCGCATCCAAATCGGCGAAAGGACGCGCTTGTTTTGCAGCTACGCTGCCGTCGATCTGCGGACGGCTCCCGGCGGCACGCTCGTCATCGGCACAGGCTGCTCCATCAATTTCGGAACGCTTCTCGATGCGACGCGGCTGGTCAAGATTGGCGACGGTGTCAGCATCGGCCCTTATTCGATCGTCTCGGATACCGACGCTCCCGAAGCGCCTGGTAGCGGCAACGGCCAGGCTCAGCCCATCGAGATAGGCGACGGTGCCTGGCTTGCCACTCGCGTGACCTTGCGGCCCGGCGCTCGCATCGGCAAAGGCTCCGTGATCACCGCTGGCAGCGTCGTGACCGGGGAGATCCCGTCGCGCGTCGTGGCAGGCGGAACGCCAGCACGCGTTTTACGACGTCTGGACGACGAAGCGTCAGACGCCCCGAGCACCGCGGAGCTCGAGTCCAGGAGCGCAGTGCACAGCTCCGTGCCGTCCGCCGCGGTACCTGTCGCTGCGGCGAACTCGTCGGCTCATGCGCGCGAGTCGCACACGGAGGTAACGCCGGATCACGAGGGCGTGCTCATCTCCGATTTCACGATCGATGAACTCGGTCGGTCCCTCGAGAAAGACGCGTCGAAGCCGCTGCTCCGCGCAGAGATCGCGCCGTTCGGTCAGGTCATCCCCTCGTTGATGACGCCCCCGCGCGCGGGAGTTGACTTTGCGGTTGTCTGGACCAGGCCCGAAGGCGTGATCGAGTCGTTCGCGCGCCTGCTAGAGTTCGAGGCCGTCGATGATGCGCTGCTCCTGGAAGAGGTGGACCGCTACGCGGAGCTCCTGCTCGAGGGCTTGAAGTCGTACAGGTTCGCCGCGGTTCCGACCTGGACCTTGCCGCCCTGGTCGCGCGGGCTCGGACTCGCAGATACCCGGCGCGGAGGTGCAACGCGCGCTCTGCACGCCATGAACTCGCGACTGATGGAGAAGCTCGCCTCGGCGCCGAACATTTTCGTGCTCAATGCCGAGCGCTGGCTCGCCGCCAATCGCGGCGGGTACAGCCCTAAGCTCTGGTACATGGGCAAGGTCCCGTTCGTTCCGAGCGTGTTCGATGCAGCAACGGCGGACATCAAAGCGGCCATCTCGGGGCTCACGGGCGGGGCTCGTAAGCTCGTCGTCGTCGATCTGGATGACACGCTCTGGGGAGGCATCGTTGGTGACATCGGCTGGGAAAACCTGCGCATCGGTGGTCACGACAGCGTGGGCGAGGCGTTCGTAGATTTTCAGCGAGCGCTCAAGAACCTCAAGCGGCGCGGAATTCTGCTCGGGCTCGTCAGCAAGAACGAAGAGAGCGTGGCGCTCGAAGCGATTCGCAATCATCCCGAAATGGTGCTGCGCGAAGCCGATTTCGTCGGGTACCGCATCAACTGGACCGACAAGGCCAGAAACGTGGCCGATCTGGCCAGCAGCTTGAACCTCGGCTTGCAGTCCGTCGTGTTCATCGACGACAACCCCTTCGAGCGCGCCCGCGTGCGCGAGGCGCTTCCGGAAGTGCTGGTGCCGGAGTGGCCGGAAGACAAGCTGCTCTATCCCAGTGCGCTGCTCTCGTTGTCCTGCTTCGATACGCCGCAGCTGAGCGCCGAAGACACGGCACGCACCGCTCTGTACGCAGCTGAACGGGAGCGCGAGCATCTCAAGGCTGAAGTGGGCTCTCTCGACGAGTGGCTGGCGAGTCTCGAGATCCGCGTGCGGGTGGAACTGCTCGGGGCGGCCAATCTGGCGCGCACCACGCAGCTCCTGAACAAGACCAACCAGATGAACCTGACGACGCGCCGCCTGACTGAAACGGAGCTCGGCGATTGGGTGAAAGCCGACGGTCGCTGGCTGTTTACCCTGAGCGTTTCCGACCGCCTCGGCGACGCGGGCCTGACCGGTATCTTGAGCCTCGAAGGCCAGGGCGATACGGCTCGAATCGTGGATTTCGTACTCAGCTGCCGGGTCATGGGCCGAAAAATCGAAGAGAGCATGGTGCACTTGGCGGTCGAGACCGCCCGCCGTCACTCGCTGCGACGAGTCAGCGCCGAGCTGATTCCTACGCGCAAGAACAAGCCCTGCCAGGAGTTCTGGGAGCGTTCTCAGTTCATGCGCCAAAGCGAGCGCGTCTTCACCTGGGACACGGAGCAGCCGTACGTCCTGCCGGCGGCCATCGCTTTGGAACTTCCGCTGTGAGCGCCTCACGTGACGCTGCTGGACGCTGACCAAGGCTGGCTGGACCGAGCGCGCACGCGGTTCTGGCTCCGCGTGTGCGATCGAGTGGGAACGCGCGCCCGTGTGCTCGGGCGACCGCATGTCATCAACTCCGGGGAGCTCTTGATCGGCGACGATTTCGAGCTGCGTTCGCAGCCCACCGTGTCGCACTTGATAGTCGGTGACGGTGCTTCATTGCGCATCGGCAACCAAGTGCGGATCTCGGCCGGTGCGGCCGTGTCGTGTCTGGGAAAGATCGAAATAGAGGATGACGTGACCATCGGCGCATTCTGCATGCTGATGGACAGCGACTTTCACGTGGCAGGCGATCCCACGAAACAACCTGAAGCGCGCGCGATCATGATTCAGCGCGGCGCACGGGTCGGCCACCGTGTCGTTGTACTGC
Source organism: Polyangiaceae bacterium (assembly GCA_036520475.1). GTDB lineage: Bacteria > Myxococcota_A > Polyangia > Polyangiales > Polyangiaceae > DATDJP01. The sequence continues at coordinate 62,060 of DATDJP010000016.1, read as the reverse complement.
CAGGTTCGCGAATCGGCGCGGGCGCAATCGTGCTACCCGGCAGCGTCGTGGCCGGAGAAGTTCCGCCCGGCGCGACGGTCACCGGCAACCCGGCGCGGCTTGCCAGCGCGGAATCCGAAGCACCGGGGGAAGACCTGCCCAGCTTGATCCCGCATATCGTGCAGCGCGCGCTCGGAATCTCGCGAACACCGGCGCTCGACGAAGCGCGCGAGCGGATTCAGGAGTGGGATTCGCTCGGCACGTTGCGGCTCATACTCGAGCTGGAAGATCGCTTTCAAATCACGCTCTCGGAAGACGACATCAACGCCGTTCGCACGATTCGCGATCTGGTTGCTCGAGTCAGCGCCGCGTTGTCCCGAGCCGTCGCACTTCGGAGATGAACTGCTCGACATCCCCTCAACGGAAGTCGTGGCCAATCATCGACAGAGCACTAGTGTGGTGAATCAGAGAACCGCATCAGAATTTCGAGCCGCCCCCAGCGGGTGCGGGCGGCTCGAAATTCGGCTCTGGGCTACTCCATTCACCACACATTTCTTGTTCCTGACGTGTCCTGCCTCCGCTCATAGCGCCCGATTTCTGTCGCGATCTGCGGAGACAGGACACTAGACGAGCGCGGCGGGTGCTACGGGGCGCGCATCCTCCGCCGCGCCGTGACCTTTGCGGCGCAGGAATGGCAGCTCGAACAAGCGAAAGAAGCCGTACGAAAACGCGAGCACCGCCAGCGTGCCCAGGGTCGTGAGCGCCGCGAAGATTTGCGTGTTCGTCAGGCCGAGCGGCACGAGCACGTACTGCCACATGAGCTGCAGCAGTGGCGCGTGCACCAGATAGACGCTGTACGAAAATGTGCCGATGAACACCAGGGCGCGCCCGCTCAGCAGGCGCGTCAAGAGGTGTGAGCGCGAGCGCGTGGTGACGACCAGAGTGGCAGCGGCCAGTACGCCCACGGGTAAGTCCAGATAGGGGAAGCGCTGGCTCGCCGTGCGGTAGCCCCAGGCGTAGCAAGCCGCGGCCGTCACCAGCAGCGAAATGACGATCGCGGCGCTCCAGCCGCGGCTCGTCCGTGCGGATGCATACGCGGGACGCGCGCTCGCCGCCACGTACGCCGCGAGCATACCGAGCGCGAACAGCCCGAGGTAATGAGGATTGGCGCGTGCGAGGCGTGTCCCCTCGAAGCCGAAGGTCAGGGCGTACCCGAGCACGAGCGCGGTGAACGCGGTGGCGACGATCCCGAAGCGACGCGTCGCGAGCAGCAGCAGCGGGAACAAAAAGTAGATGTGCCACTCGACGGCTATCGACCAGAACACGTAGTTGATGCGCCCCGTGCCGAACAGATCCTGGAGCAAGACCAGGTGACTGATGATCGCGACCTCGTCGATCGCGATCGGCACGTCCCAGAGCGAACCCGTGGGCTTGCCGATGACGGTGGCGATCAGCAGGAGCGACAGCGCGAGCGCCGCGTAGTAGGGCGGTAGAATGCGGCGTGCTCTGCGTTTCAGGAACGCGTACACGCCGCCGCTCGGCCGATCACCGCTCCTCATGACGGGTAAGCTCAAGCAAAACCCGGAAATCACGATGAACACGCTGACGGCCAGGTGCCCGGTCACGAGCGAATAGCTGAAGATCGACAAGAGCCCGGTCGGATACTGATCGAGGATTGGATTGAAGCTCTGCGCGTAGGCGTGATTCAAAAACACCATCAGCGCGGCGAGCGCCCGGAGCCCGTCCACGTGCGCTAGGTGGGGTCGCGGTTCAGTAGCGACCGCGTGCCGCGCCTCCGATACACACTCACCCACGATGCATGAGAGGGTAGCCTGCCGTCCTGGTTTCGTCGAGCGATCGCCGCCGCTGATTTCCGGGCTTTCCTTGAACACGACCAGCGCGAGTGGTAGGGCTTTTTAGGGAGTATGAGGGCGCCGCGGCTCAGTATCGTCACGCCCACTTACAACCGCCGCCAGCGCCTGGGCCTCGTGCTTTCGGCCCTCGAAGCGCAGGCGGTTCCCAAGGACAGCTTCGAAGTCATCGTCGTCGACGACGGCTCGACCGACGGCACGACCGAGTGGCTCGAGCAGCAGCGCTACGGCTTTCCGCTCCGCGCGCTCCGACAGCGCAACGCTGGACCTGCACAGGCGCGCAATACCGGAGTTCTGACGGCGGTCGGCGAGCTCGTGCTCTTTCTAGACGATGACGTGGTGCCCGTACCCGAGCTCATCACCGAACACTTGCGCTCACACGCCGCCGAGAGCGTGGAGGTCGTGGTCCTGGGACCGCTCGCGTCGCTACCGAGCTACGCTCAGCCGTGGGTCGCCTGGCAACAGGCCAAGATCGAACAACAGTACGAGGCCATGCAGCGGGGTGACTACGAGCCCACGTTCCGTCAGTTCTGGACGGGCAACGCGTCGGTGGCGCGTCGCCATCTGATTGACGTGGGCCTGTTCAACGCGAAGTACTTGCGCGGAGAGGACGTCGAGCTCGGGTATCGATTGTCCGCTCACGGGCTGAAGTTTCGCTTCAACGCGAAAGCCGTCGGCCTGCACCACGCCGAGCGCTCACTCCGCTCGTGGGAAGACGCGCACACGTACTACGGGCAGTTGGAAGTAGAGCTCTTCGCCAAGCTCGGTCACGACATGCTGATTCGCGTGCTGGCTGAAAATTTCGCGCGCCTGCACCCGTACGCGCGCACGCTGCTCAGGCGCGTGGTGGGCCAGCCGCTGCTCGACAAGAGCGCGAGCGCGGTGCTGCACGCCTATCTCGCGTCGCCGGCGGCGCCGCGCATGCCGATCATTTCCCTGCGCACGTGTAGCCTGCTCGCGAACGTATTGTACTGGCGTGCTTCCGCGGCGGAGCTCGGGCCCGCGCGTTACGCTGAGGTGCTCGAACGCGCAGACCGGCTGCTCGAAGCGGCGCGCTGAGCTCGGCGCTTCACTTGGGTTGGCCGCGCCCCAGCTTCCGGCCGATGAAGTTCTTTACCGGCGCGATCTGCTCGGCCGTGATCCCGCCGGTGAGCCAGAGAACGGCGAAGTACACGGTCACGCCGATGGGCGCGGCCACCCAGGGCGTGAGCCAGCGCAAGAGCCAGGCGGTGAGTCCCATGACGCCTCCGGCCAGCGTGGCGAGCGCGAGCGGCCTCAGCAGGGCGCGCGAGAACATCCCCTTGGGCGCGAGCCACACGCCGATGCCGAGCATGATCACTTCACTGATGATGGTCGCCACACACACACCCAGGCCACCGTTGCCGTACGTGCGTTGAAAGTACGGGATCAGCAAGGGATCGGCGACGGCGCTCACGAGCACGCAGAAAAACTGAGTGATCGTCCAGGCGCGGCGCACGCCGGCAGCCAGGAGCACCGTCCCCACCGTCATCGTGAAGTACACGAGCACGAGGAATGGCGCCATGAAGCGTAAATTGTCGCGGACCGGCCCGAACGAGTCGCTGCTGAAGAGCTGCACGCCGAGATCGGCGTACGCAAAGGTTCCCACCGCGACCGGCACCACGACGATGGCGACCGAGCTGAGCGCGCCGCGCGCCGTTTCGAGATAGGCATCTCGATTTTCGACGTAGAGGCGACAGAGCGTCGGATAGAGCGCAGACACGATCGCGCCCGCCGGCACACCCAGCACACCCACGAGCTTGCGCGCTGCTGCGTGCCAGCCCACCGTATCTTCCGGAGCGAGCTTCGAGAGGATCACCGCGTCGATGCTGGGCTGAAGCGCGAGGATCAAGCTCAACGCCAGAAATGGTGTGCCTTCGGCGATGAGTCCGCGCAGCCGCTGCCGGCTGACCGAGAGCGGTCCCACGCCGGCGCCGCGCACGGCTACCCACACCACTACCAGCATGACGAAACCTGCCGCGGCTTGCGCGATCAGGGTCGCGAACAAGCGACCGCCGAGCAGCAGCGTCGGCACGACGAAGAGCGCGATCGAAAACTGCTGGCCCACCACCCCGAGTGCCGCGACGTCCGTGCGCTCGAGCCCTCGCACCGCATCGGCGCACGAGACGGTCAGGCAGTTCAAGAAGAAGGTGACGACTACGATCAATAGCGCCAACTGAAAATTTGGATCGTAGCCAAGCAGCGGCGCCGTGATGGCGAGCAGGGCATAAACCACCACGGCCGCCCCACATTGAAACGCGAGCCCGGTGCCGAGCACCTCACCGGCGTGCGCGCGGTCCCGCGCCACGGCGGCGGGCAACGTTCCGTTTTGTCCCCACTGAATGAACAGGGATCCGAACGCGGCGAAGGTGCCGGCCAGAAAGAGGATTCCGAAATCCTCCGCTCCGAGGTGCCGCCCCATCATCGCGCTGATCAGCACGCTGAGTGGCGCCGCGAGCACCTGCGCGCCGACGAGCACCACCGCATTGCGCGCGAGCAGCCGTTGAATCCCGCGATTTTCTTTGGCTTCTTCCATTGGCTCGGTCATGCGCACGGAAATCGCGTCCGGGTGGCGGGACGCTTTTACGGACTTGCCCGTTTACCAGGTCCCGCGTTTCGTTGTCGGGATCGATGCAAAATTCTGGCGAGTTACCGGGAGTTTCGCGGCGCGCTGCGGGCTGAAGACGAGCGCGCGTGTGCGCGGTGTGTGCGGTGTGCAGCGCGGAGCACACCGGCGGCGCGAACGCGCGTCGCGCGCGCTCCTGATTTGCCTCGCGCCTTGCACCTGTGATCTCTGGGACTAAGATCCCACTCCTATTTCTATTGCTTGATACGGGCGATTGCAGTCGAATGCCGGCATTATGGCGGAGAACGCTCGTGTGAACGGAGGACCATGTTGAAGTCAAGGAAGCTCGGGTCTGCACTCATCGCGATGGGGTTCATCGCCTGCGGAAGTAACAACAAGAGCAGCAGTCCCAATCACCCGGGCGGCGGTGCCCCTGGCGCTGGCGGTGGCGGTGCCGTGGGTGGTTCTGGCGCTTCAGGGGGCTCGAGCGGGAAGGGCGGCGGCGGCGTAGCGGGTACGGGCGGTAAGCTAGGGGCGGGCGGATCTCGCTTCGTGCCGGAATCGTGTGGACTGCCGCAGCCGGCGTTCTGTGAGGACTTCGAAAATCCCCATCCTGGTGGTCGCGGTGGCGACATCAACGAAGCAGAGTGGAGCTTCGCGCGCCACGCGCACATGCGCACCGGCTTCCTCAAGCGTGCGCCGGCGACCTCAGCAGGGTCTTGGGCGAACACACCGACCTTCTGCAACGCGCCGTTCTCCGGAATCTTTCCGCCGGGTGACGTGCGCATCTGCGACGGCACGGACGGCGGCGGATTCATCTCCAAGCAGCTGAACGAAGTGTTCCACGACTACGAGGACTTCGCGATCAACTCGATGCGGATCCGCCAGCCGTTCGACTTCGCGGGCGGCAAGGGCACGATCGTGTTCGACGTCGACGCCAAGATCAACGACGGCTTCGCGGGACACGGCTGGTGGAACGAATTCTGGATCACCGAGGATCCTGCGCCGGTCCCTTATCACGTCGCGCCGAGTGTCGGCTCGCTACCGCGCAACGGTTTCGGCATTCAGATGGTGCCGAGGAACCCGCCCTGCGAGCGCTCGGGCTACAACGAAATCGGCAACTACTTCGTCGTCCAGAACTACCGCGTGGTCCGCGAAGAGCTGTTCATGGGCCAGTGCTTCCGGAGCTCGGACACCAAGCTCAACCGCTTCAAGATCGTGATCTCCACGAACGACGTCGAGGTGTGGGTGACGAACTCGGATACGCCGAGCGCGCCGGCCGTGAAAGTGGCGACGGCGACCGGTCTCAATCTGAATTTCACGCGCGGCTACGTGCATTTTCAGCACTCGCAGTACAACGCACCCAAGGACGGCAACGCCTCCCCGAGCCAGACCTTCCGCTGGGACAACATCGCGTTCGACGGCCCGAGTTTTCCACGGCCGCGCGGCTACGACATCCCCGACGAGCTCCAGAACTTCTCGGACGCCAGCACGACTGGGAAGTCTTTCGGGTACTACCTCGGGATCTTGAACGAGGCGCTCACTCCGAAGACGTTCCGCTTTCAGGGCGTCGACTTGACGGACGCGGTGAGCGCGACCTTCAACTTCAGCCTGTTCGCCGCCGCGGGTGAGCGGCTCCGTTACCGCTTCAACGGCAACGCCTGGCACGAGTTCGAGGTCCCATCGCAGCTCGTGAATCCAGGTGACGCGCTGCTGCGCGCGCTGTCCACGCCCGTGCCGGTCAGCGAGCTCAAGGCGGGCGAAAACGTACTGGAAACGACGCTCGCCGCGGAGGCCAGGCTGCATGCCGTTATCGGCAACATCGATCTGACCGTTCAGCCTTCGAGATAGCCCGAATGCCCGTGCTCCGAACGACGTGCGTTGTTTTGCTCGCCCTCGCCACCTTGTCGGCGGGCTGCCAGCAGAGCAACGTCACGCCGCCGGCCGCCGATCCCAAAGAACGCTTGGCTCTTCTGGTGCTACCCCAGGAGCGCACGGCGCCGAAGGACGTCACGAACCGCTATGCGGACGATCCGCGCGCCGCGACGCTAGGCAAGAAGTTCTTCTTCGATACGCGGTTCTCCGGGCCGCTCCTGGACAGCGTCAACACGGGCGCTCCAGGCACGTTGGGTAAACAGGGCGAGACCGGCAAGGTGGCGTGCGTGAGCTGCCACATGCCGGCGAGCAAGGCGTTCGCGGATATCCGGAGCTCGCGCAGCCAGCTCTCGCTGGCGTCCGGCTGGACCCACCGGCACGCGCCCGCTTTGCTGGACGTGGCACAGGCCACGTTTCTGACCTGGGATGGCCGGCGCGACGCCGCGTACAACCAGGTGTTCGCGCCGGTGGAGAGCGCGCTCGAGTTCAACAGCTCGCGCTTGTTCGTCGCGCAGCAAATCACGCGGCTGTACCGCGCGGAGTACGAGGCGATCTTCGGGCCGCTGCCGTCGCTCGGGCAGTACCCGGTGCTCGAGCCCGCGCAGGCCGGCTGCGCGGAGCGTCCCGCCGATCCAAAGAACGAGAGCTGCGCTGGCCATGCGGCGGACGACGAAGCGGTGACCCGCGTGCTGGTGAACTTCGGCAAGGCGATTCAGGCGTATACGCGCACGCTCACGTGTGGACCGAGCCGCTTCGACGCCTGGATGAACGGCGACGCCGCCGCGCTGAACGCCGAGGAGCAGGCTGGGGCCTTCGTGTTCGTCAAGGCCGGTTGCGACAACTGCCACTCGGGCCCGTACCTGACCGATCAGCGTTTTCACAACCTCGGTGTGCCGGGCGGGCGTATGGATTTCACGGACGTGAACACCGCCAACGATCCCGGCGCCGCGGATGGGCTGGCAAAGGCGCGCACGGATTGGCTCAACTCGAAAGGACGCTTCAGCGACGGCGACGACCGTCGCCTCGACAAGCTGCCACAAGACCTTTCGGCCATGCTCGGCGCGTTCCGCACGCCGACTCTGCGCTGCGTCAGCCGCCGGCCCGCGTTCATGCACAACGGCTACTTTCGGAGTCTCGAAATAGTGGTGCGCTTCTTCAGCGAAGGCAGCAAAGCCGGCGGCTACGTCGGTCGCTCCGTCAACTTCGAGCGCGGCCTGAGCGAAGAGGAGCAGACGCAGCTCGTCGCGTTCTTGAACGCGCTCGACGGCAGCGGTCCGGATCCCGCGCAGCTCGAGCCGCCCGTTTTGCCTCCCTGATATCCGGAGTCATGCGTCGTGCGCGCGACGGCGAGCCGCCTTCACTCGCGCCAGGGCCGCGCCAGACGATTCTTGAACAACGTGCCCCACGCCGTCGGCTGCCAGGTAAAGACCGTGCCGGCGCCAGTGAAACCGCAGCCGTCGTAGCCGTCTCCCCCTACGTCCTCGAGCATCGAGGGCGGGCAGCGCTGATGAAACATCCAGCCGGCATAGGGGATGTCGTTTTCTTCTGCCAGATCCATCAGGGCCAGGATGTCGTCGTCGTCCATGGTGAGCTCAGGGCTATACGAGAAGGGTCCGAACTCGCCGATGATGAGCGGGATGCGCTGGCTCGGCTGGACCACGAGGCGGTCGAAGTCCGTCTTCGGGTTGTAGGGATGGACCTCGTAAGCGATGTTGGTGCCGCCGCCGGCCGTGAGCGGACTTCCGATCCAGTACGAGGCATCGCGCGCATAGTCCTGGGCAGCCTGCGCCACGATGATGTGCTGCGGCACGCGGCGCGCGGTCTCCACGGTGCGAATCTCGGTGATGGCACGGTTGAAGATGGCTGCCAGCGCCGAGTTGTCCTCGGGCGGGCCGTGCGGTTCGTTCATCAGCCCGAACAGCACTTGCGGATTGGTGGCGAACGCTTCAGCGAGCTTCCGGTACACGGGCATCGTCGCGTCCGTTGGCCACTCCGCACGCGGGCCCGTGTCGCGCTGATTCATGGTCGGGTCGATGAACAGCGTCACCATCACGTACACGCCCGGTTTGGACGTGATGTGATTCACGACCTCCTGGACGTCGGCGTAGTAGCCGGGATCATCGACGATGTTCCGCCAATGCGACCGATAGCCTTCGGCGCTCTGGTGCGACTCGAGCAGAAAGCGGACGAAGGTGGCGCCCCAGTTGTCCACGAGCTCATCGGCCCAGCGCTTCAGCCCGTCGGGATTCGGCGCAGCGCCGGTGCAAGCGTTGCAAGAGCGCGTGTCGCCGAGGTTCGCGCCGCGCACGCGCAGCGGCTTGCCATCAGCCGTCGTGATCTTGTTGCCGCGCACCGTGAGCCAGCCGGTTTGTGGGATGGGTGCGTCCAGACGCGCGTCGGCACCGCTGTTTCTGCCGCCCCCGCCGCCCGAACCGGCGCGCGCGTCGTTCGATGCATCCGCCTCGCCTCTGCTCATCGGCGAGTTGGTCGTGCCGGTGCAGGCAGTGAGCGCCAGGCACGCGGGCAGCACGTAGTGGAGGGCAATCCTCGGCATGCTTCGCTTATACTTCCGCGCGCGCGCCGTGGAATCGCCAAATTGGTGCTCTCCGCGCGTTCCGCTGTTGTCAGAACGCGCGGAAGTCGCGAGCTTGTGTGCTTCGTCCCCGCGGCGCCCGAGTTTCGACTCGGAGCGTTCGCGCACGCCCGGCGCCGTGTGTACGCTCGTCCCGATGACCTGGCTCGTGACGGGCGCCGGCGGACAGGTGGGCAGCGTGCTGCTCCGGCTGCTCGCGTTCAGGCAGGAGCCGGCAATCGGCGTGGTCTCTCCCGCTGGGCCGGCTCCCGAGGGAGCTCGCTGTGAACGGCTCGACCTCGCGGACGAGCGCGCCGCCCGTGCGTTGCTCGAACGTTGCCGGCCGCGTGTGATCGTGCACGTCGCGGCGCTGGCAAGCGTAGCGGCCGCGGCGCGGGATCCGGCGGCTGCGCACCAGATGAACGCGGTCGTCACTGAGCACCTCGCGCGGCTCGCTCACGAGCACGGCGCGCGCTTCGTCTATACGTCCACGGACATGGTGTTCGACGGACAGCGCGCGCCGTACGCCGAACACGACGCGCCGGAGCCGGGGACGGCCTATGGCCGCTCGAAGCTAGCCGGTGAACGCGCGACGCTCTCGTGGCAAGCGCACGTCGTCGTGCGCTTGCCGCTCTTGTACGGCGTGCCCGCCGTAGCACGCCAAACGACGTTTCTCGATCAAATGGCGGCGCTCCGCGAGCAGCGGCCGCTGTCGCTCTTCGACGACGAGTGGCGGACACCGCTGTGGCTCGAAGACGCGGCGCGAGCGCTGATTCGTATCGCGCGCAGCAGCGAGGCCGGTGTGCTGCATCTGGCCGGGCCGGAACGCCTGTCACGACTGCAAATGGGCCGCGTGCTCGCGCACGCGCTGGGCGTGGAGTCGCCGACGATTCACGCCATTCCACGTAGCGCCGTGCCCGCGCTGGAAGCGCGTCCCCGCGATCTGAGCCTTTCAGCGGCGCGGTACACGAGCTTGTTCGGTGAGGCGCCCGGACGCCGGATGGCGGAAGCCATTGGCGAGATCTGCCGTGCACGAGCATGACGGAGGTGGAGTGCGTCGTGATCGGTGCCGGCGTGATCGGCCTGGCCGTGGCGCGCGCTCTGGCGCTCACGGGGCGTGAGGTGGTGGTGCTGGAACGCGAAGCAGGCATCGGTTCGCATACCAGCTCGCGCAACTCGGAGGTCATCCACGCCGGCATCTACTACGCACGGGATTCGCTGAAGGCGACGCTGTGCGTGCGCGGCAAGCAGGCGTTGTATGCGTATTGCGAAGCGCGCGGCGTGCCGCATCGCCGCATCGGCAAGCTGATCGTGGCGACGCGCGAAGAGGAGCGCCCGGCGCTGGCGCGCATTGCGCGTCAAGCCGAGCGGAGCGGTGTCGACGACCTCAGAGAGCTCCGCGCGCGTGACGTGGCAGAGCTGGAGCCGGCGGTGCGCGCGGTCGCGGGTCTGTTCTCGCCGAGCACCGGCATCATCGACAGCCACGCCTTGATGCAAGCGCTCCGCGCCGACTTGGTAGCAGCGGGAGGGCACGTGGTGCTGCGGTCGCCGGTCGTGAGCGGCAGCGTCACGCGCGACGGCATCGAGCTGTCCGTCGCCGGACTGAGCCCGACGCGGCTCTTGTGCCGCTCACTGGTCAACGCGGCGGGTCTCGACGCGGCGCGTGTGGCGCGCGGCATCTCGGGCATACCCGAGAGCGCGGTGCCGGCCGCGTTCTACGCAAAAGGTCACTACTTCGGCTTGTCCGGCGTCCAGCCCTTCCAGCATCTCGTCTATCCCGTGCCCGCGCCGGGCGGCCTCGGGGTTCATGTGACGCTCGACCTGGCCAATCAGGCGCGCTTCGGCCCCGACGTGTGCTGGGTCCCCGAGGTGGACTACTCGTTCGATGAGTCTCGCAAAGAAGCGTTCGTCACGGCCATCCGGAGCTATTTCCCGGAGCTCGATCCGGAGCAGCTCGTGCCCGGCTACACCGGTGTGCGCCCGAAGCTCGGGCCAGCGGGATCCGCGGCGCAGGACTTCGTGATTCAGGGTGCCGAGCAGCACGGCGTCGCCAATTGCATCAATCTGTACGGCATCGAGTCCCCCGGTCTGACGGCCGCGCTCGCGATCGCCGAAGCCGTGCAGTGGCGGCTCGATGCGGGCGCTCAGCCGGCGCGGCCGTGACGTTCGCGCGCGATGCGCTCGAGCAGCGTACACAGCTGCTCTGTGGTGCGCTCGGCGTTGAAACGCTGTTCGACGAGCGCGCGCCCGCGCGTGCCCAGCTCCTTGCAGCGCGCGGGATCGGCCAAAAGCGGCTCGAGCGCTTCGCGCAGGCTCACCCCGTCGTCGGGTTTCACGAGGTAACCGGAGCGCGTGTGTTCCACGATGTCGGGAATGCCGCCGACGCCCGTCACGACGACCGGCAAGCCCATGGCCATGGCCTCCATGGACGCAATCGAGAAACAATCGCCGCGCGTCGGCAACACGAACACACTGGCACGTCGATACAGATCGCGCAGCTCCGGGCTCTTGGGCGACAGGCCGTGGTGCACCCGCACGCCCGGCTCCGGCAGCACGGCGTCGCGCGTCACCAGGTCTAGCTCGCAGCGGCCGCGGAGCTGTTCACGGTACACCTGCAGGAGCAGCTTCCCACCCTTGCGTTCGAAGTCACCGCCGACGAAGAGCAGGCGGGGCAGTGCGCCGCCGGGATCGCGCTCGGGCAGCTGCCACTGCAGCAAATCGACACCCGGCGCGACCACCGCAGTGTCGCGTTCCGGTACGCCGTAGTCGGCAGTGAACGACGCGCGCGCCCAGTTGGACCATCCGGCGCAGGCCGCCGCACGCCGGAAGGTATGCCGCACCAGCTCCTTTTTCACCCGGGCGACGGCGGTGAACCGATCGACCGGATGCGCGTACTGCTCGGCCTGGGTGTCGAGCTGGGCCGGCGTCACGTCGGTCCAGAGCAGCGTCGGAGTGGCCAGCAGCGCGCGGGGCTGAAAAACCGCGGGATTGTGCGTCAAAAACAGCAGGGCGTCGAAGGGACCCGCGCGTAGCGCGCTCCTGACCTGGGCTATCCCGCGCAACACGCCGCCGCTGCGACCCGGTAGAGGCAGCGCTTCCAGCAGCCCTCCCGGTTTTACATAAGTCACGTCCGTCCAGGAGTGTCCGAGTGCGCGGACATACGGTTCTATGGCTCCGGCAGCGCTGCCGATCCCCACCTGGCGCTCCATCAGAAAGCAAAACCGCCCGCTATGCTTCATCCGAGCCTGCACGCGGTCTAGTCGAATTCTTGGGCGGGTGGGAGCTTTCTGTACAGGCGAGGTGCTATACAGGGGCCTCCCGCTGGAGCTTATCCAGATCGAGCTTGAGCCGAGTCATGCAGAGGGCTTATGCCGCGATTCGTTACACAGCACTGGCTGCGGCTGTAGCCCTCACGGTGTTTCTAGTAGCGGTCGCGTACGCGTTCTTGGCGCCTGCCACTTACCGCGCGACGGCGGCAGTGCTCGTCGAGTATCCGCAGGGTGTCAAACCGCTCCCGCCGAGCCAGGCCGAAGGCATCGTCGCCAAGACCGTGTTCGAGCAGGGCCCGATTCAGGCGCTGACGCGGGAGCGCGCAGGCAAGCAACCCGCCGCGGCACCCGAGCAGAATGCCGCTCAGGCCAGCACCAACGATGGCAGGGTCATTCAGCTCAGCTTCAGCGGGCGCACGGCCGCGGACGCGCGCGCCGTCGCCAACGCCCTGGCGCGCCGTGCGGTCGAACAAATTCCAAAAGCGTTTGCCCAGCACGTCAGCCGCGCGCCGGGTGCCACGCCAGGTCCGGTCGCGGCGCGCTTGCTCCGCGATGCCGCGCTACCCAGTCGTCCGATCCGTCCGAATCGCCGACTCGTTCTGTCGCTCGGTGCAGTGCTCGCGCTCGCGCTCGGTGCCAGCGCCGGGCTCGGTTGGTTTTTACTGCGGCGCGATCGCGGTTCGCGGAAGTTCGGACCGCGATCGACGCGGCGCCTGGGGCTCGCGCCGGACAAGGTTCCGACACCGGCGGCCTTACCCAGGGCGGCAACGCCGGCCGGGTCCGAGCTGCTCTCGTTCGATTCGGTGCGCGAGTCCGTGTCGTCGCGCACGGCCCAGCCCGTCCCGGAGTCGGCCCCTGTCGAGGTCAGCGCGCCCTTCGTCGGCGAAGCTGGGGATTGTGACGCTGCGCCGCCCGCCACCCTGCGGATTTCACCCCCACCAGAAGTGACACCAGGCGAGGCGCGCTCGGAGACTTCGCCACCCGCCGCGCCGGGGAACAGGCGACGGTTTGCCTCGGAGACGGCCACCTTGATTGGCGATGGCGCCAACGAGACCATGCGAAAAGCTGCGGAGGCGATCCGAGCAGCGGATGTTGCGCGTGCCAAGGAGGTCAGCGCCGCCCAGTTTGCGGCGGATGCCGGCATGGCCGATGAATCGGCACCGCCGAGCCGCCCGCGGCGCCGGCGCGCTGGCAGCGGGGGAACGCTGATGATGGGCTCCTTTGCAAATCCCGACGCGCGGCAGCCGCCGGCGGCTCTGAGCCAGCGGCCCCCACGCGTGGCGGACACCACCTACCGGTACTCGAGCGTGCCGCCGGCTGCAGCGGAAGCCTCGCCAGAGGCCGAGAAGGTGGCGGTGAAGATTTTGACCGCTCCCGGGTGGCGGCCGGACCGCTCGCTGATCATGCCGCTTCACGAGCAGCTGCGCGAGCAGCTGTACACGTTCGCGGTCGAACAGTGCTTTTGCGTGCTCATATCGAGCCCACGCGAAGTGGTCGAGGACAAGTCGCGGGTCGCCGCCGGCCTGGCGCTCGCGCTCGCCGAGACCGACCACCCGCGCATCTTGCTGGTCGAGGGCAACTTTCACCGTCCGTCGGTCCAGCGTCTCATGCACGTCGAAGTGCCGGTGAGGCTCGGATTTTCGCAACAGCTGCACGCACGCATCCGCCCGAGCACCGACGCCGTCTGGCACGTGGTGGGCTGCACCAAGTCGCTGCACGTCCTGGCCGAAAGCATCATGCGTTCCCCGGGCATGATCCTGTCGAAGCAGTTCGAAAGCAGCTTGCAGGCGCTGCGCAAATACTACGACGTCATCATCATCGACGGCCCCGACACGTCGTTCGAGTTCGACTGCCGGGCGCTCGACTCGCTGGTGGACGGCCTCGCGTTCGTGTGTACCGACGAGACCACGAGCGGCTTGCCCGAAGACGCGCAGATGCTGTTCTCCGAAAAACGCTTTACGACTACCGTCCGTGCGTCTGCCGCGCGCCCGGCGGAGGCGCCGGGGCCGGGGCCGGGGACAGCCGCGCGCGGCCGGGCTTCTTGACGACGAAACGTGCTGCGAGCAAGGTAAAACGATGCCACTTTTCGACCCACGCGTCATGGCCGCGGCCATGCGGGTCCTCGCCCGGGGCGACCTGGGACGCTACACGACACGCTTTCCTTCCGAGGTAGAGGCGCTCGAGAAGGAGCTCTGCTCCTACGTCGGGGTGCGCCACGCGCTTGGCGTCAACAGCGGCACGAGCGCGCTGATCTGCGCGCTCGTCGGCGCGGGCGTCGGTCCCGGAGACGAAGTGCTCGTCCCCGCTTACACCTGGGTCTCGTCTGCGGCCGCGCCGCTGGCCGCGGGTGCGGTGCCGGTGCTGGTCGAAGTCGACGAGACGCTCACCATCGATCCGCGCGACATCGAACGCAAGATCACGCCGAAGACCAAGGCCATCGTGTGCGTGCACATGTTGAACCTCGCGTGCAACATGGACGCGATCATGGCCATAGCCGAGAAGCACGGCTTGATCGTCGTGGAGGACGCGTGTCAGGCGGTGGGCGTGACGTATCGCGGGCGGCGCGTGGGTTCGATCGGTCACGTGGGCGCGTTCAGCTTCAATGCTCACAAGAACATCCAGTCCGGTGAGGGCGGGGCGGTGCTCACCAGCGACCCCAAAATATACGCGCGCGCGCTCATGTACCACGACGTCGGCAGCTACATCCGGCAGGGTCGGGTGCAGACGGACGAGCCGCTGTTCGTGGGCGTGAACTACCGCATGCCCGAGCTGTCTGCGGCGATCCTGCGCCCTCAGTTACGACGGCTGGATGCGCAGCTCGAGAGTCGCCGGCGCCGCCGCCAGTACGTGGTCTCGAAGTTGTCGCAGCCCGGCGCGCGCTTCAGCGTCAGCCCGCACAACGACGCCGAGTCCGCCGTCGGCCTGTCGGTGATTTTCGAGGACGTCGAAAAGGCCAAGGCATTTTCCGGCGCCAAGGGCGTGGTGCGTCTGATCGAGACGGGCCGGCACGTCTACACGAACTGGGAGTCGGTGCTCGGACGACGCTCCGCGCACCCGAAGCTCGATCCGTACGCGTGGGTAGGCCGAGCCGATCCGATCACGGCGGAGACCTGCCCGAAGACGCTCGATATCCTGGCCCGCACCTGCAGCGTCCAGCTGCTTCCGGAAATCCCCATGCCCGCCTACCGGCTCGTGGTGCGGCGCATGGTGGACGCGATCCGCGCCTGATGGAGGCGTGCATGACTCTGCCCGCCGACGTGCAGCCGGTAGCGCCACGGGCGCCCCGTTACGCGGTCGTGGTCGCGACGCGCAACCGCGGCGAGCGGATCGTGCCGCTGCTCGAGTCCGTGCAGGCGAACGAGGAGCGCGACTTCGAGATGGTGATCGTCGATCAGAGCACCAGCGACGTCACGCGTCGCGCCGTGGAGCCGTTTCTCGCCGACCCGCGCCTGCGCTACGTGTACTCGAGCGTGCCTGGCGCGAGCCGCGCGCGCAATCTGGGTATCTCCTTGACGAGTGCGCCGATCATCGTGATCACGGATGACGACTGCATCGTGCCCAAGCATTGGCTTTCTGTCATTGCGCGGCCATTTCAGGACGACCCGCGCGTGGGCGTGGTGTTTTGCTGCGTGGACCCCGTGCCGTCCACGGGGCCAGGACACACCCCACAAATTCGTTTTGCAGAGAGCCGCACGGTCTCGACCCTGCGCACGGTCTGGAAAAATGCGTACCTGTCGCTCGGGGCGGGCATGGCCATTCGGCGCACGGCGCTCGCCGACGTGACGGGCTTCGATGAGCTGCTCGGTCCCGGTGCTGTCTTTCAGGCCGCCGAAGACAACGATCTCGCGTGGCGCGCCCTGGTCAAGGGGTGGTCTGTGTACGAAAACGCCGAGGTCAGCGTGCTGCATGACGGCTTTCGTTCGTATGACGAGCTGCGCGAGCTCGTGAAGCGGGACTTCTACGGCGTGGGCGGCACGATCGCGAAGTATCTGAAGTCCGGGCACTGGCAGATCAGCTCGCTGCTGTTCTCCTGGATGTTTCGCTTCGGCGTCATGGAGCCCGTGCGCGACCTGCTGGCGCGCCGCTATCCGCGCGGATTTCGCCGGCCTTACATGCTGCTGCGCGGCCTCGTCGACGGGCTGCGTACGCCAGTCGACTCGGCGACGATCCGCTACCGCAAACGCGATGCGGGTCGGGGACCTGACTAAGCTAAAGTTCGCGTTTCAAGCGCTCTGCGAGACGCGCGGCGAGCGCCACGATCAAGAGTGTCGGATTGGCGTGGCCGCTCGTCGGAAACACCGAGCTGCCCGCGACGAACAGGTTGCCGACTCCGTGCACACGGCAGTCTGCGTCCACGACGCCGCGTTTCGGGCTCGCGCTCATCCGCGTGGTACCGGACGGATGCTTCATCTCGACCAGCCGCGGTGGCTCGCCGCGCCGCTCGAGGACCTGGCTTTGAAACGTGTGAATCCCCACGCTATCGAGGATCCCCTTGAACAGCCGGTGCATGCGCTCCTGCGAGCGATAGGTGGACTCGCCGATGCGCCAGTCGAGGCGCAGCTTCGGCATCCCGTACTTGTCGAGCTTGTTGCGGTCGAGGGTGACGCGGCTGTTCGGGTCGGGTTCCTGCTCCATTTGATCGACTACGAGCAGCTGCGCCGGCTGCGGTGGTCCGAGCACCGTCTGCGCGGCCAGTCTGATGAGCTTCGGTGAGTCGCGGGTCACCTTGCGCAGCTCGTCTCGCAAACCGCCCCCGCCGAGCTGGCGCTGCTTGGCCCGCGCGGCCAGACGGTGCACCGCGCGATAGCCGTCGGACAGATGCGCGGAGCCGAGCAGGTGCGCGTGCAAGCTGTGGTTCAAGAGACCTTCCTGGCGCTGCAGGTTCGTCGGGAACGTCACGCGCAGCTGCACTTTGCCGTACTTGCTGCGGCGCTTTTCGCCGAGCAGGAGCAGGCGGGCGAGCTTGTCTCGATCGAGGCCCCGCAGGTCGACGCTGCCGAGCGACTCCCCGCGCGGATGGTCGATGTAGTAGCGGCCGACCAGGTCTTCGGAGTTTGCGACGCCTTCCGGCCGGGGTCCCGATGCCAGGAGCAGCCGTGGATTTTCCAGGCCGCCTGCCGCCAGCACGACGACTTTCGCTCTTACCTCGAAGCGTTGCCCCATGGTGGAGGACACCTGCAGCCGCTCGATGCGGTTGCCTTCGGCGTTTGGCACGAGCGCCGTGACCGTGCTGCTCAAGAGGACACGCACGTTGCGCGACGCGGCCAGAGCCTTGCGATAGTGCCGGCCCATGTCGATCGCGTTCGCCCACAAGAACACGCCGAGACTTGCCCCGCCGTGTTCTAAAAAGGTTTCGATGGTCGGATTTGCGGCCCAATTCTCGATGGCAATCTTGTCGAAATGCGGCACATCGAGGATGCGCGCGGCCCGCTCCACCCACGGCTCGAGCTCGTCGTAGCCGA
The DNA here is from genome assembly GCA_036520475.1 of Polyangiaceae bacterium. Taxonomy (GTDB): domain Bacteria; phylum Myxococcota_A; class Polyangia; order Polyangiales; family Polyangiaceae; genus DATDJP01. Next base: position 44,448 of record DATDJP010000016.1, on the reverse strand, counting down.
GCGGCCAACCGCTGAAAGGGACCCAGGAACGTTCCTCGAAGTCGATGCGATCGAGCTTGGCGATGCGGCCGAACCACAGGTTCATGCTGCCGCCGAACCAGCGGCCCCGCGTCGGGATCGCATTGCCGTAGGGCGTGCCCAGGTGCTCGACGGCGAAGCAGTCTTCCTCCGTGGCTGCATCCTGAACGACGCCGCCTGCTTCGAGCACGAGGACGCGAAGCGGCGAGCCGTCGAGCTGCTCGGCGAGCGTGATGCCGGCAGCGCCGCTGCCGATCACGCACACGTCGGCTTCGAGGAGTGATGCTGGCGGGATGAGAGTTGCAGATCCGAAGCTCAAGTGTCACCGGTCCTTCGTTCGCGGCGTACTGGAAGCGTACTCGAACGAAATGAGTAGAAATGGGCGAAAGGAACGCGTCAGCGAGTAGCCCCCTCGAACGCGCCGGACCCGGCCGGCCGAGCGCGGCCATGGCCGAACGTCATGGTCATTCATATACCCCCCGCGTCGTTCCGTCTTTGAGCGCGGCGGACTTTGCGATAGGACGGCGGATCGATATGAGCCGCGAGATGCCCGAGCCGCGCCAAGTTCACTTAGCATACCTCGAAGGTATCCGTGGTTGGGCGGCTGTGTTCGTCGCGCTCCACCACGTCTGGCAGTTCGTCGTGATGCGGCCCGACCTCGGCGAGGTGCCGCGCTGGTTCACCCTGACGGCGGTGTTCAAGTTCGGTGGCTACGCCGTGCCCGTGTTCATCGTGCTGTCCGGCTACTGCCTGATGCTGCCGGTCGCGCGCGTCGGCGACGCGGTGCTGCCCGGTGGTTTGCGCACATTCGTTCAGCGCCGCGCGCGCCGGATCCTGATCCCGTACTACGCGGCCCTGGCGCTCGCGCTCTTGCTCATCGTCTGTCACCCGCGCTTGAACCAGCCCAGCTACTCGCAGTGGGATACCGCGTTGCCGGCGCTCACCGTCGAGAGCGTGCTCTCGCATGTCTTTCTGGTTCACAACTGGTTTTCACACCTGCAGTGGACGATCGATCCGCCGATGTGGAGCGTCGCGATCGAGTGGCAGATCTATTTTCTATTCGCGCTCGTGCTCTTGCCCTTGTGGCGCCGCTTCGGTCCTGGGTTCAGCCTGACTGCGGCGTTCGCGCTCGGCTTTTTGCCGATGCTGTTCGGTTACCGTTTCGTGTCCCCCTGGTACCTCGGGCTGTTCGCGTGCGGCATGCTGGCCGCCGCCATCAACTTCATGCCCGGCGTCTCGTATGGTCCGCGGCGCCCCGCTTCTTGGGAGAAGATCGCCGGCGTCTGCGCCGTCGCCGTCGGCGCGCTCACCGTGCTGAACACGAAGTACGAGTTGTACTTGGGCCCGCACCCGGGCGTGGACATACTGGTTGGCTTCGGTACGGCGGCGTTCCTGGTGGCCTGCACGCGCCGGCTCCAGCTCGGCCTCCGCGCGACGCGGCTCGCGCGCATCCTGGAGCACCGCGTATCGACCAGGCTCGGCGAGTTTTCCTACAGCATTTACCTCGTTCATTATCCGATACTGGCAGTCTTCTACATGCCGCTCCTCGAGGCGCGCGTGGCCCCGGTGCCGCAATTCGCCATCCTGGTGTTCGGCGCCGTGCCGGCAGCTCTGGTCATCGCGTACGCGTTTCACCGCGTCTTCGAGCGACCGTTCATGCGACGTGTGACGGTGCGGAGCGAAGGCTCGCCAAGCTCGATTCCGGCGCCCCCGGCTACACCAGAGCAGCTGAACTCCGCCGTCGGCTGAGCTCGATACGCCATCGGTCTTGACGACTGGCGGCGGGGCGCGCTTCATTGGCTGGCTTGGTCCGAGTGGTTCCGGAAGGTGCACGCATCGAGAGCACGCTCGTGCTCCCGCGCATCATCATGGGCGGCGGGACCTTGCATGCGCTCACGCGCCGCTGGAGCCTCCCGCGCGACCGGCGGGCGCTGGCGCTCCTCGACGCGGCGCTTGCGGCCGGCTGCACGGCGTTCGACACGGCGCGCGTCTACGGTCACGGGCTCGGCGAGCGCATTCTCGGACACTGGATCCGCACACGCCGCGTCCGGGATCGTGTGCTCATCGTCTCGAAGGGCGGGCATCCGGACGCTGTGACGGCGTCGCGCGTTCACCCCGCGTTCGTCGCGGCCGATCTGGAGGCGTCGCTGCGCGCGCTGCGCGTCGATGCCATCGACCTGTACCTCTTGCATCGCGACGATCCGAGCGTCCCGGTGGGCCTCATCATGAGCGGCCTGCAGCGCTGCGTACAGGCCGGGAAAGTCCGTGCGCTCGGCGTCTCGAACTGGACCCACACGCGGCTCGAAGCCGCGAATCAGTTCGCCCACGCGCACGGCCTCACACCGTTCACGGTCACGAGCCCGCATTTCAGCCTGGCGGAGATGCAGAGCCCGCCCTGGCCCGGCGTGCTGAGCATCACGGGTGAGGCTGCGGCAGACGCGCGCGCGTGGTACACGGCGACGCGCATGCCGGTGCTCGCGTGGTCGCCGCTCGCCGGAGGGTTCATGGCCGGTGGCCGCGGCCTCGACGAAGCCCAGCGCCGCGCCTACAGCGGACCACTCAACGACGCACGGCGCGAGCGCGCCGAGACACTGGCTCGCGAGCGCGGCGTACCGATCGCGCAAATCGCGCTCGCCTACGTCCTTTCCCAGACCATGGACGTGCATCCGATCGTCGCCGCCAGCACGCCCGCCAAGCTGGCCGCGCTGCTGGAAGCAACTCGCATACAGCTTTCCCCTGAAGAGACTCGCTGGCTCGAAACCGGTAGCCGCGAGCCCGTAACGCCCCGAGCCCCGACGCACGAATGTCGCTCACTATCCTGAAAAAGCCCGAGCCCTGGGACGTGATCGTGATCGGCTCGGGCGCCACGGGCGGCTGGGCCGCCTACGAGCTGGGACGTCACGGGCTGTCCGTGCTCGTGCTGGAAGCGGGCCCGGACCTCGTGGACGCGCCGGAGCTCGACAACGAGGTCGAGCTGCGCGCCAAGCGCACGTTCGATCGGCTGTTCCAGCGCCGTAAGACTCAGGCGCGGCACATCGCGTACTGGGAGCTCGACCCCGAGCATTTCGTGGTCGACGCCGACAACCCGTACCGCACCGCGGAAGGTAAAGCCTGGAACTGGATCCGCTCGCGCACGGTGAACGGCAAGCTACTCACCTGGGGTGGCATCGGCGTGCGCACCTCGGACTACGAGTTCCGTGCACCCGAACAGGACGGCTTCGGTGAGCCCTGGCCGATCAGCTACGCGGATCTCGCGCCGCACTACGATCGCATCGACGCGTTCTTTCCGGTCTACGGCGAGCGCGACGGCTTGCCGCAGCTGCCCGACGGCCAATACGTCGATGTGGCACCTCTGACCGAAGCCGAGCGGCAGTTCCAGCGCGCGCTGGCTCGCACCCTACCGGATCGCAAAGCGATCGCGGCGCGCGGCGTGCTGGTGCGCCCCTCGTCGCGCCCCCACGGCGAACCCTCGGCGCCTTCGCCCGTTCGCGGCGCCGTCACCCAGCACGGCGTGAGCTTGCGCAGTGACGCGGTCGTCAGCCATCTCTTGGTCGGCGAAGACGGCAAGGCGCGCGGCGTGGCGTTCGTCGATCGTCTCACGAAGCGCGCTCACGAGGTGGAAGCGCGCGCGGTGGCGGTGTGTGCTTCGACGCTGGAGTCGACGCGCATTTTGCTGAACACCACGAGCCGGCACCATCCGCAGGGCTTGGGTAACTCGTCCGGCGCGCTCGGCCGTTACCTGATGGATCATCCCGCCGTGCAGCTCGACGGCTTCGCTCCCGGCCAGCGCGACAAGCCCTGGGACGACGGCTACGGCGGGCCGAAGAACATCATGATCCCGCGCTTTCACAACCTGGAGAACCGCGCGAACGGCGCCTTCCTCCGTGGCTACGGCATGTTCGGCCATATTGGCCGCAGCCGCTTCACGCCGAAGCACCTGTGTGAAGCGAACGAGGTGCCGCTCAGCATCGTCACCTACGGCGAGATGTTGCCGCGTTACGAGAACCGCGTCGTGCTCGATCGCGAGCACCTCGACGCATGGGGCATTCCCACTCTGCACATCGATTGTGCGTTCACCGACAACGAGCGCGCGCTGCTCGATCACATGGTCGGCTCGCTCACGGAGATGATCCACGCCGCGCACGGCCGGGTGTGTGGGGAGCCGAAGTTCGTGGTTCCGGGCGGCTTCGTGCACGAGGTGGGCACGGCGCGCATGGGAAGAGACGCGAAGACGTCGGTGCTGAACGGCTTCGGCCAGGTCTGGGACGCGCCGAACGTGTACGTCATGGACGGCGCGGCGTGGACGACCGCAGCCTGGCAAAACCCGACCTTCACGATGATGGCGATCGCCGGTCGCGCGAGCGAGCACCTGGCAAGCGAGCGCAAGGCGGGGCGCATCTAGCGCCGCTGCCGCGCTTCAGCCGCGTGACGAAGGGTGTCACCCGGTACTGAAGCGCGGAGGCCTTGGACCGCTAGCGGTCAGCGCGGATCAATCCAGCGCTTTGCAGATGTCGCCCTCACGGCAGGCGAGCACGCGGTTCAGCGTGTCGAAGGGATTGTTGCAATTCTCGTTGCGGACCTCTTCCAGGCATTCCTGGAGCTCCTTCTGGACGATGCCGCCGCGACACTCGCGCGTGTTCAATTCGTCCTTCCAGGTCTCGCGGACCTCGCTCATGCACTTGCCCATCGAGTCGAACTTCTTGTCCGCGCCGATGTTTCCACAGCGCTGTTCGCGCTGGCAGCGCGCCTGAGTGATGGACGCCACCGCGGAACCCTGTGCGCCGGGCACTGCGTCGCTCGCGTTCGTCGAGGGTTCGCCATCTACGCCCACCGCGGCTGCGCGGTCCGAGTCGCGGCGCGCTTCGGCGGCGCTCGTGTCATTGTCCGTGTCGACCACGGGCTCGACCGGCGTTTCCGGATCGCGGTCGGCGTCGTTCTTCTGACAGGCAATGAAGGCGCCGCACGCCAGCACCGTGAACACGCATTTCTTGAAGCTCATATTCGTTTCTCTCCTGTGAAGTGGAACAAGCATGAGCATGCCGAGCAGGTTTCGTGCCAGCCCGCCACGCACGCGAAACGGCGCGCATTGCCACGATCTAGAGCGGATTCCACGCCGCTCACGCAAACCGTGCGCTTCGGGGATGAGCCCACTGGGTCATTCTTGTCTGTTGCGCGGACTGACGCTGCGCGCGCTGCGTTGTCACGCCGCCCGCGGTATTCGATGTCACCGACGAGCTGCGCGCTGCCGCTCGCAGCCTGGTTACCGGCTACTTCCAGCGAATTGCTCGTCCGACTCGACTGACGAGCGACTGCGAAGAAGCACCGGGCGGCACACCAGCCGATCGGCTCGATTCGTCCAGAATCACCGCGTCTGCTTCGAGCTCGCAGGCCCGCGCCTGCAAGCGCCGCTCGCAGACGGAGAGCGCGCCGGGGCTGCATGTAACGGACAGGGTGCTCACTACCTCGTGGGCGGGAATGCTCTCGGATGCGTCGAACACTCGCAGCTCGCGCTTGCAACGTGGCTCTTCAGCCGGTCGAATCTGGGCGTAAAAATCGCGCGGCGCTGGGCTATCTTCTGGTCGCAGCGTGCCCACGGCCCCACAGGCGGATAGCGCCGCGCTCGCGATCCACAGCGGTGCCAGCCTCACCGGGCAGGGATGAGTAGCGGTACGCGCTGTTCTGGCCTGCGCTCGCCGCACGCGTGCTGTTAGGGCGCTAGTCCGGGCGTCTGCGCCGCACCCGCGATGGGGAGAGTCAGATAGACGGACGTGCCGACGCCCAGCGTGCTTTCGGCCCAGATTCTGCCGCCGTGTGCCTCGACGATGCCACGGGCAATGTGTAGGCCGAGGCCGCTGCCGATCGACGCGGTGCGAGCTGCCTGCCAGAAGCGTTCGAACAGGTGCGGCAAATCGTCTTCTGGAACTCCGACGCCCGAATCCTCGACGGCAAACCAAAGCTCGTCGCGTAGCCGCTTCGCACGAATGCTGATCGTGCCGCCGTCCGGCGTGAACTTGATGGCGTTGCTCAGCAAGTTTGCGAAAACCTGCTTGATGCGCCCGGGATCCACCAGCACGCGCGGCAACGTCTCGTCCAGCAGGTTCCTCATCGACAGGGATCGCGTCGCCAGCACGGGCTCGACACCCAGCAGCACATCCCCGACGAGCGTGGCGACGTCGAGCGGCATCAGCCGCACCGACAAGCGTCCGGCCTGGATGCTAGCGCTGTCCAACAAGTCTCCGAGCAAGGTCAAGATGCTCTCGCCCGAGCGCTTGATGATCTGTAGCAGGTGGTCCCTATCCACGACCGAGGATGCTGAAAGCAACGCCTCCGTGCACATGACCACGCTGCTGACCGGACTCTTGAGCTCGTGCGAGACAGTGGCCAGGACTTGGTCCTTGGCCGCGCTCTCCTGCTGCGCTCGGGCGTAGAGTTGCGCGTTGTGGAGCGCTCTCGCGGCGCGGCCGCCGAGCTCTTGCGCGAGCGCCAAGTCTGCTGGTGAGTAACGCGCTGAATCTGCCGACTTACAGAACGTGAGCGTCCCGAGCTTCGCGCCATGGTGAACCAGCGGAACCAGCAGGATTGATCCCGCATCCAGCTCCCGCAGCAAGTCGAGCTGTTCAGAGCTGATCGCGAAGCGTGACAGTGAGTCGTCGTTTGCCTCCGACAGCAGTTCTGCGACTTCGTTAGCCAGCGCTTCCGCGGACACCGTCGAATAGGCACGCAAAGCGGGCACCCTGCAGCGGACCACGTCGAGTAAGGCTTGTTTCTCCTCGTCCCTGTGCAGCCAACGGCTGGCGCGCTGCGCTCCCGACGCCACCTCCTCGAAGAAGCAAAAGTCGGCGAAGCTGGGCACCACGCAGCGCGCCAGCGCGTCTAGAACCGAGGTGGGGTTCAACTCGGCCATCACCTTGCTGGCATCGGCCAGCAAGCGGGGCGAGAGCTCTAGGTGTTCGTCACCGGCTTCGATGGCGTCGCTGAGCGCGTGGGACGCTTCTCTTGGCGCCCAGAGCGTTCTCTCGCTCGCGCCGTGCGCATCCAGCGCGAGGGCGAGCTGGTTCACGATGGCGCTCGTGAACATCAGATCCGCTTCGTCGAGAGGGGCGCTACTTTCGAATTGAATAGCCCCAAAAATAGGCCGGCGCCCGACGACCAAGGGCAAGAGCACGTGCCGCGCGTCGCGCGGACCGTCCCCGGCTCGCCGCCGGAACGAGGTGGGACGCCGCTGACGCAAAGCGCGCGCGGGGCCCACGACGGGACGACGCTTCGGAAGGTCCATGAGCGAGGAGTACGTGCCCCAAGCGTCTTGTCGGATCCCATACAGCGTGGCGACGTCGACACCCGCTGCGGGCCACATGAAAGTGCGCGGCCTGTTCTCGCCTTCCAGGATCAGGATGACACTACGCAGCGGCACGCTGCGGCCGACGATGGCGAAGCTGGCGAAGGCCGTCTGCTCGACACTCTGGAAGTCGACGAAGAGCCGACCGATGTCGTACAAATCGGCCAGGCGCCGGCGTGGGTGTCTCGACCGAGCACCGCCGGGCGCCTGCGCCGAGCTCGGGCTCGCGTGCAGCGGTCGCTCATGGGACTCGCGTCGGATGCGCTTCGGAGCGCCGTTCCCCAATGCAGCAGCGTGCGCACGGCGTTCGTTGGGTTGCCAAGTCACGTCCCTGCCGTTCCAGCGGCCGTGCCGCCTGTTAGCGCTTCCTGCGGTTCGGCCGAAGGTCCGATGCGGAGGCCACTCGCGCCAATCTCAAGCTCGTATGTGCCCCAATCATGCGCACTGCCGCGCGTCTTGACAACCGTGAGCACCGGGCGCGCGCCCCCGGGCGCAAGCGAGTGGCGCAGCCGGATGATGTTGTCCGTGATGGGAGACAAACCGTACTCGTTGCTCAATTCGGCGGCATACAAGTTGCGGGACTCGAGAGTGACGACGCTCGTCACGCCGATGACCTTGAAGCGGTTGGTGAGCGCCTGCATGAGCTGGCGCAGCTCCCCGAGGGAGACACCGTCGTTGGCGAGTTGACTCGCGCCGTCGAGCACGAGCCGGCGCGCGCCGATCGCTCTTGCCTCATCGGATAGAATCGTCAGCAGCTGATTGGCGCGCAGGTGCTCGCGCGACAGATGCACCACCTTCACCATGCCGCTCGCGACGGCTGGTTGTACGGGAAGACCGAGCGCTTCCGCGCTCTTGAGGATCTGTTCGGGGCTCTCCTCGAGCGCCATGTACAGCCCCGGCTCCTGCTCCGTGACACCGGCCAGGAGGAATTGGACGCCAAACGTGCTCTTCCCGCTGCCTGCGCTGCCGGAGACGAGCGTCACGCTGCGCTCGAGCAATCCGCCGCCCAGGAGCGGGTCCAGGCCGGGTATGCCGCTCGCGAGCCGTCGGGAAGTGTCAATGGCCGGGGGCGGGGTCTGGGCGTCCACCTCGACGTCGTAGCGGGGAAAAATCCGGATTCCGCCGGCATCGATGAGCATGTTGTGCTTGCCCTTCAGGTGCGAGGTGCCCCGGAGCTTGTACACCTCGAGGTAGCGCTGGCGCTCGAGGCCCTCTTGCGGCGACGAGAGCAGGATCACGCCATCGACGACCGTTTCCTCGACGCCGAAGCGGCTAATCTGATTCGTGCCGTAGGGGACGTCGGTCGCAAAAAAGCCGACCGCGCCAGCATTGCCGACGATGCTCGCGAGCTGAAAGACCTTTTCGCGACTGAAGCGCGGATCGTCCACCTTGTGCAGAAACACGGAGATGGAGTCGATGGCGACGCGCCGCGCCTGCAAGCGGTCGACGCGTTCCTGCATCATGAGCAGGTCCGCTTCCACCATGATCTCGGGCTGCGGGATGAACACGACTTCGATCAGGCCGCGCTCCATCAAGGCTTCGAAGTCCCAGCCGAAACCGCGCGCAGCGGCCAAGAGCCGTTCGTCCGTTTCCTCGAACGAAAACAGGATGCCCTTTTCTCCTGCCAGGGCACCCCGATAGATGAACTCCAGAAGCAGCGCGGTCTTGCCGGTACCAGCCACGCCGGCGATCAGCAGGCTGGAGCCGCGAGGAATACCGGCGCCGAGCAGCTCGTCGAGCTTGGACACGCCGACCTTGCAGCGCTCCCTCGCCGCGCCCTGACGCTTGCGCCGAATCATGACTCGAGGCGCAAAAACCTCGATGCCGTCCGCTGTGATGACGAACGGATGCTCGTCCCGGCTGTGCGCCGTGCCGCGCATCTTGATGAGCTGAAGAAAGCGCTGCTGCTCGCCGGCGCGCTCGCGCTGCGTCAGGTGGAGCAAGCCGTCGGCGATCGAGAACAGCGGATTGGTCTGGAAGTCTTCTTTCGCGTACTCGCCCAGAAGAATGCTCGTCACTTCCCACGCCATCAAGCGGATGGCCAGCTCGTAGCCGAACTTGCGCAGCTCTTCTTGCGACTTCGCCAGATCGTCGAACACCTTGAAGCTGTCGATCACCACGATCGACGGTTCGACGGTTTCGACGTGGTGCATGACGAGCTTCACGGCTTCGTCGAGGCCGCTCGTCCGCATGATCGTCCCGAGGTCGACGAAGTGCATGCCCGCTTCCACTTTGCGCGGGTCGAAGAAATTGAACTGAGTGAGATACCGCAGCGTTTTAGCGGTGGGCTCGGAGACGGTGTTGAAATAGAGGGCTGGCGACTCGGCGGTGGCGTTGTGAAAACAGATCTGTTGCGCCATGATCGTTTTGCCGGCTCCGGGAGAGCCGCCAATGACGAAGCCGGAGCCTTTGGGAATTCCGCCCGAGAGCAGCGCATCGAGGTTGCGCACTCCGGTTCGAATACGCGGGGTGCCGTCGTGCTCAGACATGGCTCGTTCTTCTACTCAGTGGGGGATGCACGGTGGGATTCTCGGGGGCTGGCTTCGCTGCGCGCGGCCGCTGCTTCAGCGAGCTCTCTGGTTTGCTCGGCAAGCGTGGAATGCAATGGGTCGTTCATGATCCCGGCGGTCAAATTACCGAGTATCGTCAGAAACTCCACGAGCACATAGCGGAGAGATTGCATGAGCTCTGCGCGCGGCACTTCGGGCGCTTGCGCAGCGAGCTCTTTGCAAGAGACTCCGGACGTCACGGCTTCGAGAGCTGAAAGTAGCGGGTAGCGCTTTGCCGCTTTACTTAGCACGCGGTCGAGTATCGCGGTCAGCGTGACTTCCCCGAGCGTTCTCTGAGTGCGCTGCCACATGGCACCAAATGCACGCTCCCACGCCGCGAGTACGTCCGTTGTCGCTGAGAGTCCGGCAGCGTGCGCTATCCAGTCGTCTACGCGCGCGTCGTGCCGGTCATCTCGCATCCAAAACCTCTCGCAGCGCTGCCGTAGCGAATGTGCGGCCGGAGAGCTCCCACCGCGAGAGGCCTGCGAGACACTGCGCTGCTCAAAATCAGTACCGCGCGCTCCGAAACCACGCAACTTGGAAACTTACGCAGTTAGGAATAGTCGATAAAGCACCAATTGCCATCCTGCACCGCTGGAAATCGTCCCCGGGCTTAGACTGGCAGGGGATCACTCTGCTGCGCGCTCGCTCTGCAGGCCCCCAATCGGCTGATGCCCGAAGGTGGGGGCCGACTTGACCCTGGCGCTCGACCTGAACGATGGGCGGTCGCGGTGCGACGGCGGTGGAAGGTACGGGGGAGGACCTTGCGTCGTGACGCGCACTGCGCAGCTTCGCTGAGCGGTCACCCCATGAGCATGCCGTTCGAACTCCTCGTGCTGGTGGTCGGCGCCTTGCTCATCGTGATGGCCTTGTCGGGGTCAGTCTTGAAGCGGCTGCCGCTCAGCACGTCGCTGTTCTATCTGGCCGTGGGAGTGGTGCTGGGGCCTGAATGCGCGGGGCTCATTCGCGTAGACTTCGTGCGGGACGCGCCGTGGCTCGAGCGCGTCACCGAGCTCGCCGTGCTGCTCTCGCTGTTTACCGCGGGCATGAAGCTGCGTTCGCGCAACAAGGACGCGGCCTGGACCATGCCGCTGCGCCTGGCGTCCGCGTCCATGGTGCTCACTATCGCCGCGTTGACGCTGGTCGGATATTTTCTGCTGAAGCTCCCGCTCGGGGCTGCCGTGTTGCTCGGCGCCGTGCTGGCCCCGACGGATCCCGTGCTCGCGTCCGACGTGCAGGTCGAACATGCGGGAGACCGCGATCGACTGCGCTTCGCGTTGACCGGCGAAGCTGGGCTGAACGACGGTACGGCGTTTCCGTTCGTGATGCTGGGACTGGGCTTGCTTGCGCTGCATCCGCTGGGAAATCTGGCGCTGCGCTGGATTGGAGTCGATCTGCTGTGGGCCGTCGCAGCGGGGCTCGGCGTAGGCGCGGCGCTCGGAACGGGCCTCGGACGTCTCGTCGTTTACCTGCGAAGCCATCACAAAGAGGCCGTGGGCCTCGAGGAGTTCGTCACGCTCGGTCTGATCGCGCTGTCCTACGGGGCCGCGCTGCTGCTTCATGCCTACGCCTTTCTCGCCGTCTTCGCAGCCGGCCTGTCGCTCCGCCGCATCGAACGCAAAGGGAGCGACGAGGACGTGCCCGGCAATGTTCTGCTCGAACAATCCGCGGACGAGGTGCACGAGGTCGCGACGGCACCCGAGCACGCGCCGGCGTACCTCGTGCAAACGGTGCTCAGCTTCAACGAGCAGCTCGAGCGCGTGGCGGAGGTCGCGTTGGTGCTGCTGCTCGGTGCGCTGCTGCGGTGGGAGTATTTCTCGCTGCCCGTGCTGGCGTCGGCAGGCGTCTTGCTACTCGTGATCCGTCCGGCTGCGGTCGTCTTGGGCCTGATAGGAACCGAGCGCAGCCAATCCCAGACCTGGCTGGTCAGCTGGTTCGGGATCCGTGGCATTGGGTCGATGTACTATCTAGCGTTCGCCGTTCAGCATGGTCTCCCGCCGCATCTGGCCGAGCAACTCACGGCAGTCACACTCGTCGTGGTCGCCTCGTCGATCGTGCTGCACGGGATTTCCGTGACGCCGTTCATGAGCCTGTACGCGAAGCGGCGCACCGGCGATTCGGCCCGCGCCTGAAGCGAGCTCACGGGCGCGTGGCGCGATGGGCAACGCCCTTCGCTTGCTCTCGAAGTCACGGCCGGTAACACCGTGACTTCTTTGGTGGGCCATTCAGGACTTGAACCTGAAGCCAACGGATTAAGAGTCCGCTGCTCTACCAATTGAGCTAATGGCCCGAACAAGACCCCCGGGGGCGGCCCGGGGTGTACGCTAAGAACGGCCGCTCTTACCATGGTGAGGAGGCGGGTCAAGCGGGTTATGACTACGGCTCGGGGCAAGGGGCCCGTTTTGGGCGGTATGACACTAGACTCACGGCTTGCTTCTTGGAGGTTCGGATGAACGTGCTCGTGACCGGCGGCGCCGGCTACATCGGTTCTCATGCGGTGAAGTGGCTGCGCGCAGCGGGCCATCGAACGGTTGTTCTCGACAACCTCAGCCGCGGCCACCGTTCCGCGGTGCCGAGCGACGTGCGGCTCGTCGAGCTCGACGTGGCGGACAGCGAGCGCGTGAGCGCGATCCTCACGGAGGAGGGCATCGAGTGCGTGATGCACTTTGCGGCTTTCGCCTACGTGGGCGAGTCCGTCACCGAACCGCTGAAGTACTACACGAACAACACCAGCGGCACGCTCGGTCTGCTGCGGGCCATGCAAGCGGCGCGCGTGCAGCGTCTCGTGTTCAGCTCCACGTGCGCGACGTACGGCGAGCCGGAGCGCACGCCGATCACGGAGGACACGCCGCAATCCCCGGTGAACCCATACGGCGCATCCAAGCTGCTCTCCGAGCGGATGATTCGCGACTATGCGGCTGCCACGCCGGAGTTTTCGTGCGCCATGCTCCGTTACTTCAACGTCGCGGGCTGCGCCGTCGACGGCTCACTCGGCGAAATCCACGATCCGGAGACGCACTTGATCCCGGTGATTCTGCAGGCGGCACGGGGTGGCAAGAAGCCGCTCACGATCTTCGGCGACGACTATCCGACGCCGGACGGCACCTGCATTCGCGACTACATTCACGTCGAAGACCTGGTGCGCGCGCACATCGCCGTCATGCAGGCGCTCGCAGCGGGCGAGACGCGCATCTACAACCTCGGCATCGGACGCGGCTACAGCGTCAAGGACATCATCGACTCGGCGCGTGTGGTCACGCAGGGGAGCTTCAAGGTGAACGTCGGACCGCGCCGCCCAGGGGACCCCGCGGTGCTGTTCGCGGACGCGTCGAAAATTCGTAGCGAGATCGGCTGGCAGCCCGAGCACACCGACATCGCCGAAATCATCGAGAGCGCCTGGCGCTGGTTCCGCGCGCATTGAGGCTCCACGCCGCGTACGCGATTGCGCCCGCGAAGCAGACGGCCCAGGGCGTTGTTCATGCGAAGCGCTGGATACTATCCGCGCGCCCCAGCGTAGGGTAAGAGATCTCGGGCGGGCGCGTTGCTCGTTTGGAAACGCACGCGGGCCTTTGCCGCGCTGTAATGCATTGGAGGTTTTGCGATGTCTAAGTTCAAGTCGATGACCCGAGCTCTAGGCGTGTCTCTGGCTTTCGTTGTGGCCAGTTGCGTAGTCGGCAATCCTGACGCCTCGCAGAAGGTTCCCGGTAATTTGGCGGAGCGGAACCGAACGCACACCGATCTCTCCTACAATCCGCCCGGCCACAGCGTCGCGACACGGAAGCTGGATCTCTATCTTCCGGCAGGAGAAACTCCCAAGCCTGTCATTGTTTGGGTGCATGGCGGCGGCTGGACAGTTGGGGACAAGACCGAGCGTGACGAGAACGGTGTGCAGCGAGGAGCACTGAAGAGCATCCTGGCGCAAGTGCCGCGTGGGATCGCCGTGGCCTCCATCAACTACCGGCTGTCGGGCGAAGCGACCTTTCCCGCTCCTGTGCAAGACGTGAAGCTGGCGGTGCGCTGGCTCAAAGCCAATGCCGCCACGTACAAGCTCGACCCCAACAAGGTGATTCTCGCCGGTGAATCCGCTGGGGGGCATCTGGCTGCGCTGGCCGCCGTGAGCCAGGACCTGTTCGAGCTGAGCGTTGCTGGATGGCCGAATTCCTCAGTCGCAGGCGTAGTCGATATCGTCGGCCCGACTGACCTGAATGCATTTTTCCAACACAGCCCATACCGCTTTTACGCAGGCCACCTGCTTGGCTGCCCCGTCGTCAACGGCGCTCACCAATGCACGCAGGCGGACCTCCAGAACGCGAGCGTGACGAATTACATCGACCACCGGGATCCGCCTGTCTACATGGCCTATGGCGACGCAGATCCGGTAGTCGCGCACCAGGCTCAAGGTCGCTTGCCGGCCGAGCAATGGGCGCTGGCCAAGGGCAAGACACTCCAGGAAAGTGAAGTTGTCTTGTACGACCTCGTGGAAGGCGGCCAGCACGACCTAGCGCCTCAGAGTTCTCCCGACGTTGAAGAGGAGGACCGCAAAACGTACAACTTCGCGGCGATGCAACAGTTCCTCGACGCCGTAGCCCCCCGTTGACGGTGAGACCGCGGGGCGCTGGTTCCACGCGTAGTTAGCGCGCATCGCCGAGTTGCATCCAGCGCAAGATCAGCCCGCCCGAGTCGCGCGCCACGGGGCACGCTACTCGGGCGCGCGGCTCAGCCGAATAGCGCGCCCCGTAGGATTCGAACCTACGACCCTCGGATTCGAAGTCCGATGCTCTATCCAGCTGAGCTAGGGGCGCGTGGCGACGAATCGCCGGGGACGGACATAGAAGCAGCGCTCGCCGTGGTCAAGCGCGCTCGCCGCCCGGGGAACCCTGGCCCGGAGCCGCCTTGCAGGAATGCACGCTCAAAACTAGAGTCCGCGCATGAATTCCGAGCAGCTGGGCTGGTTGCGGACGATGCGAAGCCGCCGTGTCTTCGGTGACGCGGCGCGTACCCACGACATGTTCGCCCATGCCCAGAACGAGATGGCGAACTACCTGAGCAGTAGCGGGCACCGTTTCTTGCGTACGCTGGAGCTCGTGAAGCGCGTGACGCCAGCCGGCGCTCGCGTGCTCGAAATCGGTGCCAATCCGTACTTCGTCACGGCTGTGCTGCTCCGGAACTTCAAGCTCGACGCGACGTCCATGGGACGCCCGCCTGAAGTCTGGCCGGGCTCACCCCTGTCTCTGACGAAGCAGGAGCGCTATCTGGAAGTCGAAGGCGACTCCTTTCGACTCGAGGAGGTCGTCTGCAACGCCGAGAAGGATCGCTTTCCGGTGGATAGTGTGGCGTTCGACCTGGTGATTGCCGCCGAAATTCTCGAGCATCTGATTTTCTCTCCCACTCATTTTTTGTGTGAGATTCACCGAGTGCTGAAGCCGGGTGGCCATCTGATTCTGACAACCCCCAACGCCTCGCAACTTCGCTACCTGTTCAAGTGGATCGCCGGCCGCCACTCGGTTTGGGATCAGTACTCCGGCTACGGTGTCTACGGCCGTCATCAACGTGAGTACACGGCACATGAGGTCGAAGAACTCCTGCGCTCCACGAACTTCACTGTCGCGAGTACGGAGCGTTATTATTCGCAGCCTTTGAACGGCAAGCTCGACACCAAAATGATGAAGCTCGTCTACGCTGGATTGCGCAGCCGCGCTCCGGAGATGACTTTTTTGGCGCGCGCGACCGGGGAAACGAAGGTTTGCTATCCGGAATTCTTGTACCGTTCGCTGTATCCCGTGCCAAACAGCGTGGACGAGATGATCGCATTCGGCAATCAGGACGCGCGCGCCGCAAGGCGCGCACCGGCAGCGCAAGAGCGCGCGACGAAATAGCAGATTCGCCGCGAAGAGCTGCCCGGAGCGCCCGGGCGGGGCGGCAATCGGCGCCCAAATCTACGCGATGATTACGCTTTGCTAGGCAGTCCGTGCTGAGCTTGAGTAGCGTTCCATGCCCATGCCGAGCGCCTCAGTCCGCCCCCCGGCTGCGGAAGCGGACCTGTTGCCGCGCCTGCGAATACGCGATCCCGATTATTGGCTCGTGATCCTGGCGTGGGCGACCATTCTGTTCAGCGTCGCGCAGATCGTGCTGTTCGGGTTCGGTCGTGACCAGAGCATCTATGCGGTCGTGGCCGACGCCATCCAGGCGGGCCAGATGCCGTACCGCGACGCGTGGGACTTCAAGCCGCCGGGCATCCACCTCGTGTACGCGCTGGCCCAGGCCCTGTTCGGCCGGACGATGCTCGCGCCGCGGCTGCTCGAGGTAGCCGGCCTGACGGTGGCGATCTACGGCCTCACGCAGCTGTCGAAGGAGTTCGTCGGCATCAAGCGCGTCGGGCTCATCGGCGGCGCGCTGGCCGCGCTGATTCAGGCGCAGATGGAGTTCTGGCACACCTGTCAGCCGGAGACCTTCGGCGGATATCTCACGATCCTGGCGCTGTGGCTGACCGTGATCGAATACGGGCGCAAGCGCCGGCCCTGGGCGTGGTTAGGGGTGGGCGCGCTGTTCGGCTGCGCGTTCTTGCTCAAGCCGCCGCTCGGCGGCGGTGTGCTGGTCTGTGCGGCGTATTTCTCACGCCTGGCCTTCACGGAGCACGGCACGCGCCGCGCCGCGCTCTGGCCGGTGCTGGTCATGGCGCTCGGCGCCGCGCTGCCGATCGCGCTCTGTGCGGCCTGGTTCGTGGCGCGCGGCGCCTGGGGCGACCTGTGGTGGACGCTGTTCGAGTTCACGCCCGGGTACACCATGCTCGGCTGGCACGGTCAGAGTGCGCCAGAGATGTTCTACACGGCGCTCGAGGAAGGCTTCTTCAAGTTCTCGGCGCTGGCCGCGTTCGGAGTGATCGCCGCGCTCGTGATTTCTCCGATGCACACCCGCGAGCGCGAGGGCGTGTTTCTCGTGCTCGGGCTCGTGTCCGTCCACCTCGCGGGCATCGCCATGCAGGGCAAGTTCTTCCCGTACCATTACGGGGCGACCCTGCCGTTCGTGGGCTTTCTGGCCGGCATCGGGCTGTACAAGTTGTGGCGGCGCTGTCTCGCCGGCGGCTCGGGTGGGGTACTCGCGTTCGTCTCGTTCTTGATCGTCGTCGCCTCGATGCGGAGCGGTGCGCGCGATCTGGACTCGTTCTGGGATCGCAGCGCGCTCCGGCTTCGCTACCTGCTGCGTGCCAACTCCGTCGTGGAGCGCCAAATGCTCTACGAGAAGCTGTACGCCGTCGCCGATTACGACCTGGAGGCAGACGGTCGCGTGGCGCGTGAAATCAAGCGCCGCACGGACGAACGAGACTTCGTCTACGTGTGGGGTTTCGAGCCGTTGATTTACCGGCTTTCCGGGCGCCGGCCGGCCTCCCGCTTCATCTACAACGTGCCCCAGCGCGTGCTCTGGACCGGGCCCCAGCCTCGTCACGAGCTGATGCGCGATCTCGCGCGCACGAAGCCCGCGATCATCGTGGTTCAGCGCTACGATTTTTTCCGCTTCGTGACGGGCGAGAACACGGATTCGCGCGGGGCGCTCGCGGGGTTTCCGAAGCTCGACGAGCTCATTCGAGAGCGCTACGAGCTCGCCACGTCGATCGAAGATTTCGAGCTGTACGAGCGGCGGAAGTAACGCCGCTCGCGCGCTACTTCACCGCGAAGCGGAGCTTCCAGACCATGCCGATGGCCTCGACGAAGATGCGGCTGCTCATCTTGCTCTCGCCGGCCTGCCGGTCCACGAACATGATCGGCACTTCCACGACGCGGAGCCCCGCGCGAACCGCGCGGTACGTCATCTCGATCTGAAACGAGTAGCCGTTCGAGTGCACCGAACGCAGATCGATGCGCTCGAGCGCGCGGCGGGTGAATGCCTTGTAGCCCGTCGTGAGGTCTTTGACTCCGACGCCGAGCACCGCCCGGGAGTACAGCGAGCCGCCCTTGCTGATGACGTGACGCCCGAGGCCCCAACCCTGGACGCCGCCGCCGGGGACGTTCCGAGAGCCGGCGACCACGTCCGCGCCTTCCTCGAACGCCAGGAGGAAGCGGGGCAAGTAGGACGGATCGTGCGACAGGTCCGCGTCCATCTCGAAGAAGTACTCGTAGTCCTGCATCAAGCCGCGCTCGAACGCTTCGATGTACGCAGTCCCCAGGCCGAGCTTGCCCGTGCGATGCAGCACTTGAATGCGTGAGTCGCCCGCGGCGAGCTCGTCGGCGATTTCGCCGGTGCCGTCCGGCGACGCGTCGTCCACGATCAGCATGTTCGCGCCCGGCACGACTTCGAGCGTGGCTTTGACGAACAACGGCAGGTTGTAGCGTTCGTTGTAGGTGGGCGTCACGATGAGCGCGCCCTGTCCAAGCGGCGCTCGATTGGCTGAGCTATGGTCGTTCATATCGGACGAATTCCTGGCGGCGGATGGTCGGGGTCGGGTCGCGCGACGCGGAATCTACCGTACTTCCAACGGCCTTTGAACCCAGCACCGCGCCGGGCAGAAGCTTCAGCTGCCGCGATTTTTCCAGGCGTCATTGAACTCGCGGATCGTGCTCTCCGTCCGCGGGTTCCAGAGCATCTTGCGCAAAATTGGCGGGGGAACCGTCAAAATGTGCGCGCCATCGTGCAACGCTTCGTTCACGTCCATCAAATGACGGACCGAGCCCACGATGATTTTGCTTGCCAAGCCTTCCCGGTCGAGGATAGCGCGCGTCTCGCGCACTATTGGCCGCACGTCGTAGCCCATGTCGCGGACGCGGCCGCTGAAGATGCTGATGTACGTGGCCCCGGCGAGCGCCGCCAGGTACGCCTGATTGAAGCTCATCATGCAGGTCACGTTGGTGGGCACGCCGCGCTCGACGAGCTGGTGCAGCACGCGCAGGCCGACCTCGCTGAACGGCACCTTCACGCAGATGCGCTCCTTGTTCCACTCGTAGTACCTGAGCGACTCCGCCAGCATCTCGCGCTCGGTCTCGGTCGTCAGCTCGACCGACACGTGCCCGCGCGACACCTCGCACACTTCTCGGATGCGCTTCTCGAGATCAACGTTCCCCGCCTCCTTCGAAATGATCAGCGGATTGGTCGTCACCCCGCTGATCACGCCCCACGCGTAGATATCCTTGATCTCTTTCGGATCCGAGCTGTCGAGAAAAAGCACCTTGAACTCCTTCGGCGCGAAACATAGCGCAAAGCGGCAGTAAAAGCCCGCGCTCTCGAGCCGCCCGCTATCAGGGTCGCGGCGCTCGTAGCGCGCCGTCCGCGGCAATTATGGCCTCGGCCACCTCGTCGAAGCGCGGCCGGTGCAGATCCGGCACGGCGCTCGGACCGCGCCGCAACGGGCAAAGCTCACAGCGATTCAATGGAAATACGAGCGCTGAGCGCACACCGGCTGCGCGCGCGGCGGTGACGTCGTCAGCCGAGTCACCGACCATCCACGTGGCGCTGGGCGAAAGGCCGGTGTGCTGCATGGCCGCGAGCAGCATGCCCGGTTTGGGTTTACGGCACGTGCAGGCCACGACCAGGGCCGGATCGCCTCCGTCCCCACCGTCCGGGTGGTGCAGGCAGACCTCCAGCGCCGCCACTGGGATCGCGCTCGCCGCGAGCAGGTCGAGCAGCGCGCGATTGGTGTGCTCGACGGCGCGCGCCGAAAATTGACCCTTGGCGGGGCCCGGCTGATTGGTGGCGATGCAGAGCACGTAGCCGGCGTCTACCAGCGCGCGCAGCCCGGGGACAACGCCGGGGAGCAGACGGACGTGCGAGGGGTGGAACGCGACCGACACCAGCCCGCTCTCTTCGTCTCGCACCACGTCGATGAGCGTGCCGTCGCGATCGAGGATGACGCCTCTCCGCAACGCTGGGCCGCTCACCGTCATGTCCGTGCTGCTTCGCCGTGCGCGGTGCGCCTACGCGCTCTGGCGATCCAGGAACGGATTCTTCACGAGATACTGCAGCGTATCGACGATCGCCTCTTCGATGTTGCGCGTCGGGCTCCAGCCGAGGGCGCGCAGCTTCGTGGTGTCGAGCAGGATGCGCGGTGAGTCGCCGACCCAGCCGCGAATGCCGCCCGTGTAGTCGAGCTGGGGCTTCACGCCGAGCTCGCGGCAGATGATGCCGATGCTGGCGTTGACCTCGATCCAGTCCTGATGCCCGATGTTGAAGATCTGAATCGGCTGATCGGCGCTCGCGCGCTCGATCGTGAGCAGGATCGCCTTCACACAGTCGAGCACGTGCAGGTACGACTTTTTCTGGTGGCCGTCGCCGAGCACCTCGAGCCGCGTCGCGTCTTTGCGGAGCTTGCGCCAGAAATCGATGATGTGCCCGTGCGAGTAGCGAGGTCCCAACATCGACACGAAGCGGTAAATCCAGACCTTGTAGTCGTAGCCCCACGCATACGCCGTGAGCAGCCCTTCCGCGGCAACCTTGGAGGCGCCGTACAGTGAGGTCTGGATCGGGAACGGCGCGTCTTCCGGCGTCGGAATGACGTCGCACTCGCCGTACACGGAGCCGGTCGAGCAGAACGCGATGTGCTTGCAACCATTCGCGCGCATCGCTTCGAGCAGGTTGTGCGTCGCGAGCAGGTTCTGTTCGAGATCTTTACGCGGGTGGAGCAGGCCGTCTTTGACGTCGGCGTTCGCGGCCAGGTGGAACACGAAGTCTTGACCCTTGAGCACGCGGTTCAAGAGCGGAGCGTCGAGCATGTCCCCTTCCACGAGCTCCGCCTTGGGATTCACGAACTCGCGAAAACCTGTCGAGAAATTGTCGACGATCGTGACACGCGCCCCCTGCTCGACGAGCGCGTCCGCCACGTGGCTGCCGATGAACCCAGCGCCGCCCGTGACCAGCGCGGCTTTCCCCGTAAGTTTCAAGGTATTCTCCAATCTGTCCGCGGTTCGTGCCGCGCTACCTGCCACGCGCCCGGCGCCGCGGCAAGCCGCGGCCGGCCGAACTCCTCAGGCACCGGCAGCCGATTCCGCGCCTGCGGAAGGCCCCCGGGCCCTCGACGGTCACGCGCGCCCGCGCGCGCACAGCAAAACGCCCGCGGCCCCGGCACGCACCCGGGTCAACGCGGTGGACTCGAGCCAGGCGACCCAGTTTCCCATCTCCAGACAGCGGTTCAGGGCCTTCGAGAGCAGCCCCGCCTGCCTCTCGTCCGGATTGTAATAGACGTTCTCTTTCCACCAGAAACGCCGCAGAGCGCCGAGCCGTGTGGCGGCGAAGAAGCTGGCGTCCATGAACTGGCCGAGCGCGTGATAGGCATACTTCAGGTCCACGATCTCGAAGTGGCGCGTGACCAGCTCGACCAACCCCGCGTGCGTGAACGCCTGCACGTGGTCCTTGGTGGTGACGTAAAGGTCGTTGCCGAACAGGCGGCGGTAAGCGGCGTAAAAAGAGAGCGGCTCACCTTCCACGGGGATGAACGCGAGCAAGGTGCCCGCCGGGCGGAGTAGCCGGCGCGCGTCTTTCAACATCTGGTTCGGATCGCGCACGTGCTCCAGCACGTCGACCAGCAGCACGATGTCGAACGTGCCGTTTCTCAGGCGGCTTTGCGCCTCGAGCGAGTGGAACGCGAACGTATCCGGTGTGCTCTGCGGCGGGCGCACGTCGCTGCCGTGTAGCTCGAGCTTGGGTTTGAAGCGCGCGATCGTTTTCAGGATTTTCCCCTCGCCGCAGCCGATTTCCAGCACCTTGCCGCGCTCGGGCAAGTGCTCGAGCAGGTAACTCATCTTCAGCGCAGGTAAGTCTTTGCTGTGCGGGTCGACTACGGCGCTGCCCCAAACGGGTTCATCCGGGGGGCGAGCGACCCGTGTTTCTGCGACGGCTGGCATGGTCATCGGTGAAAAGCGGCCTATTTCTGCGTCGGGGAGAGTCCTGGACGCTTTCACGGCACCCACCAGGTTGCAAGAAGCGCGCAGACTGCAAGCCGGCGCTGCTCGAACGCTAGCCTTTACGTGCTCGGGATCGGCTTCCTGCGTAGGCGAGAGAGCAGCCTGGGACGTCGCCAGGCAAGGATCAGCGCCGAGAGCGTGACGAAGAACACGCCCAGTGACGGCAAGAGCAGGTGTGGTCGAAACTTGAACACGAAATGCTGCTGGGGTGAGGCGATGGTCGTGGACAGGACGTCCTTGTAGTTGTCCGCACGCTGACCGTTCACGCGCCAGCCCGGGTTGTAGTTTTGATTGAGCGCGACGCGGTCGCCGGGTTTTGCTCCGCGCACGGTCACTTCGATCTCGTTGGGTGTGAAACGGTCGATCGCTACCTCACCCTGTCCGCTGACGGTGAAGACTTCGCCGCGATAGCGGCTATCTTCCCGGCCGATCGCGCCCAGGCCGGGTGCGTTTCCTTGCGCGTCGCGCGCCCAGATATTCAGACCAGGGTGCAGGGTGCAGTCGATGACTCCGACGTTCGCCATCTGCGCCGGCAAGGCGGGTGGCGCATAGTCCGGCCTCGGGTACTGCAAGGAGGAGGGCACCTTGCCGTGCTGCACGAACGTGTCGGAAACGGCCACCGGCGGCAAACGCATCCAGAAAGCTTGGGCCATGGGCATGCGCGCTTCGCTCGCGATGTCGTACGCGATGAATCCTACTACTGGTAAGAGCGCCCATTCGAGGGGTAAACGTGCGCGGCCCGCGCGCTCCAGCAGGCGCTCCAGCACCGACACGCTGACGAGCGCGAGCGCGAGCGCCGAGGAGTAGAGCCAGCGTGAAGGGACGTGCTGCGACTTGAAGATGGGGAGCTGGTGCAGCAAGGCCCACGGGGAGTATTCGTGGAAGTAGCCAAACCCGAGCAGCAACGTGCACAAGCCCGCCCAGCGCCAGCCGCGCTCCGCCGGCGTGCGCGCAGCGATGGCGCTGATCGCGAGCGCCAGCACGGCGATCCAACCGATGTACATCCCGTATTCGTGCCAGCCCCACTGCACGATATGCGCCGGCCGTGATCCGACCGTTTGGCTGCGTGCCACCAGGAGCTGCACGAAACCGTTCAGATCGATCACCTCGCGCGATTCGACCAGCCGCGGATAGCGACTCAGCTCCTCGAGCAGCGGAATGAGCTTCGGAGCGGCCAACCCGCCGCCGATGATGCCCGACAGCGCCACCGTCTGAAGTGGCTTGAGCGTGCGCCACACGATGGCGGCGGTAACGGAGTAGATGCTCAGTAGCAGCGCAGCGTGTGGCAGCGGATAAATCGCGCCGTTATAGACCATCATCGCCCAGCACACGCCGGCGCCCACCACGTACCTGAATCGCAACGGATGCGGCGCTCCGCGCGAAGTCCACGCGCCATCGCACAAGAACAGCAGCCAGGGTACCCACGCGTAGTACAGGTGCCAGACGTGCCCGACCGATGCTTGCAGTGCCCAGCGGCCGTTCACCACCCAGACCACGCACGCGAACGCGCGGGCGGCGCCGCTGCGGGTAAATCGTCCCGCCAGGAGCCAGGTGCCCGTGGCCGCCAGTAGCGCCGCACCCACCACTTCGACGCGCAGGGCATGCTTGAAATCGAGCAGCAGGTATACCGGCAGAAACAGCGACACCAACGAGGTCCCGCCCTGAATGCTGGCCCACGCACTATGCCCGCCGCAGGCGTAGGGATTCCAGAAGGGGAACTGCCCGTACTCGTGAATCGTCTTCACGACGAGGTGGCGTTGAGACTCTTTCTCGTCCCAGTCGTGACCACCCAGAGTCGAAAGATCGGCGAAGATGGGCGCGACCACCAGGGCCACCTGCGCAAGGACGATGCCCAGCGCGATCAGTTGCCCGCACAGCTCGAGAATGCGCCGCGTGCCAAATCGCTTGGGACGCTCGAGGGAACTCATGTTCGGCTCTGCATGGCGAGCAAAACGCTAGCGTAGTCCAAACGGGACACCAGCGGTCCACCCACGACAATCACCGAACACGAGCGTAGGCGTACACGGGACGTCCGCTGACGAGCCCGACGCGCCGCCAACCGGGGTGTTTGTCGAAAAATCCGGCTAGGGACGCGGTCACGAACCAGGTGGCGCCCAGCGCATCGAGTCGCTTCGACATCGCGTCTCCGGCTACCATCGGCGTATACGTCACGCGGTTCGAAAAGCTCTCGTTCCACAGCACCGCCGGAAACTCGATGTCATCCGTATACACGACGAGATCCTGCGGGCCCAGGCGTTCGCGTTCTGTTGCCGTATCGCGACCGATCGACCAACCTGCCGTGGATTGCGCGGCGCGCTCGTGTGCCGGCATACGGGCCAGGCGCCGCGCTTCGTCGAACGTGACGAGCCACGCAGGCACCGCCCAGTACAGCCACATCAAGGACGTGATCACGGAGACGGCGATCGTGCCTTCCGCCATGCGCCGCGCACGCGCCAGAAACCACGCGAGCAGGATCAGCACGCCGCCAATCAGCGGATAATTGTAGCGCGTATGCGAAAGAGCGGGCGTGTAGAAGTACGTCGTCAGCGGCGGGAGCAAGGTGAGGACCAGGTTTCCCGTCGAACGGAGCGGCTGGCCCACGAGCCGTCCGAGCAGATCCTTCGCGTAATGCCACATGCACCACGCGAGCCCGATCAATGCTAGCGGGCCCATGAAAAACGGCAGCGCCAGCCCGTACCCGAACTGGCGCGTGTCGACGTAATCGTAGCCGGGCTTCGGTGGCGCCAGCATCTCGGAAAAGAGGCTGGCAAAGGGTTTGTTGAACTCGGTTCCACCGATCTCCGCCGAGTGCAGCTTTCGCGTCACGGGATCGAAGACATACGGATACAGCGGGTTGTCGTAGACGAGCCAATTTCTCAGATAGATGGGCCCGCCGAACAGCAGCACCAGCGAAAGCCCCGCGAGCACCGCACCGGCGACCGCCGCTGGCCGCGCGCGCACGTGGCGGGCCATGAGCGCGAATAGTGCGATGGCGCACAGCACGGGCGTCCACGCCAGGGCGAAGCTCTTGGCCCCGAGCAACAAGCCGAAGCACAGCGACGCCAGGATTGCATCGCGGATTCGCAAGCCGAAACGAGTCGCGAAGTGCAAACCCGCGAAGTAGAAGGCAACCGCGTGAATATCGACGTAGTTGCTGTGCAGCTGCAGCGAGTAGCCGGGGATCAAGATGAGGCACGTCGTCCAGCCGAGCGCGGTGATGATGTCGTCGCTGTAGCGACGAATGATGCAGAAGAGCGCGAGCGCGACGGGTATGGAATAGACGTTGTTGACGATGTCGATGAGCCGGCGATCCCAGAACGCAACGAACCACAGGCTCGTCATCTCGCAGTTGCGAGGGAACGAGTTGATATGCACGAAGTTGCGCGGTGTGGGCACGATCTCGAATCCGCGCTGCTGGAGCGCGTAGCCGATCATGGTTTCGTGATAAACGATGCCGTCCCACGCATCGGACGGCGCCAGATACGAAATCCACCCGGTGTACGCGAGTACGCCCAGCGCTGCTGCGAAGCCGAAGAAGACGAAGCTCCGCGCGCGCCAGGTCCGGCTGAATGCCTCTGCGGTGAGCAGCGCGGGCAGCGCCAGATCTTTCAGTGACGCGCGCAGATGGCCCGCGGGAGCTCGCCAGCATGACAGCGCCAGCACCGAGCCGAACAGCGCGCCGGCCCCTGCGCCCAGCACGAGCGGTGTGAGCATCTGCAGAAAGCCGGGCACGCTCACGGCGGTGACGATCAGCGCGCTGGTGAGCATGGACGCGGCCAGCAGTCGCTCCGCACGGCTTTTGAATCCCAGGCGACGCGCGCAGGACAGTCCGGCGAGTAGCGCCAGGGTCGACAGGCACAGAAAGACGAAAAATCCGATCATCTCGGGCGGCCGCTGGAGGCTCTCGGCCTGGAGCGTGAGCGGATTCGGATACCTCTCACGCTCCCGGCTGACAATGACAGATTCGCCAAAAGTCAGGCTCGCCTCTACCGATGTAGAAACAGGCGTTCACCGACCAGTAGTGCACGCAGCTGAACACCACCCATAAAGCGAGCGCCAGCGGACGCCGCTTGAGCGCCGCAGCCGTCGCAAAGAACAACGGCAGAGCAAGCAACAAGTAACGGCTCATGCCACTGAACCCGATCTGGACCTGCCCGGCCGCAGCGATGCCCACCGCGAGCACGAAAACCGCATACCAGTAGACGCGCGAATGCGTCTTGAATCCCGAGAGAGCGCGGCGGTGACCGAGCGCGAAGAAAAGCAGGCCCGCGGCCAGCCAGACACCCTCGTTCGGAGCTGCCCAGATCGACTGCGAGATCCACGTGTACTTCGGCGCGAGCAAAGCCAGCGGGTCGGGCGTGTAGTGGTAGTAGCGCGTACGCGCGTGCGAGTAGATGAGCGCGTCACCGAATCGCACGTAACAGAAGCTAAGAAACCCGATCAACCCCCAGCCCGACACGAGCATCAGTGTTCCACGCCACAGCCAGGTACGGATGCGAGCGCGCTCGCGCCACGACACGACGAAGAGCGCCAGTGCAAACGCGAGTCCGATCGCCACGCCGGTTGGGCGAACCAGGCTTGCGGCACCGGCGCACGCGGCGCCGATCGCGAAGTAGCGCCGTTCGAGCGCGACGAACGCTGCTATCGTCAAAAACAGCGCGCACGACTCGGTCTGGAGTGCCACGAAAGAGTAGCCAGTGGTGAACGTATTCAGGAGCAGCAGCGACAGGTACGTATTCGCTGTCCCCAGCGAATTTTGCATCTCCTTGGACGTCCACAGGAACATCGCGAGGTAACTGGCGAGCAGCGAGATCGCGAACAGCGCGTAGTCGACCGGCGCTCCGGAGAGCCAGCGCAGCCCGGCGCCGAGCAAAGCGTAGCCCGGAAAAAAGCTGACCTGGCACACGACATCACTGTCAGCAAAGCGCTGCGGTCCCAGCGCCTCGCGCGGTGCGCAGTACTCGTAGCCGCGTAGCGCCAACGTGATGTAGTGCTGCGAGTCCCAGCGCGACACGATCAGCCGTTGCCAGTGCGCGGGCACGGCGTCGCTCGCCGGATTGGCGAAGCTGGGCTCTCGACCCGGCGCGCTGTTGAATGGGCGCCCGAAGCGTTCTTGAGCCAGCGCACCCAGCACGAGCAGATGCGCGGCGAGGAACAGTGCCGGCAGGATCAGGCGCACGAGCGTCGAGCGTGCCAGGCGTTCCATCGAGGGCATTGCGGCGCGGCGAGGCTAGCACAAGCCTCGCGCCTGCGAAGTCGCCGTGCGCGGCGCGAGCGACCTCCGAGACGATGTTCGAGCGCCCCGGCGTGGACTATGCTGCGCTCATGTCGAGTGCGATTCAGTGGCTGAGGGAAGCCTTCCTGCTCGAGCGGGCACGCCGGACGGCCGCAGCCTATTCAGAGGCACAACAGCGTCAGGTGAGACAGCTCTTCGACGCCGCGTCGCTGCGGAGTCAAGCCATGAACGAACTGAGCGACGGCCGTTTCGGGGCGGCCGCCATCGAGCTCGGAAGCAGCGCGCTGCGGCTGTTCTCCGCGGCGCTGCTCGTCGCACGTGGGGAAGAAGTGGACGTGGCGCGGCTCGAAACGGCCACGGCCTTCCACAAGCTGAAGACACTGATCGAAGCCCGCGATCTGCCGCACCCTCCGCCCGATTTCGCGGACACCGAGACGCTCATATCCAACCAGGACGCGCTCTCTGCGGACGCCCTACCACCAGCGGAAGTCATGCGCGTCACGGAGTCGCTACAGCGCACGCTGCGCTGGCTACGCGGGAGGATCGAGCCTCGCACGCTCGGAGAATTGAAGCGGGACAAGCGGCTGCGACTGGGCGCATTCACTTTGGCGCTGCTCACCCTGCTGATCACTTCGATTGTTTGGCTCGTGAAGCCGCAGAGCCTCGCACACGGGAAACCAGTCCTGGTGAGTAGCAACCATCCGAACTCGACGGCGCCCGCGGGCGGCCTCACCGACGGCAACACCAAGGATGGCTACGGCGTCCACACCAATCTGGAGCAGCACCCCTGGGTCAGCGTGGACCTCGGGCAGAGCCACGCCATCGATCGCGTGAAGATCTACAACCGCGGTGACGGCTGGTTCAACGACGCTCTGCCCCTGAAGCTCGAGTTCTCCGAGGATGGCAAGAGGTTCGACCTGGTCCAGGAGCGCACGAAGCCGTTCACCCAGGCTGCTCCGTGGGTCTATCGCGCGGAGGGCAAGAAGGCGCGCTACGTGAGGATCAGCGGCCGCAGCGGCGGATTCGTGGCGCTCAGCGAGCTGGAGGTGTTCTAGCTGCCATCGAATCGATAGCGGAAGAACGCCCAGTAGGAGGGCGCCGCGTCGCGGATGAAGCTGATCTTCTTGCCTTCGTCGAAGCCGCGCGAGACGTAGTTGACCGGCACTTCGAGCGGCGCATTACCGTGCTTCACGAGCTTGCACGCGAGCTCGATGTCCAGATTGAAGCCGTCGCATTGGAGATCCACGCCGTCCAGGCACTCGGAGCGAAATACCTTGAACATCGTGTTCACGTCCGTGATGCGTTGTTGGTAAAGCACGTTGAACGTCTTGGCGAACACGACCTGCGCAAAGTTCAGCAAGAAACCCTTGACTGCGCTGTTTGCGTAGCGGCGCACTTTCCAGTCGTCCAGGCCGAGGCTACGCGAACCGAGCACGAACGTGGTCTGGCGCTGCAAGATGGGTTCGAGCAAGGCATCGTAGTCGTCGATGTCGTACTCGAAGTCGGCGTCCTGAATCAGCACGATACTACCCGTCACCGCTTTGAGCCCGGTCTTGACCGCGTGACCCTTACCTTGCGGCTTGTCCTCGTAGATCACCTGGACCCCGGGGCGCCCCTCGAACCCTTTCACGATCTCGCGGGTGCCGTCGGTGCTGTTGCTTTCGACGATGATCAGCTCCTTGTCGATCTTGAGCGTCTTGGCCAGGATCGCCTCGATGACTTGCGCCACGTAACGCGCTTCGTTGAAAACGGGGAACACGATCGAAAGCTTTTCTGTCGCGTTCTGCGTCCTTGCGCCTTTACGGAACGCCGCGACGTGATGCCCCGTACGCAGCGGCACGGGCAGGGAGCCGATGGGTGTCGCGTCGGCGACTTTCTGCGCCGCACTGTCCGGCGCCACACGCTGAAGCGCGTACGAAGCCGTCTGCGTCACCGGATAGCGGTAGTTGGCGCTCATGCGGTAGCCGAAGCGCATCATCAGCGCGAGCAGGTTGTTCGTGTTGAAGAAGGCGTTCTTGTAGTCGAAAAACTGCGGCCAGGCGCGGCGCATCAGGCGCGCAGGCATCGAGCCCGCGTTCGAGTACGTGATGACCAACCAGCTGGACGTCGGGAGACTGTGCGTCAGCGCTTCCAGGACGCGGGCCGCGTCGCTGCACGCTTCCAGAAACTCGTTGAGGATTACCACTTGTGGACCGCGGTCGAGCTCGGCTTTCGCCCAGTCGGTGTTCGCGTCGAGCGCCAGAGAACGGAACGCCGCGTCGTCGGTGGTGCACACGCGCAGCCCGACGCGCTGAGCGGAAAGCGATTCCGCGAACTCGGGCAGCCAGCGACCGAGCAGCAGCACGTTCCGCAGCGGGCGTTGCTCGACGCGCTCGTAGTCGCTCTCGACCCGTGAGAGGAAGCGCTGGAAGTCCTTGACCGCAAGTGCGCGTTGTCGCCCGCTCTGGTACTGACCCACCTGCGCGATATCGAAGAAGTTGTCTCGCGCTTCGCCGACGGGATTCACGTAGACGCTGCCGCAGGTTCGACAACGAACGAAGCGCACGCCGACGCGATGAAATAGATATCGCGAGTTGTCGACCTGGCACACGGAGCACGCCACGTACCGGCTTCGAGTACGTGAGGCGGCAACGGCGGGAGTCAAAGAAAAGGCGAAGTCTCGGTCGCGACGGGGCGTGGCTTCAAGCATGGTCCTCCGCCCGGCTTTACCGCATTGTCGCGATCATCGCCACTTGCGCGCCAAGGGGTTCCAGCGGCAAATCTCGGATAGCTGCGGCTGGACCTGCACCGCCTGGCATGGAATCACCGCGTCGCGCACGACACTTCCCGCCGGTTCCGCGCGACTTGGCCGCTCCTCGTACACCCGCCCAAATTTTCAGATTCGGCTTCGCAGCCCGAGCTTTCCCTGCCATTTGCGTACGCTTTCGTGTGCTATGAACGCGCGGCTCATGCATCTGTTTCCCGAAACGCGAGATGGCTCGCTCAGGCGAGGGCTGATGCAGTTCACTCGGGATTTCGGGCGCACGGTGCTCTCGGCCAGCTTGCGGTCTCGTCGCTTGCCGCTGCTCTTGCTCGCCGCCGTTTTCATGTTCGAGTTCACCCGGCGCTTCCACGAACCGTGGCGAGACGAGGCGGAGACCGTTTTGGTCGGTCGCGCGTCATTTTCCGACATTTTGTACATGTCGCGCCTCGCGGGAATACCGCCCGGAATATTTCTCTTGATGAAGTCTTTGGACTCCGTCCTGGGCACGTGGTCGCTGCCTGCGCTCGCTGCGCTCGGCTACGTGGTGCTGCTGCGCGGAGTGCACGAATTCATGTCCACCGTTGCCGGCCGTACCGAGGCCACGCTGGGCACGGCGATTCTGGCGTTGACCTACCCCTGCGTGTTCGAGGGCGGCGTGATCGCCCGACAATATGCGCTTTCCTTGGGCATTGCCTTTCATGCGATCGCGGCCGCAATCATCTACGCGGAGGCGCCGAATTCCCGGCCAACTCGACTCGCCATCCACTCGGCTCTGACGAGTGTGTTCGGCCTGCATGGTGCGTGCATCGCCGCTAGCAGTGCGCTCGTGGCGTGTCTCTGGCGGATGCTCAAGTTCTCCACCCCGCGGCCGCTGCTCCACGGTCTGGCGTGTGCACCCGGACCAATCTTGGCGCTCGCATACGCGCTGCCTTACGAGCAGCGCTGGGTGCAGATGAACGCCACCACGGCGATCACATGGAGCGACCTGCCCGAAGCCGTCACGGCCGTGCTCGGCCGAGCATTCTTCCAAAAAGACGGCACCTGGCTGCGTGCGGACCTGCCTGCGCCTCGAGTCGTCGAGCTCGTCAGCGCCCTGGCTTTGCCAGGAATGGTCTTGATCGTGTTGTTCTCTTTTTGGGATGCTACGCAGCGCCGCAGGGGGACGATATTCGCGCTGGGTTGGCTTATCA
Source organism: Polyangiaceae bacterium (assembly GCA_036520475.1). Classification (GTDB taxonomy): domain Bacteria; phylum Myxococcota_A; class Polyangia; order Polyangiales; family Polyangiaceae; genus DATDJP01. The sequence goes on along the minus strand of DATDJP010000016.1, from coordinate 13,491 downwards.
GCTCTGGCTTGCTGCTTTACACATTCGTTGCCAAAGCGGGCGCGACCTACCGTCATTTCACGTTCGTGGCGTTGCCAGCGCTGGCGTATTTGACAGTGTTCGCTCTGGCCGCAGCGCGCCGGGCGCCGTGGTTTGGAGCAGTCGTGCTGGGCCTCTTTGCGCCGACTCTGGCGCTCTTGAACCTGCTGGGCCTCGCCAACTTGGCAGCTGACGTAGCAGACGTATTTTCTGACACTCGATTACATGCGAGCGAGTTCGAGCCGCACGCACGCCTGGTGACGGCCGACGCACGACCTGTGGCCTTGCTGTACTACCGTCCGGATTTGACGCTCCGCACCGCGGCCAATCGCGGAAGTCACGTGCGCTACATTCGTCCAGACAAGGATTTCGAAGTGACGGTTCCGGTCGCCGGCCTAATTCGCGAAGAGTGCCGTGCTAGCGCGAGCGGTGGCGTGTGGGCGAGCGATCCAGGCGGTTTTCCCGACTGTCAAAAACGACATCTTCAAGCGAAGGGCCGCGTCGAAGGCTTCAGCTGGACCGAGCTCGATTGTGGGTGCGTCGCGAAGACGCATTGAGTGGGTGCTGGCTGCTCGCCTTTACCGCTCAGCGAGCGGCTGCTATCGTTCAGGTCTCATGGAATTGGGTGCAAGCGACGCAGTTACGAAGCCTAGTTCGACCGAACCAGACTACGTTCGTCGTCGTGGTGAGCTTCCATTCGGGCTCTCTCATCGAGACGAGTACACCAACTATTTCGCCTGGCAAGCGGGCCTTTTCAAACAGCACTTGCGTGGACGCGTGCTCGATCACGGTGCGGGCACCGGCTCACTCTCGAGCGCACTGTTGAATGCGGGGGCGCGCACGCTCGTGGTCGTCGAACCGGATCCTGAGCTGGTAGCCATCTTGCGTCAGCGTTTCGACGGTCAGTCGAACGTGGAGATCGTTCCCGGGACGCTCGACGCGCACCTCGGCCGTGTCGGTCCAGAGGCCGTCGACTGCATCGTCTCCGCGAACGTCCTGGAGCACATCGAGGACGATCGCGCTTGCCTCGCGACCATGAGGGACCTTCTGCGGCCGAACGGAGCGTTGTGCCTTTATGTTCCAGCGCGGCCGGAGCTGTACGGAACGTTGGACCGTGCAGTCGGGCACCACCGGCGTTACACGCGCCCCGAGCTCACCGAGAAGCTCCTGGGCGCAGGGTTCGACGTCAAGCGCGCGGAGTATCGCAACCTGGTCGGCGTACTGCCCTGGCTCGTCGCCGGGCGGATCATGAAGAAACAGAGCGTTGGCCGCACCAGTATCCGACTGGTTGACCGGGTCGTGGTTCCATTGTGCTGCTCGTTGGAAAACGTGTTAACGCCGCCCTATGGCCTCAATCTGGTTACCGTCGCGGTGCGCAGGACAGCCTGAGCAGCTGACGGGGGCGGACATCGAAAGCCGCGCTTGCGGGCCGAACATGGCCCTCAATCGGACATCCGCGGACGGCGCCTGCTGATGGAAAGCGGCGTAACGACGGTGGTAGGGTCCGCCAGACACGGACGCCCGGACATGAACGCTCGAAACCCGACCGGCATGGAAACCGTCACGGCCTGCGACCTATGCGGAGGCCGAGGGTTCGAGCTGTTCACGCTGCTGCACGGTGCATTTTCCGGGAGAACCTTCGGAATCCAACGCTGCGAGAGCTGTCGTCTCATGTTCGTGAGCCCGCGGCTGACGGCGGAAGAGAACCTGCGACTTTACAGCCAGGATTACTTCGAAGGCCGTGGTTTCGACTGGTCGGTGAACTATGCGCTGCTCGAACGTACCGCCATCGAACGCCGACGGGAGAGTCTCGGCATCATCGCCAAGATTCGAGCGCTTCGGCCGGGCAATGATCTGTCCGTGCTCGATGTCGGATGCGGCCTCGGTGATCTGCTGATCGAGCTGCGGCGTGCCGGCTATCGCGACGTGACTGGCGTGGAGCTCTCCGAACACGCAGCGCGCGTGGCCCACGAGCGCTCCGGCGCACCGACTTACGTTGGTGAGTTATTGAATCTCGATGTCCAAGAACAGCGTTTCGATGTGATCAACGCCACAGAAGTTCTGGAACACGTGCGCAGTCCGGCGGCATTCTTGCAAAGAGTGGCGCAGCTTCTGAAACCGGGCGGCATCTTCGTGTACTCGACTGGCAACGCCGACGGTCTGTACGCTCGCGTTCTCGGCAAGCGCTGGCCGTACCTGGTTCCGGAAGGGCACTTGTTTTATTACACGCCGAATACGCTGCGGCGTTACTACGAACGCGTGGGGCTCACGACGCTCGATGTCCATACGCTGCCGCGCGCGACGCGTCGCGCCGTGATGCGGGCGGAGGACGAGATCGCGGGTGCACAGCTGCGTTATGTTGGTCAAAGCAGCAAGGGCATCAAGGGCGCGATATTTTCGCTAGCCGGCAAGTTCTCTTACGCACACGCGGGACGCTTGGTGACGCTGGCAGTCGGTAAGTATGCGCTGCCCATCGGTGTAAAGCCGAAGGACTGATGCACGAACGCAGTCGCGGACTCGTTCCCGGCGACTTCCGACACACACCCTGATATCAGGGGCCCATGCGGACGCCACCGCAAGCAGACTACCCGAACGACTCGCGCCGGCTCGTAGCCGTGCTCGTGGTCGCAATTCTCCTGGTGTTGCTGCTGCGCAATGCTTGGGTTTGCGATGACGCCTACATCACGTTTCGAACTTCGAGCAACATCGTGCACGGTTTTGGGCCGCGCTGGAACGTTGCCGAGCGCGTGCAGAGCTTCACGAACCCGCTCTGGATGCTGCTTCTGACGCTACCGATGCTGTTCTCGCGTGAGGCCTACTTCACTGCGATCGCATTGCAGATCCTGTGTGGCGCACTGAGCGTGTTCCTGGTTTGCGGCAAGGCGTCCCGGTCTTGGCCGATGGCCTGCGCAGTCGGTGCACTACTCTTGATGAGCAAGGCGTTCGTCGACTACTCGACCTCCGGTCTCGAGAACTCATTGTCTCATCTCTTGATCGCCGCATTTGCAGTCCGCTATTGCCTGGCGGGCGACGACTTCCGGAGCGTGCGCGTGCTGGCGTTTTGGATGTCGCTGTTGATGCTCAATCGGCTGGATCTCGGCATTTTGTGCCTGCCATTGCTCGCGGAGCGCCTGATCACGCTGCTTCGCAGCGAAGGCCACTCGCGGCAGACTTTGAAGTCGGTCGCGCGCGAGCTCGCAATTGGGGGAATCCCACTCGTCGCTTGGCTGTGCTTTGCGACGCTCTATTACGGATTTCCGCTTCCCAACACATTTTACGCAAAGCTGTCGACTGGTCTGCCGCTTCGCGAATACGTGCTTCACGGCATCGTCTACCTGCAAACCACCGTCCTCTACGACTCGGTCACTGCATTGGCGCTGCTCGCTGCGTTGCTGCTGCCTTTCGTCGTGCGCGACCGTCGAGTTACGGCCTTCGCCGTCGCGCTCTTTCTCTACGTGGTCTATGTCGCGTGTGTGGGGGGTGACTTCATGATGGGGCGCTTCTTGAGCGTTCCTTTCGTGCTCGCGTGCGTGTCACTGGCGCAAGCCAGGTATTCCAAGGCGCTCCCGGCCGCCGCTGTCCTCGGCGGCACGGCGCTTCTCATCGGCGCCTCGATGGACTTTCCGACTCTCTTGGGCGAAGACCGAAGTCCCGTAGCGCGCGCCGACGCGGTCGATTCGCGCCGGCAAGCTTCGCCCCACACGGCGCTCTATCTGCTGGAGCCATTCACCACGCCTCCGAATCATCCCTGGATCGAGATCGGACGGCAGATGGCAAGCAAGCCGCAGGAGATTCCCATCACCGGCGCGGCAGGAATTCAAGCCTACTACGCGGGGTCCGAGGTTTACATCGTCGACATGCACGCGCTCACGGATCCGTTCCTCGCGCGGTTGCCCGTCCCAGACGCGACTCACGAAACACGCTGGCGCGCGGGTCACTTCATGCGCGGCATGCCCGATGGCCGAGGCATGCCCGACGGCTATCTCGCCAGCTTACGGACCGGGAAAAATCAGATTCGCTCGCGGCCACTCGCAGAATATTACGAGCGCCTGACACTGATCACGCGTGGTCCGTTGTTCAGCTTGCGCCGCCTCGCGAACGTGCTGGCCATGAACCTCGGCGTTTACGATCGGCTCCGGCGGGCCTACTTGCCCGAGCACGATCGTAAGCGGGTAAGCTTGGCCGAAATTGGCAACAGCAAGGACGAATGCGGCAAGTTCTACACGCATTGGCACCCGTGTGCCGACAACGGCGTCCGCTTCACCTCAGCCGGCCTGATCGTCGAGCTCCCCGGCGGCCTGCACGCCCGAACCGTCAAGATTGCGCTCAGCAGCGGCAACTACGAGATCGCATGGCGTCGAGAAGGCGAGGTGCTGGCAAGTCTGAAATGGAAGTCGGCGGGCGCCGCCGCGAACCTGGCGACCCCGGAGCGAGCGGCCAGCGGCGGCTTCAACGAAATCGTGCTCGAACCCGAGTCCATGGACACGGCGGTCGTCTCGTCTCTCGCCCTCGAGTGATCGCCAGTCCCGTGACGCTCGCGGAAGGCCGGCCGACGCTCGAATACGGGAGGGAGCTTCGCACGCCGCGTCATGCTGGGTCTCACGGCGGTTTGCACCGGATCTGGCTGCTCGGCATAGCCGCCGCTGTGTCAGGTTGAGCCACAGGCCGACTGGGCGCGACAGGTGCGCCCTCGAAAGCCGGCCGCGACGAGATGCTTGCATTTCCCGCTTGAATCACGCAAAAAGCGTCGCCCGCGAAACCCCTGAACAGCGAGTCGTGCTTTGATCATCTCACGCGCACCGGTACGGTTCTCTTTGGGCGGCGGCGGCACGGATTTGCCGAGTTATTACCGGCAATACGGCGGATTCTTCGTCAGCGCGGCGATCGACAAATACGTCTACGTCACCGCCAACAAGCGCTTTTACGACGACATCCGGCTCGCGTATTCGGAGACCGAGATCGTCCCGAACGTGGACTCGATCCGGCACCGCATCTTCCGCGAGGCCCTGCGTCTGGTCGGGATTCGGCAAGGCATCGAGCTCACCAGCGTCGCCGACGTGCCGGCCAACAGCGGCCTCGGCTCGTCGAGCACCTTCACCGTCGCCTTGCTGAACGCGCTGCACGCGTACAAGCGCGAGTTCGTGTCGAGCCGACAGCTCGCCGAAGAAGCGTGCGATCTCGAAATGAATCGGCTCGGCGAGCCCGTCGGCAAACAGGACCAGTACATCGCGGCCTACGGCAGCGTCACCGCTTTCACCATCGAGAAGGACGGCACCGTTCACGTGGAGCCCGTGCACGTCCGCGATGAGGTCCTCGACGAGCTCCAGAACAACCTCGTCATCGTCTATTCCGGCATCGAGCGTCCGGCCAAGGTCGTGCTCAGCGAGCAGGGTGAACGCGTCGCGAAGACCGACACGGCCACGACCGAGGGCATGCACCGCATCAAAGAGCTGGGCAAGGACGTGTATCAGCTGCTGGTCGACGGCAAGACGGATGCGTACGGCGAGCTATTGCACGAGCACTGGATGCGCAAGCGCAAGCTGGCCAGCAAGATGACCGACGACCGCATCGACGATCACTACGAGGCGGCACGAAAAGCCGGCGCGCTGGGCGGAAAGCTGATGGGCGCGGGCGGCGGCGGATTCTTCATGTTCTACGTGCGCCCGGCAGAGAAGCGCGCGGTGTGGGAAGAGATGATCCGGCGTGGGCTACGGCCGCTGCGCTTCCGCTTCGATCTCGACGGCGCGCGCATCGTCGCCAACCTGCACCGCAGCTGACGTTCTCCCGCGTAATACAAGGATGTCCTGAGCCACACTCGTTCAGGACATCCCGATTTTAATAGCCGCTGATCGCTGAGGTCAGCCTGCGCGTCCGAACACTTCTTTCGCCAGAGCATTCACGGCCTGCGTCACTGCTTCGTCACTAGTACGGCTCACGCGCCAGCCGAGCGCGTCGAGCTTGTCGGCCTTGAGCCGTGATTGCGGCACGTCTCCGGGCCAGCCGCGGTCTCCGCCCGTGTAGCGGATGGCTGCGTCCTGGTACGGCGATGCCGCGACGCACAGCTCTGCGATCCGGCGCACCGAGGTGTAGTCCGGCGGCGCGATGTTGAACACGTTCAGGCGTTCCGTGGCGCGTTCGAGCGCGAACAGCATGCCAGCGACGCAGTCCGTCACGAACACGTAGGGCTTGGCCTGGCGGCCGTCTCCGAGCACCTCGAGCTCCGTCTTTTTGTCCCGTAGCTTCTTCAAAAAATCGAGCGCAGCACCATGCGTTCCGCGTGGACCGACCACGTTGCCGAAGCGATAGATCCACGCCTGAATGCCGAAGCACTCGGCGTACGCGCTGACCATCGCTTCACCGGCGAACTTGCTCGCGCCATAGAGCGATATCGGCAGGCTTCCGAGGTCCTGTTCCCCGCACGCTTCCGGCGTGTCCCCGTACACGGTGCCCGAAGACGAGAACACGAGCTGCGTGACGCCGCTCTGGCGCATGGCGTCGAGCGTGTTCCACGTGGCGATCGTGCCTTGCTCCAGATCCAGTCGTGGATTGTCGAGTCCCCAGCGTGCCTCGGGGTTGGCGGCGAGGTGAAATACGACGTCGTGTCCCTGCATCGCGCGCGCGAGCGCATCGAGGTCGAGCGCGTCACCCTCGACGAGGGTGCACAGATTCGTCGCGAGCGGGCCCGCCAGGAACTCGCGCCTGCCGACCGACATGTTGTCGTAAACCGTAACCGGTCCGCGCTCGATGAGCGCGTCGACCAAATGGCTGCCGATGAAGCCGGCGCCGCCGACCACGAAGTAGCGTTTCACGTCGAAGCCTTCCGTTCTCGTTGGCGTCTTCGGTCGAACGGTTGCCATAGTGAGCGTCCGACGTCACGCGGCACGGCGGGCGCAACTGACCGCGCGTCGCGGCCGAAGCGGTGGAACCTGGCTCCCGAGCTGGTTCGCGCCATGATTTCACGGTACCCTTCCCAAGTGACTGACCGCTGGATCGTCGATCCCGATGACCCGCGCGCTCCGCCCCAGGAGCTCTGGGAGCGGATGAGCGAGGCGGAGCGCGAGCGGGTCGTGGAGAGCCTGCCTTCGGAGTTCGAGCCGACGGAGGCCAATCCGCCGGAAGGGGACCATCACACGGAGGCGGTGTACGGCGCCCGCACGGCCTTGCGTCGCTTCTTCGGCAAGATGGGGCGGCGCGTGTACGTGGGGACGAACCTGCCCGTGTACTACCCGGGGGAAAGCATGTTCTCTCCGGACGTCATCGCGGTGCTGGACGTGGAGACGCACGCGCGGCCGAGCTGGATCGTATCGCGGGAAGGCAAGGGTCTCGACTTTGCGATGGAGGTCATCGTGCTGGGCCACCGGCGCAAAGATCTGGATCGGAACCGGGCGCGCTATGCGGCGCTCGGCATCAGTGAGTACTTCGTGTTCGATCGGCCACGGCTGCGGCTGTACGGCTTCCGTCTGAACGCGCGCGCTGGAAATTATGAACCGCTCACACCGGTGCACGGCCACTGGGCCTCCGAGGTGTTGGGCTTGGACCTGGTGCTCGAGGGAGAACGGCTGCGTTTCTACGTGGGTGACGCAGAGCTGCCCGAAGCCGGGGATTTGATCGACAAGCTCGAAAGCTTCGTTGACGATCTCGAGGGTCGTCTGCGGCGCGCCGAAGAAGAAGCACGCCGCGCCGAGGAGGGCATGAAGCGCTTCGAAGAAGAAGCACGCCGCGCCGAGGAAGAAGCGCGCCGCGCCGGGGAAGAAGCACGCCGCGCCGAGGAGGGCATGAAGCGCTTCGAAGAAGAGGCACGCCGCGCCGAGAAAGAAGCGGAAGCACGTCTGCGCGAGGCGCTCGCCGAAATCGAACGGCTGAAACGCGAGCGCGTGTGACTCAAGCGTTCGCTGAGTCGCGCAGGTACCGCTCCAGATCGCGCAAGCCTTCGGCCGAGCCAATCTCGTAAAAGCGATGCTCGGCGGCGTACGCGCGGAGTGAACCGGCGCGCGCCAGCTCGGTCTGGATGGTGTCCAGGCCGTGCGGCTCACCGCTGGGCAATTTCTCGATGACACTCCGGCGCAGCGCCAGCGCACCGTAGTCGATGTGATCGAGCTCCGGCTCGCTCGCGCCCTTCTGATAACGCACGACGCGATCCCCCGTCACCGCCGTGTTGCTCGAGTCCCACTGCCCCGCGTTGCGGAACACGCTCATCGTGCCGAGCGCGTCCGGGTTCTGCTGCAGATCGCGCAACGGCGCCGCATAGTCGAACGGCAAGTAGCTGTCGCCGTAAGTGACGAGGAAAGCCGGCGCGAGCAGGTTCAGCGCGGCGCGCACGGCGCCGGCGGTGCCGAGCAGGCGCGGCCCGTCATCCGAGACCCTGACCTTCAAGTCGAAGTGACTTCCGTCGCCCACGAACTCGCGCACCCGCTCGCCGAGGAATCCCACGCAAACCACCACGTCGGTGAAGCCGCATTCGGCGAGTCGCTCGAGCTGCCACGCGATGAAAGGCCGGCCGGCGACTTCCAGGAGCGCTTTTGGTGTGTTGAGCGTCAGCGGCCGCATGCGCGTCGCGAGGCCGCCCGCCAGAATGACTGCCTGCATGCAACCGCGACGCTTAACCGCGCGCAGCGCACGCAGCAACCGGCGAATTTCGAGCGGTTCGGCGCGCTTTGTTCAGCGCGTGCTTTCCCACTTCATGGCGCGCTTCAGGAGCTCCGGATGCGAAACGAGCAGATGCCACACCACCGCCTGGAACGCCTCCGTGTGCGGGGTGACGCCCTCCGGGTTCACCGTGGGGATGACCACGCACGCGTCCGCGACGCGCGCGGTGTACCCGCCGTCGCGACCCACCACGCCCAAAACTTTGGCGCCCACTTCCTTGGCGAGCTGAAGCGCCCGCACGAGGTTCGGGCTCACGTTCTTTTCGAGATTGCCGCCGCCGACCGAGAACACGAAGAGCGCGTCGCTCTTGCTCAGGCGGCTGACCTTGAGCCACTCGGAGAAGCTGGTCTCCCACCCGTCGTCGTTGATGCGCGCGGTGAGCTCCGAGACGTTGTCCGTGGGCGCGTACGCCTCGATGCCGCAGATCTTTCGGAAGTCGTTCACGGCATGGGACGCATTGCCGGCGCTGCCGCCGACTCCCAGGATGAACAAGCGCCCGCCCCTGCCACGCAGCTCGGAAAGCTCGCCGACCATGCGCTCGATGGCAGCACGATCGATCGCCTCGATGATGCGGATGGCGTCCCTGAAGTAAGTCTCGACGTAGCTCATGTGAGGTCCTCGCGCGGCGGCGCAAGCTAGCACCACCTACGGCCCATGAGCTCCTCGCTGAACAAAAAGACAACGGCGAGTCGCGACGGAGGGGGTGTCGTCACGACTCGCCGTTCAGAGTTTGTTTGCGAGGTAAAGACCGGCGACGGCGGCAGGAGGGGGAGCTGCCGCCGTCGCCCGGCAGGGAGAAAAGTCCACAGCGGCCGCGGCTGAGGGGGAGCGCCGCGGCCGCTGTGTTGAGTAAGGCACAGCGAGCCGCGACGGAGGGGGGACGTCGTCGGCTCGCTATGAGAGATCAATCGAAGGGAGGAATCAGAATCAAACCGTCTGACTATGAATGGGAGCCGCTGGGCGGCGTTATGAGGAGAAAAACACAGCGATCCGCGACGGAGGGGGGAGCGTCGCGGATCGCCGTGCGAAGGCTTTGGTAGCAGCGGAGAGCGAGGCAACCTGCCTCCGACTGCGACCGAAACGTATCGTTTGCATTTCGCGTTCCATGCCAGCAGGGGGGGTGTTTTAGTGAGTTACGTACGGACCGGCACATGGCTGTTGCAGAACTGAAATCGCAGGATGCAGTCGAGCAACTACACCGACGCCTATGTCCCCCAATGTAGGTTTCTCCTCGGAAACAGGGCGGATCCTTCTCAAACTGCTGTAACAATTGAGATTTGCGCCGCTGCTCGCCGAGCAGCCAAGTTCGGCAGCCGCCCACGCCACTACTTTTTCCGAGGCTCGCGCTGTTCTCGCCGCTCCGCGCGCCGCGAGACCCGTCTCAAGCCGAGAATCCCGACCGTCTCAAGTCGAGACAGACGCTGGGGGCGAAGGCAAGCCAGGCCTGTGGGTTCCAGCCCCCTATCGGATACGACTCTTGAACAGCGGCAGGGCGACGAGGCGCTGCTTGCGTCGAGGTCCGAGTGGAATTCGAAGGCGTTGTACTAGTGTGCCGCGCGGTGTCACGGCCCGTCTGGCATTGGCTCTGGTGCATCGTCCCGCTCGTGGGCGCTATCGAGCTCGTCGCGCACTGGGTGTTCGCCCGGCGAGCGCCTGAGCCCGAGGCCTGGGCCCAAGTGAAGGCCGCCGTCGCTCCCTTGAGGCGTAACCAGGAGCTCGTGGTCGTCGCGCCCGCCTGGGCAGACCCGCTGGCGCGCCGCGCAGTGGGGGAAGAGCTCATGCCGCTCGCAGACGTCGCGCGCGCGGACGCGACCCGGTACTCGCGGGCGATCGAGGTCTCGATCCTCGGACAGCGAGCCGCCGAGCTCTCGACCTGGCGGGAGAGCTCCCGGCAGCGGCAAGGTCCGTTCGAGCTGCGCGTGCTCGAGAATCCCGCTCCCGCCAGAGTCCGCTTCGATTTCGTGGAAGGGCTCGACCCCGGGAAAGTCCTGGTGTCGGAGCTGTTGCCAGAAGGGGAGCGCGCTTGCCCGTGGCACGACCAGGCGAACGTTTCGGGCGGATCGCTGCACACCACGCCCGCCTTCCCGGCGCGGCGCTTTCAGTGCGAGGGCGGTGAGATCTTTTTCGTCGGCGTCACGGTGATCGATGACGAAAACTACAGACCTCGGCGCTGTCTGTGGGCGCATCCTGCGGGACCACATCCGCTGCGGATTCGTGTTCGGGGAGTGACGCTCGGCAGCCGCGTGCACGGCTACGGCATGTTGCCGTGGTTCATGTTGCGCGACGCCAACGGCGCTCCCATCTCGCTCCGCGTCGCGGTCGCGGGAGAGCGCATCGGAACCTTCGTCCACCGCGACGGTCAGGGCTGGACGCGCTTCCAATTTCCCACTGGAAAATTCGCAGGACAGAGCGCCGACGTCGACTTCGAGGTGAGCGCCGACAACGCAGCCAATCGTCAATTCTGCTTTCAGGCCGACACGCGATGAGCGTCCTGTCTCGCATCGCGCGCTGGCTGCGAGATCCGCTGATCGCGCTCTTGCTCGGAGGCGGCTACGTAGCGCTCTTGCTGGCGACGGCGCACGACCTCGGTTACGCGCGCGACGAGGGCTTCTATTTCGACGCCGCGCGCAGCTACGAGGGCTGGTTCCAGCTGCTCGCTCGCGATCCCCGCGCCGCACTCCAGCCGAGCGGCGTCGATCGCTACTGGCAGGCGAACCACGAGCACCCGGCGCTCATGAAGTCGCTGTTCGCGCTCTCGCACTCGCTGCTCCACGAGAAGTGGCGCTGGTTCCGAGAGGCAGGGACGGCCTACCGGTTTCCGGGCATGTTCGTCAGCGGGCTGGCCGTCAGCGTGACGTACCTGTGGGGACAGCGCGCCATCGGACGGCTGCCGGGCATCGTCGCGGCGCTGCTGCTCGCGTTCATGCCGCGCGTCTTCTTCAACTCGCACCTGGCCTGCTTCGACATGCCCGTGGCGGCCATGTGGCTCGTCACGACGTACGCATACTGGCGATCGATCACGACCGGCGGTGTGCTGTGGCCGATCGCGACTGGTATTCTCTATGGCTTGCTGCTGAACACGAAGCACAACTCCTGGCTGCTCCCGGGCGCGCTCGTGCTCCATTTCCTCGTCACGCAGGCGCCGGCGTGGCGACGCGGCCTTACGGCTGGTCGCATCGCTGCGCCGCTCGCGCTGTTCACGATGGCGACGCTCGGTCCGCTGGTGTTCTACGCGGGTTGGCCCTGGATCTGGTGGAACACAGGCGCGCGCATCATCGAGTACGTGCAGTTTCACACCGGGCACGAGTACTACAACATGGAGTTTCTCGGGCGGACGTACTGGAAGCCGCCCATGCCGCGCCTGTACGCCTGGGTGATGACGGCGGCGACGGTGCCGGGCATCACGCTCCTGCTCTTCTTGCTCGGTTCGTTCGGCAGCTTCGTGTTGCCGGCGCGTGCGCGCTGGCAGGCGCTGCGGCGCCGCGTGCGTGGCGTCGGCGCTAGCGACGCTTCGCCAATCACCACGCCGGCGCGACCTGACGAATGGCAGACGAGCGTGCTCTGGCTCGTGTGCATCGTGCTGAGCTATGCGCCCTGGTTCTCGGAGAAGACGCCGATCTTCGGCGGGACCAAGCACTGGATCACGGCGTACCCGTTTCTGGCATTGTTCGCCGCGCGTGGTTTCGCGCTCACCTGCGATCGCCTGCGAATCGCGTTCGGAAACTGCGCGTGGTCGCGCCAGGGCGTGCCGGCGGTGGTGTTTGCGCTGGTCGCTCTGGGGCCGGCCGTCATGACGCTCCACTCGCATCCGTTCGGTCTCAGTGCGTACACGCCGCTCGTGGGCGGAGCTCCGGGTGCCGCCACGCTCGGGCTCAATCGCACGTTTTGGGGCTACACGACCGGCAGCGTGACGGAGTTCTTGAATCGACACGTCCCGCAGGGCGGCCGCGTGTACGTGCACGATACGGCTGGTTCGAGCTGGCAGATGCTGGTGGACGACGGTCGCTTGCGGGCCGATCTGCGCAGCGCCTGGTCGATCGAGGCTTCCGACTTCGCGCTCTATCACCACGAGCCGCACATGGGGAAGGTCGAGTACCAGATCTGGGTCGCATACGGCACGACGCGGCCCGCTCACGTCGTGGCCCACGACGGCGTGCCGGTGATCTGGGTGTACGCGCGCCCGGGTCTCATGCGCTGATCCGGGTTGCTAACGAACGTTCCAGCGCGGGTCGTCGGCGACGACCCAATCGAAGGTTTTCGCGACACGTTCTGCGACCGCGCCGCCGTACGTGTGACCCGCGCCCGGTACGTGCTCGAGGCGGGCCTCGACCGCTTCCGCATTGAGCGCTTGCGCGGCTCGCTGAGCGCGGCCGTTGCAATGTGCCGTGCCACACGCCAGGAGGACCCGCACGCCGCCCTTCTCCTTGTAGCGCTGTGCGACGCGCTGGCTGAAGTCGCCATTTCCGCCCTCGACCAGGATCAAGCGCGGAAATTGTGCGGCATGGTCGATGAGCATCAGCACACCCATCGTCGCGCCCTGCGAGTAGCCCGTGTACACGATGGCCGAGGTGTCCGCCTCGCGCGGGTAAGCGTGCTTCAGCGCCGCCACCGCCGCGAGCACCTCGCGCTCGAGAGTCAGGTGGTTTCGATAGAAATAGCCGCTCGGCACGCCGGGGTCGGCGTTGAGCCGCACTCCGCGCGGACAGAGGATGAAGCCGCGCCCGCGCACGATGCTCTGCCAGGTTTCGCACTGCCACTCGGGCCCGTCACCGGCACCGTGCGTGGCGATCAGCACCGGGCGCGGTGCGTCGAGTCGATCTGGTAACA
>DATDJP010000015.1:0-30627 GCA_036520475.1 Polyangiaceae bacterium | reverse complement strand
GGCCACGAGATCAGGAGCAACACGGTCACGTACACGGCTAGCGTGCACAGCGTGACGGCGAGCGACAGCAGGCGCTCGACCGCATGACTCGCCCGCCAGGTCTCCGAGCCGAGCGCGCTCAGTAACTTGTCGGTCGGGGCGCGCTCCCAGTACCGAAATTCGACGTCGAGGCACTGGTTGAAAATGCTCGAACGCAGAGTGTGGCCGACGCGCGCGTCGAGCAGCCCATACAGCGCCTGGGTGCCGGATTGCAGGGCGCTGCGCAGCGCGATCGCCGCCAGCAGACAGGCCGCGATGATCGGCAGCCGTCGCGCGGACGGAACGCTCGCGAACAGGCCGTTGAGCGCTTGCACGAACGCTCCGCTTTTTGGCATCGATTCCGCGCCGAGCCCGCTCAGCAGAGGAATGAACAAGCTGACGCCGATGCCCTCTGCCAGCGAAGACAGCGCGCCCACGCATACCGTTCCGGCGGCGAGCCCGGGATACAGCCGCACGTAGGGCAGGAACGGCCCCACGAAATCGCGGATCCTCCCGATCACGGTCCCTGCTTTGCATCGGCCGGCTGGCTCGCGCAACCCCTTTTCGCCCGCAAGGCTCCCCACGTAGAGCGCCAGCACGCCGACTTTCGCGTGCTTACGGCTACGTGGGGAACTCGCCGCGCGGGCCCGGGCGTTGGGCCCTACGTACTAACGCTTACTTCGAGCCCAAGCTGAAACCGAGCTTCGCGCTGCCGCTGGCGCTGCCGCTCTTCTTCGTTTCGGCTTTGACCTTGGGAGGCGTGACGTTCACTTTGGGCGCCGAAAGGTTCACGTTGGCCTGCGCTCCAGCAGACTTGTTCAGCGCCGCCTTTGCGTTCGCTTCGGGCGCTTTGACCGTGAGCTTCGCGTCGGCCCCGGCCTTCGCGTTCGCGTTCGCGTTCGCCTTGACGTCCGTGGCAGCGCCCGCCTTCGCGAGCAGCTTGGCGTCGGCGTCGAGACGACCGATGCCGCCGAAGTGCGCGCGTCCGTCTGCGCGAATATCGATGCGCAGCGGCTGCGTCGCCAGATCCAGGCCCGCGGCGAGCTTCGCGCGGTAGCTCGCGCTCGGTGCATCCCAGGTCAGGCGCGTTTCGGCGCGGCCGTCGGCCGCGAGCTGCAGCCGGACGTCCGCGTTCGCCACGGCTTTGCCCTGCGCGTCCGCCACATACGCCAGCACCAGGCCGTCCTTGGCCGCGACCTCGACGGAGTAGTCTCCGGCGAGAAGTATGCGTCCGCCGTGCGTGGCGGAAGCCGCCACTGTCAGGTCCGCGATCCCGCCGACGCGCGCGACCCCTGAGTTGATGACGTTCACGATGACCGGCCCGGAAGCGAGCTTCACGCCGGCTTCGGCCCTTCCGTGAAATGCGCTCCGTGCCGGATCCCACTTCAATGCGACTTCCTGAGCGGCACCACCGCTGGCGGCGAGCTTGGCTCGCACGTCGAGGTCGGCACCTCCAGCCAGCGCGGCACCATCGGCACCCAAGAGGTGCGCGTCGACATCGCCCGCCGTATTCGCCAGGAGCTCGACGTTGTACTCGCCGGCGGCCATCACGGCTCCGCCGTGTTCGGGGCCCATCAGCACCGCGGCCTGGGCGAGCGTTGCGATTTCCTTCTTGCCGTCCAGCGTCAGCTCGACGTCCAGCGCTCCCGGCGCGAGACCTGCCTTCGCCCGCGCGTTGCCGACGAAACGCCGTTGCGCGGGTTCCCAGCGGAGCTGAATTCGCTCCTTGCCAGAGGCCTTGCCGTTCGCTTGCACCGCGAGCTTCGCCTTGGTCGGATCAGCCAGCGCGGTTCCGTCCGCGTTCTGGATCTGCCCTTCGATCAACCCGCGCTGGTGGAGCGCGATCTCGACGCGGTACGCACCGGCGTTGACGACGCTGCCGCCAATCTTGGGTACGAGCGCCGCCTTCACCTCCATGGTGGAGTTCGCCTTGGGCGCCAACTTGGCGGCCTCCGCAGCTTGCACGGCCGCTTCCGGCTTCTTCTGTTCGGCACCGTCCGAGGTGTCACAGAACCGGAGCAGATTCGAGCCCAGCAGAGTTGCCGCAATCATGATGCTTCGCATGGCATTCGCCTCCTGACGAGCGGTGACTATTACCGGAGCGTCCCCGCTTGTCGCTGTGCTCGCGTGTGCTCTCGTGTGCGGAGCGGGCTTCGGCGGCCTGCGATTTCGCGTCGTTGCGGTTTGATTTTCGGCCGTTCGGCCTGGTGAGAAAAACCGGAAAGCGACGCTGAGCGTGGAACGCTACTCGCCGAGCCCGATGCGCGCGGAGTCGAACTCGACGCCGGTGCCGTCGATTGCGTGCACGAACAGCTCGCTCTCGTGCACTTCGACCTGCACGAAATGCAACGTCTCGACGCTGAATTGCGTGAAGTCGCCCTGACCGACCTCGCGGGTGCCATGACCGCCGCCGCCCGTCACGATGTACGTCGTGCCGCCTTGCGGCTTACTGCGCTCGTAGTGGTGATCGTGACCGCTGAGCACCAGCGCGACACCGTGCCGCTGAATGACGGGCAGGAAGTGCCTGCGAAAATCGATGTCCGAGCCGTGCTCGCCTGACGAGAACGGTGGGTGGTGCGCGAACACGATTTTCCAGGGCTGGCTCGTGGCCGCCAGATCCGCTTCCAGCCACGCCACTTGCTCGCCCCCGATGCGTTCACTGTCCAGGGCCACGAAGTGCGCGTTGCCCCAGTCGAACGAGTACCAGCGCTCCACGCCTTTGCCCGTCTTGTTGTCCGGCAGCGCGAAGACCTGGCGAAACGGCGCCCCATCGTCGGTGGCATAGTCGTGGTTGCCGGCGACCAGGAACGCTGGGAATGAGCGGATCGTGCCCGCGTAGACTCCGAAGAAGCCCTTTTCGAGCTGTGCCCGGGTTCCGTCGTCGTACGCGACATCCCCCGTGTGCAGCATGAAGTCGAACGGAGCCGTGAGCATTTGGCGCGCGACGGTGTACTGGTAGACGCCGCCGTCGCCGGAGTCCCCGAAGGCAATGAAACGCACGGGGCGCGAGCCGCCGCCGCTCGGAGCCGTGCGGAAGCCCGCCCGTGCCGTCATGCCGCGGAGCGCGTAGCAATACAGCGTGTCCGGCTCGAGGCCCTGCAGCTGGGCCAGGCCTTGCCACGTGCCGGCCGCCGTGCGCGCCGAAGTGTCGGGCACTGCAGAAACCGAATCGACGGCTCTGCCATCCGGCCGAGTGACGTCGACGGTTACCGCGTTCCCGGTCGCAGCCGTGAACATCACCCACGTCGAGGCCGTATCGACCCGCTGCAAGTACGGAGCGCGTCGCAAGACGCGCCGACCCGTGTCCGTGAGCGCTCCGGAACCGCACCGCGCGAGGTGCTCGACGTCGGGTCGCGTGCGCTCCGCGAGCACGTACGTCAAATCACCCATTTTATCCGCCGAAAGCTGCGGGGGCCCCTCGCAGGCGCTCAGAGACGAAAGCATCACACCGGCTGCAACTACCCATTCCCACCTTCGACGCATGCAAACCTTTCCTGCTGGCGCTCGAGCACACTGCTACCCCGACGATCGCGCGCGTCGCCTGCGCACACGGCCGCCCTGCGAGTCTGACCCACGCTGGTTCCGAGGA
Source organism: Polyangiaceae bacterium (assembly GCA_036520475.1). Lineage (GTDB taxonomy): Bacteria > Myxococcota_A > Polyangia > Polyangiales > Polyangiaceae > DATDJP01. The sequence continues at coordinate 27,020 of DATDJP010000015.1, read as the reverse complement.
AATACGGCCGAAACCCGGCCGGCCTCAGAGGTACGACGGGATTTTCAGACTAAATAGTTATGTGCAAGAGCCGAAGCCACCTCGAAGCGGCCGCCCGCCAGAGGCTCTGTGCAAGAGCCGGGAATGTAGCAACGCGCTACGCACCGGCAAGTGTGCCCCGCAAGGCGTCGTCAAGGTGGATGCAATTCAGTCGGTGGGTGTGTGCAAGCCGTGGCCCCCGACGGGCTCCGTGACCACAGAGCTGTCGAATCCGGCAATCAGCGGCTTGGCGCGGCTGATCGCCTGCCGCACGGCCGGGAGCGCCAAGGAGGCGCGGTGGCTGTCCTGGCCGTCCCACACCTCGGTGATCCAGATCGCGTCTGCGTCCGCTGGATCCTTGGCGACCACGTAGCTGAGGCAGCCCGGCATGCTCTCGATGCCCTCGAGCAGAATCGCGAGGAGTGCGTCGCGCTGCCCCGAAACCGCGCGCATTTTGCCAATCAAGCCGTACATGGTCCCAATCCTTTCGCGTGCTTCCACCCGGAACTAGACTGTCTCCCGTGGCGTCCGCAACCCCTTGCCCGCAATGCCGTCAAAACGCGCCGATCGTGCTGCGCGGCGTGGATGCCTACTGCACCGTGTGCAACGCCGCGCGCACGCCTTTCGCTGCGAACATCTTGAACGTCGCCGGTAAGCCCGCACGAATCGGCGGGATCGCCGCACGGCTCTTCGGTTGGGGCGCGCTCTTCATCGGACTGTTCCTGGCCTTGACCGTGGGCCTGATCGTCCAGGCGGTCGCGTCGTTGTTCGTGGCGGGCACGTGGCTCGGCCTGGCAGTCGGCATTCCCATCGCCATGCTCAGCGTGATCCTGGCGTTGTTCGGCATCATCGGTGGGCGCAAGCTCGGGCGCTCGGGAGAAGGCAGCTTGCGCAAGGCGCAACTGGAGACGATTCACGGCCTGGCGCGCCACCAGCGCGGCATCGTGAGGCCGGCCGAGGTGGCGCGCGCGCTCGGCCTCGATCTCGCTCAGGCGGACACGTTGCTCGCGACGCTCGCCAGGGAACCGAGTGAGAACGTGGCGATCGATATCGAAGACGACGGCAGCGTCTCTTACCTGTTCGGATCGGCAGAAGCGATTCGCTGGCGCATCCAGGCGGAGCGCGCCGGTATCAGCGACAGCGATCGCGAAGCGCTCGAGCAAGAGCTGGCAGAAGCCGCGAACGTCGCGCGTGGGCGCCGTTGAAGCAGGGGTTCGGTGCTCGAAGAGCCAATCATGCTCATCCGGCAGCTATTCGACGCAGAGTCTTCGACCTACACAGTCCTGATCGACCCCGTGCAGCGTCACGACCCAACAGGGCTGAAGAGCTCGACGAGCCGCGCCGTCTCGCCTGCCTGGCGCGCAAGCGAAAACGGCGCTCGGGACGGTTGTGTTTGCTACGGCAACGCGTTGATGGTGCTGCAAGGCACATTGCCAGCCAACTTCTTGGCCGTGAATGGACTCGTAGCCAGGTCCGGCGTCACCGAGATCGGTCCGCCCGGGTAAAGCACGCTGCTCGTTGCCCAGACCTGGCCGTTCGCGCTGAACCCCCAGCTACCGTCGATAGTGTTCTCGTCCGTCAACGTCGCCGACGTCACAGTCGTCGGGATGGTCAGGGCTGAGTACGCGACCAAAGGCAGAACTCCGCCAATAGTCGCAGAGATGCTAATCCCTGGGTTCGAATCGTGGTCCGAGTCGACGAAGGAGGAAAACCCACACGAGCCGGTGCAAGGGACGTTCGAACCGGTTTGGATGGTGATTGGCGGAACCGTAACGGGTCCACCAACCGTCGGGGTGTAGGTCGGGATCGAAGCGGAGCCCACCATGGTCGCCAGCGCAGGCTGGCCAAAAGTCGTAACGAGCGCATTGGGATCCGTCACAGACCTGAGCTTGAGGTCGCAGAGCTCGAGTTGCTGCACCAGGTTGCCGCCGGACTCAGTAACGACCAACCTGAACGTGGTGTCTATGCTCACCATCATCCCGATTGGGGAAAAGTTTGGAAACTTCCCTGTCCCAATAGCTGAGACGCTCGCGTACCACGTGCCGACGAGCGGGTTGGGCGGCGGTCCGCAAGTTGACGCCGGAGCAGCCAGCACCGTAAACGAACACAGAACGCCTACTCTGAGCCGCGATTTGACGCGAGACGCCCTCTTGCCGCTGATAGATCGATTCATCTAGGTTCCTCCCGTCCGGTGTTGCTTCCCGGTAGCGCGGGAGACTAGAGCAAACGCGCGCCGTTCAATAGTCATATTGGCTGCTGAGACAGGGTGTCGACACTAGGGAGGAACATCGGGGTACCTGGCTCCACCGCTGGCCAGCGAGACCACTCACCACCAGGAGCGATGAGTGCCGTTCGCTAAAATAGATAGCCGACACCCGCGGTCACGCGCCGTTCACCCAAGAACGCGAGCTCGACGAGGGCATCCCAGTGCTCTGAAATTCCGAAGGCGCCGCCGACGCCAATTTGATAGCGAAACGCGTCAGCGCCCTTTCCACCCGCAACGTCCCAGTGCGTACCCGCGCCGAAGTATCGCGCGACCGCGAACGGCGCCGCCCATTTGCCGAGGGCCTGGCCGACTGCGAGCCCGAGCCGCCAGTCCCGCGAAGTGAAATCGGCCTCACCGCCGTCGTCTGCGCGTGTCGTCGCCTTCGCGACGGATGCGGTAAACGAAGCGTGCACGAACGGTACGCGCCCTCCGAACAAGCGATAGGACACGCCCAGACCGGCGACAGGCCCGGGCAACAGCGTGTAGCGCTCTCCCTGGTAGTCAATCCGCCCTACCAAGGCTGCCCCGAGAGTGGCGCTCAGGGCCAGGCGCTGAAGCAGAAATACGTCGAGCGTCGCTGTCGTTGCGGACTGCAATAGATCGGCCGAATCATCGGAGAAGTCGAGGCGCGTCGACGTTCCGCCCGCGGTGAGACCGGCTCGAATGCGCAGCGCATCTGGATCTCCGTGGCACACGGCCGGCAACCCATTGGGGCCGATGGGCGGCGTCAGGCCGCACGCTTCACCACGTGACGGAACCATCACGATGGAAAAGAACACACACAGGCAAAGGATGGTCGGACCGTGCATGGGCGACAGTCAGCGTACGGTCCGGAACACGAAAGGTTACAGTTTAACGCAGGACCAGTCCGGCGAGCAGCGCCTGGGCGACAATTCCCGCCGCAGCGGCCCAGAACGCGCGCGGCGTGGAGAGCGTCTGGGAGGTTCGCAGCGCGCCCGCTCCGAGCAGTAGCGTGACGAAGAACGACAGCGGAGCGGTGATACGAATGAGCGGCGCGAGCGCGCCAAACCCACCGAGGCCGTAAACCAGGAAATCGGGGGCCAGAAACAGAACTACGAGCGGGACCGACAATGCCCGGCTCATCCCCGCGGAAGTGGAGCGAAAAGAACCCGTGCCTCCCAGCGCGCGCGCCACGGAGTGCGACACCCGCGATGCCACGAACCAGAGCGCGAGCAGCGTGGGCACGACGATCAGCGCCTGAAAGAGATAATAGTGTTCGCGCGGCACGGGCAGAAGCGTGAATGACGGCGCATGACCGCCGATCGCGAGCACGACACAGAGCAGCGCCCAGATCCCGCCGGCGATCGCGACGGAGAGCAACGCGGCAGAGAGGGTTGCTTCGCGCTGCGCCGGCGCAGTTTCTCCGAGGATCGGCTGGGGCGTCGGGTGCTCTGGCAAGCGCACGCCGAGTCGCGTGGTCGCGCATTGGCGCACGCAGAGCTGCGCCTCCGCCGGATCGTCGGTGACGATGAATCGCTCCAGATCCGTCGCATCGATCGTGCCCTGCTCGGCCATGGCGCGCATGAACTGGAGCAGCGGCTCGAAGTAGGAACGTCCCATGAGCACGATCGGAAATTCGCCAATCTTGCCGTTTTGCACCAGGGTCAGGATCTCGAAGAACTCATCGAGGGTGCCGAAGCCACCGGGCATCACGATGAACGCGTACGAGTACTTCGCGAGCATCAACTTGCGCACGAAGAAGTACCGGAACTCGACCATGGCATCCAGGTACGGGTTCGGCGCTTGCTCGAGCGGCAGCTCGATGTTGCAACCCACCGACACGCCACCCGCCTCCTTCGCGCCGCGATTGGCGGCCTCCATGATCCCGGGTCCTCCGCCCGTCATCACGGTCCAGCCGTCTTTTGCCACGAGAGACGCGGTGCGACGCGTGAGCTCGTAGTACGGATGCGTCTCCGCGAAGCGCGCCGAACCGAAGAACGTGACGCACGGACCGACGAAGTGCAGCGTGCGAAAGCCCCGGATCAGCTCGCCGAGGATGCGGAGCACGCGCGCGAGCTCGAACAGGCGGCGCCGCGGACCTTGCAGAAAGCGCCGTTCGGTGCGCCGCGACTCTGACGGCGCGGAGACCAGCGGCTCAGGCGCGACAGGTGAAGTGACGTCGGACACGCCGCGTGCACTAACCCGTCGTTGTCGACGCGTCGAGCGAGCCGCGCGCTGTCAGAACCCGCGTTTCAACGCGGCGCTACGACGTCGAGGAACAGCTGCAGCGCCGCGAAGTTGTAGGTCTTGCGCTGCTCTTCCGGCGTGCCGGGGGGCATTTCAGCCGCGAGCGGCGCGATGTTATGCCCGCCCCCCTCGACCAGATCGAACCACACGGCGCCGCTCTCTTCGAGTGGCTTACCGAGCGCCGTGGACCACTGCTGGGCCACCGCGCGACCCTGGCTTTCCGCAGGGACGATGGTGTCATCCGCGCCGTACGCCATGAAAACCGGCGGATCGGTGCTGTCGAGATAGGTCGTCACGCTCGCTCGTCGAAGATCTGCAGCGGGACAATCGTAGATGGGAAAGGAGCCGTTCTGACCCACGATCGGACACCCGAGTAACCCGCCCGCCAAGTGACCCCACACGCTGTCGCGCATGAATGACACGAGCTCCGTCGGTCCCACGAAGTCGATCACGGCCTTGGGCTTCGAGTCCGGCCAACCCGTTACCGCGATCTCGAATTGACCCTGGCTGACAGCAGCGAGCGCGGCCAGGTGGCCGCCCGCGGATTCACCGCCGAGCACCACCTTCGCGGGATCCAGATGGTAAGTGGCCGCGTTCGCCTTGACCCAGCGCACGGCCAACTTCACGTCCTGGACCGGCGCGGGAAATGGCGCTTCGCCCGAGAGGCGGTAGTTGACCGAGGCCACGGCAAAGCCGCGCGCCACTTGAGCCAGGATGCTCTTCTGAGCCGGCCATTTGTCACCGCCTGACCACCCCCCACCGTGAATCCACACGATGACGGGCGCCGGATTCGCGCCGGCCGCTGGCAAGTACAAGTCGAGCTTCCGCCGCGCCACGGCGTGACCGGGCGGGTTGTAAGAGCGATCCGTGTGCGTGCGAGGCAAATCCGGCAGAGCCGGTGGAACTTTTTGGTCCAGCCTCGGATCTCCGACCAGGCAGCTCGCGCCGAGTACGACGCAGGCAGTGGTAGCGGCGGCTTTGAACATCGATTGCAGGAGCGACATCGGTGACCTCGCGTGAGTAGAACCGGGCCAATCTCTCACGGACAGGACGGCTGAGGAAGGCTTGTCGGACGCGCGCTCCGTCGCGTACTCTCCACGACGCCAAGATGCGTAAACACGCCGTGTTGGTTCCGGGGTTCGTCGGCTTCGATGTGCTCGGGCAATTGAAGTACTACGCGGGGGTCACGCGCTGCTTCCGCAAATGGCGGGAGCAGCGTCGCGACGTGTGCGTCCACTTTTTCGACAACTTCCCGACCGCATCCGTCACGCTCCGCGCGGAGCGCTTGCAGCGCTTCATCGCGAAGAAGGTGGCGCGCGGCGAAATCGCCGTCGGGGACGAGCTCACGCTCATCGGCCATTCGACGGGCGGGCTCGACATTCGCTGCGCTCTCGATGCGCTCAGTCGTAGTCGAACAGGCAGTACCATCGCTGACGACCGAGAGCCGATCGCGAACGAGGAGCTGCTCGCTGCGGTTCGCCGCGTCGTGTTCATCTCCGTGCCGCAGTACGGCACCAACCTCGCCGATTACCTCGTGCGTTTCCGTCCTGCCGTCCAGGGCATCATCCACGGGTTGGGCGCCGGACTGCGCATCAACCGGTCTTTCGCGTCCAAGCTGCGCCGCGCTTTCGCGGATCGTCTCCCCGCGCCCCGCGCTGAGGTGCTGCTGGCGATCAACGACGCCTTGAACGAGAGCGACGAAACGTCGAGCGAGGGAGAAACTCAGCTCGCCGACGAACGTGAAGCGCGCGCCATGCTCGCGCTCTGGCTCGATCACATGGCCAGGGACTTCGATGCCATCGAAGATTTAACGAGCCGGCCGAACGGCGATAGAGCGTCGAAAAGCCCGGCGCACTTCAGCGCCGCCGAACGCGCGCGGGAGGTTTCGGCATGGCAGGGAGTGCAGACGCGTTCGTACGCTTCGCGGGTGCGCGCTCACGCGGTGAATGGCACGGCGCTTCTCGGTCAGCTTGCCGCGTTCGCCAAACCCGCCGCACTGCCAGCGCGGCTGGTGTATGGCGTGCTGCATCAGTCATTGGTGGCGCGGCTGGTGCCGGGAGACATGCTGGCGCGGCTCACGCTCGACCTGGGTCCGGCGCTCGCGGCTGCGTTGGCGGTACACGCGCGACCGTCTCTGCTGTTCGAAGCGTCGTACGCGCTGTGCGCGGACAGCGCTGGCCCGCTCTGCCGCCCGCTCGACGACGCGAGCTTCGCTCCGCACTTCCAGCCGCTGTCCGGCGGCGCGCCGATCCCCAGCAGCGAAATAGCCGTCAGCGACAACGACGGAGTGGTCAATACGCTCTCGATGCTGTGGCCGTACGACGCGCGCGACCCAGGGCGCCATCGAGCGTTCCTCGTCGAAGGGGACCACGCCGACGTGATCGGTCACTATCGCTTGCAGCCCGACTCCCCGCGCGCAAAGAGCGATCGCGCGTACGACGCCTACGACATCTTCGAATCCGGGGTCGGATTCAACGACGACGACTTCGAAAGACTCTGGAAGCACATCTTCGAATTCGCCTTTTCTACGTGAATTCGGCGTCTGCGCGGGGAAATTCGACCGTGAAGGTGGTGCCCGTTTCATCCGTGGACACCAGCGTCGCGGTACCCCCGTGCGCCTTTGCGATCTCGCGAACGATGTACAGGCCGAGGCCCACGCTGCGCTTCACGGTCCCCTCACCCGTTCCGCGCGTCATGGGTTCGAAGATGTGCGCCTTGAGTGCCTCGGGAATCGCGGAACCTTCGTTGTGGACCGCGAGGGAGAACCGCGCGCTTTCGACACAAGACGTGACCGTAACCGGTGTGCCCGGCTTGCCGTAGACCATCGCGTTGGAGACGAGATTTCCGATCAGCTGTGCCAGCCTGTTGGCGTCGGCCGCGCACTGCCCTTGACCGCGCGGCAGATGCCGCAGCTGCCTGCCCGGGTGCACGTGCGCAAGCTCGTCGACTGCCTGGGCGACGGCTTCATGAAGATCAATCGATTCGAGCGAAACGGACAGCCCGCCTCCGAGGCGCGCTTGCGTGAAGTCGAGCAGATCGGCGATCAGGCGATTCGCCCGCTCCGTCGAGCTCGTGATGCGATTCAACGTACGTTGCTGACTTTCGGAGAGCTCCCCGCCCCCCAGGAGCGCCGTGCCGAGCAAGACACTGGCCAATGGATTGCGCAGATCGTGGCTCACGATGCCGATCATCTGCTCTGCGAACAAGGCGCGGTCATTGGCCTCGGCGTGAAGCTCCTCGAGCCGCTTGCGCGACAGCACGAGCTCTCGCTCGTACGTGTCCCGGTCGCGGGCCACATATGCGGCAACTTCGTGGACCACGGCTCCATTCTGGACGTGCAGCGCCGCATTGAACACCATCGGCACCGTCGTTCCATCGCGATGCCTGACGTCGAACTTCACCTCCGAAATCGAGCCTTGCATCTGAATCAATGGCGCCCAGTGTGTCTGGTGGAAGATGCGGCCGCCCATGGTGAACAGGTCCTGCAACCTCCTCTGTCCCAAGAGCTCCTCCTCCGGGTAGCCGATCCAGCCGCAGAAAGTCCGGTTTACGCGCAGGATCGTGCCGTCAGCCGTCGTCTGCAGGAGGCCGCACGGCGCGGCGTTCAAGAGCGCGCAACACTCTTCGGAGAGCTTTTCACCGGCCGCCATCGACGTCGGCTCAGAGGCCTTCCGCTGTCAGGAAAGCGTCGATGGCCGCGGTGCTCGAGCTCGGCGCGCTCAGATGAGGACAATGGCCGACGTTGTCGATGACGCTCAGGGTGCTGCGGGGCAGCACGCGATGCATGAACTCACCCACCGAAACCGGCGCGATCAGATCGTCGTTACATTGAATTATCAACGTGGGAGTGACCAGCCTCGGCAAGTCGGCGCGCAGGTCCGAGAGGAAGGTGACGCGGGCAAACTGCTTGGCGATCTCGGGATCCGTGCGGCAAAAGCTGTTCGTCAGCTCGACTCCGAGCTCGGGCTGCGTGGGGGCGCCCATGATCGCCGGCGCCATGTTGCTCGCCCACCCGAGGTAATTGTTCTCTAGCGTCTCGAGCAGGGAGTCGATGTCCTGGCGAGTGAAGCCGCCCACGTAATCGCCGTCGTTGATGTAGCAGGGAGACGGTCCGATCATGATTTGTGCCGCGAACGCGCCGGCCTCCTTCACGTCGGCCAAAAGCCCGATCATTGCGGCCACCGAGTGACCGACGAAGACGGCAGGCCCCTCGCCGAACTCCCCGACTATCTCCAGCACGTCGGCGGCGTAGCCAGCGAGCGAAGCGTACTTCGTGCGGTCGTACGCGGAGAGGTCGGAGTTGCCGCTCCCCACCAGGTCGAACAGAACTACGCGATAGCGCGAGGCGTACACCGGCGCTAGGAGCCGCCACATGTTCTGATCACAGCCGAAGCCATGGGCGAAAAATAACGTCGCCCGACCGGCGCCAGTGACATTGACGTTGTTACGACGCTGAACCGACATGGGCCTCCAGGGCCGGGTTGTACGTCCATGAACCGGCCCATTCAAGCGAGCGTTGACGGGAAGCATGGACCAGCTCGGCAAGTACCGTCCTGTCGAGCACTCGAGCCAACCGCTGGGGCGCTCAGGAACAGAGCCAAAGTCGGCAATGGCGCTTGCCAGCCCAGAAACGCGGTCGCCCCGGTTGGTCAACGGAATGCTGGTTGCGCGCGCAGGGCTGTGGCAATTTTCCTGCATGGTTTCGGATAGCATCGTCGTGCGTGAAGCGTCCTTCGATGACATTCCCGCGCTGGTCGTCCTCAATCGCGCGGCCTACCCCTACATGGCCGAGGACAACGTCGTCTGGGCCGAGACTCACCTGCGCAGTCATTTGCGCGTGTTTCCAGAGGGGCAGCTCGTGGCCTTGCGCGATGGCGTGATCATCGGCTCCTGTTCCTCGCTGATCGTGAGCTTGGGCCGCGACCCGTTGCGCCAGCACACTTGGTCGGGCATCACTGACTCTGGCTTCTTCACGAACCACGATCCCAGCGGTGACACGCTGTACGGCGCCGACGTCTGCGTCCACCCGGACGCGCGCGGCGCAGGCGTGGGACATGCACTCTACGAAGCCCGCCGGGGCCTGTGCCGGCGCCTGAACCTACGGCGCATCCTGGCGGGGGGGCGGCTCTTCGACTACTGCGAGCACCACGAGGTCCTCTCTCCGGACGAGTACGCGGCCCGCGTCGTGCGCGGTGAGCTCAGTGACCTCGTGCTGAGCTTCCAGGTGCGCGAAGGCTTTCAAATCCGCGGCGTACTCACGAATTACCTGCGCGACCCGCGCAGCATGAACTTCGCGTCATTGATCGAGTGGCTCAACCCCGACTACCAGCCGCCCGCGGGTGGGTCGCGTAAGGTGCGGGTCGCGTGCATCCAGTACAAGATGCGCAAGATCCATGCTTTCTCCGAGCTGGCGCGCCAGTTGACGTACTTCGTCGACATCGCCGCTGACTACCGCTCGGACTTCGTGCTGTTGCCGGAGTTCTTCACGGTTCAACTGCTCTCCCAGACAGAAACGCTGTCTCCGCGCGAGGGCATCAAGCGCTTGGCGGACTACACGGCGGAGGTCGTCGAGCTCATGCGCGGCCTGGCAATGCGCTACGGGGTGACCATCATCGGAGGCAGCCACCCGGTCGAACAAAACGGCAAGCTCTACAACGTGTGTCACGTGTGCCTGCCGGGTGGACAGGTGGCGGCTCAGCCAAAGCTTCACATCACTCCAAACGAACGGCGTTGGTGGGGTATCTCCGGCGGCGATCACCTGGCCGCCATCGAAACTCCGCGCGCAAGAATCGGCGTGCTCATTTGCTATGACGTCGAATTCCCGGAAGCGACTCGCTACCTGGCCGATCAAGGCGCCGAAATCCTGTTCGTGCCGTTCTGCACGGACAACCGCCAGAGTTACCTGCGCGTGCGCTATTGCGCGCAGGCGCGCGCCATCGAAAACCAGATCTACGTGGCCCTGGCCGGCAACGTGGGCAATCTTCCGGACGTCCAGAACATGGACGTCCAGTACAGCCAATCGTGTGTGCTCACGCCTTCGGACTTCGCCTTCGCGCGCGACGGCATTCTGGCCGAGGCCGACTCAAACGAGGAAACCGTGTTGGTTTGCGATCTGGATCTCGACAGTCTGCATTCGAGCCGCAGCGGGGGCACCGTGCGCCCGCGCCTCGATCGGCGCGACGACCTCTTCCAGTTGGTCACGAGCTTCCAGTCCGTGCCGCGCAAGCCCGTCGAGCCCCGCGAGGGCCCACTCGGCGACCAGCCCGATCCGGAGAGCCATCTCTGATCGAGCGAGCGGCTTGACGCTTCGCGACGAGTACGAAGAACCGAGCGTGCGTCAGGGCCGGCTGCTCCGCAGGCCGTACTCGAGCGGGCACCAGCGTCATCGATAGCGGGTGCCCGACGCAGCGAAGCGGGGCCGTCAGCTCTTCTTGCAGTTCAGCATCCAGCCGATGCCGAAGCGATCGGTGAGCGTGCCGAAGCGGTCACCCCAGAAGGCGTCGTGCAGCGGCATCTCCACCTCGCCTTGGTCGCCGAGCGCCTTGAACAAGCGTTCAATCTCGGGAAGCGTCTCACAGTGGAGCGACAGGCAGATGTTACCGCCGGGTGCGACCGGCTTGCTCGCGTCTGCATTGTCCGACGCCATTAGCATCAGCTGCTTGGACGTGAGTGCGCCGTGCATGATCTTGTCCTTGTCGCCCAGTGGGCAGCCACTTCCCTGAGCGTCGCCATAGGTCATGAGCTCCAGTTGGCCGCCGAAACAACCTTCGTAGAACTTCATCGCCTCGCGACAGTTGCCGTTGAAAAACAGGTAGGGCGTCAAATTGGCCATGGGAGGTCTCCTTGTGAGTTGCGAGAAGGACCGCCACCATACATATCGATCGATATGTTAGCAACCCAAAATCGGCAAACGCCGCCGACTGCACAGCACCTGCAAATCTTCACATTTCATGCTAGTTTAGCCAGGCACGGCGCTTCCGAGAAGATATCGATCGATACTGAACAGGAGCCCTACATGGCGACCGCTCGCGATCCGGAGAAAACACGCGCGCTCATCCTCGACGTCGCGTTCAACGAGATTTACGCGCGCGGCTTTCAGGGAGTGGGCGTACGCGAAATCGCGGCCAAGGCAGGTCTGACGATCGGCGCGTTCTTTCACTATTTCCCGACCAAGAGCAGCGTCGGCTACGCGATCGTCGACGAGGTGCTCAAGCAGGGCATTCTCGAGCGCTGGATTCGACCGCTTGCGGCCTACAAGAACCCCCTGCAAGGCATTCTGAAAACGTACCGGAAGACCTTCGACGACTGGCCGGACGAGTACCTCGCGCGCGGCTGCCCGCTCAACAACCTGGCCCAGGAAATGTCGGCGATCGACCCAGCGTTTCGCGAGCGGACGCGCGAAGTGATCACCCTCTGGATCGACGAGCTCGAGAAGCACCTGCGGCGCGCCAAGAAGGACGGCTACCTGGAAGCTTCGACGAACACGCGGGAACTCGCGGAATTCATTGTGACACTTCATGAAGCGGCGTTCGCGATGGGTAAGACGCTGAACGACCGGGCAATTTACGCGTCTCTCTACAACGCGTTGCGCGACCACCTGAAGGCCAAGGCGGCGGTGGCCACGGAGGGTTAGGCGCCGGACCGGCGCTTGACGTCCCCGCCCAGGCTGGAGCACCGTGGCGCGGCTGATGGCCCAAGACTCAGACCGGCCCGGCCTGGATGCGGCCGGTTCGACGACGTCATCGCAGAGCCCGTTTCTCGCCCGCTGGGGCCCGTCGCTGCTCACCGTCGTGCTGGGTGCCGGCTTGTCGCTGCTCCTGTTCGTGGCAGTGCGCGGCCGCGAGCGCACCCTCGAGCAGACGGATTTCGAGCGGCAGGCCGCTCAGCTTGCCTTGGCGGTGCAGAGCAGCTTCGAGATCCCGCTCGAAGTGCTCCGATCCGTGCCGGCGTTCTTCGAAGCGTCCGACGAGATCAGCCGCGCCGAGTTTCGTACCTTCGTCCGTAGCGCGCTCGGACGGTATCCTTGGATCTACGCGCTCGAGTGGATTCCGCGCGTCCCCCACGCCGAGCGCATGAAATTCGAGCAGCAGGCGGCGAACGACGGGTTCGAGGGCTACCATTTCAAACAAGACGGCCCGAACGGCCAATTGCTGCCTGCAGAGAACCGACCCGAATACTTCCCGCTGTTCTACATGGAGCCGCCGAACCGTACCGCGCTCGGCCTCGAGGAGACGGCGCTGCCGGTGCGACGCGTGGCGCTCGAGCGCGCGCGCGACACAGGAAAAACGGCGATCACCGAGCGCCTGAAGCTCGTCCAGGACGACCCCTCCGTGCTCTCGGTGATCGCGTTTCACCCCGTTTACGCGCGAGGCGAGCAGCCCGTCACCGTGCGCGCCCGGCGCGAGAGCCTGCGCGGCTTCGCGGCTGTGGTGTTTCGCGTTCGACCCGTCATCGAAAATGCGCTGCGTCGCACGGATCTCCACCACGTCGACGTCGGGCTCGTCGATATCGACGCGGAGAGCGCGCGCTCGCTGCTGTACGAGTCGCGCGGCGGCGCGACCGAGGACAAGGGCAGCACCGAGCTCGCTTCCGCGCACACCGTGAGCGTCGGCGGTCGCCCCTGGTCGATCCGCGTCACGCGGCGCGACGGGTTTCGGCAAGCGGACCGCAGGAGCTTCTTTTGGCTCGCGGTCGGCCTGCTGGCGAGCGCGCTGGCCGGAGGCCTCGCGTACACGGCCTCCACGGTGCTGCGGCTGCGGCGGCAGGTGCGCGACGCGCTGCAACTCGGCCAGTACACGCTGAGCGAGAAGATCGGCGAAGGCGGCATGGGGACCGTGTACCGCGCGCACCACGCGCTCTTGCGGCGCCCGACGGCCGTGAAGCTCCTGCATCCGGCGCACTGCACCGCCACGGCCGTGACGCGCTTCGAACGCGAGGTGCAGCTGATGAGCGCGCTGACCCATCCCAACACGGCGATCGTGTACGACTACGGCCACACGCCCGAGGGCATCTTCTATTACGCCATGGAGTACATCGACGGCATCACGCTGCAGGAGCTGGTTGACGCCGATGGCCCCCAGCCCCCCGGTAGAATCGTGCACATCCTGTCGCAGATGTGCATGGCCCTCGCCGAAGCGCACGCCATGGACTGGGTGCATCGCGACGTGAAACCCGCGAACGTCATGTTGTGCAATCGCGGCGGCATCCCCGACTTCGTGAAGGTGCTCGATTTCGGGCTCGTCAAGGAGCTCGCGAACGACGCCGCCGTCGAGCTGTCACAATCCACGACCTTGCTCGGCACGCCGAACTACATCGCGCCAGAAGCGATCGTGGGCGCAAAGCCGGTGGACGCGCGCGTCGACGTCTACGCCGTGGGAGCGGTGGCGTATTTTCTGCTCACTGGCGACGCCGTATTCACGGGCGGCTCGATCCTCGAGATTTGCGCCAAGCACCTGTCGTTGATCCCCGAGCCGCCGTCCGAGCGCCTCGGCGAGCCCGTGCTGCCCGAGCTCGAAGCGCTCGTCATGCGCTGCCTGGAGAAGGATCCCGACGCGCGCCCCAAATCGGCGGCTGAGCTTGGCTCCGCGCTGAGCGAGCTGGTCGTGCCGCCCTGGACGAAAGAAGATGCTTTTCGCTGGTGGCAGGAGCGCGCGCCGGCAATCGAACAGCGCATTCGCAGCGCGCGCGCCGCGCGCACCCAGCACGGCGCGCTGAGCACGACCGTGGAGATCAACGCGCACGGCCGGGGCGGGACGACTCTGCCGCGCAGCCTTGCCTGACAGCCGGGACCGTGGCCCAAATCTGGAGGCGTCGTATGCTCGCAGTCATCGTCGGTCTGGCCGGGGCGTATGCAGCGGTGGCCGCGCTGGCGTTCATCGGCCAGCGCTCGCTCATGTATCCCCGGCCGTCCGGGCAACTGCAGCCACGCGCGCGCGGCGCGACACTGCTGCGCGTTGCCGGACCGGACGGCACCCGCGCGTGCGCTCTGTACGTTCCCGCTGCGGCAGGACGACCCACGCTGGTGCACTTCCACGGAAACGGGGAGGATCTTTCCGATCAGACTACACTCGTCGAAGCGTTCGCCGAGCGCGGGCTGGGCGTGTACGCCGTGGAATACCCGGGATACGGCCTGCTCCGCGACCAGCCCCTCAGCGAGCGCGCCCTGTACGCGAGCGCTGAAGCGGCGCTCCGTCACCTGCGTGACGAGCTGGGCGTCGCGCCGGATCGCACCGTTGTGCAGGGACAATCGCTCGGCACGGGAGTCGCCGCGGAGATGGCCGTGCGAGGCCATGCCGCGCGCCTCGTGCTGATCTCGCCGTTCACGTCCATGACGGAGATGGCCAAACAGGTGTTCCCGTGGTTGCCAGTGCGGCAACTCGTTCGCGACCGCTACGACACGGCCGCCAAAGCGCCACTCCTGACCCTGCCGACGCTCGTGATCCACGGCAGCGATGACGAGGTCATTCCCGCGTTCATGGGCCGTCGCATCACCGAGCGCCTGCCGCACGCCCGGCTCGTGTCGATCTCCGGTGGCCGCCATAACGATCTGTTCGTGCTGTACGGCGAGCGCGTGTTCTCCGAGATCATCGCGTTCGCGCTCGACGCTCCGAGCGGCGGCTGAGAAACGCTCTCAGCTTCGGAAGCGCGACGAGTCGATGCCGAGCTTGCCGGCTTTGTAGCGGACGATGCGCTCGGTCGTGCCGAGGGCGCGCGCCGCGCGGGCGCTATTTCCGCCGGTGTTGCGCAGCGCCTCCTCGATCATCTGCTTTTCGAGGCGCGCGACCGCGTCGGCCAGGGTCAGCTTCTCCGGAGGCTCCTCGCGGGGCGCGAGCCGCACACCTTGCGGCAAATGGTGCTCCTGGACGACGAACCCTTCGCACACCACCACTGCGCGCTCGATCACGTTTTCGAGCTCGCGCACATTGCCCGGAAAGCCGTACTGCGTGAGCATTTCCAGCGCACCGCTCGAGATGCGCGAAATCTTGCGGCGGTGCTCGGTGGCGTACTTGCTGAGGAAGTATTCGGCCAGGAGCGGGATGTCCGCGCGTCGATCGCGCAGGGGCGGAAGAGTGATGGTGAACACGTTCAGACGGTAATAGAGGTCCTCGCGAAACGTGCCGTTCGCGACCGCGGCTTCCATGTCCTTGTTCGTGGCCACCACTATCCGCACGTCCGTGCGCAGCGTCTCGACGCCGCCCAGCCGCTCGAACTCGCGCGACTGGAGCACACGCAGGAGCTTGGCTTGCGTCGTGGGAGCGAGCTCGCCGATCTCGTCCAGGAACAATGTCCCCCCTTCTGCCAGCTCGAAGCGCCCCTTCTTGCGCGCGTGCGCGCCCGTGAACGCGCCTCGCTCGTGGCCGAACAGCTCGGATTCGAACAACGTCTCGGGCAGCGCGGCGCAGTTGACCTTGACGAACGGCGCGCGCGCGCGCTGCGAGTTCGTATGAATGGCGTGCGCGACGAGCTCCTTGCCAGTCCCGGACTCGCCGCGGATCAACGCCGTGGCGTTGGTGCGGGCGACCTGGCCGACCTGCTCGTAGATCTGCCGCATCATCAGGCTTGCGCCCACCATGTTCGCGTACTCGAACACGGCGCGCTGCGAACGCTGCCGCGCCTCCTCCTCGGACATGCGATCGTCCGCGCTGCTCTCGAGCCGCGCCGTGCGCAGCGCCTGCGACAGCAGCGACCCCACGACCTCGAGCACGCCCAGACAGCCCGAGAACTCCTGCTGGTCACGCACGCGAAAGTAGGTACATAGCGCGCCGAAACGGCGCCCGGCCATCGACACCGGCACCGCCACGAGGCTCCAGTGCGCGTCGCCCCACTTCGACAGGTCCGTCAGCTCGGAGAGCGCCATGGGTTCGTGGCGAACCAGCGGCACGACGATGGGATGACCCGTTTCGGCCACGCGCCCGGCGACCCCCGCGCCGTGCCGCGGCCGAAAGTGTTCGGCGCTCAGCCCGTGCGTCGCTTCGAGCTCGAGGGAGCGTCGCTCGGCGTCCGCCACGTACAGGGCGGAGCGTTCGGCACCGAGCCGCCGCGCCAGTACCCGCATGGCCCGTTCGATCCCTTCTCGCACCGCGCTGGCGGAGGTGAGCTCCCGGCCCACCTCCGCCAGGGCCAGCAAATGATCCGGCGCAGAGACCATGGGCGCGTCGCTCACACCCGTGGGTGGCGACAGCGACTGCACTACGGCGTGGCTTCTCATCGACTACTCCCAGCTTGGCTGGCGTAGCTTGCGGGCAGGTTTCGTGAGCATGACGGCAGCGCATCGCATGCACGTAAATGACCGAAACGTCGCGTCGCTCCAGCCCAAGGGGCGTCTAGCGTGTCGACTGTTTCCGGAGCTCGAAGGCCCGTTTGGAGCGGCTTTCCACGAGCGACACCACGGAACCGCGCGCGTCTGGAAAGGCGAAAACCAGCGCATCCACGCCGTCTCGCGCATACGCGCGGCCATTTTCGACGACGTCGCGCACGAGCAGCGCGCGCCAGCCACGGCTCTGCATGTCTCGATCGAACCCACTGAGCACGGCCTCCGGCGCGAGCTCCGAGGCATAGATCCGCGTGGAGTGCTCGGTCCCCTCGATGCGCGCCGTGAGCAGCCGCACCGAGCCGCGGGGACGCGCTCCGTCGTGCAAGTCATCCCCCGTCGCGTCCTGGTCGCCGTCCGCGAACAGAGCGCCGAGCTGGAAGGGACCGTCCGTCCAGGCGACGAACAGCCGGGTACGGCCGCTCGCGGTGCGCGCGGCGTACACGTAGCGCAAAAGGCCAACCTCCGAGAGCTCGAGGCTCCGGCTCCACCGCGCCCAGCGTTGCGCGAGCGTCAGCTGCTGGTTCCGCGCGCGCACCAGGCAGACCAGCAGGCCTTCCTTGCCGGAATCACGCCGCAGCACGCCCGCCTCGGGCGTCAACGCGCGTTCCACCGGCGCTTCGCGGCGCGGCGCTGCGGCATCCACGGCAAACGGCGAGCCTGCGACACACGCCCGCTCGAAACGCCCCAGGACCACGACGATCGGTTCGTCCAGCGTCGCGCTCGCGACATTGACGGACTCGCCGTTGAGCCGGACTCGGTAGCTCGAGCGCGTGACGTCCTCGAAGGACGCGAGCTGCCGGCCGAGCGCGAACGCCGCTTCTCCCACGCTGCCATGCACCGAGCGCGCGGCGAGGGCGCTCACCAAGGCGAACACGAGACCCAGGTACGTCGCCAGGCGAAGGTAGCGCTGCGCACGGCTCAGTGTCCAGGCGCCGAAGCGACTGAGCGGCACGCGCGCACGATGAACACGAACAGGTGGCATGCCCTCTCCCTCAATCGAAGCGCACGGTGTTGCGCAGATCCCACAGAAACGAGAGCACCGACACCGGGTCGGCGCCGCGCGGTTTTTCGTCGCACTGCACCTCGAAGCTGCTGGCGACGCTCTCGCGCGTGAAGCGTGGATACGAGCGCCACCCATCGCTGTTGCGGATAGCCTCCGCGACGGCCCAGCTGTCGCCGAGCTCGAGCTCGCCGGTATCGCGCGCGTTGTCCGCGAGCTCTCGCCCCTCGTCGGTGAGCTCGGCGCCCTGTACCGATTCTCGGTCCGCGACGACGGCGTCCAGATTGGCGCCCTCGGTCTCGGACGTGGTTGCCGCACCGCCTTCGCAAGAGTGCAGCGCGTGTTCCCACGCCATCGCCCGCGCCTCGCCGCGAGTCGCCAGCTTGCGTCCGAACACGTCACTCGTAAAGGAGACGGCACACCACAGGAGCACGAGCAGGGGCGCGATGATCAAGGCCTCGACCAGAGCAGCGCCGCGCGCACGCGAAAGTCCGCTCTGTCGCATCAGTGCACTCCTCCGATGCTGCGCCACGCTCGGCGCGCGCGGAGCTCGAGCGCGTTGTCACCCGCGACGGCGATCTCGTTGACGCGGCTCTCGATTTCCTCTGCGGCGCGCTCGAAGCTCATCTGCAAGAGCACCTCGATGATGGTTCCTGACTCCTCTCCCGTCGCACCGATCTGCGCCTGCACGCGTTCCTGGATTTTTCCGAGCAGCGTTCCGGACAAACTCTCCAGGATGTCGATCGTGGGCGGCCGCACGCGCCGTAAACGCGCCCGCCAGCGCAGGTTCCACAGGGCTTCGTGGGTCGCGATTCTCTCGGACCAGGGGCCCTCGTGGTCGTAGTAGAACTCGGCTTGCGCCCAGCCGAGGCGGCTCCAGAAGTTCGTGTCACGCACGCGCGCTCGGCCGTGCGCCGCGAGCTCCACGATGCGGGCCGGCTGCTCGACCCTGCCGCTGTCGGCGGCCACGACGGACCAGACCTGAAAATACGCATTGCCGTTCTCGGCGGCGCTGAACACGACCTTCGGCGTCGTCTGCCGGCGCGCCTGCGCGTCGATTTGCGATGTCTCTCCGCCCGAGTCCGCCTCCGCCTCCGCGCGCTCGGCGCGAATCTCCTCACGCGCGCGGTTCTCGCAGGTGTTGCGATTGAACGCGCACCCCAGGGACTCCTGCAGCGGCGGCTCACCCGGCTGCGTCTCGAGCAGATCGCCCACGTTGGGCACCTCTTCCACCTCGGGGGGTGCTGCACCAACCTGATACGCGCCGTACGCCGGAAGATTGGCGAGCAGCGCCTGCTTCTGCACGGGATAGCACTGCAGCGTTCGCAGGTCCGCCGTGCCCTCGGCGTGATTCGCGCGCGCCTTTTCGATCGCGTCCATGGCGCCGGGCACCCAGGGCTGGGCCAGCGCGCGACTGAGATCCCGCTCCCAGTTGCAGCGCTGTTCGACGTGATTGTCTTCCTCCTCCTGCGCGATCTGCGCTGCCGCTTCTTCGTCCACGAGCTCTCCGCCACCGCAAAATCGCGCCACGAAGTCGTTGAGCGGGTCTTCGAACCAACCGCGAATCAGCCCGACTCCGCGGATGTTCTCCACGGGCCTGAACACGAGATCCACGAGACCGCCCGAGACCTTGTCGCACAGCACGGTTTCATCTCCCTCCTGGACGGGTAGACCGAGGCGATCGTCGTTCGGCAAGGGGACGAGTGAGACGCTCGCGATCACGCCGAAACGCACGTCCGGTTGAAAGTTTCGCGAGACGCCGACGCCCTTGAGCTCCGCTATCCACGGCATGGCGCGCGCAACGCCCACCTGCGTCTTGCTGAGCGCCGGTCCGACGCGGTTGTAAAGGCCGGTCAGCCGCGATTCGAGGTTGCGGATCGGTCCCTTCACACGAAAAGTGGCGCTGCAGACGCTCGCGCACATCGAGCCGATGAACGGGACGGGCGTGCAGCCGCAGCCGATCACATGGGCGCTGTCGTTCAGAAAGCGCAGCAAGCGCACGGTGACGAGCAGGCCGAGCAGGGCCGACATCAGGATGTTCAAGGTCGCGATGATGTTCATGCCACGCGCGTGATAGACGGCGCCCGCAAAGACCGCGGCGTCTGCCGCGTCCTGCACGCGCTCGCGGTAGAGCACCGCGCTCGCGATCCCGACCACGTACCAGACG
Organism: Polyangiaceae bacterium; assembly: GCA_036520475.1. Classification (GTDB taxonomy): domain Bacteria; phylum Myxococcota_A; class Polyangia; order Polyangiales; family Polyangiaceae; genus DATDJP01. The sequence continues at coordinate 7,048 of DATDJP010000015.1, read as the reverse complement.
CCGCCGGTGAGAAAGCACGCCATGAACAGGCCGATCACCGAGATCGCTCCGCCCTCGTGCCGCGAGATTCCGGGTTTCATGCGATTCGTTCCGTCAGTACTCGTAGCGCGCGGCATGCGCCGGCATGCGCGCTGAGCCTTCGAGACGCCTGGTCGGCTCTAGCGCCAGCACACCGCACATCAAGCGATTCGCGATCGGGAAAATGCACGCGACGCGCGCGTCGATCCGCACCTCTACGGGCGTGCGGTCGTGCACGCCGCCATGCGAAATGTCGATGTCGGCGCTGACGATGTTGCGCTTGGCGGAAAGAATGGCGTAGCCCGCGGCCTCCACTTCTTCGTCCTTGCTGACGGCGTTGTAGTGTTCCGGATCGTCCGGATACACGACCGCGCCGGCGCGCGCGGCGCGATACGCCGCGTGATTGATGACGAAACGCGCCGCGTACAGATCAGCGAACTGCGCGACACAGAAGAACAGCACGAGCAGCGGCAAGAACGCGATCAGAAACTCGACGTAGACCGCGCCCCGGCGGTCTTCGACGAACGGCCTCTGGCGCGCGTGAGTCATGGCGTCGGCGAAATGATCAAGGCGCGCGTGAACGAAAAGCTCTGCACGAGCGCGGGTCCGAAGCCGACTATGGCGAAAGCTACCACCATGCCCATGGTCGCCAGCAGCACCAGGTATTCGACGCTCACCGCGCCCCGACGGTCAGCGACGAGACGTCGGACTAGCACTGGCGTGCTGAATGCCATCACCACGCCGCGTGACATTGCAATGGCCGCGCCACGCCGGTGAGAGGGCGAAATCCATGCTTTTCGGTGCGCTCAACGGAGTCGTGCGCGCGACGTGCAACCGGCGGTTGCGCGAGCCGGTTGACCCGTGCATCAGAGCGCGTCCATTTCCACTCCTACGAGCACCGTCACGGCCCACGCCGGAGTGATGGACGGCGGTGATTCTCCGGCGGGGCCATCGCTTTGAAACGCGCCGGCTATAACCCAATCGGCCACGCGATCCGCGCGCAGACGCCACGGCTCACGCGCAGACCAAGCGACGCCGGCGTACGCTCCGACGCGACCTTCCGCATGGCTGTCGTCCTGGACGTCGCGATATTCGAGCGCAGCGACGAACACGTGCGTCCCCGCGAGAAGTGCCGCAGCGCCCACAAGCTCCCCGGCGTCCAGCGCTGGCCGCCAGGGCCAGGGCGCGACTCAGCGCCGCAACGTGCGCACGGTGCGGGACGTGCGCACGTTCTGAAATTGAACACCCTTTGACATTTTCCGCCTCCGGCGACTCGCTCATCATGACCCCGCGCACCGGATCAACTGCCCGCACGAAAAAGAACACGCAGCGCTCCTTGCAACACTGGTCAGTGACTCATGCTTCATGGCAGATTCACGGAATGAATCCACGCGCATGGATCCTGGCGGTTGGTGTGGCAGCGACGCTGGTGGCCTGTCACGGGCTCAAACCCGGGGAAGCGTCGCTCCGCTTCGACGGGGAGAGGACAGGTCAGTTCAAGGGCGGCGGCGTCACGTGTCCGCCCATATCCAGCATCTCCGCGACCTGGCAGTGGGCGGGTGATGTTGGGGGTCGCCGCGTGAGTGTCGTGGCAGCAGCGCTCAACAGCAGCGGTATTCCGGACTCGCTGCTGATCAATAGCGAGAACGTCTCCTGGAAGGGCCGTCAGCCGTACCCGGATGAACCGCCTGCGGACGGCCAGTTCACGGCGCGCATCGACGAGAAGGACAAGACGGTGCTGCATATCGAGGGCAGCGCGATCAATAACCAGGTCGGGCCAATCAAGGTTAGCGGCAGTCTGCGCTGTCCGTGCGCCAATCCCCCCTGCTTTCCCTGAGTCACCTGCGAAAGGATTCCCGGCATGAATTGGCGCGCATGGGTACTGGGAGTCGGCGTGGCAACAGCACTGGTGGCCTGTCAGCGGCTCAAACCTGGGGAAGCGTCGCTCCACTTCGAAGGCGCGCGAACGGGTCATTTCAATGGCGGCGGCGTCACGTGTCCGGCCGTGTTGAGCATCTCCGCAACCTGGCAGTGGGAGGGCGATGTCGAGGGTCGGCACTTGAAAATCAGGGCATTCGCGGCCAACAGCACCGGCATTCCGGACGCGTTCCTGATCAGCAGCGAGGACATCTCCTGGCTGGGTCGTAGCGCGTTCCCGGGTGAGACGCCCGCGGACGGCCAGTTCACGGCGCGCGTCGACGAGAGGGACAAGACGCTACTGCATATCGAAGGTACCGCGACCGGTGACGACTTCGGGCACCTCAAGGTTAGCGGCAGTATGCGCTGTCCGTGCGCCGATCCCCCCTGTTCTTACTGAGTCACCTCCGCAGGTACGCAGTCGCGCGTACACTGTTTGCGCCGCTGACGCTCCGCGCCGCCCTGAAGCGGCTCGGCTACGTGCAGGCCGACCCGATCCGCGCTCCGGCGCGCGCGCAGGATCTGATCTTGCGGCTGCGGGTCAAGGACTACCGCGCCGGCGACCTCGAACAGCAGTATCCGAAGCTCGATATCGAGGAGGACTTTTTCGTCAATTACGGCTTCGTGCGCCGCGAGCACCAGCTCTCTATGCATCCGCGCAGCGGCACTCAGCGGTGGAGCCAGAGCAAGCAGAAGCGAGCGCAGGAAGTGCTCGAGTTCGTGCGCGAGCGCGGCACCGTTCATCCCCGTGACGTCGAGGAGCGCTTCGCCCACGGGCGCGTCGTCAACTACTGGGGCGGAACTTCGAACGCGACCACGCATTTGCTCGACGGCATGCACTACCGGGGGCTCCTGCGCGTCGCACGCCGTGAACGCGGCATTCGCGTGTACGCGGCGCAAGAACCGCGGGAGCCCGTCCGTGACGCCGCGCTGCGCCGCGCGCGAATCGACGCGCTCATCGACGTATTGGTCGCACTGTACGCGCCGTTGCCCCGCACGACCTTGGTATGGCTCGTGCGCCGACTGCGCTACGCCACGCCGCAATGGAAAGGCGCGCTCGAAGCGGCGCTTACGCGCTGTGACGAGCGGCTGAACCACGCTCGTATCGACGGCCTGCAATGGTACTGGCCGGCGCGTGAAGCGTTGGAGTCGGGCGACGCCGACGCCGCGCGCGTACGGCTGCTCACCCCGTTCGATCCGCTCGTCTGGGATCGCCTCCGCTTCGAGCGATTCTGGGATTGGGCGTATCGATTCGAAGCCTACACGCCCGTCTCCAAACGCAAGCTCGGCTACTACGCGCTCCCGCTGCTCTGGCGCGACAAGATCATCGGCTGGGCGAACGTGACAGCAGCCGCGGGCGCCGTCGATTGCCAGCTCGGATTCGTCACGGAGCGCCCCAAACAACGCGGCTTTGCGCGCGCCCTCGAGGCCGAACTGGCGGATTTACAGCGATTCTTGACTAGCCGGGCTTCACGAACTTGAGCACGAAGCGGTCGCTCGTTCCGCGCTGATCGCCCGCTGAGCGCGGGTTGGCGTTCCAATCCCGGGTGTCGTTCGGATTCTTCAAGAAAGCCGCGCTGTGCACGAGCTCGAAGCCGGCACGCGTGATCTCGCCCTGCACCAGCTGCTCCTCGACGCGGTGGAGCGTTTGCACGTCGCTCGCGCCGCTGCCCGCGCGAGCGCTGTGATCGACAATCGCGTAGACGCCACCTGGCTTCAGCGCGCGAAAAATCGCCGCGTTCATCCGGGCGCGGTCGACGTTCATCCAGAACAAGTCGTGGTAGAACAGCACGCACAAAACGGCGTCCAGGTTCGTGACGCCTGTGGGGAGCGGATCGTCGAAATTCCGATCCAGGCGTATCACGTTCGTCATCGCGGGCTTGCGGAGCCGCTCTTCCCAGGGCGCGCGCGCGAAGCGGTCCAGGATGAACTCCGAGTTCACGCCGTACACCTTGCCGCTCGACCCGACCACGCGCGCCAACAGCTCTGCCGTGTATCCCCCACCGGCGGCGATTTCCGCGACGCGCATGCCCGGAGCAATCCCGAAAAACGCCAGCAACTCGGCCGGCTTGCGACCTCCGTCCAGCGCTCGATCTTCGGGCGAGCGATCGGGCGCCTCGACGGCCGAACGGATCGCAGCGTCGGCTACGGGAGCTTGCCGCTCACCGACGGCCGGCGGCACGTCCAGCACGGACGAGCCTTTTTTCGGCATTTTGCCCGGCTCGCCGTGAGAGCCAGTGCAGCCGACCAAGCACAAGAGAGCGAGGGTTGTAAGCCGCGTCACGTTCGCGAAACACTTTAGCGCGACGAACATTCCCGAAGACTCGAACCGCCTCCCAATCACGGAAACAGCGGGCACTGCCCGTTGGGCATGGGGGCCATGCACTGGTTCTCGCAGTCCGGGATGCCGCACGGGTAACAGCACTTCAGACCGACTCCGCACTCCGAGTCCGACTGGCACAGTGTGCCGGGACCACCCGCGTCGCTGCCGCAAGAGCCGCCACTACCAGAGCTGGAATCACACTTCATTTGACAACGGACCGTTCCGTCGGAGCCACACGTGCAGGTATTGACGCAACAATCGACACCGCGGACACACTGCTGATCACCCGGAATCGCCACGCCCGGCGTGCAGCGGTCGCCCGTGTCGATGCACTCGTTTCCGCCGCCGCCCGTGCCGCCGCCGACCGGCCCCGTGCCGCAAGCCACACCCACGCCGGCGCTCAGGGCGAACAACAACGTGATGCTGCGAGCGCGCTGCCAGCGCGTGCGACGCTTGCGGCCGAGGACCCGCGCACGACAATCGATTGAAGTCATGATCCCACTGCCGTCACGCATAGCACGTTTGACCCTGCGAGGGCATGGCAGTCGAGCGAGCGCGGCGACGCTTCGCGGCGTTATGGCGCAGGCAATTCGGTCAAATTGACGTGCCTCACGTGAACGCCGGCGGGGAAAAAACCCCGATCAGGGAAGGCGCATGCCTTGTCAGAATACGAGAGCGGCGTGCGCGCCCAGAGATGCCCACTGAAAGGCGTCCAGCTCATCGCTCCCCGCTTGCCGATTGTACGCAGCGTGAGCGCCGATGTTGAGGAACGGCAAGAGCGTGAAATCGAGGAAGGCGCCCGCATCGAACGTGAACGCCGTGTGTGACGGATCCGCCACTCCGCTCGGCATATCGAAGCTGAGCCGACCGATGCCCGCATGCGCGAACACGCCGGGACGCAAGATTTCTCCGACCCCGAGTCGCAGGCCGGCCACGCCGCGATACGCCTTCACGCCGCCGTCGAAGCCGGCATACGTGAAGCCGAGCTCGGGCGTGAGCACCAGCGCCGGCAAGTCCAGCTGTTGTCCGACGCGAATACCGAAACCGGCTCCGGAAGAGATGTCCTCCGACCCGTCATTGATCGGCACGACGAAATCGAGGTCCGCGGCGATCACGGTGTCTGCTCGGGCGCTCGGGGCGGCGAGCCAGCACGCGGCGACGGCGGCGCCCGCAGCCAGCCCGCGCCGCGCAACGGACGGGAATACACGATACGGGGAAGAACAAGCACTGAATGACATTACGGGAGCATAAGGCTCCTTCAGGGCGCCCGCACGCTCGAGACTCGTCGGTGACGCTCCCCGGATGCGCTAGCTCGGGCTTGCTGCCAAACGGTCGAGGCGCGCCCCGGATTAGCCAGCTCGGGCTTGCTGCCAAACGGTCGAGACGCGCCCGGATTCGCCAGCTCGGCTACTGCCAGCGGCTCGGCGGCTCGGCGCGGCCGCTCTGGGTCTTCTCGCGCCGCGCCACGGGCGCTGAAATCCAAGCCATCCGGTAGCCCGCTGGCCAAAATATTTTTTAGTTCGCGAACGTACTAAACTAGCAACGCCGAAACGCGCCACCGCAGCCGTGCACTTCGCGAAGCGTAGTCTCCCGTCCCGAAGGAACCTCCCTGAAAAATCCGAGCTGTCCGGGAGCGCTGGCCATAATATTTTTTAGTTCGCGAACGTACTAAACTAGCAACGCGGAAACGCGCTCCCCCGACTTGCCATTGGGCCTTTTGAATTCACCCCTGCGGGGTGGGACAGGAGCTCCTGCCCATCGCGCTACAGATCTGCGCGCGCTCGGCGCCGTTCACACTGCGGGCGTCATGCACCGCGAGCAACGGTGCGTGCCGCTTACGGAAGAAGCGATATCCCATTGGACGAAGCGACCCTGGCAGGGCTCAAACTGTGGCGTTCGGCGATGCGCTGGCGGCGCCGCGCGGACCGTGCGCTTGCTGCCTTCGACCTGACAATCACCCAGTGGTTCGTGCTTCTGGCCGCGCAGGCGGTAGTCCAGCAGACAGGTGACGCAACGACCCAGAACGCCGTCGCCGAGTGGGGCGAGCTCGACAGAGTGACCGTTTCGCAGGTCATGAGGGTGCTCGAACAGAAGGGGCTCGTGGATCGCGGTCCTCACGCAGAGCGCATCGCTTACCGGTTGCGGGTCACGCCGCGCGGCGCCCGCCTCTTGAGTGGAGCGTCCAGCGCGGTCGATGAAACGAGCAGAATGAGCTTGCAGTCATTCCTCGTCATGGAAGAGGAAGCCGAGGGCGCAGCGCCGTCGGAGATGATCCGATACGTCGTCGATCGGCGCCTACTTTCCGTACTTCACCGCGTGATCTAATCGGCTACCCGCAGGCGGTGGGACGGGAGTGTGCACGGGCGGACTGTTTGCCCGTGCCGGCGTCACTCCCGTCACCTCTCTCATTGCAGCCCAGCAATCCGCCTGCGCCCACGACTTCGCGGCCAGTGATGAGTCACACGGGTAACGGATCCATGCCGAGCGCCAAACGGCCCGTAAGAGTTTGCTGGCGCTTTTCCGGCAGCGGGTGGTACGGCGCGCCGTGCACGTCGCGGAGCAGGCGTTCGATGCCCATGCGCCGGAAGTATGCGGCGCCACCGACCACCTCCATGGCTTTCTCCACCGTCTGGATGACGGCGTTGGCGAGCAGCGTTTTCGCGATGAGCGCGCGGTTGGCGCGCTCCGCTTCCGGTGCGAAGTCGTAGTCGGCCGCGTTGTCGACCATGTGCTGCCACGCGAGGCGCGCCGACGTCAGAGCGTTCTCCAGCTCGCCCACGAGCAGCGGCG
>DATDJP010000014.1:0-21607 GCA_036520475.1 Polyangiaceae bacterium | reverse complement strand
CCTCGATCTCTTCGGTAATGTCGATGACCGCTTCAGCAGGCAACCGCAGAGGGAAGCACAAGCCGGCGTTGGCGTCGCTCTGACGTTCACATTTCTCCCGTGAGCTCGACACACGCCGCAGGTCGTGGTTGAGACAGCGCTGTGCAGCACGCTCGCGGCGAAAGCATGGATGCCGGCAGACGCGACGAGCTGGCGCGTGTGCTCGGCGTTCTGACTCCGGTGCTGGACATCGTGGGAGACCCGATTGAGAGCGCGGAGCCTCCGGGCTGGTGCCAAAAGCGCGGCTGGGTCGAATTTCTGTTGGGACTCGGCGAACCAGAGCTGGAGGTCTGTGAGCGCCGGGGAACCGCGATCGGCCTGGCCGAGTTGGCCGATGCGCCCGCCGAGCTACGGGAGCTGGGCTTGGCGGTGCAGCGTGTGACACGCTTGCCGCGCCTCGCAGCGCCGAATGCCAGGTTGCCGGGTGCCGCGTTGCGCGGCGTCCGCGCGCGCAAGCGAGAGCAGCTCGACGCCTTGCTCGGATCGCTCGCGCCGCTCGCGGAGAGCGCACAGCGCATCGTCGACGTCGGCGCCGGCAGCGGGCATCTCTCACGCTTGGCGGCCGAGCTCTTCGAGCGCGAAACCTGGGCGCTCGACCGGGACGGAGAGCGCCTGCGCCGGGGCAGCGAGCTCAACGTGGCGCGCACGCGAAGCCTGTGCGATTCGAGCGTGCGCTTCGTTCAGATCGACGTGGGGCAGCAGCAGCTTCTGCTCAGGGCGGACGATTTGGCGGTAGGTCTGCATGCCTGCGGTGAGCTCGGAGATCGACTGGTGCTGGCAGCGTCCAGCGTGGGCTGCGACCTGGTTCTGATCTCGTGCTGTTTGCAGAAGACGAGCGCCGAGCTGCGCTTACCACTCTCGCGCGCTGCAGCGGGTCTTTCGCTCCAGCGCAACCTGCTCGGGTTGACGAATCTGACCTCCCGCCCGCAGGGCGTCGAGACGACGCTCGCCGCCAACCTCCTGGCTCGTGAAACCCGGCTCGCGCTACGCTACTTGCTGCGGGAGCGAGGCCTCGCGGTGCGCGCGGGTGAAGAGATGCGCGGCATCAACCGCCGGCGCGCGCAGGCCGGCCTCGACGAGCTGGCACACCACGCGCTCGCGCGCCTTGGGCTGCCTGCTCCGACAGCTTCCGAGCTCCGAGCTCACGCAGCGCAGGCCCGGCGTGACCACGCGATCATGCGGCGCCTCGCGTTGCCTCGGAACATGCTGGCTCGCTTGGTCGAGCTCGCGGTCGTGCTGGACCGAGCCGCGCTGCTCGAAGAGCAGGGCCTCTACGTGCGGCTCGCAGAGCTCGTCGATCAACGCGTCACGCCGCGCAACACCGTGCTGTTCGCGAGTAGTCATTTCGAGCGGCTGCCGATTCTGGCTGCCGATACGAGTTCCTGACTGCATGAGCCCGTGGACTCAGCGACGACAGACGAGCCGATCATGATTACACTTCGCGCCGGAGATCCAGCGCATGTGCGATGAAGCTACCGAGGCAGAGAACGAACCGTATCTGGAGCGTGTGCGGCTCAGCCGCCGCGAATTGGGTATGGGTGCCGGGGCCACGTTGGCTGCGGTGGTGACGGGATGCGCGTCACCGACCACCCCTGCCAAGCGGCCCGATTCGATGCCGGCATCAGCAACCGCGCAGCCGACGGTGGAGAAAGCAGTGCCTCCCGCGACCACTGGTCGAACGGTCACGATCGACACGCCGGATGGCGCAGCCGAGGCGTTTTTCGTGACGCCGAAGAGCGGAAAGCACCCGGGCGTCGTCATGTGGCCGGACGTCGCGGGGCTTCGAGACGCATACCGGACGATGGCGACCCGCTTGGCGGCCGAAGGATACGCGGTGCTCGCGGTCAACCACTACTACCGCTCGGCGAAGTTGCCGCTATTCACCACCTTCTCCGAGTGGCAGAGCGAGGAGGGAAAAAAGAAAATCGGCCCCATGCGGGAAGCAATTACGGCCGCGGGTATTACGAAAGACGGCGCCGCCTTTGCCGCTTGGCTCGATCAGCAAGAGGAGGTCGATCCGGGGAGGAAACTCGCCACGTGTGGCTACTGCATGGGCGGGCCATTCACCTTCCGGACGGCTGCCGCCGCACCGAAGCGCGTTGGTGTCATCGCGTCATTTCACGGTGGCAGCCTCGTGACCGAAGAGCCCACGAGCCCCCACGCGCTTCTTCCACGGATTAAAGCCGCGGCGTTGATCTGCATCGCTCAGAACGACGATGAGCGTGGGCCGGAGGTCAAGACAACGCTTCGGCAGGCAGCCGAGGAGGCGCATGTTCCCGCCGAGATCGAGGTGTATCCGGCGCAGCATGGCTTTTGCACCCTCGACTCGCCGGTCTACGATGCGGAACAGGCGGAGCGCGCTTGGGCGAGGATGCTCGCAACCTTCAAGCGCTATCTGTAGCGCTGCGTGCAGCGATGGCCTCGTCGCGAGCCGGTTCCGCCAGGAGCAGGCGGTTCTTGGGCGTGACGGCGGAGGGAATTTGCTGGGTGTAAACCAGGTAGCCGCGACTCTGCAGGGTCGCGACGCGCGTGACGTCGATCGCGAGCGCGGAATCTAGCCAGCCGCCGAGTCCCCCTTCCGCCGCTTTGCTCTTTGCGTGGCAGCACGGCAGTACGACCACTCGCGCGGACGCTTGCATTGCCGTCTGCAGTACCTGATCGGTGAGGTCTCCGCAGGCGTGGCAGGACACGATGACGTCGCCGGCTTCGCCCTTCACGGCGTCGATAGAGCTCTCGACGAGGTGCACGCGACCTGCCAAGCGCGGCCATCGTCGCACGAGGTGCTGACTGAGCTTGGCGGCGCTGCTCGGAAGCCGCGTGTCGACGGCGAGCGCCATGGGTGACGAGTCGTCGAGTAGCAGCATGAGGTGGGCGACGAGCGCGTGACCGCAGGCGAGGTCCAGCACCCGCCCACCGCGAAACTTGCGCCTTGCGCGGCGCGCCACTTCCCAAGCTTCATACAGTTCCTTGCGCGGCAGGCATTCGGCATCGCACACGACGCGCGCGATGCGCGCAAAGAGGGCATCACCCGTGAAGCGCCCGTGGTCATGCGCGGTCAGCTTGGAACGGCTCGCGGGATTGAAGTTCACGGCGCTGCTTCCTGATACTCTAAGCTATAGGGCGGAAGCATGCCCCGCGCACCCCAAAGTACTTCTGATGTCCTCGGTCGCTTCTGCGAGCTTCGCGTGGAGCGCGTGCTCGGCGCCGGCGCATACTTGAGCGTGGATCGCGGCGGCAAAAGCATCTTGCTGCCGGGCAGCGAATGCCCCACATCAGCGAAGCCCGGAGACATGCTCAGCGTCTTCGTGTACCTCGACTCGGAAGATCGCCCGATCGCGACCACACGCGCGCCGAAGCTCGAGCTCGACGAGGTCGCGTTCCTGGAGGTCACCGCGCTCACCGAGTTCGGCGCCTTCGTGGACTGGGGTTTGCCAAAAGAGCTCCTGGTGCCCTTCGCGAAACAGACGAGAGAGCTGTCGGTGGGCAGACGCGAGCCCGTCGGGCTCTACCTGGATTCGAGCGGGCGGCTCGCAGGCACGATGCGCGTCGCCGAAATGCTGAGCACGAACGGAGCTGAGTTCGCGCTCGACGAGTGGGTGGAAGGAGAGGCCTGGCGCAAGGATCCCGAGATCGGCCTGTTCGTGATCGTGGAGCGACGTTTCGTCGCGCTGCTACCGAACGCAGAACCCCACCAGCTCGCGCGCGGAGCGGCGGCGCGCTTTCGCGTGAGTAACCGCCTGGAAGACGGCAAGCTCGAGCTATCGCTCCGCGCCCACGCGCACGAACAGCTGACAGTGGACGCCGACACGGTGCTGAACGGCCTGACCGCACGGCCCTCCCTGCGCGTCGGCGATCGCTCGAGCCCGGAAGAGATTCGCAAGCTCTTCGGCCTCAGCAAGAAGGCTTTCAAACGCGCAGTCGGCACGCTCCTCAAGAGAGAAGCGCTCGAGCTGGACAACGACGGCTGGGTGAAGCTCCCGCGCTCGCGATAACTCCGCGCGTACCTGGAAGCGCTCAGAGTTGCTCGCGCGCGTAGGCGGCCGCGCGCTCCAGGAATAGCGTGCGGTCGCGGGCATTCTTCGTCAGGGCGGCGGCGCGTTCGACTTCTATCTTGGCTTCGGCGAAGCGGCCGAGCTTGGCCAGGAAATCCGCGCGCACGCTGGGTAGGAACGGATAGTTGACCAATCCAGGGTCGGCACACAGGGGGTCCACTATGGCCAGGCCGGCAGCCGGTCCGAACGCCATGCTCGCGGCGACGGCGCGGTTCAGCTCGATGATGGGCGACGGCGCGACGCGCATGAGAGCGGCGTAGAGGGCAGCGATGCGCGGCCACTCGGTGTCCGCGGCCGCGTGGGCTCGCGCGTGACACGACGCGATGGCGGCTTGCAGCAGGTAGGGACCCGCGCCGTTCGTGGCCAGGGCTTCGGCGCGCGCGAGGCCGTCGAGACCGCGGCGCACGAGCAGCGCGTCCCACTGCGAACGATCCTGGTCGAGCAGCAGGATCGCTTCGCCGTGAGGGCCGGTACGAGCCCGCGCACGCGACGCTTGAATCTCCATGAGCGACACGAGCGCGTGGACCTCCGACTCCTCGGGCAAGAGCTCGGCCAAGATCCGCCCGAGCCGCAGCGCGTCTTCGCACAGCGCCGGGCGCATCCAGTCATCGCCCTGGGTCGCCAGGTAGCCCTCGTTGAAGACCAGATAAAGAACCTCGAGCACCACGTCGACCCGCGCGCGCAGGTCCGCCGGTCGAGGCAGCTCGAAAGGGATGGCCTGGTCGGCCAGCGTGCGTTTGGCACGGGTGATGCGCTGCGCGATCGTCGGCTCGGGCACCAGAAAGGCGCGTGCTATCTCGTCCGTCGTCAGCCCGCCCAGCAGGCGCAGTGTCAGCGCGACGCGCGCCTCCCGAGAGAGCACGGGGTGGCAGGCTACGAACATCAAGCGCAAGAGGTCGTCGCCCACGACGTCGTCGAGCGACTCGTCGAAGTCTGCCGGCTGTGAGATGTCTAGCTCGCGCTCGAGTTGATCGCTTCGGCGCTCGGCCCGCCGCGTGCGGCGAAGCGCGTCGAACGCGCGATGCTTCGCCGCCGTCATCAACCAGCCGCCCGGGTTGTCGGGGATGCCGTTTTTGCGCCAGCTCTCGAGCGCTTCGACGAAAGCGTCCTGCGCAATCTCCTCGGCCAGCGCCACGCTGCGCAGCAGGCGCGCGAGCACGGCGATGAGCTTCGCTGATTCGATACGCCAGATCGCGGCGGCGACGCGGTGCGTGTCGGGGGCCGACATGACCCCCGACAAGAGCACCGCTCGGCACGCGCGTCAGCGAGGAAGTTCCTGAATCTCGCGCACCTCGACGTAGCTCCACGCTCCCATGTCCGCCGCCGGGCAACGCGACGCCCACTCCACGGCCTCAGCTCGGGATTTCACCTCGAGCAAGACGTAGCCGCCGATGATCTCCTTCGACTCGCTGAACGGGCCGTCCAGCAGCTTGCGCTTGCCGCCTTCCCCGCTGATGCGCACGGCGCCGTCACTCGGCTGGAGCGGATCCCCACCGAGCAGCACACCGGCCTTCTTCAGCTCTTGCTCGTACTTCTGGTAAGCGGTGAACAGCGCCTCGTGCTGCGCTGCGCTCAGCGTCTTGACGCCCTTTTCGTCGTGTCCGATGAGAACCAAGTAACGCATTCTGTCGTCTCCATTCCTGGGACCGTCGTCGGCCCACCTGTATGGCGTCGCTGGTCCGCTGGAAACGACATCGCCGGCGCTCTTCTTTGTTCGGGGGCTCCCGGAAGCCGCAAATCAGCGATTGTTCGCTTCAATCGATGGTTGGCCGGCCAGTCGAGTGCGCTACTCGAACGGGGGACGGAAACCTCGATCTTGCTCGTTGCGGGAAACGCTAGGGGTGCAGTGACGGGCGCAGGGCTCGTTCGGACACGTGGCGCCGTGCACGGGGAAAGCTCACGTCGCACGCGTACCAGTCGACCGTGTACCCGCAGTGGGAATATCCGGGTAAGAGAACCCGTATGCACGTACGTTTGCTACTGGTATTCGCGGCAGCGGTAACGACGCACGGATGCCATCGCCAGGAAAGCCGCACGGACGCAAACTTCCCCGTTGGCAGTCTCTCCCTGCACCTGATTTGCGAAGGCTCGGGGTCGCCTCCGGTCGTACTCGACTCAGGTCTTGGGAATGACGCGGCGGCGTGGTCGCGCGTGCAGCCGGAAGTTGCGCGTTTCGCTCGCGTGTGCTCCTACGACCGCGCGGGCCTGGGCGCGAGCAGCCCTGCCCCGCGGCCACACAGCAATACGCAGATGGCCAGAGAGCTACGTTCGCTTCTCCGTGCAGCCAAGGTTGCACCACCGTACGTACTCGTTGGTCATTCCATGGGAGGAGTGAACGTTCAGCTCCTAGCGAAAGCGCACCCGAAAGACGTCGCTGGCATGGTTCTGGTTGATACGATGACCAGTGATCAACCCGCACGCTTCTGGGCGCTCATACCCCAATCGCACCTGGACGAGTTTCGCACAGGACTGCGCAAGCTACCCGAAGGCATCGACTTCGATACGCTCGCCAAAGGCCTGACAGAATCCAAGGCTTCGCCGGGCTGGTTGCACGACAAGCCGCTGGTGGTTTTGACGCGGGGAAAGGAGGAGGGATTTCCCGGAGCTTCCGATCAGCTCAAGGCCCAGATGCTCTCGGCTTGGCAGTCAGCGCAAGCCGAATTGCCACTCTTCTCCAGCAACCGAGCCCACATTGTCGCCAAGCAATCCGGCCACTTCATTCAGCACGACAATCCAGCGCTCGTCGTTGCCGCCGTCAGCGAGGTCGTGATGTCGGTGCGGTCGCGCCGGGCGGTGAAGCAGGCTGCTATTCATGAAGACTAGAGCGTGCGGTGTTGGCTGAAACTGTCAACACGCCTTGATCCGCACATGTGGCGGATACGCTTCGGTCTCCCTGTTCAAGAGCAGTCGTTGCTGCTTGCGCTCGCGCTACCCACGACGATAGTGCGCCGCTTCCTACAGTTTCCGCGGCTAGATGTTCGAACTCAGGCTGGAGGTTCGTGGAGCTCGATCGGGTTGCCGTCCGGATCTTCGATCTGAATCTGTTTGCCCCCGGGGCCGACCTCGATCCGATTGCGGAAAGCGACACCGGCGGACTCCAGCGCGCCGATCTGCGCAGTGAGATCCGCGACGTTGAGCACGATCCGGTTCCACCCTCCGGGCTCCTGCCTTCGTCCGTCGGGCATCGGTCGTGAGCCGGAGCTGCCGGGGCCGCTCAGGAGGAGCCGCAGGTTGCCGCGAATAACGTCGGCGAAGGCAGAGCCGGACTTGGTTCCAAGCCGAAACTGGAGACGCTCGGTGTAGAATGCGATGGAGCGTTCGATATCGCTAACCTGGTAGCGGACGGTGACAGTGGATTCGGATGGGGTAGCCGTGGACATCGTTCCTCCTTTTGTTCCTCAGAGGAACACTAGGGCTGCGAAGGCGCTCCCGTATTGGACGAACTTGACCCGTCTGCACCGAGCAGCGCCACGTGGCCCTCTTTAACCTGCGGGATCGAATGGCGTAGGAACTCCGCGGGCGAGAAGCCAGAGAAGTCAATGAAGTCGCGGATCAGATGCGATTGATCGAAGTAGCCGCATTCAGCCGCGAGCTCGGACCAGCCGGCTGAGGAACGGCGACGGGCCAGCCGCGAGGCACGCTGAAAACGCTGAACACGTCCGTACAGCTTTGGCGTCATGCCAACTTCGGCGGTGAAGAGCTCGTTGAAGCGGCGATGGCTCAGGCCAACCTGCTGAACGATGTCGCCCACTCGAGTCCCGCGATCGAGCGCGGACAGAGCGACTCGTACGGCGCCGTGTCGCTTCAGCGGGCGGCGGAGCCGGCCGAGCAGCGCAGCCTCGAGAATCTGAAAACGAAGCGCCAGCGTGGGCGCAGAACACAGGCGCTCACGGAGCTCGCCCGCGTGCGTGCCCCAGAGCGTTTCGAGGTCGATGTGGCTGTCCGGGAACAGCCCCGGCGGATGTCCGAGAAACGGCAGGGCGCCCCCGGGCCTGAAATGCACACCCATCACGGATGCATGCTCGCGGGTGTCGATCACGAAGAAGCGGCGGTAGGCGCCGGAGAGCATGGCACCCGAGAAGCGTCGCACGTGCTCACTCCCGGTCGAGTCGTAGATCCGGAATTCGTCCTCGTCCAGATTGATGACGAGCTCGAACGTGCCGCTCGGAACGATCCGCTCCCGCGCGTGCGACGGCGCGTCGCTCAGCGACCAGAGCTTCGACACGAACGTCGAGAGCGGCGCGACAGGCGTGTGAACGGCCGAGAACATGGACGGCTCGGAGTGTACCATCGGCGAAGTGACCCACGCCGGGACGCTTTTTGCGATGACCTCAGCGCATTGGCCGGGCAGAATTACTGGCGGATGAATGCGAGCGAAGCGTCGGTCGACCACGAGCTGCGGCAGAACAGGCTGTCCAGATTTGGGCGCGCGCTCGCGCTTCTGACGCTGGGCTACGTCGCACTCAACATCTGCGCGTCTATCTGGCTCGGTCGGCTCTCGTTCAACGCCGCCAGCGTTCCGCTGCTCGTGGCGACCATCGCGTTCGCCACCCTCTGGTTCCTGCTACGGGAAGCGCCGAGATCGCCTCGATTCGTGCGCGCCGTCGAGCTCTCGACGCTGTTCGTCGGAACCGCCGCGGTCTCGGCGATGGCGGTGGTCATGGACCTGACGTCGTCGCCGGACATGATCGTGCGGAGCGTGCTCGGATCCGTGCTGCTCGTGTACGCGGTCTACGTCCCGTCCACCGCGCGGCACACGCTGGTGGTCGCCTTGCTCATGACGCCGCCGCTGCTCGGCAGCATCTTCATCGCGTTCAGCTCGTGGGATCCGGCGCTGCATGATCCGCCAGCGGCCATTTGGCCCAAGGGCGAGGTGGGCGACATGGCCTACCCTGCGACCCTCGTCTCGTCCGTATTGTGGGGAATCGTCGTGGCCATGGCGGTCAGCTTTTCAAAGACGGTTCACGGCTTGCGAAAGGAGGTGAGCGACATCCGCAGGCTCGGACAGTACACGCTCGAGGAGAAGCTGGGCGAAGGCGGGATGGGCGTGGTGTACCGCGCGTCGCACGCCATGCTCCGACGGCCCACGGCCATCAAGCTCCTCTTGCCCGACCGCGCCGGAAACGACGCGCTGACTCGCTTCGAGCGAGAGGTCCGGCGCACCGCGATGCTCACTCACCCGAACACAGTGACGGTCTTCGACTACGGGCGCACTACAGAGGGCGTCTTCTACTACGCCATGGAGCTCCTGGACGGCGCTTCGCTCCACGAGCTCGTCGAAGTGGATGGCCCACAGCCGGCGGAACGCGTCATCCATCTTCTCGACCAGGCGGCGGCATCGCTGGCAGAAGCGCACGACGCCGGGCTCATTCATCGCGACGTCAAACCCGGCAACATCCTGGTCGTCGACCGTGGCGGCATTTCTGACCTGGTGAAGGTCGTCGACTTCGGGCTGGTGAAGGACGTGGGCTCCGGCGCGGACGGGAAAGCAACGTCGGAGCCTGCGCTCACCATGGCCAACACGATCACGGGCACGCCGCTCTACGTGGCCCCGGAGACGCTTAGCGCGCCGGAAACCATCGACGCGCGCGCGGACCTGTATGCTCTCGGCGCAGTCGGATACTGGCTCTTGACCGGCACGCATGTCTTCGGCGGAAAATCGATCGTCGAAGTGTGCGCGCAGCATCTGCACTCGATACCCGAGCGTCCGTCCACCCGGCTCGGCGTGCCGGTGGCGGCGGATCTCGAGGCTTTGCTGCTCGCCTGTCTCGCCAAGCGACCGGAAGATCGCCCGGCCTCGGCACACGTCCTGCGCGAGCGGCTGCGCGCGTGCGCCACGGCGGGCCTGTGGACCAACGCACGAGCGGCGGAGTGGTGGGCGGACCATCGCCAGCAGCTGCGTTCCGCTGGCACCGTGGGGAATACCGGCAGCGCCGGGATCGGCTCACGAGACGTCCACCTGACTGTCACCCGCATCGCCGACTGAACCCCTGCATCCGAGACACGTCACATGCGAAACCTTCTGAGCTTCACAGGAAAGCGGGCCCGCGCGAGTCGAGCCAACGAGCGTGCACGAGATCTGGATCGGCATGGGCGGACCGAAGAAGCGATTCGAGAGTACGAGCGTGCACTTCGTCTGGATCCGGAATGGTCGGTGCCCGCTTACAATCTAGGGTTCATTTACAAGTATTCCGGCAATTGGGAGCTCTCCTTGAAGCACAATTTGCGGGCTACGCGGTTAGCGCCCGAGGATCAGGCCGGCTGGTGGAATCTCGGAATAGCCGCTACCGCGCTTCACCAATGGGATACGGCGCGGATGGCCTGGCGTAACGCCGGAATCGCAGTGCCAGATGGAGAGGGGCCTGTCGATTACCCCTGCGGCATGGCGCCAATTCGGTTGAATCCCGAAGCAGATGCCGAAGTCGTTTGGTCGCAGCGTCTGGACCCCGCTCGAGCCGTACTGCGCAACATCCCGCTCCCCGAATCGGGCTTTCGCTTCGGTGACATCGTGCTGAATGACGGCGCGGCCACCGGTCATCGGAAGCTCGACGATCGAGAGGTTCCGGTCTTCAATTGTCTCGGTCTGATGCAAGCGTCGCAGTTCTCGACGTGGGTCATCGACGTAGAGTTCCAGGAAGCTCCCGACAGCAACCTCGCAGCGGTCGAACGTCTCGGCGAGCTGGCGACGGCGCGTGACCTGGCAGCCGAGGATTGGAGTACGAGTATTCGGATACTCTGCAAGGCGTGTAGCGAAGGCAGTCCGGCTGCAGAACACGATCACGATTCGAGCAGCGATCGACGCCACCGCGTCGCGATTGCCGCACCCGATTCGGAGCAAGCGCAGCGCCTGGTCGAAGACTGGGAGGCGCACACGGGCAGCGTCACGGTTCTAGCTTTCGAACTCGTCTCGAGCGCACCGGGCTAGCTCGAAGTGGACCTGAGACGTGTCACGGTTGCCACTGCTCGGAAGAGATGAATCACCTCGCGAAGTTCTTGCCGCGCGCATACGCCGCGCTGAAACTCGCACGATGAGCGATTTCTACCTCCGGCGCAGGAGGCGGCTCCTGCCGGTCGCCAGCGGGATCATCGCGGTGCTGGGAGCCGCGCCGGCGCGCGCAGACGAGCCGAGCGGTGTGGCGACCTTCGGCTACATTCATTCCTTCGTGTTCGAGCCGCAGTCGAGCGCGGGCAACGGCGTCGAGGGCACGTTCGTTTACTACGAAGAGAACCTGCCGGACTCGCTGCTCGGGCTGGGCGGTTTCGTGCGCGTCCAGAACCTCACACCGGCGCATCTTGCGTTCGACGTCGGGCCGCAGGCAAACGTGGGACCCATCGGCGTCGAGCTCGGATACGGCTACCGGGGCTCGTTCGATGGTTACTCAGCCATGCACGGGGTGCACGTCGGACCGTTCCTGTCGGTCGGAATGTTCGCGCTCGGTGCCCACGCGGTGCTACCGGTCGCAAAGGGCGGCGCCGGCCGGAAGCAGGACACGGAGGTCGCTGTCACCCTGGCGTTCAAGCTGTTCGTACCGGTGTTCGGCCAGCTCTACGACATGCGCTTCGGACATGGGCTGCCGCTGCGCGAGGCCTCTGAGGCGCGCGTCGCGTCGCAGCGCGCGGGCTCCGAGTGGCTCGCTCGGATCGCAACGGCCAACGTCCAGGAGTCGACGACCGGACTGCCCGGGTCGGTGCGCGAGTGGCTGGCCGAGCGCTGGGTCGCCGATGCGCTGGACGAGCATGCGGCGATTGCGGCTTTCGCGCGGCTTTCGCTGGCACTGCTCGGCGTCGGCGCACCGCCATCCCTGATCGAGGCGACGCAGCGCGCTTCGCTCGACGAGATCCGTCATGCCCAGCTTTGCTTCGCGCTCGCGCGGTCGTATTCGAACCTGCCGCTCGGTCCGGACGTGCTGCCCGCCGCGCTCGCGCCAATCGAGCTCCGTTCGCTCGAGCAGATCGCGGTTGCCTGTCTGCGCGACGGCTGCCTGGGCGAGGGATTCGCCGCCGCCCTGGCGGACCATGCGAGCGAGCGAGCGCGCGAGTCCGAAGTCCGCGCCGCACACGCGGAGATCGCTCGCGACGAGTCGCGGCACGCGGAGCTCGCGTGGCAAATCGTCGACTGGTGTCTACGCCAGGGCGGCGTCTCCGTCCTGGTCGCGCTCACCGAGGCGCGCGAGCGCTTACCGCGGCTCCTGGAAGTGGCGCCGGTTCCCGCGCCGCTATCGCTGGAGGAGGCCGGCGACCACGGGCGCTTCGGGCCTGTCGAGCAGATGCAGAGCTTTCTTCGCGTACGGCAGACCGTGCATGAGCGCCTGACGGCTCTGCTCGGCGACGGACGCCCGAGCTGATCGCCCTCGTCAACCCACGTGGCCGGAAGCGGGCGCCGCTTCTCGTTCGCCGTCGAGGTGCACTGCCTTACGACGCGGCAGCGGCAACAGCATGCCAACGCGTTCGCGGTAGCGCCGGTACTGGTCGCCGAAGACGTCGATCAAGTCGCGTTCCTCGAGCTGAATGCCGATCAGGATGTACCCGGTCGTCGCCAGCGCGAACAAGAGATGCCCCGCTGTCATGTGCGGCGTGAACCAGAACGCGCAGAGAAACCCGAGATAGATGGGGTGACGCACCAGGCGGTACAGGCCGGGACTCTTGAACGTGGGCGCTGCTGCCGGCCAGCCGAACACACGGGCGAAGACTTGCTTCAAACCGAATAGCTCGAAGTGGTTGATCAAGAACGTGCTGATCAGCAGCAGCGCCCAGCCGAACCAGAACAGGGCGGTGAGCACGAACCCGAGCGCCGAATCCGCGACGTTCCAGATCGTCCCTGGCATGGGGCGCCACTGCCAGTACAGGAGGAGCAGCGTCAGGTTCGCGCAGAGCACGAACGTGCTGCGCTCGACCTGCGGCGGCACGAAACGCGCCGACCAGCGCTTGAACGCCGGCCTCGCCATCACGCTGTGCTGCACCGCGAACAGCCCGAGCAGGAGCATGTTGACGAGGATTGCCTCGCCGAGGGACGTCGCGATGCCCGTATCGATGGACTTGGGGACGGCGATATTGCCGACGAAGCCGACTGCATAAAGCACGGTCATCAGAAACAGCGCATACGCGAACAGCGAATAGGCGACAGACGCGGCTGCTTTCATGAGAAAACTCCTCGTTGCTCGTCAGCGGACCCAGGACCTATTTTCCAGGACTCGAGCGATGCGCTGTGCGGCTCTGGCCGCGCCGTCGGTTTCGACCGGCTTGTAGCGCACTGGCTCGTGCAGCGAGATCAGCGCCTTCTCCGCCAGCAGCTCGGGGGTGAGATCGCGATAAGCGACGGAGCGGTCCGCTCCGTAGTTCGCGAGGCGCCTGCGCACGTGCACGTTCTGCTCGAAGTGGCGCATGAGCGGGAAGCTCAAGAATGGGCGCCGCGTCGCGACCAGCTCCATGCACGTGCTGAGCCCGCCTTGCACGAGGGCGAGATCGCAGCACGCCAGATGCTCGAACAGGTTGTGCACATAGGACTTCACCTCGAGCCCCGGCAGGCTCGGGAACGCATCGTCACCGAGCCGCGGCCCGGTGACGAGGACCAGGCGCAGCTCGGGCAGCTGGCGTTTCATCAGCGGAAATGCCTGCGCGATCTTGGCGAGCAGGTGCTTACCGACACCGGTCCCACCCACGGAGGCGATGACGACGCGCTCGTCTTTCCGATAACCGAAGCGCGCGCGCAGAGCGTCCGTGTCTGCGAGCGCCGCGGGATCGAAGGGGAGCGTGTAGCCGCTGTACGCAAAGTTGCGATCCGTCCAGGCCCGGATGCTGGGTAGCCCGGGGCCGAACGGCGCTTCGGTCACGTCCTCGGGATTGCCGACGAAGATCGCCAGGTCGCGCACGTACGGAAAGCGCTCGACGTGCTCGATGTCTTCGGCGTTGCGCTCCGCGCACAACAGCGCCTCACGCTCGTCGTCCTCCATCGGCAAACAGCCGACGAAATCGCTGAGAAACACGAAGGGCTGGCGCTTGAGCTCGGGGTTCTCGTGGTAGTAGTAATCGACGTCCCAGGCCTCGTCGCCGACCACCAGGTCGTAGTGCTCGGACTCCATCAGATCGACGAAGGTCATGAAGTTCTGGACCATGATCTCGTCCATGCTGCGGAGCGCGAAGAAGGCGGACAGATCGTGCTCGCCGGCGACGTGCTCGAAGTGCCGGCTCTCGTTGGCCAGGCGCTTCGTGATCGGATGAACCCGTTCGCCCTCACGTTCGAGGTAAGCCGCAGCCGGATCGACGGTGAACCAATCGACCGCGAGGTCACCGTGCAGCTTACGAAGCTCGCGTGCGATCGAAAGGTCGCGCTGGACGTGTCCGAGTCCGATCGGGCTCGAGATGAACAGTACCTTCTTGTTGCGGTGCATGGCGCGCGCCCAGGTGGCGCGTAGCGGCGCGGCGCCGACGAAATCGCGCACGGCGCGGTTAAAGACCACGGGATCACGCGCGGCCGTCACGTGGCCCCCTCCGGCGATGGTCATCAGCCGCGAGCCCGGCACGAGCTCGTGAATCTCTCGGCCCTTGGCGTAGGGCACACGCTGATCGTCGTCGCCGTGCATGACGAGCGTGGGGCAGCGAATCTGGCGCGCGAGATCGCGCACGTCGTTGTTCAGCCAGCCATCGCGGCACCAGGCCACGACTTCGCCCGTGCTGGCCCAGCCGTAACGGACACCGTCCTCGAACGGCTTCGTCGAGTGTGGCTCGGTGAACAGCGTGGAAAAGAACCAATCGAGGTAACCCGGCCAGTCGCGCTGCATGCGCTCCCGCTGCTTCCGGAGGATCTCGGCGATGGCGGGATCGCAGGCGCGCGACTCCGCGAACCCGCCTGCCACGATGACGTGGCTCACGCGCTCGGGCGCTTCCGCGGCGAGCCGGAGCGCGGTCATGGCCGTTGCGGAGATGCCCACCACGGCCAGTCGCTCGGCGCCCGCCGCGTCGAGCACGGCGACGAAGTCCTGGTAATACTCCTCGAAGGTGTACGCCTCCTGCCCTGCGGGTCGATCGGAACGGCCGTTGCCGCGACCGTCCATCGTGATCACGCGAAAGTGCTGCGACAGGTACGGCACCGTCGCCTTGAGGAGCTGCACGTTGGTGATTTGGAAGACCGGTGCGAACGCGATCCACGGGCCCTGATCGCCCCAGACGGCGTACCAGCTCTTCACCCCGGCACGCTCGACGTAGCCTTCTCGAGTGGGTCGCACGGTTTCGAACGGATAGTGATCGAGCTCAGGGAGGCGTCCGCCCTCCGGCAGCTCACCGACCACGGTGCGAAAGCGATCCGGTAGCTTCGCTGGCATGCTCAGGCCCTTTTCCGCTTGGCGCGCCGGCCCGATTGTTTGCGGGCGAGCGCATCCAGCTGTTCGAGCAGCTGCTCGATCGCATCGAGGACGACGCGGTGGTGCAGCTGCCGTTCGCTCGTGCCAATCAGATCCGCGAACTCCATCCCGATCCAGAACTCGGAGATGAGAGAGGCGACGACCTCGGCGTTGAACGGCTTGGGCAGCGGGACCCCGCACTGTTCGGCGGTCTCCAGGGCTTCGCGCACGCCCCCGAGCACCACCTTTTTCCACGCGAGAATGCGCGGCAGAAAATTCTCGCGCAGCGCCGCGTTCGAAAAGCTCGCCGCCCAGAGCTCGGCCTGCACGCGCACGAAGCCCGACGCCAGGTCTGCTTCGTAGAAACGCCGCGCCTCCGCCCACTTCTCCGCAAAGCCGGCTGGGCTTTTGTACATGCGCTGCTGCCGCTCGAGGAGCTTTTGGTTGGCCTCGTCCAGCACGGCAATGACGAGCTGATCCTTGCTGCCGAAGTGGTAGTTGATGAGCGCGTGATTGACGCCAGCGTCCTTGGCGATTTCACGAATACTCAGCGCGGCATAGCCCTCCTTGGCGAGCCGGCGAAACGCCGCAGCCAGAATCTTCGCTTCGGTATCGCCAGGAGGGGGACGCATTGAACGATCGTTTTAAACGAGTGTTTAAGTTATTGATCGAAGCCTCGCGTCGTCAAGTGGACGTGCGAGCCCTGGTCGAAGGCGCCGGGCAGATGCGCGGCTTAACTCCCGAATATCAGGGCATCAGCGGCGATCCTCCGAAAGCTCGCCGGCCAATCGAACACGCCAACAAAATTGCCACACGCGCGGCATCCCGCTCCAGTCCTGTTCACATTCCGGGTCGGCATTTCTACCGGAGCGGGAAGGTGTGCGGCGAGCGACGCCAACATGAATTAAACTTCACTCACATGCCTTCAGTGCAGAAGCCGCAGCTCGACACGCCGCGCGACGTCACCGGCGTCGAGGGGCTCGACGACATTCTCTCCGGCGGCCTGCCCAAGCATCGGCTCTATCTCGTCAAGGGCACGCCCGGGGTCGGCAAGACGACGCTGGCGCTCGAGTTTCTCCTGGAGGGCATACGTCGAGGCGAGCGGGTCCTCTACATCACGCTCTCGGAGACCGAAGAGGAAATCCGCCAGATCGCCGGCTCGCACGGCTGGTCGCTCGAGGGCATGAATTTGTACGAGCTCTCGAGCGCCGAGCAAACGCTGCGCCTGGATGACGTGAACACACTGTATGCGACGGCCGACGTTGATCTGAAGGAAACCGTGCGTGATCTGCTCGACGAGGTCGAGCGCGTGAAACCCCAGCGGGTCGTGTTCGATTCGCTTTCCGAGATCCGACTCCTCGCCCAAACATCGATTCGCTATCGTCGCCAGCTGCTCGCCCTCAAGCAGCACTTCATCGGTCGCGCCTGTACGGTGCTGCTCCTGGACGACGCCAGCGAGAATGACCAGCAAGTCGAGAGCCTGGCGCATGGGGTGATCACGCTCGAGCAAATCAGCATGGGGTACGGCTCCGATCGACGACGGCTGCGCGTGACCAAGCTTCGCGGATCGACGTTTCGCAGCGGCCACCATGACTACGTGATAGGCACCGGCGGCTTGCGCGTGTTCCCGCGTTTGATCGCCTCCGAGCACCGTAGCGAGCTGCTCGCGTCGAGCCTCACGAGTGGGATACCGGAGCTGGACGCGCTGCTCGGCGGCGGCATCGATCGCTCGACTGCCACGCTGATGATTGGCCCAGCCGGCACGGGCAAGAGCGCCATAGCCACCCGGTTCGCGTGCGCCGCGGCCAGCAGGGGTGAGCCGGCTGCCTTGTTCCTGTTCGAGGAACGCATCGGTACGCTGCGCCGGCGCGCGCAACACCTCGGCATGCCGCTCGACGAGCACCTCACCGCCGGCAACATCCGTGTCCACCAGATCGATCCCGCCGAGCTGGCGCCGGACCAGTTCACCTATCTCGTACGTCAGGCGATCGAAAAGAACGGCGCGCGTCTGATCGTGATCGACAGCATCAACGGCTACTTCACGGCCATGCCGGAAGCGCGCTTTCTCTCGCTGCAATTGCATGAGCTGCTCTCCTATCTGGCGGAGTGCGGGGCCGCGTCGATCTTAACCATGTCGCAGACGGGGCTCATGGGCCCGCACATGCAGGCGCCCGTCGATCTCAGCTATCTCGCGGACACGGTCGTGCTGCTGCGCTACTTCGAGGCAGAGGGACGGTTTCGCAAGGCCATCTCCGTGCTCAAGAAGCGCTCGGGACCGCACGAGGACACGATTCGTGAGCTCGAGTTGTTCAGCGGCGGAATACGCATCGGGCCTCCGCTCACGCACCTGCGCGGCGTGCTCACGGGCACGCCGTTGCCCCTGAGCCCACAACCGATCAATCAGGCCCAGTCGTGAGCGCGAGCGACACAACGCGGAGCGCGCACCTTTTCGACCGGGTACTGATATTGATCAAGGGACCTCGCGACAGCAGACTCACTCGAGAGCTGCTGCTCCGCGACGGGCTGGATGGATACGTCTGCACCAACATGCAGGAGCTGTGCAGCGAGCTCGACCGCGGAGCGGCGGTAGCGTTGCTCGCCGAAGAGTGCCTCACCCCGGAGACCGTCCAAGAGCTCGCGAAGGTGCTCGAGGGCCAGCCTGCTTGGTCCGACTTCCCGATCGTGGTCTTCAGCGCCGCGGGCACAGGCGTGCGCGGATCCGGGGACGCGCTGCGGGCGCTCGGCAATGTGATTTTCCTCGATCGACCCATCCAGGTCCGATCGATGTTGGCTTCTGTGCACGCGGCGCGTCGCAGCCGTCACCGGCAATACGAGGCACGGCACGCCATCGAGTCCCGAGACGCGTTCCTGGCCATGCTGGGCCACGAGCTCAGAAACCCGCTCGGAGCGATCCGCCTCGCTGCACTGTTGCTCGACGGGAAGCACAACGAACACGACGCACCGAAAGAGCTCAAGGTCATCGACCGGCAATCTCGACATCTCAGCCGCTTGGTCGACGACTTGCTCGACGTCGCGCGCGTCACGCACGGCAAGGTGGTGCTCCACCGCGAGAAACTGAACCTCGTCAGCGTGGCTCAAAATGCGTTCGATGCTCTCGAGGCGCGCGCCAGAGAACGCCGCCTGAGCTACGACTTCCTTGCGCCGGTCACCGAGATCTTCGTGCACGGAGACCGGCACCGCCTCGAGCAGGTGTTCACGAATCTCCTCACCAACGCGATCAAGTACACGCCGGCCGGCGGCACCATCCGCGTCGAAGCGCGCACCGACGGCGACCTCGCTGTCGTCGCGGTGACGGATACGGGTGTCGGCCTGGCGCCGGAGATGCGCGAGCGCGTGTTCGACACCTTCGCCCAGGTGGATCACTCGCTCGAGCGGTCGGAGGGTGGCATCGGGCTCGGCTTGGCGCTGGTGCGAAGCGTCGTTGATCTGCACGAGGGTACAGTCGAAGCGGTGAGCAGCGGCCTCGGCCAGGGCAGCTCCTTCATCGTGCGGCTCCCGGCGCTCAGCACGGCACACATGGTGGAGGAGCACGAGAGCGCGAGCAGCGCCCATGGCCCCAGCGTGAAACGCGTGGTCGTGGTTGAAGACAGCGAGGACATCCGCGACCTGTTGGTGCAGCTCCTACAAACGAGCGGGCACGACGTCCTGGCGGCGGAGAATGGGCCCGAGGGCCTCGAGAAAATACTCACGTTCGCGCCCGAGGTCGCCTTCGTCGACATTGGTCTTCCCGGCTTCGATGGTTTCGAGCTCGCGCGCCGTGCCCGAGCTTCGGGTTGCAAGGCGCGCTTGATCGCCGTCACCGGCTACGGCCAAGCGGAGGACAAACAGCGTGCCGCGGACTCCGGCTTCGACGAGCACATGACGAAGCCCGTCCTGAATACGGACATCGAACGCGCAATGCTCGCCGCCGAGGGCTGACCGGCCGCGACCGCGCCCAGATCCGAGCAGCCCCGTAGACGTCGCTCACCGCCAACGTACGCCCAATTGTCGGCAAAATGACCGTTTCACCGGGACGCGTTGCACGCCGTAAACCGCGCGCTCTCCGCTGGAGCAAGCCATCCCCGGTGTGATCTTCCCGTGTAACTCGAGCCTCGATGGGCGCTACGTCGCACGCATGCTAGCTGGGTGGGCGCATGACCATCAGCGTAGTTCCTTCGCCGGAAGAAATGCGCACGCGGCGCGCGCAAATGTTTCCGGCGCTGACGCAGGCCCAGATCGCCCGTATCGCACGCTTCGGCAAGGAGGTTGAGCTCGGTCGGGGAGACATCCTGTTCGACGAGGGTGATCACGGCGTCGCGTTTTTCGTCGTCCTCGAGGGCGCGGTCGAAATCGTGCACGGGCAGGGCGACCAGGAAGAGGCGATCACCGTGCACGGCCCACGCGAATTCACGGGAGAAATCTCGCTGCTCGCCAATCGCCGCGCGCTGGTGCGCGGTCGCGCCCGCGAAGCCACCCGAGTGCTGCGCGTGGAGCCGCACGGTCTTCAAACACTCTTGCAGACGGACTCGGAGCTCAGCGAAGTATTCATGCGCGCGTTCATCCTGCGGCGCATGGGGCTCTTTGCCAGCGAATTCGGCGACGTGATCGTGATCGGCTCGCGCCACTCCGCGGCCACGCTGCGGCTGCAGGAGTTTCTCACGCGCAATGCCCACCCGCATCGCTACGTGGACGTGGAGCGATCCCCCGACGTGCAAGCCTGTCTCGATCGCCTCGCCGTCAGCGTCGCGGACATACCTGTCGTGGTCTGCCGCGGCGATCGCGTGCTGCGCAATCCGTCCAACGCCGAGCTCGCCGAGTGCCTCGGATTCAACGCCGCGCTGCACCCCGAGAGCGTGCGCGACGTGATCGTGGTCGGTGCTGGGCCCGCTGGCTTGGCCGCTGCCGTGTACGCAAGCTCCGAGGGCCTGGACACCTTGGTCGTGGAAGCGACGGCGCCCGGGGGACAGGCGGGCTCGAGCTCGAAAATCGAAAACTATCTCGGATTTCCCACGGGCATTTCCGGAGCAGCGCTGGCGCAGCGCGCGCTCACTCAGGCCGAGAAGTTCGGCGCGACGTTCACCGTCGCCCGCGCGGTCACGCGACTCCAATGCAACGACGGTTGCCTGGCCATCGAGTTCGAGGGTGGCGAGGTCGTGCACACCCGAGCCGTGGTCATCGCCACCGGCGCCGAGTACGGCAAGTTGGACGTGCCCGATCTGACGCGCTTCGAGGGCGACGGCGTCTACTACGGCGCGACGTTCATCGAGGCGCAGCGCTGCGAAACCGAGGACGTCATCGTGATCGGCGGGGGCAACTCCGCCGGCCAAGCTGCCACGTTCTTGTCCCGCTCATCCCGGCACGTGCACATCCTCGTGCGGGGCGCAGGCCTGGCTGCGACCATGTCTCGCTACCTGATCCGCCGCATCGAAGAGACCCCGAACATCACCCTGCACACGCGCACACGCATCGTCGGCCTGGCCGGCGAGACCTCACTCGAAGCCGTAACCTGGCTCGACGATTCGACCGGCGAGCGCACCACTTTGCCCATTCGCCACGTTTTCTCGATGATCGGCGCCAAGCCCAATACCGAGTGGCTCCGGGGCTGCCTCACGCTCGACGAAAAAGGTTTCGTGCTCACGGGCGTTGACGTAGAGACGCACGTGCACGGGCAACGGCCGCGCTATCCTTTCGAAACCAGTCGGAACAAGGTCTTCGCCGTCGGGGACGTGCGCGCAAACAGCGTCAAACGGGTGGCATCTGGCGTAGGTGAAGGCTCGGTATGCATTCAAGCGGTGCACCGCGCGCTCGCGGAGTAAGACACCCGGCTGCGGGTGTTCCCGCAGGTTGCGGCCGGCGGCGCGCGCCTCAATATGGATGAAGGAAAGGCTCCCAATGACCGATTCAGGATTGACCGAACTGCAGCTCCAGGAGCTCCGCAAGGCGCTCGTTGACAAGCGTAACTCGCTGCTCCAGCGGCTCTCGACCGACAGCGAAGCCCGAACGACCGGGGGCGCCGGTGAGTCCGATCTCATGGATCAAGCTGAACAGGCGCGTGACCTCGACGACCGCGCCTTGCGCAGCGTGCGCGAGACAGGGCTGCTCGATGAAATCGACCACGCCCTGAGCAAGTTCAAGGACGGCAGCTACGGGCTCAGCGAAGACAGCGGCGAGCCCATCGGC
>DATDJP010000013.1:0-16365 GCA_036520475.1 Polyangiaceae bacterium | reverse complement strand
CCTGGCGCTGCCCGACGACCCGCCATGGATCGAGCACGAGAATAAGCAGTTCACGCTCGCGCCCGTGGATCCCGTTAAAAATGGCCGTCGTCCCCGTTCCCCGAGCAACCTCGACGTGCCGCATCCGACCCGCGTTCCTTTCGATCCACCGCGGGCGCTGCTCCATCGCACCCTCGGACATGAGCTCTCGGACCAGGGAGATGACTCGTGAGCGTGCACCTCGACCATTTCGGTCTCAGCGTCGAGCCATTCTCGAAGGACATCACCGACCAAGAGCTCTGGCTGCCACCGAGCAAGCGCGCTCTTCTGGAGGAGCTCGTCGAGGCCGTCGAAGCCAAAGAAAGCGTCGTCCTCACCGGCGAGCCGGGAGCCGGCAAGACATGCCTGCTCCGCGCGCTGCGACACGCAACACCGCCCGAGCGCTTTCGCCTGTCGTATTGCCACAACGCGACCCTCGGGCGCCGTGACTTCTATCGACAGCTCTGCCTCGTGCTCGGCCTCGCCCCGAGTGCCACGGCGGCCGCCGTGTTCTACGCCGTCAGCTCGCACGTCGAGGACCTCGCGCACGAGCACTTGCACCCCATTTTCCTGCTCGACGAATCGCACCTGCTTCACCAGGACACGCTCGACCATCTGCACATTCTGCTCAACTACCAGTGGGATTCGAAACCGCTGCTTTCCTTGGTCCTCGTCGGACTCAGCGACTTCGAAGATCGCTTGAAGCTGCGCAGGAACCGCTCCCTGTACTCGCGTCTGGCACGCCGCCTCACCATCGATGCGCTTCGCCCTGAAGACACCGCGGATTACCTCGCCACACGACTTCGGCGTGCTGGCTGCGACCGCGACCTATTCCATTCTGACGCCGTCGCGCTGATTCACGAAGCCGCTGGCGGCAGCCTCCGTGACGTCGATCGCATCGCCACTGCGTGCCTCCGCGCCGCTACTCGCAAAAAGCGCAAAGTCGTCGATCGTGACGTCCTCGGCCGCGTCCTCAAACATCACGAGGCCTCCACCTGAAATCGCGCGCGCCATCTCGTTGATGGCCATCATTCGCCTGATAGTCGTCGTGCCGGCTCTGCGATGCCCATCAAAGAGCCGGCACGATCAACCAGCGGCTACGCAGCTCCGTAACACCATAACAGAACTTGGAAGCATCAACGATGCTGTCGAAGTTGCTGAGAAGCCTGACCGCACGTTCTCGAGCTACGCGACGAATGGCAGCGGCGGCACGGGACGAAACTCAGCCGGTCTGCCACGCAGCGCGCGCTGCCAAGGCTGGGTTCACTTGGGAAAAAACGCTTTTGTCCTTCGGAGCAAGAGCGACCAAAGGTCCAGGAATAGCGCGGCGTTTGCCCAAGCTCTTAGCCAAATCCCGCTCGATCCACTCCTCGCGCTCGACGAATCGGGATGCAATCTCGCGATGAGCCTCGTGTACGGCCGTGCTCGTCGAGTGAGACGGTTAAGACCGGTTTTCAGCGAGCATTTCAGCTCGTGCGCGCGCGTGATAAGGCGCCAGTCGTGGACATCCAGTCGAAAATTGCGCGTGGTCAGGATCCCGCGGAGCGCTCGATCTCAGACGCTCGCCTGAAGGAGTACGAATTCGTCACCCAGCAGTTTCGCGAGCTGACCGAAATCCGCTTCAAGCTGCTGACGCTTTTGCCAATAGGAACCATCGGAACACTTGCGATCCTCGGATCCCAAGAAAAACTTTTGCACGTCTCCGCTCCCATCGCACTGTTTGGCTTTACAACAACAATTGCGATATCAGTTTACAACCTTCGAAACGACCAGCACTACGATGAGCTAGTTGCGCGCGCTGCGCAGATCGAACGCGAGTTTGGGCTCTATGAGGGCAGCTTCGTGCAGCGCCCCGATCGATGGCACCGCATTGCCTTTGGGATATTCGTCGAACACCGCTGGCCGATCAACCTAGTCTACGCCGCTAGCGCCGCGCTCTGGCTATTGATCGCGCTCACCGCTAACCCGGGCCCCAATGTTGCCCCCGATCTCGGCTTGTTCTGTTCCGTCGTGTTCGCCATTGTCGCGATGACGATACTATCTCAATCGCGCAAGACATCGCACCGACGTTATAGGCGAGCTGTGGAGCAAACCATGCCACTGCTTGTGGGTGCGCCCTTCGGTCCGGAGGGCCATGGACGCGCCGCCGACGCCGCACGAACGCTGGCGCGGCACCTCGGGGGCGGAGCCGAGAGCACCTCGCGGTTCGAGCGGCGCATCCGTTTCTATCTGGACCCAGAGTCCACCGGAGAGTTTCTGCCGCGTACGGGCAAGGGGGCACTGGACGTGCTTTCGGCGTCCCTTCTCCTCGGCCAGACGATAGACATGCCCTCACGGTGGATACGGGACATCTACACCGGAAGGCGCGGCTAAGGGGTCGGCAAACTTATGGTTCGATAGGACGTCTATGTCGGAAGGTGACGCGAATGGGCAGCACAGTAATGATGGCAATCGGGTCCGGTATTCTCGCGCTTGCAGTTGGATTCCTGACTGCAGGCTTCGCGGAATATCAGAAGGAAAAAGCCGTAGGGCAACAAGAAGCCGATCAGAGGCGAGACGACCACGCGGAAAGGATGGAGAAGATCCGGACGAACCGCGCATTGATCGATCGCCTGCTCGTCGCGGACGAAGATAGCGTGCAGGCGAAGGCGGTGGGCAAGCTAGACGAACTGAAGCGCTCCATTGAGAAACTGAGGAGACTGAACTCCGCGCCTCCCCAGGCGCGGAACCAAACGTTATCCGGTCGCCCACCGGCCATCGGTGATGAGATCGACTTTCTCATGGAGCAGTTCGAGTCCCTCAAGAAGACGCTGAATGGGGAATAAGCGGGATGGCCATGCGGGCTCCATTCGTATTGCGCTGTGGTTCGACCCAAATGGTCAGCAGTGCCCGAGACATTCGCACGCGACCATTGGGCTTTTGGTTTCATGTTCAATAGAGGGTCGGCGCCAATAGCTCGGCCCGCCCATTCGGGCCGAGCACGGAACCACGCACCCAGTCTCGGGCGCGGCAGCAACCACCCGGTGGCGGTGGGACTCTCCATGCTCCCCATCACCACCCAATGCTCCCCACTTTGCTCCCCGCTCTCGGCGAAACGGATGGAACGCTCAGGTAACGCCGACTCACTCCATGATGTGTTTTCCTCGAGAATCGTAACGATCAGCAACAGCGAGCAACGGCTCCGATCATCTTGCCAAGGTGGACGTCGAGGGTTCGAATCCCTTCTCCCGCTCCGGAAAACTCAAGGTGGCCAGGCTTCGAGCGCCGCTCTGAATCGCGACGGCAATCGCCGAACTCCCGGCGACGGGCCAGATGCCACCTGGGGAAAGCCGGGCTAAGCAACGCGGGACGGCGACGACTTACGGATAATCTGCTAACGCCGGGTCCGAGTCCGTGCTTTGTCCCCACAGCGCGTCGAAGCGCGCCAGCATCGCGTCCAGGTCGAACGGAGGATCGTCGATGCGCAGCACGGTTGGCAGCTCCTCGCGCGCAGCACGTAGCAGTGTCGCTCTTTCGGATGCGGTCTTTCCGAACGCAGGGGACTGGTTGGCCAGCGCAGGTGCGCCGAGCTCCGCCAGTTTGGCATCCACGAGTCCGAGAAATTCGGCCGAGCTGAAGTCGCTTTCCGCCCTCGTCGAGGAGCGTTCGCTCCGGATCGCTCACGCGCACTTCGAGCCGCCGAGATAGTATGGCTGCGATCGAAGAACGTGAGCTGCGGTAACCGGCGCCGATACGGCGTGTGGCCGTCCGAGGCTGCGCACGGGTTGCGCGCGGTAGAGCCCGCGATCGATGCGGTGCAACACACCTTTTGCGACGAGACCGGACGATCTCGTACGCCGCGTGCCGTCCGAACCGCGCGGCCAGCTCGTCTAGCGTGACGACCATACGACGGTCGCGCTCGAGCCAGGCAATCAGCTCGCTGTCGCGGGACGACAGCGCAGGGGCGCTGTAGATGGAGTTCGATTGTTTGTGGGTAGACGCCAAAATCGCGCGATCAATCTACAATTTCCCTTCGGGCCGCGCACCCGGGAAACGAAGCGAAGGGGACGGCGTTTCTCGCCACCGCTCGGCGCATGTCAGAGAACGAAAAGGCTCAACGCTGTTGAGCCTTTTTGATCCTTCGGGCCCGACCCGGGAGCGACGTGCGAGCCGACAGAGGTGATCGACGTGTCGTCGCTGGAGCCGCAGGTCGCGTGCCTGCACAATCCCGGGAACGTGAAGCCGGTATCGGCCGTGGCGGACATGCGAATAAATCAGGCGTTTCTCGGCTCCTGCACGAACGCGCGTCTGGAGGAGTTTGCCGTCGCGAGCGACATCCTCCGTGGGCGCAAGGTCCACCCCGATACGCGGCTCATCGTCACTCCGGCGTCGCACGAGGTGCGCCTCGAAGCCACACGCGCGGGGTACATCGAGACGCTTATTGTCAGGGCCCAGCGGTCGTCTCGCTGCCAAGCGGGACGTCCGGCGTGATCGTGTTCGTTCTCGCCATGCTCGCCGGCATGTTCGCAGCGCGTCAGCTGGAGACCGCTAATCGGCAGCCCGACGAACCTGCGGCGACGCCCGCACCGCAACGACGAACCGGAGCTCTGCGCCAGCAACTGCACGATATCAAACGTGCTCGAGGCGTCGATTGCCACCCTGCGCGGCGTCGGGCATCGTCGCCGGACTATGCCGTTTAAGCACTCCTTTGTCGCGCGCAGGGCTCGACTCTGCGCGCTTGTCGTTGTTGCACCGTTGCTCGTTGCCGCCGCGTGTAACGAGCCGGATCTCACGTTCAGCCTCGAGCAGAACGTTTTCTACATCGAACAGAGTAATTCGCTGCGAGTGAGGGTCCAGAACGTCGGCGGCGTGGACGCCACGCTCGGGGAGGTCAGCGGGGCGGCGCTCGGCTTGGCTCCGCCGTTTGCGCTCGACACGAGTCGCAGCACGTGCACGACGGGCACGGTGCTCGCCAAGTCTCACGTCGGCACCTGCACGCTGGAGATCCTGTTCACGCCGCGTGACGTGGGCGAATACCGACAGACGCTCCAGCTCGCATACGGGTGGGGGGATGGCGAGACGCGCAGCGAGTCGCACGAAATCGTCGCGAACGCAAAGCTCCCAGTCGTGGTGTTCACACCCAACGGCGACAGCGGCGCCTATTGGGCGAAGCCGCTGCTCCTGAGCACGCGCCAAGACCACACGGTCCGCAACGCGGGGACGAGCGAGCTGATACTCGGAGACCTGAGTGACGCCGGGCTCGGCCTGCAGCCGCCCTTTCATCGTACCGGCGGAACGTGTGTCACCGGTCAGCGTTTGGCGGGGAAGACGGATTGTTCGATTTTCATTAGTTTCACGCCGACCGCGCTCGGAGGTTTCACGCACACCGCGACCATCCGCTGGGGCTTCGCGAGCCGAGGAACCTTGGAGTTCTCCGAGCAGCTCTCGTTATTCGGCGCTGGAACGGAGCCCGTGCGCGCATCGCGCAATGTGCCGCTGTCCGAGCCCACCGCTCCGGGCAGCAGCCGGCGCGACATCGTGACGCTCACGAATTGGGGCGGCGCACCCGCCGTGCTCGGCACCATCGACAGCGCGGCGCTCGGCCTCGCACCACCCTTCTCCCTCGCCGGCGGCACGTGCACGACAGGCGCCGTCCTCGCGCCGCAAACCGGCAGCTGCACGCTCGAGCTGCAGTTCTCGCCAACGTCAAGCGGAACATTCGCGGACGAGCTGCAGGTCGCCTACACGTACGGCGGTGCCGCGTTCGCGATTTCGAAGCCCTTGTCATCGCGCGCGCAAGCGAGCCCGAGCGCAAACTGTTTCGATACCGGCTGCGCCGCGGGTCAAATCTGCTCCGCAACCTCGCCCGGCGTGGGCGCGTGCGTGGAGGTCCCGCCGCCACCGCCCAACTGCATGGCGCCCTGCTTGTGGGAGGCGCTCCGTCACTGCCTACCCAGCTTCGGCGCCTGCACGCAAGGAACCAGCTCAGCTACGACGCTCACCTGCGACGCGAACACCGGCTGGGCGCTCGAAATGAAGTTTGCCAACAATCCCGAGGATCGTATCACGCAGAATACTTTTCGCCGGTTCGGGAGTGCGTGCTACGTCGAACAACGCAGGGACATGAGCGACGTCTTCTTCTCGATCAGCTCCTCGTTCAGCGACGGCGCTCAGGTCATCGCGCACTCGGACAACCTGTTCGTGGAACCGGGGTCTCGTCATGTGTTTTGCGGGCCTTACACGGAGGCGCCCGGGGGTGTGACCCCCTTCATCGAGCGCAGCTCGACCGAATGCACCGCTTGGAAAAATCAGTATCTGAACTCCAACCTCCTCACTTGTCAGTCGGTCAGTTTGGGGACCTGCTCGGGGCTCTGACGTTCGAGCCAGCCGTCAGCGCGCAAGAGCGCTGGGTCGCCATCCGCCGAGTGCGAGCCGGGCCCGTTGCTGAGCCCGCCGATGAACAAGTCGCTCGAAGCGCGACTGGGCGCAACGGACAGCGCCGCGTTGTGGCGCACGCCTTGCGCGATCTCCAAGCGCTGCGTGACGGCGAGGCGATCGCTGCGCTGGTTTGCGGCCTGCTCGCGTTCTCGTGCTTCCCGCTCGGCTTCGTCGCGATCTGGCTCGGCGCGCGCGCGCGTCAAGCAGCGCGCGACAACCCCGATCGCGTCGGCGGCGAGCAGATGGCGCTGATCGGCATGATCGTGGGCGGCGTGATCGGCACCTTGCACCTGCTGTTTTTCATCGCCTACTTCGCGATGATCATCTTCGCCATCGGCATCGGCGTCACTTCGTCTCCGTGAGCGCCGACTCCAAGCTGATGCGAATGGCTCGTCCGTTGCGACTGTGTCGGCCGACGACGATGCCCTGATTGTTGATGGCTTTGGCTTCGATCCACTCACCAAGCACTATGACGCGTCGTTCGGGCGAAGTTGGGTCGGTGTTTGGTCTGCCAGTGACGCGCCAGAACTACGGGTAGTCATTTCGGATCGAGCGCATGGAAGGCCGATCATTCGCACACAAGTGGCACTCACACTAACGTGATGCGTCATTGTCCGTCGCTTTACGGTGACGCCGCTGTCAGAGCCACTTGCATCTGCCATGCCGTCGCGCGCGCCTAGTTACTCTCATGTTCCGCCGCGCAGAAGCTGCGGCTCACTCGTGCCCAACTCGAAGCGCGCGGCGCGTCTGTTCGATGAACCGACAATCAAGCCGGATGCGTTGACGGCTTCCGGTAAGACCTTGTCACCGAGGAGCAAGGCGCGACGATCCGCGGTCCACGCGATGCCTTCACTGCGGGCGACGTCGCTGTTTCTCGCGACGATCGTGGTTCCAACGATCAAGCCCGCATCGTTCAAGCCTGTAAGCGTCGTCGACACCAGGTGCATACCCGCCGGCGCCGGAAGTTCCTCGGGCGCCGCGGACGCTGACGGCCACAACACGACGTCCCTGTTCCTGACTCCGACGATTGCGCCCGAGTTGTTGATGTCGAGCACGTCCGAAATCGAGGGGGCCGCTGGCAAAACCGTGATCGCGAGCGTACCGGCGGACCACTTGACGGGCTCTATCGTCACGCTGCTTCCGTCGGGCGAGTAGATTCTGGAGGTGCCGACGATATCGCCGGAGTCGTTGATGGCGTTCGCGTCAGCGCGCGCGCCGGGCGGAGCCGGCAGCGCCGTCAGTGTCTGAGTGTTGGTGTCGTAGATCCAGGATGCCGGTCCCGGTGCTGCGGCGCGACCGAGAATGATGCCTTGGTTGTTCATGTCCACGACCCACTCGCGGGCACTTGCCGGCAATGGGACGGCCTGGGGAGTTGAAGCTGCCGACTGCCAGAACACGGCCTCCGAAGGAGGATAGTAGTCGTTCGCGCTCTCGCGGTAGCACGTGCCGGCGATCCTTCCGTCGTTCGCGACGGCAACCGCTTCGCAGTACGTATAGCCTATCAGGTTCACCAAGGGGACGGCGCCTGCGTCCTCGAAGACGACCCCGCGACCACCAGAACGGCCGACGATGCGTCCGGTGTCGCTCACGTCCAATGCGGACGCACCGATCGTCGGTTCGAGCTCCGTGATCGTTACTGGATGCGGAACCGGAGTGGGTGCGCCGCACGCAGCTGAGAGACAAGTCGAACCAATCACCAGATAGGTTAGTGCTTTCACGTTCCCTCCGAAAAATATGTTTTCGGTCAACGGGGAAAGCAGAGCATTGCGCGCTCCGCGCGTCTACTGAGCGCAGCCGCGTGTTGCCGACTCGAACGTTGTCTAACGCCAAGCACTGACGTGCGACGGCGAGCTCGCCGAGTCACGGCGCAGTCGTGTGCAAATCGCTGCGAATCGCTCGCCCGCAGGGCATTTTCGGCCATCAAACAGACCGCAGTGACACTTCACACGAGCGCTGTTCGTCATCGCGCTAGCGAGCGTCGCGGACGTCAGTTTTCAAAGGCGCGCACTCACTCGAACGTGAGCTCGTCGTCGCGCATGGTCACGCGGAGCGTCGCTCCCTCCGCGAGGCTGCCGCTCAAGATGCGTTCGGCGAGTGGATCCTGCAGTTTGCGCAAAATGGCGCGTCGCAAAGGGCGGGCGCCGAGCGCGGGTTCGTAGCGCTGGCGAGAATTCCGGCGTGTACTCGAGCGGGCTCCGCACGGCATTGGCGGCAAAGTTTGGAAGGTAGGCGGCGCTCTGCGAGAACGCGTTCCGGTGCGCGGCAGCGAGCAGCTCCTCGGGGCTGGCCGCCGCACGCACCGGCCGGTCCGGCAGACCATTCAGAAAGGCGAGCGCCTCGTCGAACGCGGGCTGCGGCTCGAGCGCCAATCGGGCTTCTTCAAGCGCCTTCAATAGGACGCGAAACGGCGCAACGGTAGCCGTGCTGAACGACGAGTCCCCGAGGGACTCAATGGACGCATCACGACGCCGCTAAAAGCAGGCAGTGGGCGGCGCGTGCGGCTCGAGCAGGAGCTCTGATTCACGATGGCACGTGAGTTGCTGCCGTTGCCTTCAGCGATTCATCCCCCGCGTCGCCCTGGGCCACGATCATTCGATCGCTGCCCTGAGCTTCAGCGGCGATCGGCCCACCGCGCCATCATACCTCGGTCACACCCCTTTCTTCGGTGTCCGCGAGTATGTCTTCATAGGTCTTGTCCGTGTCGATCGTCCCCAAACAGTCGACGTCCCCGTAGAGGGTCGTCAACAGTTGATGGCCAGCGCCGAGAAGATGAGATTCCGTCGGCGCCCGGTTCCTCGGGTCGCCGCGGTATACAGCCTGAAGCTCCTGGAGTGCATTCAGCAGACGCTCGACGTTGTCTTTGGTTCTGGATGCACGATGTCGACGTCCAGCGTAGTCAGCGGTACGCCGTGGAGTACACCCGCCGCCATGCCTACGACGACGAACTCGACTTCGTGCGCGACCAGCACGCGAAGCGCGTCAACGAAGCGTGCGCTTCTCATTCAGTTCTCGAATCTCGAGGACCGACTCCACGAACTCCTGAACGCGCCTGAGTCGTTCCTCTGGCGTCAGTCGTAGCATGGCGCGAATCTGTTCCCGATCGATGCCACGGTCGTCTACCGTTGCGGCATCTAGCGCTGAATCGGGTTGGGTGGCCATGTCGAGCCAGCATAGCGCACGCGGCCGGTGGTCTGCGACGATGGCGCAGACGCGCCGAAAACTAGGTGGGTCTTGCGTTTCTCGCCGCTTCCCCATGTACCAAAAGAAACGCCCGGTCGGCCAGGGCAGGGGCGCGTGCTGGGTGCTACGCGCCGTTCGTGCCGTCGATGGCGAAGAAGTCGGCGAGCGTGACGGGGGCTCGGTTCGCGCGGGCAAGCGTCACGGCGAAGGCTGCAACTGCGACGTCGCCGGAGGCGCGCGAGCCCCAGGTGGACCTCAAGCGTTCGAATCCCTTCTCCCGCTCTGAAACGGAAAGCCGGTCCTTCCCAGGTGGCCCCGCGCTCTGAATCGCGACGAGAGTTGACGCACTCCCGGCGACGGGCCTCATGCAGGATCGCGAACGCACAACGCCGCGTCCCCGATCGGCGTGGGCCTTCGCGAGCTGAATGCGATAGTGCGCGGCAGGTCCGTCGCTGCGGGGCAGTCGCTACGTCCGTTTTCCGGGACGCGGAGCGAAGCCGGAAACCATGCCGCTGCAGCGAAGGCTCCGGCGCGATCGCGGCGCCCGGACTGTCATTGCTGCCGCGCTGAAGTCTTCGAGGCCGTACTTTTTCGCGCAACTGAGTAGCACTGCGTCCGATGGCCGCGTATGCGACTCACCGCGGCGTGGATTTTGGGTGTTCTTCCGGTCATCGCTTGTGGACATCGAGACGTAGCGGCGCCCCGTGCGCCGGACAGAATCGTCCCGCACGTGCCCGATGTTCCGACGACCCCACCGGCACCAGGCACCACACGTGTCATCATCGACGCGAATGGCGAGCGCATGGAGGTCAGGGAAAGGCTCAAGGAAACGTCCGTGCACGGGACCGTGTACACGAACGGCGTTGCTGGGTCCCTGTACGGCTATGCCGCCACGCACAAGCCCGTGTGCATCACGCCTTGTGCCGTGGATATGAAACCTGGCTCGCACGTCCTCGAATTTCAGGGCGAGACCTACGAACGGCGGAGTGAACTGCAAATCCAGGTCGGCGAGCGGCCGAAGGTCATCCGCCACGCAGTCGGACGCATTGAAAGCGAAGGCGACGGCAGTTTCTGGCTGGGATATCTACTGACCCTTGGAATCGGGGCTGTCGTTACGGGCAGTATGATTCATGTGCTCAATACCGAAGATTCTGCAGATTACACGAAGGCTGCCAACATCGCCCTTGGTGCCGGCGCCGCTACGATCGCCGTCAGCATTCCCTTGCGGCTCCTTGCACAACCCGTTCATCAACCCAGCTCGACCACGGAAATGATCCTACCAGGCAACCGGTAGCGCGAAGAACCAGCGCGTCAGGTACTCCGTTCCGATGCGGATCATGGGCCGGGTCACGGGGCAAGCTGCAGCGTTACGCTCGTGGGATGACGCAATGAGGGCTGAGCCGCTCGCTGCCGAAGCGCGCGTGAGCGACGGCGCTACGGCAGACTCGGTGAGTGCATACCTCGAGCGTCTGATCGAGGAGGATGAGGGACGTGAACGGCTATGCAAGTTCACGGACGAGCACTTCGAGGGTGTCGACACGGTCGGGCCACTGACGCTGGCACCGTGCCTCTGCGTTGTCAGACGCCGACGAGCACCTGAGCAGCGTGCCCGCGCGACTACGATGACTACGCGCCGGATTCACGGACGGGGCAGGGCGAGCACTGACTGATCGGCGTGACGGAGTGGTGGGCAAGGTGGTCGATCGCCGCCGCGGTTGTCATCGGATTCTGTGAAGTTGCGATCCCGTTCGCCGAAAACGAGATTGCTGGTGACGATCATGGAACGGCGGGCGCGGTGTAACCGTCTTCGGCAGGCGCTTATCCTCGAGCGTGTCAAATGTCTTGCCGGGCGGTACGTGACGTGCTCGGTAAGCGCTGCACGGAACCCACGCCCGGATTTCGCTCCGTTCCGGGCGCCGCTGGTTCGCACGAGCTCACCTCCAACGTTCGAATCCGAGTCCCGGGCAGCATGCCGGCAAATCCAACCGTCCCCGTCAGCCCCGGAACACGCTCGCGCAACACCGCCCAGGTTCGCGCACAAAGCTTCTGGCCAAGCTCCGACACTATGCCGTTGTAGAAGAGCCGAAGGAAGCGCCAGCCGCCCTCTGTCCCTCCGAGCAGCCAAGCAGGCAGCTTGGTATTTGACGTCACGGACGAAAGACGGACCGCATGATGCGGAGGTGCTCGCGCAGCGGTCGAACGCGGCGGAGTTCCGCTCGCGCACGTTTTATCGCTGCATCGGCGCGAGCTTCGTCGGCTCGCGATTCGCCGTGCGCTCGTCGAAGCGCGAGTGCAACTTGTAACGACGCTCCGAGGCCTTGCCCGCGAGCAGGGCGTTCACTTGCCCAGTAGTCATACGGGTAACTTCGCCAACGCCGTACGACGGCGGAAGAGCTACCCGGCTTCCCTGCAAAATATTCTCGAACCTGGGCTGATTACCCTTGATGCCTTGAGTCCACAGGTGGAGCTCGTCGACGCCGAGCTCAGCATCTATTCGAGCGTGCTGAGACTCTTCTCAGTTGGTCACGGCGTCGGAAGAGTTGAAGAGCTCCACTGCCCACTGTGACGCACATCCCGGCGCTCGGTCACGTGCCGGTTTCGGTCTCTGCGCTCAACGACGACGACGACGACGAGCGCTGGGTCATGCCCGCATCACGATCAAGGGCGACCGGCCGCGCTGACTTGGTGGCGCTCCGCATGAATCCACGTTCTGACGTGCCCGACGACCCTCGCCGTGGTACGGCGCGTCATGGCCCAGACCATGGCGGAGAAGGTGCTGTCGCGCGCGTCGGGGCGCGCGACCGTTCAGCCGGGTGAATACGTAACGGCGAAGGTCGACAAGATCATGGCGCACGAGGCGTTTGCGCTATGCGCGCTGAAGCTGGCGCAGGTCGGGGTGAGCCGTGTGTTCGATCC
This sequence comes from Polyangiaceae bacterium, assembly GCA_036520475.1. Taxonomy (GTDB): domain Bacteria; phylum Myxococcota_A; class Polyangia; order Polyangiales; family Polyangiaceae; genus DATDJP01. Next base: position 3,834 of record DATDJP010000013.1, on the reverse strand, counting down.
CGAGCGTGTCATCGTCATTCTCGACCATTATTTCCCCGCGCCGAGCGAGAAGATGGCAAGAGGCCACCTCGTCAACAGGAGTCTCGTGGGCTCACTCGGCATCAAACATTTTCTGCGCCACGCTGGGATTTGCCATCAAGTGTTGATCGAGCGGGCGCTGGTACGGCCGGGAGAGCTCGTCTTCGGAACGGACTCGCACAGCACGACGTATGGGGCCGTCGGCGCGGCAGGGATGGGCCTCGGCCTCACGGAGATCTCGTACGCGATGGCGACCGGGGAGCTCTGGCTCCGGGTCCCCGAGACGGTGCGCTTCGTGCTCGAAGGCCGCGTGGAGCCCGCCATCATGTCGAAGGACGTCATCTTGAGCATCGCGGGGCGGTTCGGGACGGAAGTCGCTCAATACCGATCCATCGAGTTTGCCGGGGAGCTTGCCCGGACCATGACGCTATCGAGTCGGATGACGATGTCGAACATGGGCGTCGAGCTGGGCTCGAAGTTCGCGTTCTTCGAAGCCGATGAGCCGACTTGCCGCTACCTGTCCGAGCGGGCTTTTGAGCCCATCGCGCCGTTCGGGCCCGACCCGGGAGCGACTTACGAGTCGACACACGTGATCGACGTGTCGTCGCTGGAGCCGCAGGTCGCGTGCCCGCACAATCCCGGGAACGTGAAGCCGGTATCGGCCGTGGCGGACGTGCGAATCGATCAGGCGTTTCTCGGCTCCTGCACGAACGCGCGTCTGGAGGATTTCGCCGTCGCGAGCGACATCCTCCGCGGGCGCAAGGTCCACCCCGATACGCGGCTCATCGTCACTCCGGCGTCGCACGAGGTGCACCTCGAAGCCACGCGCGCGGGGTACGTCGAGACGCTGCTCGCGGCCGGTGCGCACATCACGGCATCGGGCTGCGGCGCCTGCCCCGGTGGGCACGGCGGAGTCGTGACCGGCGGCGAAGTCTGCCTGTCGTCCACGAACCGGAATTTTCGCGGTCGGATGGGCAGCCCAGACGCGGAGGTGTATCTCGCGTCCCCGGCGACCGTCGCAGCCTCAGCGATCATGGGCAAGATCACCGACCCGCGCGAGCTCTGGCAGGGCACGACTCTTTCGCGGAGGGTCGCATGAGCGTCACGATCGTCCGCGGCCGCGTCTGGAAGCTCGGAGACGACGTGGATACGGATCTGCTCGCTCCGTGGGCCTCGATCTCCGAAGATTGGGAAGAGCGGAAACGCGTCATGCTGCCGTCGCGGCGGGACATCGTCGAGGGCGCGCGCCCGGGAGACGTGCTCGTGGCCGGCAAGAACTTCGGCTGCGGCTCGAGCCGCGAGCAAGCGCCCGAAAATCTACGCCTGCTCGGCATCGCCGCGGTCGTCGCCGAGTCGTTCGGTCGGATCTATTTCAGGAACTGCGTGGCCATCGCGTTTCCAACGCTCGCGTGCGGGGGCGTCACGGCCTTGTTTGAAGAGGGCGAGGAGCTCGAGATCGATCTCGGGGCCGGTCGCGTGACGAACTGCACGCGCGGGCGTGAGCTCCAAACCGATCCGTACACGAAGGACATGCTCGCGGTCGTCCAGCAAGGCGGGTTGATGAAGGTGCTCGAGGGTCGAGTGAACCGCGGAGAGCTGCCGTGAAAAAACGCGTGGTCGTCGTGGAGGGAGAGGACGCTTCCCCGGAGGCCGTGCGGCCCACGGTCGCGCTCATCGACCGGATGGGGCTCGACATCGAATGGCTCACTCCGCCCATCGGGCTCGCCGCCCTCGAGCAGGGGCTTCCGCCCTTTTCCGAAGCGGCAAAGGCCGCGATCGACGGCTCGGACGCGACGCTGTTCGGGTCCGCGAGCCGCGCCAGCGTGCCCGCGCTGCTCTACCTCCGCTGGGGCAAGCAAACGTACGCGAACGTGAGGCCGAGCCGCTACGTGAAGGGAGCCCGGACGCCACTCGCGCATCCCGAGGGGATTGACCTCGTCATCGTGCGCGAGAACACCGAAGACCTTTACGTCGGTGTCGAGGGGGACATTGCCGATCTGGCGAGCCTCGCGCTCACGAGCAGCTTCACGGGCAAGGCCGTGAGCGAGCTCGGCGCGGGGCGCTATGCGCTGAAGATTATCACCGAGGACGGCACGCGCCGCGTGTGCAAGTCGGCATTCGAGCTCGCCCGACGGCGCAAGGCCGAGGGACGCCCCGGTAAGGTGACGTCTGCGACCAAGCACAACATGCTGATGGCAACGGACGGGCTCTTCCGATCGATCTGTCAGGAAGTAGCGAAGGAGTTTTCGGACATCGAGTTCGAATCGCTGATTGCGGACGACGTCGCGCATCGTCTCGTCGTCGCGCCGACTGCGTTCGACGTGCTGGTGATGCCGAATCTCTACGGTGATCTATTCTCCGATCTTGCCGCGGGGCTCGTGGGCGGCCTCGGGCTGGCCCCCAGCGGCTGCTATGGGGACCACTACGCCTACTTCGAATCGGTTCACGGCACCGCGCCGGACATCGCGGGTAAAAATTGCATCAATCCGACCGCGACCATCCTTTCGGCCGCGCTCATGCTGGAGCACCTCGGTTTCGCGAAGGAAGCGAAGCTCCTCGAGCACGCAACGTTCGCGGTGTATGCCGCCGGAGCTACGCTAACTCCGGATCAAGGCGGCACTTCGACGACGACAGAGTTCTGCAGCGCGATCGCGCGCGCACTCGGCGTTTGATTTGACGGACGCGCGATGTGGATACGCCCGCCCGCGTGGGCGAGCAAAGCTGCTTCCGTCTCTGCGACGCGCTCGGGAACTGCAAACGTTTTTGCCCCCCCGCGAGACCAGCTCAGGCGTGGTCAGGAGCCGCGGGCAGTCGTTTGCGAAGTTCGGCGTTCGTGTGACGGGTTCGTGATCCTCCGTGGCGGCGCCGGCGCAGAGGCGCGGGATGAACCCGACTTGGCCACTTAACCCGGTCGCCTTACGGCCGTTTTGCTGACGTGCAAGCGCCGCCTCTGGGGGAAAAGAGCCCGCAGCCCATCGCGCCTTTTCGCGGCTGGCCCATCCAGAGCGGAGGCCAAACTGTGTTCGGCTTCAGCTGGTACACGCGGCCAGCAGCGTTCGTCTCGCAGACGATCACGTCGCGTGTATCGCTTGCGTCGAGCATGCTCCTCGACAACAGGCTGGATCGGGTGGCCGATCGCTATCGCGCCGAGATCGTTGCTGCAGGCGGGCTCTTCCTCTTCCACGATTGGCGAACGATTCGCTCCTTCGACTCGGAGATCATCCGCTACTACATCGATCGCGTCGCGGCACGCCGCATACCGCTGCGCGGGGTCGTCATGGCGTCGACGCTGGACGGTTTGCTCCGCGTCGCCACTAACGTCATCGGTGCGGCCGTGTCCAAGGTTTATGGCTTCGAGCTGGAGCTCACGGGCGATCCGGATGCGGCGCTCCGCCGCTACCGCCTTCAGCTTCCGGACCAGCACATCCTCATCGCCTGAGAGACCGAGCGCGGCCCACACACCAGCACGCGCTGCCGGTTGATCACGCAATGGTCACGGGGGTCGGCGGCGTGGAATGGTATCGACTGTACCAATGCGCATACCCCACCGATCGTTGCTCGCCGTCTACAGTCCATTCTTTGTTATTCCCGCCGTTGTCGCCTCCTGTGGCCCCGCCGGCGAAGACACGGCCGTCGTGAGCGAGCAGCAGGACACGCTTCTTGCCAGCGCGACGAACTGCAAACCAACGCGGGGCGTGGTCGGCAGACGTTCGACATCCTACACGGCCCCGCCCTCCAACTACCTCTACGTATCCAAGACCGAAGGATCGGACCCCGCGCACTGCGTCTGGGGTGGAGCCGGAAATCCGTTTCTCT
>DATDJP010000012.1:0-26694 GCA_036520475.1 Polyangiaceae bacterium | reverse complement strand
CCGGGCAACCTGGACGAGAAGTATCCGGTGCCGGCGCCGACCAATAACCAGTACGTCTGCTTCAACTTCAAGAACCCTTTCGTGGACGGACAACAGGCGACGGCATGGGCGCCGATCATCGACGATGAACGCGTCATCCATCACTTGATACTGTATGGAACGACAGAGGAGGTCGCCGAGGGATCGGTCGGCTCGTGCCCCCATGGAGGCTCGGTGCTGACGACACAGATCGGCGGCTGGGCCCCGGGCGGCACGAACACGGTTCTGGACGCGGATGTCGGTCTCGCCCTCGACTACCCGTATCTGTCGCTGCAGATTCACTACAACAACGAGCTCTACCCGGACGGAGCTGATGCGAGCGGCGTCGCCTTCTGCACCACGCCCACGCCGCGCCGGCACACGGCCGGCATCGCGACGCTCGGCAACGTGACGTTCACCATTCCCATGGGCGCCAGGAGCTATCCCGTGGTCGGCAATTGCTCTCGTTTGTCGACGGACGGGCAGACGATCACGTTGCTGGACACATGGCCCCACATGCACCTGCTCGGCAGCGGCTTTCGCACCGAGCACCTGCGGCCGGGCGCCACGCTCCCGCACCTTTCGGACATCCCGATCGGAACGTGGAAGTTCGAAGCTCAACGCCACTACCCGCAGCGCCCGCGCGCCGAAGTGCGGAGCGGGGACGTGCTCAAGACCACGTGTTGGTTCGATAACACGCGTCCGAGCGCAGTGGGCTTCGGCGAAGATACCGAGGACGAGATGTGCTTCAACTTCGTCCTCGCCTACCCCCGCGCTTCGCTGAACAGGCTCTGCGCCCTTTGAGCGCTGCGACACTGTTCGTTGGCGGAGAGCGGGTGTACCCTTTGCCAGCATGAAGCTGGCTTCCGTCCCGTCGATCCTTGCGGTTTGCCTGTCACCGGCGCTGGTAATGGCGCAAACGTACGGGCCCTCGCAGCCCACGTACGGGCAACCGGGCGCCACGCCACGGCCCTACGGGCAAACGACGCCCCCGCCCAGCAACCTGCAATCCGGCGGGCTCGCGCCGCCCGACAGCATGGGTCAAGATCCGCTGGCACCCACCGCGCCGCCGAGCGCGACCGAGCAGGAGCTGCAGCGGGCGGATCGAGAGGACGCGGGGCGCGGTCTCGAGTTCGTGTGGTTGAACGCCGAAGTCGGCGCCATGCACCTCGGCCTACAAACCTTCAAAGCCAACGATCTCGTGGATGCTGACGCGGTACCGAGCACGCAGACGGGTCCCCTCTTCGGTGCGGGGCTCGGCGTGCGGCTGGTGTTCGTCACGCTCGGCGCGCGCTTTCGCCTGGGAAGCTTCGCGGACTGGCAGCTCTGGACGCTGAACGGCGAGCTCGGCTTGCGCATCCCGCTCGGCGTCATCGAACCGCACTTCACGCTGGGCGGCGGATACGCCTCGATCGGCTCGTTCGACAGCGACAATCTGGGCACCGACCTGAACGACGCGGGGGTCGATATCACCGGCTTCAATGTCCGCGGCGGCTTCGGCCTGGACATCTATTTGAGCGATCTGTTTTCGATCGGCGCGAACCTGACCGGGGAAGTGCTGGTTTTGACGAGGCCGGGGGTGGATCCGAGCAAACTGAACACCAGCGGGTCCGGCAGCTCTGCAGAGGCCGAGGTGTACGCTGCCGATGGCTCGAGCGTCGGCTTCGGCGGGACGCTCACGGCGGTGGCAGGCCTGCATTTCTGACGTGGTCCGCGTCGCGCTGGCCGCCGTCTGCACGGTGCCGCCGCTGGTTTTTCTGCGCTGGTATGCGTGGCGATCGCGGCGGTCGACGGACGTCGGCGGGCGCGCCCTGCTGATCCTCGCGATCGTCGGTGCAGCGCTCGGCGCCGGCGCCTTCCACCTCGAGCGCGTGGCGCTGCGCGTGCTCGGAGTGTCGCTCGATCCCGAGGGCGGCGCGAGCCAGGCCGCCGTGCTGGCGATGCTGCTGTTCGTGGCGCCGCTCTGGGAAACGCTCAAGCTCGTGCCCGTATGGATCCTGTATGCGCGCCACCGGATCGCGAACATCGCAGACTGTGTGAGCGCCGCGATCGGCAGTGCAGCCGGTTTCAGCGCTGCGCTCGCGGGCTTTTACGTGTACGGCGATGCGACGGCGCTCGGCGCGTTGCGCGCTGTGCTCGCTACGTTCGCGCACCTGTTCTTCTCGGGTGTCTGGGGCTACGCGCTCGGCACGACGGGCCGCGCTCACGCCCAGTGGTTCACCCTGGCGTGGCTCGCGGCGACCGCGCTGCACGGCTTGTTCGCGTACATCGTATTCGGACGCGGGCCGGCCATGCTGGCCGTGATCGTGCCGCTGCTGATCGCGATGGCCACGACCAGCTTGAGCGCATTCCGCGAGTTCACGGAGCGGCTGCCCCCGTCGTCGCGACGCTTGGCCATGCTCGGGACCTTGCCGCAGCCGCCCTCCTTCGATGAGGTACGGCAAGCGCTCAAGCGCCCGAACCGGCCGCTCTTCCTGCACTGGATCGCGATCGGCGGCCTGGTAACGCTGGGCACGATGATGGCGCTGTTTGCGCTCGCCGTGTACGCCGGTCACCGCATGGGGATCGACTTCGGGACCACGGACGAGGGCGACCTGAAATCGAGCTTGCCCATTGTGCTGCTGGGGAGCGCGCTGCTACTCGCGTTCCCGCTCGCCGCGTTTCTGATCTCGCGGTCCGCGGCCGCGACCAGCGTGCTCGAACCCGCCCTCAGCGCAGCGCTGGCGATCGCGCTCCTCTTGCTCGTGCTCTCGATGACGGCGCCAGCGGCGATCGTGACGGTGCTGATCGTGGCCCCGGCGGCCTTCGCCTTGGCTTGCGCCGGGGCCTGGTTCGGCCTGCACAAACACTGAGCGCGCTCAGCCCGCGCCGCGCCCCTGACGCCCCGATCGAAAGCGCCAGACACGTCCGATGGCCTCGCCGCTCAGCGCCGGGAAGAGTCGCTTGAGGGCGTCCACGGCGAACGCCTCTTTCGTGATCAGCACTCGGGCCGAGTTGCTGCGGATCCCGCGCACGATGGCCGCTGCGGCTGCGCCCGGCGGAAGCATGCGGGTAAACATTTTCACTGCCTGCGCACGGAGAACCGCGGCATCCGGGTCCTCGCCCCAGCGGGCCGCCTGGGCGATGTTCGTCGCCACGCCGCCGGGATGCACGCTCGTGACGCCGATGTGGGTCCCGGTGAGCTCAGCTCGCAGACTCTCGCTGAGGCCGCGGACTGCGAACTTGCTTGCGCAGTAGGACGAGTTCATCGGGACACCTACGATCCCGAACACGCTCGATATGTTCACGATGTGCGCCTCTTCCGCGCGGCGCAGGTGGGGCAAAAAAAATTTGCAGCCGTACACGACACCCCAAAAATTGATGCCGAACAGCCATTCGAAATCCTCGAGCGAGTGCTGCTCGAACGTGGAGGCGACGCCCACGCCAGCGTTGTTGACGAGGATGTGCACCCCGCCGTGCTCGCTGAGTACCGCCTGCGTGAAGTCTTGCATCTGCTGCTTGTCGGAGACGTCTACGCGGTGCGTAGTAATCCGCCTCCCCGAGCCTCGTAGGAGCTGCTGCGTCTCCGCGAGACCGCTCTCGTTCACGTCCGCGAGCGCGAGATCGCACCCCCTTTCCGCGAGGGCGAGCGCCGTCGCCCGCCCAATCCCGCTCGCCGCGCCAGTCACCGCCGCCACTCGGCCCGTCAGGGTTCGCATCGTGAGTCGCTCCTACCCGACTCGTGCGAAGATTTAAATACGGGCGCGCACGCTCCTTGACGCCCCATTGTGGTAAAGTGGCTCCTTAATCGGGAGTTTGCGCTTCTGCCAGCATTCAGCACGCGGCCTTAAGTAACTCGCGGCACGTGTCGTTCGTCGACAGTGCCCAACCATCTTATTCAGCATCGCCGGTAGAGCAGTCGGGTGGCACCGAGCTTGCTTTTTCCACGGGGACTTTGCCAGAAACTTCAAGGTCCTCCCACCAACCAAGGTTGCAAGCGAACGTGATCGGAAGCTTCGGTGGAATCATGAACCCGCGCACCCCGCCCCTCGCAACTGGCGCAGCGGAAATGCCGAAGCTGCAAGTCCGAGACCCAATGTTTAACGCAGTCGAACCGCACGGCTCTAATTGCGCCGTGGAGGCGCCGTCTACATGATCTCCTGGAATCCCCAACAGGCTCCGGTTTCCGCTTCCGGGCTACGTCAAGGCGACCTGATCGGCGGGAAATACCGCGTAGAAGGCATCATCGGCGAAGGGGGGATGGGCGTCGTGCTCTACGCCATTCACCTCGACCTGGACCGCCCGGTCGCCATCAAGCTCGTGCGGGCCGACTTGACAGAGCGCGACGAAGTCGTCAGCCGCATGCTGCACGAAGCGCGCGCTGCCGCGAACATTCGTTCGGAGCACGTTGCGCGGGTACTGGACGTGGGTCGGCTCGAATCGGGCGCGCCCTACATCGTCATGGAGTACCTGGAGGGTTGCGATCTGTGCACTCTGCTCGAGCATCACGGGCGGCTCTCGAGTGACCTGGCCACGGACTTCATGATTCAGGCGTGCGAAGCGCTCGCCGAAGCTCACTCGTTGAACATCGTTCACCGGGACCTGAAGCCGGAGAACCTGTTTCTAACCACGAGCGCCGACGGTGAGCCCATCATCAAGGTGCTCGATTTTGGGATTTCGAAGGAGCTCGGTCGTCCCGAACCGAGAGCCGTGACCAATCCCTCGAGCGCCATCGGGTCGCCCCACTACATGGCCCCTGAACAGATGAGAGCTCTGCAGAGTGTGGACTCGCGGGCCGACATCTGGGCGCTCGGCGCGATCTTGTTCGAGCTCGTCGCCGGCCGCGCGCCGTTCGACGCGGAGAACCTGGCCGCGGTGTGCGCCGCAGTGGTCACGGACGAGCCGCCGCGCGTGCGCGACCTCGTCAAGGACGTCCCCGCTGGGCTGGACGCCGTGATCTGGCGCTGCCTCCGCAAGGATCCGAAGGAGCGCTACGCCACGGTCGCCGACTTCGCCGCGGCGCTCGCCCCGTACGGCTCACCGGGTTCGGCGTTGTCGGCAGAGCGCGTCTCGCGCATTTCTGCCACGACTTATCGGCGCAGTATCATGCGCTTACCCATGCCGAGCCGTGATGGTTCTCCGTTGCCGCGTTCGCTCGTGCCCATTAGTGTCACGGCCAGGGGCATGAGCAGCCTGGGGACTTCTGCATCACGGCTCGGGGCGGAACGCGACACCAAGCGCCTCGCGCCGCCGCTGCGTAATCGCAAGCTCGTGTTCGCCGCAGGCATGGCTTGCGCTTCGGTTCTCATTGCAGTTTTCGCGTGGACCAGCACGGACCGCACGGAGGCCGCGCAGCCCGTGACTGCCAGCGTGCCGGAGCCGCGTATGCCGGCGGCAGCAAACAGTCCGCCCGTGCGCGGGGCCTCGACACCGTTCGCTGCGGCGAACAGCGAGCCTTCCGTCCCCCATCGGCAGATCACGGATCTTCCGCCGGAACGGCCCTCAGCCAGGGCAAACACCGCGAACACCGAGGTAGACAGCGACGCCAAAGCAACGGGCGACAAGTCGGCCGCGCGGGGTCGCGGGCGCAGGCCGCGCGCCGTGACGGCAGCTCAGGCGAAGGCTCAGTCGGTCGCAGCGCCGGACGCGAAGGCGGCAGCTATCCCGCTGCCGACGACAGCATCTGGAGTTGCGCCAGCGCCGAGCGCCGCGGCCAAGCCCGGGGTAAATGCTTGGGATACCAATCAATTCGGTGGTAGACGCTGAGAGGGGTTCGATGCGCAGTTCGGTCCAGTTGGCGCGCGGCGTCGCGCTCATGTGTTCGTGTCTGTTGATCTCACCCCCCGCTTTTTCCCAGTCGCAGTCGCTCGTAAAGCCCGCCGCTGAAAACCTGTTCGAGGAGGGCCGCGTCCTCATGCAGCAGCAACGTTATGCGGAGGCGTGCACCAAGTTCGAAGCGAGCCAGGGGATGGATCCGGGCATCGGTACCATCCTGCACCTCGGAGACTGCTACGAGAAGCTCGGCAGAACCGCCAGCGCCTGGGCGACGTTCAAGGAGGCTGCGTCACTGGCGCGGCTGCGTGCTCAGGAAGATCGGGAACGGATTGCGCTCACGCGTGCGGCCTCCCTCGAACAGCGGCTCTCGCGGCTGTCCGTTCGCGTACCCGAAGCGCATCGCGTGGACGGCCTCGAAGTGAAATTGGAAGGCAACGCCATCCCCGCGGCGTCCTGGAACTCGCCGATCCCGGTCGATCCGGGCGCGGTGCGTGTGCAAGCGAGCGCTCCGGGGCGACAAACCTGGAACGGCACGGCGCAAGTCGCGCCGGAAGCCCGCGATACGAGCATCGAAGTGCCGCTACTCGACTTTGCACCGGAATCGGCCGAGGGCGGTGAAGCCGCCGATGGCGACGCGGACGCGACACTCACGGCCACGGGCGATCGCGCGCGAGCGGGAAACACCCAGCGCACCGCGGGCTGGATCGTCGGCGGCGCCGGCGTGGTGGGTCTCGGCATCGGCGCGTTCCTCGGTTTGCGAGCGAGCAGCAAGAACGACGAATCGCTCGACTTCTGTCCGAATGACGACAACCGCTGCACCGCCGAAGGCGTCGCGCTCCGCGACGACGCGAAGTCTTACGCCACGATGTCGACCGTTGGATTTGCCGCAGGCGGCGCGCTGCTCGCGACGGGCCTCGTGCTCGTGCTCACTGCTCCGAAAGATCGCGCCGCCCGTGCTGCTGCACGCTTCAACGTCGCGCTCGACGTGCAGCCGCGCCAGGGCGGCCTGCGCGTCGGAGGTGCGTTTTGAAGCTCGCGCGCACGCTGGCGGTGCTGTTCACGGCCGCGCTGTTCGGCGCCGTGAATTGTAAGCAGGTGCTGTCCATCGAGGACGCCGAGCTCGATCCGTCGCTCACCACGGGTGGGGCGGCGGGCAGCGCAGGAACGGGTGGTGATCACGACAGCGGCGGCACGGCCGGAACAGGCGGTGTCGCGGGCGACGCCGGCTTGGACGCCCCTCCCCTGTCGCTGTGCGATGAGTACTGCGACACGTTGTTCGCGAACTGCACGGGTAACAACGAGGTCTACGAAAGCTGGGACGCCTGCGTCGAGACTTGCAACGTGCTCGACGAGGGCAATCCCGACGATCGCGGGGTGAACACCGTCCACTGCCGGCTGGCCGCCGCGAAAACAGCCGCGACCATCGAGCCGCAGTTCTATTGTTCGCGTGCGGGCCCCGGCGGGTCCGCGCCCGAGGACACGAACCCGTGCGCCGAGAACTGCGACAGCCTGTGCGTGCTGATGGAGCGCGTGTGCAACAACCCCGATGCGGGCGTTGACTATTTCGATACGCCGGTGACCTGCCGCGAAGAGTGCGCGAACGTGCCAGATCTCGGCACTTTGTCCACGGCACGCGAGATGGGGCAGCTGCGCGGCAACAGCGTCCAGTGCCGCTTGATTCACGTCGCCAACTCGGCGCTCGAAGCGGCAGATCACTGTTCGCACGCTGCCGGCAGAAACACCTGTATCGATCTCGACGGCGGCTGATCGCTCCGCCTCCATTTCAGCTGCATTTTTCGAACTCGTCCGATCTCAAGAGGGAATCATGAGAAGCACGCAATCGTCGTCCAGCTCGCGTTCGTTTCGATACTCGACTCTGCGTTCGATCTCCGTCGTGTTCAGCGGCGCGCTCTTGGCGTGCTCGCTCGCGGCGGGATGTGGTGACGACGAGGAAGGCAACGGCGGCCGTGGTGGACGGGGCGGCAGCGGCGGTCGCGACGCCAGCGCCGGAAGCGGCGGCGGTGGTGGGCTCGCGGGCGGCGGCGGCAGCAGCGGTTCGAGCGGCGCTGATGCGAGCGCAGGAACGGGCGGAACGGCCGGCGATGCCAGCACGTCCGAGGCAGGCGATTTCGGCGACGCGGAAGCCGGTCCGCCGGCACGGATGGAGCTCCGCAGTACGTCGAAGCTCGGCACCGTGCTGCAAGCGAACGGCAGAACGCTCTACTTCTTTGGCGGTGACGCGCCCGCGGGCGAGAATACGCATCCCGAAGCGGGGGTCGCGTCGACTTCTGCGCAAGCGAACTGCAGTAGCGACTGCCTTCGGCCATTCCATGCGGGCTCGCTCAGCCTCGGCTTCGGCATGTCGCGACTCGACTTCGGGGAGTTCAAGCGGCGGGACGGTCAATGGCAGAGCACGTATCGCGGCTGGCCACTTTACAGCGCGGATACAGACACGGCGGCTGGGCAGCTGACGGCCGACGGACAAGACAAACTGTGGCACGCCGTAGCGGTGCCCTTTTATTCAGTGATCATCCGCCGGAGCACCGTAAGTCAACGCAGGCGCGACGCGTCGCCGTCGACGTACGAGTACACGTACTTGGCGGATGGCGCCGGCATGTCTCTGTATATGTATTGGGACGACCTACCCGCAGCAGACGGCGGCCGGGCGGTGAGCGGCTGTTCGGGAAACTGTCTCGTCCGGTGGCCACCCAAGCATCACGGTGACTTGAAGATCGTCTCATCGCTGTCAGCATCGGACTTTGGTTTCCTACGATGGACGCCGGACTATGAGGACGCGGGCCCACCCGTTGGGGAGATGGATCAACTCACGTACAAGGGCTGGCTCATGTACTACTGGGTCCGCGACTACGCGCCCGGCAACACGACGGGCCATTGCGTCCCCGAATGGAGCCTTGCTGAAATCGATGGCAACTTCACCGATTGCTGAGCTCCTGCGTTCCGCGCTCGAAAGCAAATAGCTGAGCTGACAGGCCGGCTCGGGCAAAGCTCGAGCTTCGCAGAGGCACCACCAGCCATTTTCGGCACGAGCAGCGGCGCGGTCGAATCATGGCTCACGGGCACATGCGAACGAGGGTGGGCGCGGGACGGGCCGTAGTGGTGCCATCGCCGAGTCGACCGTAATCATTGTCTCCCCAGCAGTGCGCTCTACCTCCGATGACGGCGCAGCCGTGCCCTTCGGCAAGGCTGATCCCCGTAGCGCCGGCGAGGCTGCCGACCGCGGCCCAGCCGCTCGACGCGCATTGCACGGTGTTGCTGGAGGTGATGGCACAGGCGTCGTCGTCGCCCACGGCGATGGCCGTCGCGCCCGTGACGCCTGTAGCCGTCGTGGGAGTTGCGTTGCCGTTACCCCAGCAGCGAACCGCGCCGGAAACGATCGCGCAGGTGCGGTCTCCGCCCGCGGCGATGGCCTGCGCGCCCGTGACAGTCGTATTGCCGAGCTGACCAAAATCGTTGCCTCCCCAGCAACGGACGGTACCCGAGACGAGCGCACACGACTGATCGTACCCGACGCTGATCGCCTGGGCGCCCGTGATCGTCCCGTCGCCGAGCTTTCCGTAGTCGTTGTCGCCCCAGCAGTGGACCTTGCCGCCAGCGAGCAGCGCGCAGGCGTGGTGGGGCACAAAGTAGAGTCGGCTCGCGCTCACGGCCACCGCGCCATTGGTGCCGGCGACCGGCACGGGCGTCGTGCCATAGCCCCGGCCCCAACAGTACGCCGCCCCACCGCCGGATCGAATGGCACAAACTTCGTGCGCGCCCGCGCTGATGGCCGCCACGTTCGTGAGGCCGCCGACGGCTACGGGCAGCGCGCTGTCCGTCGTGCCTCCGTTGCCGAGCCGACCGCTGGAATTATAACCCCAGCAGCGCACGGTGCCGTTGGTGAGTAGGGCGCAGCTGTGTCTCCAGCCAGCCGAGACGGCCCGTACCGTCGCGTATCCCGGGTCGCACGAGACCGAGGTCTTGTTCGCTGCGCACATGTACTTCCCGCATTCTGCGTTGCAGGCAGTACCTGGTTGATGGGAGAGCGCTCCGCAGCCACCGCATGCGTTCAAGACGCATGCATCGCGCGCGTCGGCGCCGGCGTCTTTGATCCCGCTGTCGCGCACGTCCGCGCCCGCGTCTCGGATCCCGCCGTCGCTAGCGTCCGCGCTGGCGTCTTTGATCCCGCCATCGCTCGCGTCCAGAGCCGCGTCGCGGCTTCCAAGACTACCGTCGCTCGCGTCCGCCTCGCCCGAATCCTTCGTGCCTGCATCGAGGCACGCGTCGGTCGCGCAGGCATCAGTACCGCCCCCTCCGCTCCCTCCATCCACCGCACCGCCGGTCCCACCCTCGCCAGCGCTCGAATCGCGCCCGTCGGGTGATTCCAGCGTCGGAGAGTCGGATAAAGAGCACGCAGCGAGCAGCGCCGCGCTAGCCCCGATTAGAGCCCCTCGATTCAACCCACGCCAATCGAACAACACGAACATAAACAACATAATTCAGGCACTATGGCGAGATCGGGCTCGTGCGTCCACAGCTTCGCTGCGCGATGAGTCGCGGCGCGGGTTTACTAACGCTTCCACGCCTGAGTGAGCGTGCGCGCGTAAGACGGACGACGCGCGTAATTTGACCGAAACCAACGCCGACCCATGCCATATCTCAAACTGAGACGCTGGCGCTTCCGTGGTACGCTTCGGCCAGAGGAGCGGGCCCATGGTGAACATCACGGACAATCATCCGCTGCACGGCTATCAGCAGAACATTCGCGTCGCGAATGGCGACGTCGAGGTCGTGGTCGCGACGGAGTTCGGGCCGCGGATCATCGCGTACTCCAAGGTCGGCGGCCGCAACGTACTGGGCGAGCTCTCGCCGCAGAAGCAGAGCCACCCCACGGGCTTCGGTGAGAGCTGGCACGTCTACGGCGGCCACCGGCTCTGGTACGCGCCCGAACACGCCGTGCGCACTTACTGGCCCGACAATCAGCCCGTCACCGCCGAGCACCAGCCGCACGGCGTGAAGCTGACGCAGCAGGTCGAGGGTCACACCGGGATCCGCAAGTCCCTCACCGTCTCGTTGTCGGATCAGGGCAGCGAGGTACGACTCGTGCATCGTTTACAAAACGAGGGCGCGCAGGCGCTGCAACTGGCACCCTGGGCGATCACGGTGATGGCGGTGGGCGGCCTCGCCATCTTTCCGCAGGCGGAGTTCGCCCCCTACCCCCAGGCGCTCTCGCCCGCGCGTCCGCTGGTGCTCTGGCCGTACACGCGCATGAACGACCCGCGCTGGACCTGGGGCGACCGCTACTTCACCTTGCGCCACGACCCGGCGCGCGCGGACGCCCAGAAGGTCGGCTTCTTCAGCAAGCAAGGCTACATGGCGTACGCGCTCGACGACCTCTTGTTCGTCAAGCTTCACACGCCCGAGCGCGGTCATCACGCAGACTTCAATTGCAACGTGGAGACGTTCACGAACGACCTGTTGCTCGAGCTCGAGACGCTCGGGCCCATGGCAAAGCTCGATCCCGGCGCCTCCGCGGAGCACATCGAACGCTGGCGGCTCTACGACGGTGTCCGGCTGAGTGGCGACGAGGCGTCGATCACGTCTGCCCTGGCGCCGATATTGCACGACATCCAGACACACGCAGACTCTGGTAGTGAGTGACGCGCGATCCGGCGCATTCGACGGATCGCGCGCGCAATAGTTGCCGGCGCTTCGAGCTGCCGCGCATCGTGTGCAGTCCAGCGCGGGAAATCGGCTCGGAAACGCGGCAAGGCGCATGGTACGCGGCTTGCGTTGACGCTGGCTATCCGCCCTCTCAGGAGTCACCAACATGGCAACTCTTTCAAGACGCAGCCCAGGCATTCAGACCTCTTACCTACCGTCGCTTCCGATTCGTAAAGAGAGCTACACCACGTGGCTCTATGTCGCGCTCGCCGCGCTCGTCGCGGTCTTCACCGTGTACGGCATGTGGTACGCGGGCATCCCGCACTGAGCGCTTCGTCAGCTCGACCGAGTTCCTTCAGCCGAGACTGCAGTTCTCACCAGCCCAGACGACCACGTCCAGCACGCGCGCGAAATGCAGGTGGGACGGCGCGCCCCGCACATCTAGACCGTGCGCTTCGAAGTACGTGTTCGCGCTGATCTCGGCGGTGGCGCGCTGCAACGGCCAGGGCGCGTGGTGCACCTCGTTGCGCCACAGCGAGCCGTCCGGGGCGAGCGCGTACAGACAGTAGCGCTCCGTCAACCAGTGCTCGAGCGATCCGGCGGCGCTGTGGTACGGCGCGGACGTCGGCCGGTAGCGCGCGCGGAACGTTGCGCCCGCGCGCTCGGCCTCGTAGTGAATCGTGTCGGATTCTTCGCGCAGAGCCATGCGCGCGCGGTGATACGGCAAATGGAAGAAACGGCGCGCGGCCCACACGGCGAGCGCGTTCGTCGCATCCAGACTCAGAAACCACACACCCGGCTTGCCGCCGTGCTCGACGTAGATGCGCACGTTGAGCTCCGGGAACGCCGACACCCACGGCATGTCCGGCCAGGGCCGACGCATCACGCCCGTCATGCGAAACGGCACGAGGCCGATCCACGACGTGCCGTCGAACTCCTGAACGCGTAGCGTCTTCGGAACGAAGCGCTGCAGGGCCTGCGCCGGCACCGGCCAGTGTGCGAAGAGCAAGTCGCGCCAGCTTTGCCGCCACGTCCACGGCTCCGTGGGCAGCGGCCAGGGCCGATGATCGAGGTGCGACAGAGCCGGGTGCGTCATCGCCGACCGCCGTCAGGGTAGCAGACGCGCCGGACCCGGCCGGCGGCTTTTGGTAGCCTCCCCGCTCGCAAAAGGAGCGGCACATGGACTGGAACGACAAGGTGGCTCTCATCACGGGCGCGTCCGCCGGCATCGGCCTGGCTGCGGCGCGGGCGTTCGTGGCGCGCGGCGCCCGGGTGGCGCTGGTCGCTCGCTCGGAAGACACGCTGAAGACTTGCGCGCGGG
This sequence comes from Polyangiaceae bacterium, assembly GCA_036520475.1. Lineage (GTDB taxonomy): Bacteria > Myxococcota_A > Polyangia > Polyangiales > Polyangiaceae > DATDJP01. The sequence continues at coordinate 13,940 of DATDJP010000012.1, read as the reverse complement.
AGCTCGGCGCGGAGCGCGCCGTGGCGTTTCCGGCCGACGTGACGGATCGAGCGGTGCTTGCGGCGCTGCCTGGGCGAATCGTCGAGCGCTTTGGACGGCTCGATATCCTGGTGAACAACGCCGGCGCCAACTATCGCGGCAGCGTGCCGGAACGCAGCGCGGAAGAGCTGGCGCAGATCCTCGAAACGAACCTGCTCGGGCCGGTGCTGCTGACGCACGCGGCGCTGCCGCATCTGAAGAGCGGCAGCGTGATCGTGAACGTGGCGAGCCTTGCGGGGAAGGTCCCATTGCCGCACGAGGCCACGTACAGCGCGTCGAAGGCCGGTCTGCGCGCGTTTTCGCGTGCCATCGACGTCGAGCTGAAGAGCGCGGGCATTCGCGTGTGCAGCGTCTGCCCCGGCCCGGTGGACACCGGATTTCTGGGGGACTTGTCGACCGTGCCGGACATCGTGTTCTCGCAGCCGATGAGCACGGCAGAGCAGGTCGCGGACGCGATCGTGCGCGCCGTGGAGCGCGATGTGCGCGAGGTGGACGTGCCTGCCATGTCCGGCAAGCTGGCGACTCTCGGCTATCTGTCACCCAGGCTGATGGCGGCGCTCCGCCCAGTGCTCGAGCTCCAGGGCTCACGCAAGAAGCGATCGCTGATGGCCGAGCGACAGAAGCGCTGATGCGCCAGCCGGACCGGAACGGCCCCGCGGGCCGCGTGTAGGGAGCGCACGCAGGAAGGGATCCCACGAGCCGCCGTATATGGAAGCGGTTCTGTTGTAGAGGCACTTTTCGGCCTTGAAAGGATTCCCATGAGCATTTGTCACACCTCGTTGCGCAACTCTTCCTTCTGCCTGGTTCTGGCCGCTCTGGCCGCTGGCTGCACCATCGAGACGGATGACGACACGCAGGGGGAGCTTCCCGGTATCCCCGGCGACCCGGGCGGTCAGGCGCCGGCCACGACCATCAACAACATCAAGCCCGCCGCCCAGTTCTCGCTGGACGCGAGTGAGAGCCGCCGCGTGCGCGTGAACCTGCTCGGTTTGATCGATCCCACGACGCAGGCGCCGATTGAGTTTTTGTCGGGCGAAACTTTGTTCGTGACGGAAGACGACGTGCTGAAGGGGCTGCGCGTCACGCAAGCGGACGCGAGCAATCAGCTCCCCTCGGACATCGTGTTCGTGGTCGACAACTCTTCGAGCATGGATCAAGAAGCCGATACCGTCGCGGACAAGATCATCGAGTTCGTGAACCTCCTCGAGTCGAGCGGTCTGTCCACGAAAGTGGGTGTCGTGGGCGTCAATGGTGACATCACGGGCGCCATCGACTTGCACGACGCGGCGGGGATCGAGGCGTATCTCAAGCGCAGCGGGCGATCGGGCACGTCGCGCACGGTCGGGTTCGACGGCGCGAACGCAGCGACGCTGACGGAAGAGGCGCAGACCATGAACCCGAGCTTCGGCGGCGGAGAGAACGGCATCCACGGTATCGCGTTCGCCGAGGCCGCGTTCACGTTCCGGCAGAACGCACAGCGCGTGTTCATCAACTTCACGGACGAGCCGACCCAGCCGGCGAACAAGCCCGAGTGGAGCACCAAGACGCTGTGCGCACGCTGGACGCCGACCACCGGCACGATCCACACGATCTGGAGCGGCAGTCGCTCGCTGGAAGAGACGGCTTCAACGACCTGGACCGAAAACGTCAGTGAGAACCCCGCGGAGCTATCGAAGTGCACGCCCGGCGGCATCGTCCAGAGTGTCGCGTCCAATGCGTCCGACCTGAATTTGACGACGCTTCCGCTGACTGTGGCACTCGGCAACAGTGCCCTCGTCGAGTTCGCGACCAGCGATCCTGACGCTGCGCACACGCTGAAAATCACCGTGAAAAACGGCGCGACCGCGGACGGCGAGACCATCTTCGAAGACCTCGTCTACGGCGGTGGTTCGCAGTAACGGCCGAGTAGCGCGGCATTCACCGACGTAGGCGCTCCAAACGATGGACGCGGGACGCAGCCGCTGTCAGCCGCCCGGAAACGCGCACATCGTGCGCCCGCCGCCCGGAAAGCCGAACAGGACACTGAAGCACATCTCGGTGTCCGAGCTCTCGCCGAACTTCACGACGTTCGGCGTCGGGTTCTCGAAGGTGCACTCCGTGGTCAGCGTGTCGCCGGGCACGAGCTGCAGCGGCTCGATGGGTAGCTGCGCCTGCTCCTCGAAATCGTACGGGCCATCGTGCAGCACCTTGGACACGCCGCCCTGCGTCACCGTCGTCTTGAAGTGAACGCCGAGCTGGTGCATGTGCGGGAACAGGTTGAATGCCGTCTGTTCCTTCTTGATGACGCATTCGTTCGTCACCGTGGAACGACCGGGCGCGATCGCCAGCTGCACCGGCCCCGCCAGCAAAGTGCCGGCCTCGTGCTGTACCTGGGATGGATCGACGCGCACGATCTCCATGCCGCTCTTGCCGCTGATCTCGGCGCTCTCCGGGTTGTAGAGATGCAGGCTCAGGTTCAGGACCTTGCCGGCCGGAAGCTTGATCGCGACGCCTTCGGGGAGGTCGATCCCCTCCGAGCCCACGCCGGACGCATACAGCATGGTGCCGAGCGCAACCGCCAACGTGCAGCGCGTGCCCTCAGCCGAATCACTCAACGCGAGGAACGTGTGGTGCGTGCCCTTGGGACTCAGCGGGCGAATCGCGGACACGTAGATGTCCTCCTCGATGGGCACCTTCACGCAATGGTCCTTCGCTTCACTGCCGCCCGCGAGCGTCCACGACTCTTCGACGAGCATGGTCCATTCTCGTAGGTCAGCAGGAGTCTGTTGCGGATCCTCGTCTTTTCCAGAGCATGCCAGCGCCGCGAGGGCGAACCAGGGGAGCAACAGGCAAGCGCGGATGCGAATCATGCGATTGAACACTCCTCGAAGCCAAACGGCTTCGGACGCAGCGGGATAAACGCAGACTTCCATCAAAGTCGGACTAGCTCAATGACCAAATGAGCCGAAGCTATGACCGCCGACGGTCATTCGAGCTCGAATCGGGTGGGAGACCGGCGGAACTCGCGGGAGACGATCGGACCCCTGGTGCCGCCTGGCAACATGGCCCCTCTCACGCAGCCAAGACTCCCCAAAGCCCCAAGAGGACGAGCAGAGCGAGCACGCTGAGTAGCAACGCCAGCCAGCGTGGAGACGAAGGCCGCGCCGCAGCTGCGCCTTCGCCCATCACGGAGCGGGAGGCGGGCAGAGGCTCGATGATCACCGTCGTTGCTCCGGCATCGGCGGCGCGCAGCAGCTCCGCGCGGCCCAGCGCTTGAACACCGGACAAGGGCCCCGCGTGCCGCGCCGTGAGCCGCGCCTCCGATTGAGCCAGAGGCGCCACCGTTTCGTGACTGGACAGCGGGAAGTCATGCTGACCGTGAGGCTCGGGACTTCGGGCCAGCTCGATCAAGCGCGCCAGGTGCGCCTGTGAGTTCGGCAGTAGCTCCTGAAGCCAGCTCGCGACCTCTGTGCTCGACACGATGTCGTCTTGCCTCTGCAGGTACGTTTCGAGAGCACGCGCAAAGTCCGCGGCCGTGCGGTAGCGTCGCGCCATGTCGCGATCCAGCGCCTTGAGCACGATCGCATCGAGCCGCGCGTCCACGTCGGCGCGCATCTGGGACGGCGCCGTGATGATTCCAGAGAAGACGGCCTGCAGCGTCTCGGCCTCGTGCTTGCCCTGAAACAGGCGCTGCCCGGTGAGAAGCTCCCACATCACGATGCCCATCGCCCAGATGTCGCTGCGCCGATCGTAGGGCGCGCGCGACAGGTACTCGGGCGACATGTACGCGAGCTTGCCCTTGAGCGTGTTGCGGCCAGTGTGCTGCCGGCGGCCGGCGGCCTGGACGATACCCAGGTCCGTCAGCCGCACGCTGCCGTCGTGCAGCACGAACAGGTTGTGGGGGGTTACGTCGCGATGCACCACATCGGCACCCGGGCCGCGCGTGAGCTCGTGCACGGCGTGGAGCCCTTCGCACAGGTTGGCGACGACGCGCGCGACCGCCTGCGAGTGATTGACGGGGAACGCGCCCTGCCCGCGTCGCGCCAGCGCTTTACACACCGACGACAGCGGTTCGCCCTGCAAGAACTCCATGACGACGAAGTGCGTGCCATCCGCCGCGCGGCAGAGATCGAACACGTCCCGGACGTAGGGATGGTTCGCGCGCGCCGAAATGCGCGCTTCGTCCACCAGCATCGCGACGCTGGCCGGAGTCTTCGAGAGCTCCGGCAGGAGTTTTTTGATGGCAACTACCTTCTCGAAGTCTTCGGAGCCGTGGTGAACGGCCAGATACACGGTAGCCAGGCCACCCGAGGCGATCTCGAAGCAGAGCTGGTACGTTCCGGCAGGTTCGAGGGCGGCGGAGGGTGCAGCGCGGCCGGCTACGGGAGTCGGCACGAGCAAGCGCTCGTGTGCCGGCACCGGCCGCGCCACCCGAGTGGAGCCGTCTGATTGGCTGACCGGATCGTGGCGGTCACCGCGGGTCGCCTCTGCACCTACGTCGGCAGCGGAGGCTGAACCGCCGTGATCGCTCGAATTTTCGTGAGCCGTCATGATCGCCACCGCGGAGCCGGCGACTCCGGATGAGCCCTCCTCGCGTCCACGTTCGAACGTTCGCTGGCGCCAAAACTTTAGGAGAAGCGACGGAAAAACAGTCTCCTTTCCACGAGGATGGCAGACTGCCCCGCTGGTGCGAAATGCCCTGCAACTGGTGGCGCAACAGAGTCGCCAGGTTGTCTGGTGCTGCTCAACTGGAAGGCCCGTCGCCGACGCTCACCGTGCCGTGTTCCACGAGCCAGCGTGTGTTCGTACACGCCCGCGCGAGCTCGTCATCGTGAGTGATCAACACGAGCGCACCCGGGTAGCGCTCGAGCGCTGACTGCAAGCGCTCGATGGACGGTAGATCGAGGTGGTTGGTCGGCTCATCGAGCAGCACGGCCTTTGCCTGTCGGCCGAGCCCCAGCGCGATCGCGAGTTTGCGTGCCTCGCCCGGCGAAGGCGCGGCGGAGACCAGGAGCCGACCCGGGTCAACGCCGAGCGCTGCCACGATAGACAACACGTCCCCCCGCAGCTCGCTCGGCATGTCGCGAACGCCGGCCAGCGCCTGCTCCACATCGGACGGAGAGAGCTCCTGCGGCACGAACGTCACGTCCCCCCGCGGCACGCGTAAAGAATCGAGCAGGGCGAGTAGCAGCGTGGTCTTGCCCGCGCCGTTGGCACCGCGGATGAAGATGCGCTCGGCGCGCCGAACGCTCAATGTCGGCGGTGCCAGCAAGCTCACGCCGTCGCGCGCTAGCGCGCGTCTTCTGCGCGACGGCCAGGGCTTAGACGACGCTCGCCGAGCAACGTGGGCGGCGCCGGATTTCGTCGCGGGACGAACGAGCGCCGGCCCTTACCGTACAACTCCCGTAACCCCTCGAACGACGTCACGCCCGCGTTGACCGCGATGCGCGCGTGCGCGCGGCACAAGCCGATGATGCGCGAGCCGAACGACCACTCCACGAAATGCACCGTGGGATCGAGCTCCACGCCCGGGCGAAAATTTTCACATACCTCGCAGCGCTGCTTCATCCCGCCGAGTTTGGGTGGGCCAGGAGAAAAGGCCAAATTTGCGGCGTCCGCCGCCAGATCAGCCCTCTTTTCGTGGCCGCCCGGCGGCACCAGCCGCCGTCAGAAGACTCTCGCGCGCCCAGCGGTGGCGCGGGTTACCAGTCATGCGCGGGTGCCATGCCAGGTAGATACGAAACGCTTCGGCTTCGAAGGGAAGCGCGCGGACACACACGCCGCCTTCGCGCGCGGCCAGTCGCGCCGGAACGAGCGCCATGAGCTCCGATTCCCTGACCAAGCTGAGCGCCTGTAGAAACGAATGCACGGTCACGGCAACACGCAGATCCGGCGCGTGCTTCGCGAGCGCCGCCTCGCACGCCACGGAAAAATCGCCGCACGTGACGCGCACCCATTCGGCCGCGCGCAGGCGTTGCAAGTCGAAGCGACCCTTCGCGCAACGGTGACCGGAGCGCATGGCGCACACGTAGTGATCGCTCCAGATCGGCCGGGCCACGAAGCGATCGAGCTCGAGGCTCGGCTTGTGCACGACGGGGCCCATGATCAGATCGAGCTCTCCCGCCGCCAGCATGCCGATGCTGGCGTCCGCGATGGGCCGCATGTCGAGCTTCATCCCGGGCGCCGCCGTGCGCAGCGACGCGAGCCACGGGGTCAGGAGCGCCGTATGCATGTAGTCGTTCGCGGCGACTCGCAGCTCGAAGGATTCGAGCTTGGGGTCGAAGTGGGAAGGGAGCCTCAAGGCCGCCTGCACCGCGACCAGCGCGTCCTGCACGCGCGGCTTGAGACTCTCGGCGTGTTCCGTCAAGCGCGAGCCACGCCCCGTCTGCACGAGCAGCGGATCGCCGATCACGCGCCGGAGATGCGCCAGGGTGCGGCTCATCGCGGGCTGTCCAATGCCCGCGCGGCGGGCGGCGGCGGTGACGCTGCGCGTTTCGAGCAAGTGCGACAGCGCGCGGAGCCAGTTCAGGTCGATGTCGGTGAGCGCATCCATGCCTTGAAAGCATATATGCCATGCAAACCATGCATTGGCGACATGGTCGCTCCTGCTGCATGTCTGTCAGACGCGAAAGGTACGTCCGATATGAAAGTTCATCATCTCGACTGTGGCACGCTCTGCCCCGGGGCGGAGCGCTGGATCAATGGCACGGGTTCGTTAAAAAGGCGCGGCCGGCTGGTGTGTCACTGTCTCCTCGTCGAAAGCCCGAGCGGGCTCGTGCTCGTCGAGACGGGCATCGGCACCGCTGACATCGAGCGCCCGCACGAGCGACTCGGGAGCTTTTTCCTCAGGAGCAGTCGTCCCCGACTCGATGCGACGCAAACAGCCAGCGCCCACGTCGAGCGCCTCGGCTTTTCGGCACGCGACGTGCGGCACGTCGTGCTCACGCACGCGCACCTCGATCACGCCGGCGGGATCGCGGACTTCCCTCACGCCAAGATCCACGTGTATGCGCCCGAGCAGCACGCCGTCACGGCGCCCGCGACGTATTTCGAGCGCCAGTCTTACCGGCGGCTGCAGTTTGCGCACGGTCCGCGCTGGACTCCACACGAGCCCGCAGGCGAACGTTTCTTCGGCTTCGAGGCCGCGCTGCCGATCGCCGAGCTCGGCTCCGAAGTCGCGTTGGTCCCGCTACCGGGTCACACGCGCGGCCACGCCGCCGTGGCCGTCCGAGGGCCACACGGGTACATGCTGCACGCTGGCGACGCCTATTTTCATCGCGATCAGCTGCTCGGTCGCGCCGCTCCCGCTCTGCTCGCCGTGTTTCAGCGCATGGTCGACCTGGACGGACGCCTACGAGCAAGAAACCTCGTACGCCTCGCGGAGCTCGCCCGCGAGCACGGTTCCGAAGTCCAAATTTTCTGCGCACATGACCCTGTCGAGCTCGAGCGCATGCAACGGAATGCCCGAGCGGAATCGCCTGCTTCGGCTGCAACCGCTACCTCGACCCCGACAAGAGCTGTCAGTGAGCAGCTGTGACGCGCGCTAAATTGCTGCGCGCCATCGCGTACTTCGGGTCGAGCGCGAGCGCGCGCGCGTACGCATCACTCGCCTCTATGAGCCGCCCCGACAACTCGAGCGCCACGCCCAGGTTGTTGTGCGCGCGAGGATTGGCGGGAGAGACGCGCGCCGTGCTTTGCCAGAGCGCGAGGCGACTGCGGTAGTCGAGGTTTCGCAGCAGCGTCGCGCCGAGCAGGAAGACGGCGAGCGCCACGCCGATGCCCTGCCAGCGCTGCGGCGATCGCGCGGAAAGCTCGATGAACAGCGCGCCGAGCGCGGCGAAAATCCCGAAGCAGGCCAGATACACGTGCCGCTCGTTGATCACGTCCTGACGCTGCACGAACAGATACGGCACGAACACGTGCAGAAAGAACCAGCCGACGCCGAACGTGACGATCGGGCGAGCCCGGCGCTGTTGCCAGGCGACAGCCAGCAGCACGAGCAGTACCGCGCTCCCGGCGCTCACCACGAACGGCGAAGGTGGCAAAAGGCCGAGTCCCGGGTCGATCGATAGTCGATGGACCAGCACGAGGCGCGAGAGCAGATACAGCGCGCCCTCGATCTGATGAGCCAGAGCCGAGCTCAACGGTCGCACGCCGAGCGCGTTGTAGAGCAGCGTGTAGTAGCTCGGCCGCAAAATGGCGGCGGTCAAGAGCGCGAGCACCAGCGCTGCGAATAGCGCTTGTCGCGTGGCGAGTCCGCGCCATGAGCGGCGCTCGAAGCACAGCTCCCATAGCAGCAAACCGGCCGGCAAGGTCACGGCGATCTCTTTCGTGAGCAGCGCACACACGAAGAACAGGACGGCCAGGCCGAGCCATTTCCACGCGCGTTGGCCGCGCACGGCCTGCGCGTAGAACACGAGCGTCAGGAGCGCGAACGTGCTCATCAGCGACGAGGAACGGCCGCTGACGTACGTCACTGCCTCCGTCTGAATCGGGTGCAGGGCGAACAAGAGACCCGCCGCGAACGCAGCTCGACCACGCGGCGTGAAGGGCCAGCGCTCGCGTCGATCGCCTGCTGCCGTACACAACCGCATCACGAGCTCCGTGTTCAGGACGTGCACGAGCACGTTGAATACGTGGAAGCCCAGCGCACCCGCGCCCAGCACCCAGTTGAGCGCGTACGACAGCTTCAGCAGCGGCCGGATGCCTTGCCCGACCGCTGCCCACCACCCCGACAGCGAATGAACTGGCTCGTAGCGGACGACGACGTCGTAGTCGTCGAACTGGAACGGACCGAATATCCCGACTAGGTACGCGACGCACGTAGCCAGCGCCACCGCTAGACGCGGCCGAGCCGCTAGCAGAGCCCAAACCGCGCGCATGGCTCCGCTTCTATCAGGGTGGCGGCGCGCCGTTCACGAAACGCGAGAACAGCGACTGCACGCGGTTGCCGACTCCCGTCGGGACGATCGGGCTCGGCGCGCCTCCGTCCGTGGTGCAGTCCTCCGTCGCCTCCAGCAATTTCCGGATGCCCTGATCCAGCGCCTTGACTCCGGCGTCGTGCGACGCGACCTCCGATGCCGCCAGGAACAGGGGCTCGAGCTTCCCGCATTCCGCGTGCGACGGAAACGCCTTGCAGAAGGCGAGCATGTGCATCGCTCCCAGCGTCAGGATCACGCCGGACTTCACGTGCATCTTTTCGTGCACGAGCGTCGCATCGATGATGTCCTTGCAGAAGGCGCCGCAGAAACACGGATCGAAGACGGAGACTCCGGAAGCATTCACCCCGGCGATCTTCGTCAGCGTGTTCTTCGCGGGGTCGTAGCCGGGACAGGTCGTGAACTTGTTCGCGATGTCCGGGGAAGCCGCACCCAGGCGGCTGTTGAAGAGCGCGCGCGCTGCTGCGGCGCTACGCGGTCCCGTCTGTGTATTGATGTCTCTTCTGACCGTTTCCCAGGCGTCGCGCGCCCGCGTTTGATCGGCCAAGAACGCCTTCATGGTGGGGAGATCGACGCACTCGCAGGGCGAGGTCGTGCACTGCTCGACCGGGACGAACCAGGACGGCACGTCGTCGGCGTGCGCGACCAGCGCGTACGACACGATCGCGGACGCCGCGAGCACCAACTTGAAACGGGCTTGCGCTTTCATGGCAGCTCCACGACTTGCTGAGGCCACGAGCTCGGCGGAAACGCGCCCTGATGCTTCGTGAAGAAAATTTCGGCGGTGACCTGCATCGCGCCGAACGGGGTGATGGCCGTATCGACCAAGCTTCCGTCTTTGATTTCGTAGAGGTGCGTGCCGTCTTCCGAGAAGGTCACGTAGTTCTCCTCGCCCTTCGTCAGCGGTTGGCGTGTGCTGTAGTAGACACTGTCGCCGGCGTAGTGCACGTAGCTGACCCAGTTGTCATCGCGGATCTCGTGATAGGCATCCACCTGCCGGCCGTCGTTCGGGGCCTCGATGGTCGCCGGAATGGTCACCGTCTCATTCACGAACGTGCCGGGGTTGGCCGGGTCGACGATGAACAGCTCCGCCGACGACTGCTTCCAGAAGCCTTGAAACGCGGCCGGCGTGTTGCTCTGGCCGCCCGTTCCCGCGCTGCCAGAAGTGCCGCCGTTGCCGCCGGAGCCGGCGTTACCGGCCACCCCGGCGGTTCCAGCCGTCCCCCCTGTATTGCCGGAGTTCTTCTTGTCGCTGCCACAGCCCGCGAGCAGCGAAGCGGCCAGCAGCGTAGCCAGGGGCCAGCGCGCGACGGTCGGGAACCGTCTCGCTTGTCTCAGAATTGTACGAGCCAAGGATCGTCTCTCTGCTCGAGAAGGGTCGAGCGTGATGTGTCAGGGGCGGCGCTAAGCGCAAACGGCCCTTATGACACCGACGAACATCCTTTTCAAGCGCGCCGGCGCTCCCAGCATCGCCGCCCTGAACACCAGCGTCAGCCAGGCTGCGAGGTATTCGCACCCAGAACGCAGCCACGAGGCGCTGGTGCAGGCTCAGGGCCAGACGTTGGCATCCTCACTCAGAGCCCCGCGCGTCGCGCGTACCACGCAAAAGCGCTGGCCGGTCGGCGCCTCGAGCACCCACCAGGTTTGCACCTTTTCAAGGCGTCGTGCTCCCAGGGCTTCGAGCCGTGCGACCTCCGCGTCTACGTCGTCGGTCTCGATATCGAGGTGGACGCGACTGGGATGCGCGACACGCTGGATCAACACGATGGGTTGGCCGGCGCGATCCTCCAGCTCGACGTACTGGCCCTCTGCGGGCTTCGGATCGCGTCCGAACACCTGACTCCAGAAGCGGCTGGCCACCTCGAGCTCGACGTTCTCGCAGTCAATCACGACGCTGCAAAGACGACTCTTGTGCATACTCGAGGAGTTAAGACCACTGCCGCACACCAGCAAGCCCTGTACGTTCCGCGCGTGAGGCGTCGCTGCACGCCCACTCGTTGCGCCGAGAACGGCAAATTCGCACCAGCTGCGTCCTTGGAGCAAAAAGCGCAGCCGCGGTGATCGAAAGGCGGTCGCCCGTTTCCACAAGACGTCGAACGGAGGCTGAGCTCATGAACCCGACGTCTGCTGCGTAGCGTGGCTCCATCGCGTCACGCAGTAGCCGCAACTGGATAGTCCACGTAGCCTTGCGGACCGGTAGTGTAGAACGTCGTGGGTTCCGGCGACGCCAGTGTCCCGCCCGTTTTCATGCGCTGCACGAGATCCGGGTTTGCGATGAAAGGACGCCCGAACGCCACCAGATCCGCGCGCCCGTCGGCCAGCGTCGCCGTGGCGCGCGCTCTATCGAAGCCGCCGTTGAGGATGATGGGCCCGCCGTACTCGCGCTGAATCGCCCTGTGGGTTCGCTCGAACTCGGCATGGCCGTTCGCGACGAGGTGCACGTACAGGAGCCCGCGTAGAGCGCGCGCCAGGGTCACGTATTGCTCCTCTGTTTCGTCGTGGGGAGGCAGGTCGCCCAGCGTACTGAAGGGCGACAGGCGAATGCCGACGCGCTCGCGCCCAATCGCGCGCGTGACCGCATCCACGACCTCGCTCACGAAGCGCGCTCGTTTCTGCACCGTGCCACCGTACGCGTCGACGCGGCGGTTCGTGTGCGGGTGCAAGAACTGCTCGAGTAAATAGCCGTTCGCGGCGTGCAACTCGACCCCGTCGAAGCCCGCGTGCACGGCGTTGCGGGCGGCATCTACGAACTCACCGCGCGCCTCTCGCACGTCGTCCTCGGTCATCGCGACGGGCTCGGGCATCGGCTGCGGCCCGAGCCCGTCCGTGTACATCATACCCTCGGCGCGAACAGCGCTGGGCGCGAGGATGCGCGCGCCCGCGGGGAGGTTTTGCGGATGCGCGATACGCCCCGTGTGCATGAGCTGCGCCACGATGCGTCCACCCGCAGCGTGCACGGCCGACGTCACCGCGCGCCAGCCCTCGACTTGCGCCGGCGAGAAGATGCCCGGGATGCGCGCGTAGCCGAGCGCATTCGCCGACGGCGCCGTACCCTCGGTCACGATCAGCCCGGCGGAAGCCCGCTGGGCGTAGTAGTCGCCCATCAGCCCGTTGGGCACGTTGCCGATGGCGCGGCTGCGGGTCATGGGAGCCATGACGATGCGGTTTGGAAGCTCGAGCTGGCCCAGACGAAACGGTGTGAACAAGTCCATGTGAGGTCTCCTCGTGTCCTTTCGATGGAGCCAATTTGGCACCTGCAGGCGTTGTGGACAATCAGTCGAAAGTCAAACACACTGTCCGTCCATGCGGACAATACGCCAGGCGGATCCGAATGCGGTGATCGCGTTCCTCGCGATCGTGGAGCACAAGAGCGTGCGAGCCGCGGCCCGCGCGCTGGGCCTCTCGAAGTCGACGCTCAGTCAGCGGCTGGCGCAGCTCGAGGAGCACCTCGGCGTGCTGCTTCTTGCGCGCACGACGCGCAGCGTGAAGCTCACGGACATCGGCGCCAGCTACCAGCGCGAAGTCGCGCCGGCCGTGGCCGCGCTCCGAGACGCCGAAGCGCTGGTGGGCAGGCTTCAAGCGCATCCTACCGGTCGCCTGCGCCTGACCGCGCCCGTGGAGCTCGGTCAGCTCGTCCTCGGCCACGTGTTGAGCGCGTACTCGACGCAATATCCCGAGGTGGCCATCGAGGTCGATCTGCTCGATCGCCAGGTCAACCTGATCGAAGAAGGCTATGACCTGGCCATTCGCATCGGACCCTTGGTCGATTCTCGGCTGATCGCCCGGCGTCTCGGCGCCGAACAATACATGGGCATCTTCGCGAGCAAAGCCTACCTGCGCCGGGACGGCACCCCGAAGACCCCGCGCGATCTCGCGAACCACCGCTGCCTCGTCATGACGGGCTCGCGGACGCCCACGAGCTGGTCGTTCGCCGAAGGGCGCAAGCAACGCTCGATTTCGATCACGCCGTACATTGCCGCCAACAGCTACACGCTGCTCACCGCGCTCGCCGTTGCCGGTGTCGGCGTCGCGCGCCTGCCGAGCACGCATTCGCGCCCCGCGCTCGCCAATCGCACACTCAGCGAAGTGCTCGAGACGTTCGCGCCGCCGCCGCTCTTGCCGTTCGCGGTTTACCCGAGCGCGCGCAACGTCTCGTCCGCCGTGCGCGCGATGGTCGAAGTGCTCGTCGAGCAGTACGCCGCCGCGCCCTGGACCAAGCCAGCACGCGCGCGCTGAGTCTCACTCTACGGATATAGACCGGCACACGCCGGTCCGCTCAGCTCCTGCTGATCGAGACCGCGCAGCAAGTCCACGAGCGATTGAACACCGGCGGGGATCGCGTTGCACCCCGCAAACGTCCCACACGCCGCGCCGACCTCGACGTATTTGTTCCCGCCGAACGAGACGCGAAACACGGTGCCGTCGTTTGGACGATAGTCCCGCCCAAAGAGCACCGGCGCACGCGCGAACGCCGCTTGCACGTCCGAGTTCAAGAGCAATGCGTCCAGGCGCGTACCCGCCAGCGACGCGGCGCAGTCTCGCACCTCGCTCGAGCAGCTCACGTCGGCCCATGGCGCCTGGTAGAAGTGCCGTTCATGTTTGTACGTTCGACACGGACTGATCGAGCTCTGATTCTGCGACACCACGAACCCGCCGTTGGGGCCCCAGGTGAGCGTCTGGGCGAGGCAGCCACAGTCGCCAACAGGCGGGTTGCCGCCGGTGCCACCCGTGCCCGGCGGATTCACGTCCCCACAGCCCGACGGCGCGGTGCAAAATCCCAAAGCCATGAGACCAGAAGCGATCACCAAACGCTTGCTCGTGCCCATGCGTGTTGCCTCCCACCGCCAGCGTAAGCACGACTGCACGAGGGGCGCCAGGACCAGCGACAGCCGAGCTCGGCCAGCTCAGAATCCCACGAACACGTCACCAGCGCTCGACGGCGGCTCGTCGTCTCCGACAGGGTCGCGTTTGGGATAGCCCAGC
>DATDJP010000011.1:0-80534 GCA_036520475.1 Polyangiaceae bacterium | reverse complement strand
TGCGTTGACCATGCAACTCGTGGAGCGGCTCGCGCTCGGAGTACGCGCTGGTGACGTCCGCGCGCTCGCGCGCGCGTGCCGTCTCGTCGATGACCGGCGGCCTGGGTACCGAGATCTGCTGCGTTCGCTGTTTCCTCATACGGGACGCGCCTGGATCATCGGGATCACCGGCACACCGGGCGCTGGCAAGAGCACGCTGACGGACGGCCTCATCGCCGAGTTTCGCGCTCGGCAACAGCGCGTGGCCGTGCTCGCGGTCGATCCCACAAGCCCGTTCACGGGCGGTGCGATTTTGGGGGACCGCGTGCGGATGCAGCAACACTTCGAGGATTCGGAGGTGTTCATCCGCTCGCTCGCGACGCGCGGGGCGCTCGGCGGGCTGTCCGCGTCGGCGAGCGATATCCTGCGCGTGCTGGACGCCTGGCAGCCCGGAGTCGTGCTCGTCGAGACGGTCGGCGTCGGTCAGGACGAGCTCGCCGTGACCAGCGCGGCGCACACGACCTTGGTCGTCATGGCTCCAGGGCTCGGGGACGACATCCAGGCGGTCAAGGCCGGCATTCTGGAGTGCGCGGACGTGTTCGCCGTCAACAAAGCAGATCGCGACGGCGCGGACGCGACGGCGCGCGATCTGGCGCAGATGATCGCGCTCGGCAAGAGTGTCAGCGTCAGCGCCGGCGCGCGTCACGGCCCGAGCTCGCTGCCGAGCGCAGAAGCGTCCGAGAGCGGTGCCTGGGTGCCGCCGGTGGTGCGCTGCGTCGCCACGCGCCGCCAGGGCCTGGACGAGCTCATGAAAGCTCTGCAGCAGCACCGGAGCTGGCTCTCGGAGACGCACGAGGGCCGCCTGGAAAAGCGCAGGCGCGCGCGCGCCCACTCGCTTCAAACGCTGCGTGATGCTTTGGTGGATGCCACGCTCGTGCGGCTCGGCGCGGCGCTCGAAGAAGCCGTCGATCGCATCGAGGCCGGGGAAGCCGACCCCTATACGGTCTGCGAGCAGCTCATCTCGGCGTCACACACGCTTGGCTGACGCGCGCTGCGCTGCCGGCTTGCGCACGACGCGCGCCGGCGCAGCCCTGCGCGCGACCACTGGCACCGGCGCAAGCTTGGTGCGCACACGTGCGGGCTTGCGTCCGACCTGCTCGGCGCGGAACGCCGACGGGCAGACGTCATTGACGGGGCAGGCAGCGCACGCGGGCTTGCGCGCGGTGCAGATACGCCGTCCGTGAAAGATCAGGATGTGCGCGAGCATGTCCCAGCTCTTCTGCGGAAACAGCTTCATCAAGTCTGGCTCGATGCGCTCCGGATCGGCGTGTTTCGTCCAGCCCAGCCGCTGGCTGATGCGCTGTACGTGCGTGTCGACCACGACACCCTCCGCCGCTTCGAACGCTACCCCCAGCACGACGTTGGCCGTCTTTCGCCCCACGCCCGGGAGCCGCACGAGCTCCGCCATGCGGCGCGGAACTTCCCCGCCGTGCTCTGCGATGAGCAGCTTGGCCAAGCCGAGCACGTTGCGCGTTTTCTGCCGGAACATGCCGATTCGGCTCAGCAGCTTTTCCACCTGAGCGGGATCGGCTTGACTCAGCTTCTTGGCGTCCGGCCAGCGCGCGAAGAACTCCGGAGTGAGGCGGTTGACGGCGACGTCCGTGCTCTGCGCGCTGAGCACGGTCGCGACGATCAGCTCGAACGGGCTGTTGTGCACGAGCTCGCAGTGAGCATCGGGATGCGCCTTACCGAGGCGTGTCAGTGTTCGCGGCGCCTCACGCAGCGCGCGCGACTTCATGAGGGATCCTGCTCACCTTCGGGCGGGTCGCCGTTCGAGCCCTCGTCCGGATCGATGGGCGCTGCGCCGTTTCCTGCCCCGTCGGCATCGCCATCGGCAGCGGCGATCATGGCGTCGCCTGAGCTCGCCTCGGCATCGCCGTCCTCGAGCACGGCGGCCGCGCGACTCTCACCCACGGATTCGATCGCGACGACGCGCTCCCCCTCACCGACGTTCATGACCTTCACGCCCTGGGCGTTGCGGCCCGTCTCGCGAATTTCACTGACGCGTGTGCGGATGGTCTGCCCGCGATCGGTGATGAGCATGATCTCGTCTTCCGGCTTGACCAGGGTGATGCCGACGACCTTGCCGTTTCGATCGCTGCACTCGATCAGGATGATGCCCTTGCCGCCGCGGTTCTGGCTGCGAAATTCGTCGAGCTTGGTGCGCTTGCCGTAGCCGCGTTCGCACACGGCCAGCACCTGATCGCGCTCCGGCTCGGTGAACGCGACGCCCACGACCTCGTCGTCGTCGCTGAGCTCGATGGCCTTCACGCCCGCTGCGCTGCGGCCCATGGGTCGCACCTGCTTCTCGTCGAAGCGGATGCACTTGCCCTGCTTGGTCGCGATCAGAAATTCCGCGCTGCCGTCGGTGACGACCGCGGACAGGAGCTGATCGTCGTCGGCGATTTTCACGCCGATGATGCCCTTTTCTCGGAAGTTCTGGTACTCGACTACGCTCGTCTTCTTGATCTGCCCGCCGCGCGTCAAGGTCGTCACGAACAAGCCGTCTTCGAAGGCCTGCACGGGCGTGATCGCGGCCACGCGCTCGCCC
Organism: Polyangiaceae bacterium; assembly: GCA_036520475.1. Lineage (GTDB taxonomy): Bacteria > Myxococcota_A > Polyangia > Polyangiales > Polyangiaceae > DATDJP01. Next base: position 77,944 of record DATDJP010000011.1, on the reverse strand, counting down.
TGCTCGATGCCGATGAAATTCACGATCGCGCGGCCCTTGGCCGAACGCGCAGCTTGCGGCACCTCGTAGACCTTCTTCACGTACAGCTTGCCGCGGTTGCTGAAGAAGAAGACGTAACTGTGGGTACTGGCGATGAACAGCTGATTCACGAAGTCGTCGTCACGTGCCTCCATGCCCATCGTGCCGCGACCGCCGCGCTTCTGCGCTTTATAGACCGAAAACGGCGTGCGCTTGATGTAGCCCTCGTGACTGATCGTGACGACGACGTCTTCGTCCTGGATCAGATCCTCGATCTGGATCTCGGCCTCGTCGTCGACGATTTCCGTGCGCCGCGGCTCGGCGTGACGCGCCCTCACCTCTTCGAGCTCGCCGAGGATGACTTCCATGAGCAGCCGCTCGTCGGCCAGGATCGCCCGCAGCCGCGCGATGCGCTCCGACAGCTCGCCGAACTCCGCCGCCAGCTTCTCCTGCTCTAGGCCGGTCAAACGCGCCAGACGCATGTCCAGGATCGCCTTGGCCTGCCGTTCGCTCAGCCGATACTCGCCGCGCTGGCGTGCTTCTTCGATTTCCGCCTCGGGTCTCCCGGCTCGACGCACGAACGCTTCGAGGCCCGCGAGCGGCAGCTGCATCAAGCGCTCCTTCGCGATATCCGGGTCCGCGGACTCGCGGATGGTGCGGATCACGAGGTCCACCTCGGTGATCGCCATGCCGAGCCCCTCGACGATCTCGCGCTGCCCTTCGGCCTGCGAGAGCTCGTAGCGGGTGCGGCGGCTCACCACGTCGCGCCGGTGCTCGATGAACAGCTTGAGCGTGTCCTTCAAATCGAGGACGGCGGGGCGGTTGTTGACGATCGAGAGATTGATGATGCCGAAGGACGCCTGCATGTCCGTCAGCCGATACAGCTGATTGAGAATGACCTGAGGGAAGATGTCCTTCTTCAGCTCGATCACCAGGCGCATGCCGTCCCGGTCGCTCTCGTCGCGTGCCTCCTTGATGCCTTCGATGCGCTTGTCGCGCATGAGCTCACCGATCTTGGCGTGGAGGCGAGCCTTGTTGACCTGATAGGGAAGCTCGGTCACCACAATCTGCTCGCGGTCGGTGCCGGAAACCTTCTCCGTCTCCGTGCGCGCGCGCATGATCACCGTGCCGCGACCGGTCTTGTACGCCTGCCAGATGCCGCTCCGGCCGTAGATCATCGCCCCCGTGGGGAAGTCGGGGCCGGGTATGATCCGGTACAGATCCTCCACGCTGAGCTCGGGGGTCTTGATGAGCGCGACCGTCGCGTCGATGACTTCGCCCAGGTTGTGCGGCGGAATGTTGGTGGCCATGCCGACGGCGATGCCGCCCGAGCCGTTCACCAGCAGGTTCGGAAAACGCGCCGGCAGCACCACCGGCTCCTCGCGCGACTCGTCGAAGTTCGGGACGAAGTCCACGGTGTCGCGATCGATGTCCGTGAGGAGCTCCATCGCGACGCGGGCCAGGCGGCACTCGGTGTAGCGGTAGGCGGCTGCCGGATCCCCATCGACGGACCCGAAGTTTCCTTGACCGTCGATCAGCATGTGCCGCATCGAAAACGTCTGGGCCATGCGGACCAGGGCGTCGTACACGCTCGCGTCGCCGTGCGGGTGGTACTTGCCGAGCACGTCGCCCACCACCGTCGCGCATTTGCGGTACGCAGTCCCGGGCGTGAGGTTCAAATCACGCATCGAGTACAAAATGCGCCGGTGCACGGGCTTCAGGCCGTCGCGCGCATCGGGGATCGCTCGACCGATGATCACGCTCATCGCGTAGTCCAGGTACGAGGTACGCATCTCGTCCTGAATGCTGATGGGGTGCTCGTTCGCCGGAGGCGGTGGCGCGGGCGGTAGCGATGGAGTGGTGAGATCGGGCGGGTCTTCAGCCATGGTGAATGTTCGCTTTGAAGGCGCTGCGGCGGTGCGCGACGCGAGCGCGCCCAGCAACGCCAAGAGATGCTCGGAGCTACCCTATTGTCGAAGCGCTGACAACCTCGGGGCACGGCCCGGGTGTTCAGTGTCGATCTTCAGGAGTTTCCAGCACTTATAGCACGCGATCTGGCGCGCCGGGAGTGCCGGGTGAGGGCGCTCAGCGTCCTGCGCGAAACAGCTGCCAGCTGACCCCGAGCACGAGCAGAAAAACCAGCCAGATGAGCCAGCTCTGGGAGCCAGGCTGCCCTGGCGCGCTGCGCGGCTGAGTCTCGAGCACCCGCACGCGCTCGATCAGCTCTTCGACCCTGCGTTCGACGTCGTCGAGCCGGTCGGCCATTTCGAGCTCGTGGCGCTCCGCCGGCGCTGGCAACGATAAAAGCGTGTCCTCGCGCGCAGGGCGGCGCGTGCCCCGCCGCCCCGAGCGGCTCTTGCGTGCCTCCTCGGCCGTGAAATCAGCAGCCGGAGAGCTGGGCGTTGGCGGTGGCTCCTGCTCGGGGTCCGTCGCTGACGGGTGCTCCGGGAGCGTTCCGCGCGCGCGCTGCGTCGAAGGCCCATCCTCGTCTTCAGAGACGGATTGGGGCAGGGGCGTGCGCAGCGATGACATGAGCGGATATCCCAAGCCTTCGCTGAAAGGCGAGGTTCGGCAAGCGACTTTTGAAAGCGTCCGTCAGACCGCGCGCGCCTCGGGCCGAAGCCCGCTCCCGCTGGCGCGCCCGAGCTCAGAAGAAGTTTCCGATCGTAAACTCGAACACGCTCGACTCCTCGTACGGCAGGGTCTTGAAAGGGAAACCCCACTCGAAGCGCAGCGGGCCGAGCGGCGAGAACCAGCGGATACCGAAACCCCAGGAGGTGCGCATGTCAGCCAGGCTCGAGAGCCCGTCGAAACAGGGGCTGGTTTCGGCGAAGCGCACGCCGCTATTGGCGCAGTACGTTTCTTCGAGGTTCCAGGCGTTGCCTGCGTCCGTGAACACGACGCCGCGAATGCCGACCTTCTCGACGATCGGGAACTCGAGCTCCAGGTTCTGGAAGTACATCAAGTTTCCGCCGATGTTGGCGCCATAGGGGATCGGCGCGCTGTTTGGGTCGGTGCGCTCGTTGAGGTAGAGGCGCGACCCGATGGTCCGGAAGCGGTAGCCGCGGACGTCCAGAATGCCGCCCAGGAAGAAGCGGGCGAAAATCGGCACGCCTTCCTGGTTTGGGCTCGTCACGTGTCCGGCCTCGGTGTTCAGCTTCAGCACGAAGCCGGCGCCGATCGGGTAATAGAAGCGACCGACGAAACGGTGGCGCAAAAACTGGTTCTCGGAGCCGAGGTACGAAGTCGCCCATTCGCTGGAACCGCGCAGATAAATGCCGCTCGTCGGAAACAGGCGGTTGTCGCGATTGTCGTAGGTGAGCGCAGGCCGCAGGCTGGACGTCAGGCCCGCGTTGAACAGGTTCGCGAGCGGCAGGCGCGTGAACACGCTGACCGCGCTGGAGGTACCCAGAAACGTCGATTGCGTCTGCGTCGAGACTTCGTCGTTCTCGAGCGTGTACGCGAGTGAGGCGGTGAGCTCCGGTTCGATGAGCGGATAGCCGAACGTGAGACTGCCGCCGCGGCTCGACTGAGAGAAGTCGTTGAAGATCCGCAGCTGGTCGTAGAGATCGATGCTCGCGCTGAACTTGCTGTCGAGGAAGTACGGCTCGTAAAACCGCAAGTTGACGAGCTGGCGGAGGCCGCTGACCTGCGCTTGCAGCGACAGGCTCTGCCCGTTGCCGAAGAAGTTGGCTTGCTGCACCTGCGCGGTCGCAATGAAGTTCTCGATGCTGGAGAACCCCGCGCCGACCTGGAACGTGCCCGTCGGACGCTCCGAGACCTCGATGTACACGGTGACCTTGTCCGGGGCGGAACCTTCCTCCGTGGAGATGTCCACGCGCTCGAAGAAACCGAGCGCCGTGACGCGCTTGCGCGAGTCCTCCAGCTTGGTTTCGCTGAACTGTTCGCCCTCGCTCACTTCCAGCTCGCGACGGATCACCTTGTCGCGGGTCTTGGTGTTCCCCCGCACCTCGATACGCTCGAAATGAACCAGCGGGCCGCGCACGATCGGCACGACCACGTCCACCTCCTGGTTCTCGGGATCCAGGCGGGTCTGCGGGTTGGCCTCCACGTTCGCGAAGCCGTGGTCACGGTACAGGGTGCGGATGGCGCCCAGGTCCTCGAGCAGCTCGGCTCGATTGAAGTAGTCCCCGGATTTGGCGCGCACCATCATGCGCAGATTGCGTCTGCCGTTGATCGGGTCGACTTCCTGATCGTTCGGTCCGCGTTCGTAGACGCGCAGCTGCCGGATGCGATAGCGCGGGCCTTCGTCGATCGTGATGGACACTTCGATGCCGTTGCGATCCGGCGTGAGCATCACTCGCGGCGTGTTGATGGTCACCGAGAGAAAGCCGCGATCGTAGTAGAGCGCGCTGATCACGGCGATGTCACGCTCGAAGGCGTCTTGCCGGAATGGACCGCCCGAGCCAAAGGCGAAGAACCCGGCGTTACCCGTGAACATCACCTCGCGCAGCTCCTCGTCTCCGATGTGCTCGTTGCCGATGAAGGTGATGCGCCGCACGCTGACCTGGCCGTGCTCTTCGATCACGAAGCGCACCAGCACTTCGTTGTTCTTCTGAGGGACGACCTCGCTCTTGACCTCCGCCAGGAAGTAGCCCTGCTCCGCGTACATGTCGCGAATCTTCTGGATGCTGCGACGTACGGCAGGCTGGCTGAGGATGGTGTTCGCCTTCACCTCGATGGCCTCGGTGAGGTCGTCCGCGTCGATCTCCTCGTTGCCCTCGAACTCTACGGCGGCAATGCTCGGTCTTTCGCGCACCACGAAACGCAGCGAAACGCCGTCGTCGCGACGCTCGAGATCGACCTCGATGTCGTCGAAGAAACCCGAATTCCAGAGCTCGCGGACGTCCTGCGTGAGGGTATCCGGAGTGAAGGGTTGCCCGACGCGCTGTCTCAGGTACGTGAGGACGTCGAGCTTGCTGACGCGGCGGTTACCGGCAACGTCGATACTGACGATGATCTGCCCGCGCGCCTTCTCTGCTTCCCCTGGGGGCAGGCGGGGCATTGTTCGCTCCGGACGCGCCGGCTTTTCGCCTGCTGCCGGTGGTACGGGGGCAGGGTCCGGCGCTGGGATACCGGGCTTCGCGCCAGCAGCCGGCTCGCGCGGCGGCGGGTCCGCGGCCGGCTGAGCGAGCGCGGCCGAGCTCATGGCCAGCACGGCACAGATGCAGACGAGCCAGCCTACGAAGTGGCGAGCGGCGCTGAGGACGTCTTGCATCGGGCTAGGGCGGAACAAAGAAACGACTTGGGAGTAGCGAAAGACCCGGACGAGGCGCCCCGCGTTAACTCAGAGCCGGTCTCGTCTCAAGTTCCCCCTGAAAAATCCAGCGAAAAAACCGAACGCTGTCCGATTGTTGGCCGCGGCTCCAGCCGTTCCGAGCTCTCAGGGCACCGGTTTTCTCACGCTTGACATCCGTGGAGTCCCTCGACACTGAACGAGGGGTGCGGTCATGGGCGAGACAGAAGCCCTGGTGCCCTGCGCTCGGCGCAGTCGCGCTCGGGCTCGTGCTGGCACCCGCGTGCCGGCGGTCGCAACAGCGCGAGCGTGCCGACGCGGCCACCGTGGACGTTCGGCGGGCCTGCGCTTCGGCCTGTGCGGCGCTGGTCACGGCTGGCTGCGGTTTGCCCGGTTTGAGCGAGGAGGATCAGCCCCGCTGCGTGGAAAGCTGCCTGCGTACGGGAGCGGTGGCGCACAAGGCCGGCTGCCCCGAGCTCCACGCAGCGCACCTGGCGTGCGTGAGCACCGCCCAGCCGAACTGCGCGAGCTTACGCTGCTCGGCGGGCACGTGCCTCTCGCAAGGGACGGGCATACCCGCCTGCGCCGACCGGCATGCTCGGCTAGCGCAATGCCTGGCTCCGTGCGGTGCCGCGGGCACCACTCAGGTCTTCAATCGCGACATCGAAGGCCGCAAAGTTCAGCTGGAAGTGGTGCGCGGGGGGTGCGTGGAGTGTCCGAAGAAGACGCGTCCCGGAGCGCCGGCAGGTGCCCCGTGCACGTCACATTCCGTGTGCGCCGAGCACTGCTGCGGCTGTTCCGGCCGGGTCTTGCACTATCTGGCACGCGCCTGCGTTGCCGGCCGTTGCGCGACATCCGGTGAGGTGTGTGGGCTCGACGTCCCGAACGCGGAGCTATGTCGGTAGGTGGCGGGAGCGTCAGCGATACTCCTCGATTGCGATGCCGTACTTTTTCATCCAGCGGTGCACTTGCATGCGCGCTTTGCCGAGCTCGCGGCCCACGGCGGCGATGTTGCCCTGGTGCCGATCGAGCAGATTGCGAAGCTCGGTCTCGCTGGGCGTGGCACGGCTCGGCTGTGAGGGCCGCTCCGTCGGCGTCGGCAGGGAGCTCGAACGTTCACCGCGCAGCTCGCCGAGGGGCTGTCCGTAGTCGGCCACGGCCTCGCGGACTGCTTCCGGCAAGTGCTGCTCGTCGATGCGCGGACCATCCGAGAGCGCGACGCAGCGTTTGATGCAGGCTTCGAGCTCGCGCACGTTGTACGGCCAGTCGTAGTGCAAAAGACCCGTCATGAACTTGAATGACGGCTCGAGCTCGGGCCGACCGTGCCGGGCGAGGAACGCCCGCACCAACATGTAGATGTCCTCCTTGCGCTCGCGGAGCGGCACGAGGCGAAGCTGGTACTCATTCAAGCGAGCGAACAGATCCTCGCGAAATTTGCCGGTTTGTTGCAGCCGCGACAGGTCCCGATGCGTGGCGCAGATGATGCGCACGTCCACCCGCTCCGGCGCGGTCGCGCCCAGTGGAGAGACTTCTTTCGCCTGCAGTACTCTGAGCAGCTTGCCCTGCGCCTCGAGCGGCATGTCCCCGATTTCGTCGAGCAAGAGCGTGCCCTCGTGCGCGGCGCGGATCAGGCCATGCTTGTCGCGTTCGGCGCCGGAAAAAGCGCCGCGCTTGTAGCCGAACAATTCACTTTCGATGAGCGTGCCGGGAATCGCCGCGCAGTTGACAGCAGAGAAGGCCCCGCGCCTGCCGCTCAGCCGGTGCAGTTCGCTGGCGACCACCTCTTTGCCGGTGCCGCTCTCTCCGAGCAGCATCACGCTGAGCTCGGTCGGAGCAATCCGTTCCACTTCCGCGGCCACGCGGTCCATCGTGTAGCCACCGACGAGCGCCGTCGGGTGTTTGGCGAGCCGGCGGCCCTCCCGCATGCTGCCGTCGATACGGTAGGCCGCGTACGAGTCGGCGTGCTTCTCGACGAACTTCAGAATCGCGTCGCCGATGCGTAGCTCGCTCGCGTGCTCCAGCACGGCCGAGCTGATGCTGCTGCCATCGAGCAGCGTGCCGTTGCGGCTGTCCAGATCCCGCAGTACGAACTCTTCGCCCGACCAGGCGAGCTCTGCGTGCCGCCGAGAGACGGCGGGCACGGGCAGCGGCAGGTCGGCGCCCGTCTCGCGCCCGATGACGGTGCGCTCGGCCGCGAGCAGCCACGCCGCGGGCAGCTCGGCGAAGTTCTCCGCGTAGAGCAGCACGAGGCCTGCCTTCAGCCTGCGCAGCGAGGACGGCCCCTGGCTTCCGCCGAACTCTTGCATCGCGCCGGTCGTGTTGTCCGCCATCGTAGTCGAGTGGAGTTTAGCCTGCTCTCGAGCTCCGCAGAAGGCCGCCTTCCTCGCTGCTGGCAGCGCGGGCCGATCGGCGTAAGGTCGAGGGGCATGACTTCGCACAAGCTCCGCGTGGCGGCCGTGCAGCTGAATAGCCAGGACGACGTCGAGCGCAACTTACAGGCCGTCAGCCGCGTCGTCGAACGTGCTGCGGCAGACGGCGTGCGGCTGGCCGTGCTGCCCGAGAACTTCGCGTACTTTGGTCCCGAGCTCGGACGGCGCTCGGTGAGCGAGCGAGTGGGCGACGCTGCCGCCCCGATCCAAAAAGCGCTTTCCGAGCTGGCCAAGACGCATCGCATGGCGCTGATCGCGGGCGGTTTTCCCGAGCTCAGCCCGGAGCTAGAGCGTCCGTTCAACACCTGCCTCGTGTTTTCTGGAGCGGGCGAGCTCGTGGCGCGCTATCGCAAGATTCACCTGTTCGATGTCGACTTGCCGGACGGCACGGAGCTCCGCGAGTCGCGTGACACGCGGGCGGGCGACGACGCCGTGGTGGTCGATGTTGCAGGCTTCTGCGTGGGACTGTCCATCTGTTACGACCTGCGTTTCCCCGAGCTGTACCGCGAGCTCGTTTCTCGCGGCGCCGAGGTGCTGGTCGTGCCAGCGGCGTTCACGCTCCTGACCGGCAAGGATCACTGGCACCCGCTGCTGCGCGCGCGCGCGATCGAGTCCCAGAGCTACGTGATCGCCGCCGCGCAATGGGGCAAGCACCCGAAGGGTCGCACCACCTACGGTCACGCGATGATCGTGGACCCGTGGGGTACGATCGTCGCGGAGTGTTCCGATCGAGTCGGCTACGTCGCGGCCGAGATCGATCGCGAATACTTGGACGAGGTCCGCTCGCGGCTACCAAGCTTGAAGCATCGCCGTCTGTGAACGGAGGTAGCTACAGGTGGCGCTTGGCGATTTCGGTCCAAGTCCCGGATGGCTCGAGGGCGATGTAGTTCTTCCAGTACGGCCGCGCCTTCTGTGTCTCGCCCACCTGTTCGTAAGCCATCGCCAGATTGAAGTACGCGTCCGCGAACTTCGGATCCGAGCCGATGGCGCCGATGAACAGGGGGATGGCCTGGTCCGGTTGCCCGCGCTCCAGCATGACGTAGCCGAGGTTGTATTGTGCCTCCGGCTGGCGCGCGTCGATCTCCAGCGCCTTGCGATAGAGCTCCTCGGCGGCGTCCGCGTCGTGGCGACGAAAACGGATATTGCCGAGGTTCGTGTACGCGATGGCCAGCCAGGGATCGAGCTCGATGGCGCGCGCGTACAGGCTCTCCGCCTCGTCCATGGTCGTGGGGTCTTCGTCGAGCTGACTCGCGCGCAGGTAGAGCTCGTATGCCGTGCGCGCGCGCTCGCGCCCCGCCGACGGACGCAGCACCCGGACCACGTCTTCGCGCAGCGAGCGGACCTCGAAGTCGAGCACCATCTGCCCGGTGAGTGGCTCGAACGCGCCGTCGTGCGAGCGCACGATCACGCGTTGTCCATCCGAGACGATACGCAGCTCGCCGAGCGGACGCGTCACTTTGGGCAGCGTACGTTTCAGCGCCGCGACGGCGCGCGTGACGTCCCGTAAGCGCACGCGCTGGTCGAGCAAGCTCTGCGCGGTGCGCAGCGCGATCAGGTCGCCGAAGGTATACGCTCGCTTGCCTCGCCGACGGCCGGTGGGAGTGACGACCCCCGCGCGGTCCAGCGTGCGTAGGCGTGCCGGGGTCAACCCGAGCAGCCGTGAAATCTCCCCGCGCGTGAACAGATCGGTCAGCGGTTCGCGGTTGGTTCCCGTATGTTCGGATTTTCTGGCGGTCGGCTTCGTATCTTTGCGCTGAACGCGGCCTCCGCCTGGCCCGAACACGACGTGAATTATCTTTTCGTCACGTCGCTTCTTGCGGCCCATCTCGCTCTTTTGCCCCGCGGTCGCCAAAATCTGCTGCATCAATCTTCCGCGCAGCGTTCGCTGTCAAGCGTTAGCCACATGCGTGCCGCTCGTGCTGCAAAGCAGCTGTACTCCGCGCAGCGCCGGGGAGTGCGCGCCGCACGAGCCGGTCGGCCGCAAGTCGTGCAGAGCTCGAGAAGATACTTGACGTGCGCGCTTACGTCTGCCCGAAGTCGGGCGACGTTTCGAGTCCGGCCTTGCGTGACACCCTCAGCGCTCGCCCGAGCTCCGGCGCCGCGTCTTCGCCGGCAATGCGCGACGCGGACCTAGCGCGACCTGGGCCTCCGAGAGGACACGCGCTTCGACTTCGACGTCGACGCGTACGCCGCGTCGGTCGCGCCGCACGAACAACTCGGCGCGCACGCGCCCGATCGGACCTCCTGCGCGCAGCTGTGCTTCCAGACACGCGATGCGCACGGCGCGCACGCGTGCGTGCGGGTCGCTACCTATCATCGCGATGACCTCGGCGACCTCCGTCTCCGCGACGCCCAGGGAGGTGAGGGGAAGCAGCACGCTGGTCGAGCCGTAGTAGACGGGGCCCTCCGGTTCGCTACGCGTCGCGCCTTCGCTCATCACGTCCGCAGCTTCGAAGAGCTCGCGCCAGCGGTAGTCGGTGCTCTGCCAAACCTCGACGCTGCGACGCTGGAGCAGCTCCAGACGTCGCGTCTTCGCCAAGCCCGGACCACGCCGCTTCGCAGCCACGATGCGCTCATCGTACGCAACTCTGGTGCGCGACAGGAACTTCATCGGCTCCCGGTCGCTCGCTTGGCAGAGTGACTACTTTCGAGCAGCGCATTTATGCAACGGCTTCACGAAGCGTTTGGGCGAGAACTTGCCGGGTTTTGTAGGGCTTTGACACACTTGGGCTCCAGGTATCGCGACCAGGAGGACAGGCCATGTCGAACTATTTGGATTACCGGGGCGAGGATCGTCGAAAGCACCGCAGATTCGTGACGCGCAACACGGAGTACCACTTCCGGGGTCGGACCTGCGTGGCGGTGCGGGACCGGCGGTCCGGCGAGTGGTTGTGCTCGCACCTGGCCTTGAACCGCAATCTGACGGGCGCTGTCCGCTATGGAGACGGGACGGTCATGCCCTCACTCGGCGAACCGCGCGTCGGCGACGCCCTCTACTTCGGCGAGGACGGCCGAGAGCTCATCACGAGCCTCTTGTGCACCATCGATCGGCCCGAGAAGGCTTTGGTCAATAAATATCCCGCTGCCCTCGAAGCCTGACGCGGCCGGGGCCAGCGTGGCGTTGTTCAACCAGTTTGTGTGGCTTTCCGCGAAGTTTCGTGCACCTGCGGCACGGGCTTCGCGGCGTTGTGCGTAGCTCGATACGCGACCCGCAGCGCGCGCGCGTGGGAAACCCGGCTAATCCGTCGCTCCCGCCGGCTCGAACGTCCGGCATCAATCTTGGATACCTTGCGCCCGTCCGAGCCGGAGTGCTCGGTCAGCCCGACGATTGGACGACGACACACCATGGCGATTCCGTTTGAACATGCAACCGACCCCCAGGACCCGCGCGCGATGCAGATTCTCGCGAAAACGATCTACCGCGAGCTGCGCCAGACCGGCTTTTCGTCCGGGGACGTGATGGGCCTCGCCGGTGAGCTCCTGGCCCTGGTAACGGCAGAGGTCCGCAGTCAGTCGACGCACGAGCGTCGCTGATCTGCACTGGAGCTCACGGGGCGAGCTTTAAAGCACTGGCCGTAAGGCCTCCGTTTCGAGACAATCGGCAGAAGGGACTTCTGGAGCACCTTCTGTGATATCGAACGAGGTCGAGGCCAAAGCAGCCGTGTTTACGGTCGTGATCAGCGAGAAGGGCGGGGCTGAGCGGCGCGAGTACTTCGATCGGTCGGAGCTCAGCGTCGGCCGAGTGCAGGGTAACGACCTGATGCTGCCCAAGGGGAACGTCTCCAAGCGGCACGCTCGCCTGCTGCACCGCGAGGGTCGCTTCATCGTGACCGATCTGAACAGCACGAACGGGACGTACGTCAACCGACGGCGCATCTCCCAGGCCACCATCGTCCGGGCGGGGGATCGCGTCTATATCGGCGACTTCGTGCTGCGCATCGAAGCCGGCGACGACAAGGACGCAGCCGCGTCGGAGCCGCTCGGTTCGAGCTCCGTTCCCCAGCCGTCGAGCTCACCTCAAAGCGTCCCATCGAGCGATGTCGTCGATTCCGAGCAGGCCATCTCCGATCTGCACGTGCCCGAAGCCGACGAGAGCGGCCCGAGCTACCCCCGTGTGCCGGGTCCGCCGAAGATGCCGAGCGGAGCGCGGCTCGAGCTGACCTCGGACGCTTCATCGTCGGGCCGGATGCCCATCGTCGAGCCTCGGCCCAGCCTCATCGAGCGGATCGCGAGCTCGGCCCATGAAGAGCGCGTGGACGAAGAGACAGCCGCGCGCCGCCGCGCGCTGGCGCGCGTCGTGGAAGGGGTCAAGGTCGGACTCGGGCCGTCCGTTCTGCCCGAACAAGTCGAGCCGGCGCTGCGCGAACGCATCCTGCGCGCCATCGCGGAGCAGCTCGACGTGGCGGCGAAGAACGGCGCAGAGCTCTCGCATCCCCGGGTTCGAGAGACGGTCCAGCGAGCCGCGGAGGCCGAGCTGATGGAGCTCGGGCCTTTGACGGCGGCACTCGAGGACCCCGCCGTGACCGAAATCACCGTCGCCAAGTTCGATCACGTCTCCGTGCAGCGGGACAGTCAGCTCGTCGCTTTGGATCTCGTGTTTTCGTCGGAAGAGGCGCTCGGCCTCGTGATTCGCCGCTTGTGCCTGCGCTCGGGCGCGCCGGCGTCCGCAAAGGAGATGGTCATCGAGCGCCGTCTGCCGGACGGCACCAAGCTGACGGCCGTGGTAGGAGCTGCGGCGCCGGCTGGAGCGCTCTTGGCATTGCGGCGTCCCCGGCGCGTGAGCCTGTCTCTGGAAGAGCTTGTCCGTCGTGGCACGATCTCCCGCGCGATCGCCAGCTTTCTTCAGCAGTGCATGGCGGCCCGCGTGAACGTGCTCGTGGTCGGTGCCGCCGGCGGCGGTGCCGCCTCGCTCCTGAGCGCCCTGTGCTCGGCGAGTGGGGATGGCCGTGTCGTCGCGGTGCAGGAGTTCGAAGACGTGATCGTGCAGTCCGCGACCGCCACCCGTCTCAGCATGCCGGACGACTTCAACGACGCCGTGCGCGTGCTGCGCGTCGCGGCCGCCGTGCCTCAGGCGCGGCTTCTGGTCGAGCTGTCAAACCGCGACACCACCGTCGCGTTGATGGAAATCATCGGAGAGGGCATCGACGGCGTGCTCGCCGCGGTGAAGGCGCCCAATCTACGTCGAGCGCTGGCCCGCCTGCCGGCGGACATCGTGGCTGCGCGGCCCGGTATGAACGTGGAGGCCGCGCGGGAGTGGATCGCGAGCTCGTTCGACATCGTCATCGAGATCAGCCGCCTGCGAGACGGCCGGCAGCGTGTGCTGCGGGTCAGCGAGATCGTCGGTGCCTCGGAGCGCGAGATTCAGACCCAGGACGTCTTCACCTTCGCCATCGAGCGCACGGCTGCGGGCGGCTCGATCGAAGGCACGTTCAGCGCGAGCGGCGTGGTGCCGCGCGTCGCGGAAGAGATGCGCGCGCGAGGCATGGCCCTGGAGCGCGCGCTGTTCACGCGCCCGCCGTCTCGATAGCGGCGCGGAGGGCGCTCCCCGGCTTCAGACCGTCGCGTCGGCTTCGTCTTCGGCCTTCGCCTTGGCGAGCTTGCGGCTCATCATGCGTTTCTTGATGGCGCTGAGCTTGTCGATCATCAACACGCCGTTCAGGTGATCGTTCTCGTGCTGAATGGCGACCGCCAGGAGCCCGTCGGCCTCCAGCTCGAACGGCTTACCGTCGCGATCGAGGGCACGCACTTTGACGCGCTCGGCGCGTTTGATCTCTTCGCTCACTCCGGGAAACGACAGGCAGCCCTCGTTCCATGTCTGCGATCCGTCCGCATCGATGATCTCGGCGTTGATGAACGCGCGGAGCTCACTGGGCTCGTCCTCACCGGCCACGTCGATCACGAAAACGCGCTGATTTATCCCGACCTGAGTCGCGGCCAGGCCGCAACCGGGCGCGGCGTACATGGTCTCGGCCATGTCGTCGATGAGCTGCCTAGTCTCGTCCGTGACGGCGACGATGGGCTCTGCGACTTCGCGGAGCCGTGGGTCCGGATACTTGAGTATTTCACGAATCGCCATGAGCTACGGAAATGTAACACCCACGCCCCCGCCGGGCAACGCAGCGCGCCGGCCCGAGCAGGGCGCGCAAAGTAGGCGGATTTTAGACGCCGGGAGCCGTGGCCTTGCGCTTTGGATAGACGAGCGAGCCGGCCACGTAGGCGTCGGTGCCGCACAGCTCCCAGCGCGGCGATTCGATGCGGGGCGCGTCCGCCGGTGTCTCTGGACCGGCCCAATCGACGGCTCCGGGCCGACCGCGTGGCCCGAGCAGGACGGGCGCGACGAACACGTGCATCTCGTCCGGCAGTCCCGCCGCGAGCAGGCTACCGGCGAGCTCGGCGCCGCCTTCGCACAGCACGCTCACGACCTCACGCGCGGCGAGCTCGCGCAGCGCCGAGAGCATGTCGCAACGACCTTCAGCCGTCGCGGGCACCCGGATCACGGCCACTCCGGAGTCTTCGAGCGCTTCCGCGACGGCGCGGGAGGCCTCTATCGTCGTGATCACGCAGGTCGGCGTCTCGCGCGCCGTCGCCACGAGCTGACTGCCGGTGGGGAGCCGTAGCTTGCTGTCCACCACGATCCGCACCGGATTTCTGCCGGGCACGTCGCGCACGGTCAGACGCGGATCGTCCGCGATCACCGTGTTGATGCCGACCATGACGGCGTCGTGCTGCGAGCGCAGCGCATGCACGCGCGTCCGTGATTCGGCGCACGTGATCCACTTGGACGCTCCGGTGCGAGTCGCGATCCGACCATCCAGCGACACGGCGAGCTTCAGCGATAAATACGCCAGCCGTTCGGTGATGTACCTCGACCACGGCTTGATCAGTGAGCGTGCTTCTTTTTCGAGCACGCCGACCGTCACCTCGATACCGCTCTCGCGCAGCCGCTCGATACCGCCGCCCTGCACGTTCGGGTTCGGATCCCGGCAGCCGATCACGACGCGTTTGACCCGCGCGGCGATCACGGCGTCCACGCACGGCGGTGTTCGGCCTTGATGGTTGCAGGGCTCGAGTGTCACGTACAGAGTGCCCCCGGCACCTCGCTCGCCTGCTGCCTGGATCGCGACGATTTCAGCGTGCTCCAGACCAACGGCGTGGTGAAACCCTTCGCCGAGGATCTGCTCGCCGTTCGCCAGCACCGCTCCAACGTGAGGATTGGGGGACGGATCTCCGTTGCGCGCCAACTCGAGCGCGCGGGACATCAGCTTGTTGTCGATGTCCGGCACCGGGCAAACCTATCGCCACTTGAGGAAAAGGTCATCATGTTCCCTTGTTAGCCCGCTGGTGCGCGCCGAGCCCGCGGCTACTCCGGCTCTTCCGCCTTTTGCGTCGACGGCGCGACGAGTTTGCCCATTTCACGCATGAACTCGTCGATGTCGCGGAAGGACTTGTAAACGCTGGCAAAGCGCACGTACGCGACCTCGTCCAGGCTCTTGAGCCGCTCCATCACGCGCTCGCCGATCACGAGGCTGGTCACTTCTTTCTCTCCGGTTTCGGAGAGCTCCCGTTCGAGGGCTTCGGCGTGCTCCTCCAGGGTTTCGGGCGCGACCGGGCGTTTGTTGCAGGCGATCTGGAAGCTGCGCAGGACTTTTTTGCGATCGAATGCCTCGCGCTGTCCGTCCGTTTTCAGCACCGCTGGCAGCGCGAGCTCCACCCGTTCGTACGTCGTGAAGCGTCGCGCGCAGCCGTCGCACTCCCGCCTGCGCCATATGACGCTGCCGCCGGAGGCGAGGCGCGAGTCGATCACGCGACTGTCGGGTTCGCGGCAGTAGGGGCAAAGCATGGGGCGCTGGGGACGGCTCCGTGTTCATGCGCGACAGACGGTCTTCGGCAGGAGCGCGGAGTTTTGCGGAAGAGCTCGAATGCCCGCGACGTCGCTGCGCTCGAGGCTAGCCGTCGAAGGCAGAAAGAATCAACGAGGCGTTGGTGCCGCCGAAGCCGAATGAATTGCTCATCGCATGCGTGATGCGACGCTCACGCGCTGTGTTGGGGACGAAGTCGAGCTGACACTCGGGGTCTTGGTCTTCCAAATTGATGGTGGGTGGCACCATGCCCGTTTGTATTGCCTTGGCGCATACGGCCGCTTCGACCGCGCCGGCTGCGCCGAGCAGATGTCCCATCATCGACTTCGTGGAGCTCACCCACAGCTTCCGATCGCGCGCGTGTGTGCCGAAGGTCGTGGCGATCGCTTTCGACTCCTCGATGTCGCCCGCCGGCGTCGAAGTGCCGTGAGCATTGATGTACTCGATGGCTTCGGGCGCCAGCCGCGCGTCTTTCAATGCGAGCTTCATGGCGCGTACCGCGCCCTTCCCGTCGGGCGCCGGCTTGGTGATGTGAAACGCGTCGCTGGTCGCTGCGTAGCCCTTGATCTCGGCCAGGATCGTGGCGCCGCGCCGGCGCGCGCGCGTCAGCGATTCGAGCACGAGCGTGCCCGCTCCTTCACCGCACAAGAACCCGTCGCGCCCGCGATCCCACGGCCGGCTCGCGGCGTGCGGCGCGTCGTTGCGACGGCTCAGCGCGAACATGGCGCTGAATCCGGAGATGCCGATGGCCGTGATCGTCGCCTCCGCGCCGCCCGCCACCATCACCTCGGCCTGGCCGTGCTGAATCCAACGGAACGCCTCGCCGAGCGCGTGCGCGCTCGACGAACAGGCGCTCGTGTGTGACAGCGTTGGCCCGCGCAGGTCGTGCGCAATCGAGACTTGTCCGGCGGCCATGTTCGCGATCAGCGACGGGATCAAATATGGGCTGACCTTGCTCGGCCCTTTACGATCCAGGATGAGCGTCACACGCTCGAGGTTTTCGAGCCCGCCGAGACCCACGCCGATGAAAACTCCCGCGCTCTCGCGCTCTTCGTCGGACAGTTCGAGGTTTGCCTGCTCCAGCGCGATCTTGGTAGCGCCCATCGCGAAGGTGATGAACCGACAGACCTCTTTGATCTTCTTTTTCTCCATGTAGAGCGCGGGATCGAAGTTCTTCACTTCGGCCGCGATCCGCGTCGGATACTCGTTCGTCGTTTCGAAGAGCGTTATCGGGCCCGCACCGCTCTCGCCCCGGAGCAAGGATTGCCAGGTTTGTTCGGTCCCGACACCGTTCGGGGTGACGAGACCAATGCCGGTCACTACGACGCGTTCCATGTGTACCCGTAAGCTCTTAGTACCGTCGCCCGCGAACCGCGACCCTCTGTGACGTTAGGCCCGTTGGCCGCCTGCGCGCGGCAGGCACACGGACGGCGGCGAGCACACGATGGTTCCTGCCTGGAGCCTCGAAGCGACCGTCAGGCCGCGACGTGCTTTTCGATGTAGTCGATCGCATCCTGAACGGTGCGGATCTTCTCGGTGTCCTCGTCGGGAATGTCGATTTCGAATGCCTCTTCGAAAGCGAGCACCAACTCGACCAGCCCGAGTGAGTCTGCACCCAGGTCGTCGATGAACGTGGACTCCGGCTTGATGTCCTTTTCGTCCACGTCGAGTTGCTCTTTGATGATCTTCTTCACTTCGGCCGTGATGTTGCGACCTTCCGCCATGGTGCCTCCAGGGGCCCTCTATATCAGAGGCCCGCGCGCTTTTTGGTGTTTTCGAGTGACTCGGGAAATCCCCGAGAATTCAGGTGTACATGCCGCCATTCACACGGAGTGCGTGCCCAGTGATGTAGGCGGCTTCTTCCGATGCCAGAAACGCGATCGCGGCCGCGACTTCATGCGCGCTGCCGACGCGTCCAAGGGGGATCGAGCTCTGGAGCAGCTTGCGCTGTTCCTCGCTCAGCGCGCGCGTCATGTCGGTCTCGATGAAGCCCGGCGTGACGGCGTTGACCGTGATGTTTCGCGAAGCGTATTCGCGCGCCAGGCTCTTCATGGCGCCGAGCAGAGCTGCCTTGGAGGCGGCGTATGCCGTCTGGCCGGCGTTGCCCATTTCACCGACGACACTCGACAAGAAGATGATACGACCGGATTTCGCGCGCATCATGCTCTTGATGGCGGCGCGCGCGCAGGAGACGGGGCCCTTCAAATTGACGGCGAGCGTGCGATCGAAGTCTTCTTCTTTGAGACGCAGCAGAAGCGCGTCGATGGAGATGCCGGCGCTGGCTACCAGCACGTCCAGACGGCCGAGCTTCTTGGCGAGCTCCGCGATGGCCTTTTCGGATGCAGCAGCGTCGGCCACGTCGAAGCGAAGCAGCTCCGTCGTGCCGCCGGCGGCTTCGATCGCCGCGGCTGTCGCGCTCGCCGCGCTCTCGTTGCTGACGTAGTTGATCACGACGTGCGCTCCCTGACGGGCAAGCGCTTCCGCCGCGGCTCGCCCGATACCTCGGGATCCGCCCGTCACGAGTGCGACTTTGCCGCCGAGCTCGAACATCGCCTACTGCCTTTCTGCCTTCCGGTTCGGGGGCGTGTTTACCACGTCGGCGCCAGCGTCAATGGCGGAAATCTCTGCGCCTTCCGCGTGAAAAGAAAACGCAGATTGCGAAACCGCCTTCGCAAGTGGCTAAACCTGATCGCGTCGCGGCCGCTGGGCCGTCAGCTCGCCGCCAGAAACTCGCTGACCTGTCCGAGTGCGTCCGGTTCCGATACGCCCATCACCTGGATCCGCTTGTCGATGCGCTTGACGAGCCCGGCCAGGACCTTGCCAGGCCCGATCTCGAGCGCGCGCGTGACGCCGGCTTCGGCCATGTGCGCGACGCTTCGATCCCAGAGCACTGGCGAGTCGATCTGGCGGACCAAGAGCTCCGGTACGCGGCTGGGAAGCGCGTTGGCAGTGGCTTCCACGTTGCTGACCACGGGAAACGCCAGCTGCCCGATGCGAATCTCTGCCAGGGCTTTTTCCACCGCTCGTGCGGCGGGTTGCATCAGGGCACAGTGGAAGGGCGCGCTCACTTTCAGCGCAATCGCCTTGAGCTTGCGCTCCTGGGCGGCGCGGCTGACGCGGGCTACCGCTTCCGCGACTCCGGCGATCACGACCTGGCCCGGTGCATTGAAGTTGGCAGGCTGAACGACCTCGCCGGCAGCGTGCTCCTCACACAGCGCGCGCACGGCGTCGGCGTCCGCGCCCATGATCGCGGCCATCGCGCCGCGACCTTCCGGCACCGCTTCCTGCATGCTCTGGCCGCGCAAGTGCACGAGCCGTACGGCATCTTCGAGAGACAGTGCTTCGGCTGCGACGAGCGCGCTGTATTCACCGAGCGAGTGTCCTGCGGCGAAAGCAGGGGGCGCGAGGTCCGGCGCGGCTTCACGCAGCGCGGCCAGCGCGGCCAGGCTGGTCGTCACGATCGCTGGCTGCGTGTTCTTCGTGAGCACGAGCTCGGACTCTGGTCCTTCGAAGCACAACTTCGAAATCGACCAACCGAGGGCGGCGTCGGCGCGCTCGAACACCTGGCGGGCAGCGGGTGACGCCTCGAACAGCGCGCGACCCATACCCACACTCTGGGCGCCCTGGCCGGGAAAGAGCCAGGCAACCAGCGGCCCGTCTGCGCTCACTTCTCCTTGGAGTCGGTCGTGATGACCGCGCGACCTTTATAGAAGCCGCACGACGGACACACCCGATGAGAGACCATGGGTGCCGAGCAGTTCGAGCACGGCACGACGTTGGGTGCCGCGACCTTGTCATGGTTGGCGCGACGCATATCGCGCTTACTGCTGCTCAGGCGACGCTTGGGAACTGCCACGACTCACTCCTTACCACGCAACCGACTGGCTATTGCCACCAGGGGCAAAAGCCGCGGGTCCACAGGACGCTCCGCGGGTGACCCGTCGGAGGATGCGGCAATAGTCGGCGGCTCTTCTGAAGGCAACCCCTTTTGCATGGGAACCATCGGCAATTCCAGCAGAAGGAATTCGCGGACGAATCGGTCGAGCACGACGGTCTCCCCGGAATAGGTGTCCCGAGCCGCGTCGGAGTCGCTCAGCACCGGGTCCTCGGACCAGCCCGCGCCGCTCTTCTTTCCCGCGGGCTTTTGCGCGCCTTTCCCCTTTGGACTCGCGCCTTTGCTGCGTTCAGCGCGGCGCGGCCGGCGCGCGCCCGCGTCTGGCTCCGTCGCCGGGCTCAATAGCAAGAAGATCTCGGAGTTTACCTCCACGGGCACCGGCTCCAGGGTGCGTGAGCACGGCATCGTCAGGCCGACCACGAGATTTCCTCGCGCCATGACCTCGCGGCCGTTCTTGCTGAGCTCCACTTCGAGCGAGCCGGGCTGCTCGCCTGGGGACGCTTCGGTTCCGTCCAGCGCCCTGTGAAGCCAGGCCGGGAGCACCGGCCAGGTCACGTGCTTGGGACCGCGCTCTAGATCGGCCAGCGACACCACGAACTCCGAGCTGTTCACGATGCGAGGCTAGCGCTGCGACGCGGCGCCGGCAAATGGGCCAGCCTTGGGTCGAGCGGCTCGGCTCTCAGTGACCGAGGGCAGCGGTCAGGCGCCGGCGCGCGCCAGGGTGACGCGCGAAACGCAGACGCAGCACCGACGTGGACGCCACGGGCTGACCGTGCCGATCGAGGGCCGGTTGAAAGCGGACGCGCTGTAGGCAGCGGCGCGCGGCGTCGCCGAATCCTTCACCCAGCGGCAGTTCGTCGAGGACGCGCCCGGCGTGCGCGTGTCCGCTCGGTGTGACCTGCATGGAGAGCGTCACGACGCCGTCGTCGCTCGCCGCCAGCGCCGGAAAGAAACCATTGCAGGCGGCCGTTGACGCGACGAGTACCGCACGCGTCGCGAGCGTGCCGTCAGACACGCCGCCCGCTGGCGCGACGCGACCTGAGCCGGCGCCAGCCGATTCAGCCGCGCGTTGTCCCGTGTCATCCTCGAGCGCGCCAGCGGCTGGCGTGTCGTGCGCGCTCGCGGTCTGTTTCTCCGTGGCAACTTCGTGCCCGCGCGCCGCGGGTGCCCGGGCGGCGGCGCGGCGCGCGCAAGTCGTGTTGACGCTGCGGTGCGATTCGCTGCGAGGTGGCGCCAGCCTGGTTCCCAGCGGGGGAGGCGTCGGGGCATCCTCGGTCAGCTCGACCCACTGCAAGGCCGGCTCTGCCGGCACGGTCGCAGGCGACGGCTGCACGAAGAAAATTGCGAGCAGGCCATGCGCGCTCAGCGCGCAACAAATGCTGCCCAAGAGCCGCCGCCCATCGCTCCCTCGAAAGCCGTGCGTGCCTGCCGCCATCTGTAGGCAGCGTGCTAGGTCGCGTGTTTTCAGATGTTTTCGGCGAGCGTCGCGTTTCATTTCCGCGTGTGTTTCGCTCGCTGTTTCGGACTTGCACGGCACCGATCGAAAAATCTTGAACGATTATCGGGAGTCGCGCGCCGCGATCCCACTTGCAGCGGCGCCGAAAAGCCTTAGAAATTAGGTCTTCGGACACACCTCCGAAATCGAAAGGAAGCCATGCAGATATCGAAACTGGTTGTCGTCGCGCTCGCTGCCGTCGGGTCGTTCGCTTGCGCGTCCCAGTCCGAACCGCGCACCGTCGCGAGTGGAGCAGGGTGCGCTCAGCTTGGAGACACTCACACCGCCGTCGCCGGCATTCTCGCGCCGGGCAACGTCTACGCGGCGCGACGCGCGGAGCCGGATCCGTTCAAGTCACGCGGTCATCGGCCCGGCGTCGACGTTCTCGTACACGCCACGCCTGGCGCGTCGCGCGAGTACGTGGAGCGCACCTTGAGCTGCCACGCGCAGTTCGGACGTGCGCTGAACGACAGTGATCCTTTGCATCCGCAAGCGGGCCGCGTCGCCAACGTGGACGTGCACTCGCTGCCGGGTGGCTACGCCGTGCGCGTGGCGGGCGAAGACCGCGCCGCGAACGAGGACATCTATCAACGCGCACGCAACCTGGCCGGCGGTGCCAGCGTACAGGTCGAGCAGGTCGCGTCAGCGGGCGTCCGCGCGACGCACTGACGGCTCCACTGCCGCGAGTGCGGTGCCGGACAGCGTAGGGTCCGGCGCCGCGCGAACGTTCACGCGCGTGGCGCCCGCGCTACGGCTTCCACGACGTAAACATCTTCTTCACCATGACGCGCGAGAGCAGCGTGACGTCGCGCATCCAGCCGCCGACGGATTGCGGGAAGTTCACGCGCAGGGCGGCCAGCATGGCGTCGTAGGTCTCCTTGTCGAACGGAAACCACCACAGGTTGCGCTTGGACGGGATGATGTCCCAGTTGACCACCTTGGCTTGTGTCATCTCTTCGAGACCGAGCGCCGAGTGGGTACGTCCCACGCCAGACTCCTTCCAGCCGCCCCAGGGCGTCTCGCTCTGGCCGTGCGTGTAGAGGTGATCGTTGATGGTCGTGACGCCCGATTCGATGCGCCGCGCCAGCTGCTTACCGAGCGCGATGTCGCGGGTCCAGATCGACGAAGTGAGGGCCATCGTCGAATCGTTGGCGAGCGCGAGTGCTTCTTCGACCGTCGAAAACTTCATGACGGGCAGGACCGGTCCGAACGTCTCTTCGCGCATCAGATCCATCGTGTGATCGACGCCAGTCATCAACGTGGCTGGATAGAAGTAGCCCTTCTCGTCGGACCGCACGGGACGCGATTGCGCGACGATGCGCGCGCCAGCCGCCAGCGCCGCGTTGACGTGTTTCTCGACGGTCTTGAGCTGCTCCTCGGTCGTCATCGCGCCCATATCGACGTCGAATGCCCGGTCGGCCCCGTGGCGCAGGGCGCGCGTCTTGGTGGCCAGCAAATCTACGAAGGGTTGGTACACCGATTCGTGCACGTAGATGCGTTCCACGCCGCCGCAGCTCTGCCCGGCGTTCTGATAGCCCGCCCACGCCGCGCCGTTGGCGGCGCGCTCGAGGTCGGCGTCCGAGAGGACGATCATCGGGTCCTTGCCGCCGAGCTCGAGTGATACGGGCGTTAGCGTCTTGGCGGCTGCGGCCATGATCGTCTTGCCGGTGGGTACCGAGCCAGTAAAGAACAGCTTGTTGATGCCTTGCTCGAAGAAGGCCTGCGAGACGCGCCCGCCGGAGCCCACGATGTGAGAGAACAGACCCTCGGGAAGCTGTCCCGCCCCGACGATCCGCTCGATGGCGACGCCGACGCCGATGGTGGCGGCTGCGACTTTGAGGAGCACGGCGTTGCCGGCCATCAGCCCCATCACGACTTCGCCGAAGGGAATGGAGAGCGGGTAGTTCCAGGGGCTGATGATCCCGACCACGCCGAGCGGCACGCGCACGAGCTCGTTCTTCTTGTTGAAGAACAAGAGCGAACCCATGCCGAGCTTCCTGGGGGCGAGCGAGCGCTCGGCGTTCTTGGCGTACCAGTTGGCAGCGAGCGCGCAGGGAATGACCTCGGTGGTCAGCGCGTCCATGCGCGACTTGCCGTTTTCGGAGCTGACGATCTGCGCGAGCTCCTCCGCGTGCTCGACGACGTAGTCGCGCATCTTCAAGACGTGACTGCGCCGCACCGAGTAGGGCAGCGCGGCCCACTGCTTCTGCGCCGCGCGCGCTCGCTCCATGATCTGCGGCATGCGCGACAGATCCGTGTTCGGCACGCGGCCCACCTCTTCGAGCGTCGCGGGGTTGTACGAGATGGTCTCGCCCGCGGGGGAGATCTGCCGAAAGTCCGAGACGGGAGCCGCGGCGTGCGCGCCGGCATGGGGGTGCGGTACTGAGTGCGAGGCGTCGTGCGAGCTTTGCATTGCAAAAGCTGCTTTAGCACGGCGTGCTACCGGCCGGGAGCGAGCCGAAAGTAGCGCGGAAATCACGCGAAAGCGCTGGGCTTTGCGCGTACGACCGCGTGAGTGTTCGCCGCCGTTGGTGAGCGCCTGTTGGGCGGCTCGGATGCACGAGCCGAACAGCGCTTGCACGATGCGAGTCATTCGCGAGATGCGAGTGAGCTCGTCGTCAGCAAACGGCGCAGAGCTGGCGGGGCAACGTCCGACGCTATCAGCCGAAGCATAAATTTCGATGGCCCCTCGCGGCCTCCCGGTCACTGCGGTAGCCACGTTCGCTGACCTACGTACCGCTCGGTCCATTGCGCGTCGTGGTCAGCGCGTTGATCGCGTGCAAACGCTCGGCGTCATCCCTTCACTGAGGCGCTCAAACCGCGGGCCGATGGCGGCGAGTCAACGCGCGCCAGACCAGCGCCGGCAAACTTCTTCAGTGGTGCCGGATGACTGTCAAGTCTCGGCATTTCATGGGGACGTGTTCGTTCGCAATGCGCGTGTGCGATTCCTTGTTACGCGGTGAGCTTGCGCGCACTCTTCACGATAGAGCCCGACAGGCTCGGGACGGAGGCGAAAAGATGAAGATGCAAAGCTCACCGGGGGAAAAGAAGAAGCGCAACCTGGCCACGATATTGGGATTGAACGGCGGCATTCTGTGCTCGCTCGCCATTCTCGCGGCGCCTGCGGATGGTTGTGCACCGACCGCCGATTGGTGCGCCGTCAAACCGATCGTCACGAACAAATGTGCAACGTGTCATACGACCCCTGGACTCAACGGCGCGCCGTTTCCACTCAGAACGTACGCGGAGGTTCAGCCACACACGGCCCGCATGCAGGTTCGCATCAACCTGACCTCGGGCCAGATGCCGCCGGCGACGCATCCGCAACTGACGCAGGCGGAAAAGGACACGCTCAACGCTTGGATCAACGGCGGTGCTCCGAACAACGCGACTTGCGCTCCCTAACCTAGTTTCTATTCGGCTCGAGCCTCGCGCGCGCAGTGTTGGCCGCGCGCGCGGGCGCGACCCATCTCGGATTCGTCGCCAGGCACCTGCACTGCGGCGCGAGCGCTGCGAGTTTCGCGCGCTGTTGCGAGGTTGAGCGGCCTTCTAAGTGAGGCCGCTCAGCGGCGTTCCGGACGCGAGGCGCGGGTCGCCGAAGGTCTTGACGTCCTCGAAGCCCATGTAGTGGAAGCACGACACGAGCATGTCGCTGAACGACGCGCCGTTGTTGAAGTCGAGTAGGCGTCCCCGCCGGAAGTAGTTGCTCATCCCGCCGGCGAAGATCACCAGGTTGTCGCGGATGGTGTGGCTGTCGCCCTGGCCGAGCTCGTTCCAGTGCACGACCAGCGTGTTGGCCCACACGGTCTGACCCGCTTCCGGGATCTCCTTCAGGGCTTCGTAGAGGCCGAGGGTCTCGGTCCACAAGTAGCGGTGGATGTTGCGAATGGTGGCGAAGGACTCCGTCGTGCCCTTGTGCGAAATGTCGTGGTGCCCCTCGCTAAGGCCGAGGTTCTTGTACACGCGGTTGTTGGTGTTCCCGCCCCAGTTGTACTGAATCACGCGCGTGAGATCGCAGGCGAACGCCATCGCGCTGATCTTGAAGAACAGCTTGGCGATCGCCAGGTGATTGTCGCTCGCGTACGGGTCGAGCTTGCTGCCGAGGTCGATCGGCGCGCAGCCGAGGCCACCCCGCGCGGCCACCAAGGTGCGCTCGATGTCGCGGATCGCTTCCGTGTGTTGGGCGAGACGCTGCCGATCCTCGCTGCCGAGGCGTGTTTCGAGCGCCTTCGCCTCCTGGGTCACCAGGTCGAGCGCCGACTGCTTCTTGGCGATGCGCTCGAGCAGCGCCGCTTGCTGCGCCGGGTCCGTATTGAAGGTGAACAGACGGGCGTACGCGGCGTAGGGATCCGTCTCCGGGGGGATGGGGTTCTGCGAGCCGCTCGGCCCGCCATGTGAGTGCAGGTTCCAGATGTCGTTGTTCTTCTGGCCCACGCGGAACACCAGGTGCCGGTGCGGCACCGTCTTGTCCTGAGCGAGCACGCGTTCGCCGATCGCGTAGTCGGCGCTCGGGCCCTTCACGTAACCGATCTTGCGATCGGTACCGCCAATCGGGTACGAGCCTTCGCCCGACGGCCAGGGCGCGAGCGCGCTGCCGCCCTGCTGATGGTTGTCGGCGCGTTCGCTCTCGCCCATTTTGCCGTAGCGCTTGTCGAGCCGATTCAGGATCAGGAGATCGCTTCGATAGGTTTCGAGCGGCGTCAGGAACTCACCGAGCTGGAACGTGGTCTCGCCGGTGGCTGCGAAGCGCTTCGTGATCTCGTCGCCGTTCGGCTTGAACGAGAACAGGATGCGGCGCGGCGCGGCCGGCTCCGACTGCGCGCCCGCTGGGCGCTCGTCCATGACGTTCAGGAGGGGGAGGCCGATGGCGATGCCGCCGGCACCGCGCAGGAAGGTTCGACGGTTGAGGCGTTTCATGGCTGACCCGCGATCGTGGTGGGGCGGTACAAGAAGGCGTCGGTTTGCGTGAGCGCGACCAGGAGGTCTTGAATGCTGTAGTTGCTCTTCTCGAAGGCGGTGTTGAGCTGTTTGAGCGAGCAGGCATCCGCGGTTCGCTCACCGCGTCCGTAGAAGAAGCGGAAGGTCTGCCGCGTCAGGCACTCGCGTACTTCCTGACTGTCCGCCAGGCGCGCCGAGAGCTCGATGGCGTTCGCGACTGGCCCGTTCGCGTCGCGGGTGTGCGTGATCTCGCCGCGGGTGTCGATGGGGTTGCCGAGCTCGTCCTCGGTGCGCAGGCGCCCGAGCGCGTCGTAGTTCTCGAATACGATGCCGATCGGGTCGATCTTGTCGTGGCATGCCGCGCAGTCCGGGTTGGCCCGGTGCTCTTCGAGGCTTTGTCGCTGCGGCACGCCGGCGCTGACCTCCGGCAAGTCGAGCACGATGTCGGCCGGCGGCGCGCCGATGGTTTGGCATAGAAGGTCCGTCCTCACGCGTAGCCCGCGCAGCACGATCGACGTGCGTGTCGGCTTGTCGTGCACCGTGAGCACGCCGCCGAGACCGAGCAGACCCGCGCGGCCGGGCAGCTCCACGCGCTGGAACCCGGTGCCGGTCACGCCAGAGACTCCGTAGTGACGGGCGAGGTCGGCGTTGACGAAGCTGTACGGCGCCGTGAACAGCTGCTTGAAGTCACCGCCTTCGTTCCACAGGACGTGCTCGATGAAGCTCTTGGCCTCCTGTGCCAACAGGCCCGGAGTGGCGCTCGAGTAGCCGGCGAACGTGTCGCTGTCGCGCTGCATGGCCGGAAGCTCGTCGAGGTCCAGCCACTCTTCGAAGAACTGATAGACGCGCTTCGCCTTGGGATCCTGCAGCATGCGCCGCGCCTGCTCGGCGATCTCGGCGTCGGTCGAGAGCTGACCGCCCTCGGCAGCCTGGAACAGCGTCGGGTCCGGCATCGATTGCCAGAGCAGGTACGACAGGCGTGACGCCATCTCGTACGAACCGGGCCGCGTGTAAGTCTTGCCGGCCGCGGGCGGCCCGCCGAACTCGACGCGGTTCAAGAAGTGGGGCGATTGCAGCAGCGTGAACGCGAGCCACTCGATGGCGGCGTCGAACGAGTAGTCCTGATCGGCTTTGTCGTAGAGGCCCTCGTAGCGCTGCACTTCTTCGCTGGTGAGCGGCCGGCGATAGACCTTGCGCCCGAAGTCTTGAATGAACTGCGTGGCGCAAGCGCGCTCGTTACCCGCCGCGGGCGTGCACGGCCAGAGGCTGCGATCGCTGCGCAGCGTCTTCGCGACCTCTTCGGCCGCGTCCATGTACTGCTGCGCCACGACCGAGTTGATTTGCAGAAAGCGCGCGTTGTTGCGAAATCCGAGCGACTCCGTCTCCGATACGAACTTGGCGGTCAACTGCTCTGCCAGCGCCGGTTTGCCGATCAAATCGGCAACGGTGTTGCGATACTCGGCGTTCGACAGCCGCCGAATCGGGGCCTCGCCGGGATCCAGCTGTTTGCACTCGAGACCGGCGTTTTGACGGCCCGGATCGGTGCCTGGGTCTCCCACTTCTTGCGTATTGGGCTGGACGATCTCGCCCTGGCAAGCCGTGAGTGCTGCTACGGCGCCCGCCAGGATTAGTCGTTTCAAAGCAGTATCCTCCAGCGCAAAAAAAGCGCGCATGGCGCGTCAGGTTTTAGGCGCGCGCAACGCCCGCACGCACCAAGCTTCAGAGTATGACGAGGAGGCGCGCATTTTCAAGGCGAATTTGGCTGTAACGTCGCAGTGAGCTCGTTCGCCTCGCGCTCATTTCGCTTCCCACTTCGAGGCACGGTTTGACGCGTGTCACTCGGTCGGTCGGTCGAGCGCCTGCGTTTGACCAGCGCGAGCTGAAAATTGCAGGAGCTCACGAATTGTCACTCCGAATTACCGACGGGCAACTACATATCGCGCATGGACCTCGAGGTATTGGGACTCGATCACGTGTACGTGACGGTGAGTGATGTAGAGCGCTCGGAGCAGTTCTACGACCCCGTGATGCGAGCGCTCGGCTTCAAGAAGGGCACGCTGCCGATCGCGGGTGAGCCGCACGTGCACTACTTCAATCGCGTGATGCAGTACACGCTCAGGCCGGCGCGCGGCGGCTCCGCGCCCGCGGATGCCTACGCCACGGGCGCGCTGCATCACCTGTGCTTTCGCGTGCGCGATCGCGCCGCGGTCGATGAGGCACAGCGCGTGCTCGGCGGGCTCGGCGTCGTGTCCAGCACACCCGCGCTGTATCCCGAGTATCGTCCCGACTACTACGCGACCTTTTTCGAGGATCCGGACGGGATTCGCCTGGAGGTCGTGAGCGACACAGAGGGACGTCGATTGGTTCGCGAGCGCTGGCACGAGCTCCGCGACTTCGTCGATCCGGTGCGCAAACTCCTCGAGCGAGAGCGTCTCGCGCCGCGTGCGGCGCAGCTGCAGGTGCTCCGCAATCTCTGGGATGACGCGGAACCGCCGCGCGAGGGCGAGACGTTCACCGAGCTCGCGCTGCTCGACGGTACGAAGATCGAGCGCATCGTCAGCTCGGAGGTGCTCGGGGCCACGGACTACGATTCGGACCACGACGAGTGGGTGGTGCTACTGCGCGGGCGTGCTCGCCTGGAGGTGGCGGGTCAGTGCTTCGAGCTTCGCGCCGGGGATTATGTGCTCTTGCCCGCTCGCACCCGACACCGCGTGCTCGAAACGAGCCGCGGCGCGCTCTGGCTGGCCGTGCACGTGGCGCCAGAGCGACCGCGCCCGAGGACGCACGGCTGACGAACGGGCGGCGAGGCGTCACGCCGAGTTCAAGCGTGTTTTGATGGACCGAACTGGAGCGAGCGCGGGCTAAGATGCCCGAGTGGACGCAATCCTGTCGGCCGATCCGTTGCTCGTGTGGGGCCTGTTCACGCGCGGTCTCGGCCTGGTCTTTCTGATCTCGTTCGTCTCATTGTCGGGTCAGGTGGTGAATATCTCGGGCGCTCTGGGGGGGATGCCCGTGTCTCGGACGCTCGAGCGCATCCAGAAGGACTTCCCGACCTGGCGGCGCTTCTACTACTTTCCGAGCCTGCTCTGGTTTTCCAGTAGCGACCGCATGCTGCGCGGTTTGACGATCGCGGGCATCGTCGCCGCCGTCCTCGTCATCGTTGGCGGTCCCTGGTCCACGCTGGCGCTGCTGACTTGTTACGTTTGTTACCTATCGCTCGACATCGCGATGGCGATCATCTTTCCGTGGGACTGCGTGCTATTCGAGTGCGCGCTGCTCGGCTTGTTCTTGCCTGCCACTCGGCTTCTTCCCGAGATCGGCGTGGTGACGGAGCCGGCCCCCGCGCTCACGTGGGCCTATCGCCTGCTGCTGTTCCGCCTGATGTTCGGCTTCGGCAAGCAGAAGTTCATCGGTAGCCGTTCGAAGGATCTCGCCTACCTCAAGGGGTTCCTCGTCAATCAACCGTTGCCGTCACCGATTGGCTGGTACGCGCAGAAGGCGCCCACCGCGCTGCTCAAGGGCGCGGTGCTGTTCATGTTCATCGCGGAGATCCCGGTGCCGTTTTTCGCGTTCGTGCCGGGGACGCTCAGCATTGTGTGCGCCGTTTGCACGATCGGACTGATGGTCGGCATCCAGGTGATGGGCAGCTTCGGCTACTTCAGCCTCGTCACCACGATCCTGTGCATCACGCTGTTCGACAACGTGACGCCGCGGCAGCTCGACGTCACGGCGTTGTTTTCTGCCGGGCAGCCCGTCTTCGCCAACGCCTTCGTGCTCGTGCACTCGCTCTGCGCCTGCGCTGCCTTCTTGTTCAACAGCTGGCTCGGGCAGAGCTGGCACTTGTGGGCGTTCTGGTACCAGTTGCCGCGCTGGGTGCAGCCCTTCCTGCAGTTCGTGCGCACGCTGCACCCATTTCGCTGGCTCCACCCGTACGGCGTGTTCCCGCCAAACTCCACGCCCGCCGTGAAGATCACGCTGATGATCGAGGCGACGTGGGACAAGCAGACCTGGCACGAGCTGGAATTTCACTACTCGGCTTCGAACCCCAAGTCGCCGCCACGATTCGTTGCCCCGCACCATCCGCGCGGCGATCAGGCCATCATCTACGACACGTTCGGCCTGAACCCAACGAGCCTGCTCAGCAGCGTGCTCGGTGCGTACAGCCCGTACCCGTTCGCTGCGCGCGCGCCAGCAAATTCCTTCTGCCAGAGCGTGCTGCGCGGGCGAACCCTGGGCTTCGTGAAGAACGACGTGCTCGACCAGCACGATCAGCCGCCGCGCGCCGTCCGCCTCACCACGCAACTGCTCGAGCCCATCAGCATCGAAGAGCACCGTCGCACGGGCGATTGGTGGAAGCGTACCTATATCGGGCCTCACGTCCCGGATCAGGAGCTCGATCCGGACTACTACGAGGACGCGCTGCCGGAGCCCGAGCTCTGGCACTTCGATGCGATCTTCTGGCGCCGCCGCTCGCGCTTGCGTCCGCTGATGGAGCGCGCGCTGGCGGGCCACGACGATCCGCTGACGCTAGCGCTCTACGACGCACAGGGCATTGCCCGCGACGACGTGCTGCGCTTCTGGGGTGAGTTCGTGCCGCGCATCGGCGGCACCGTGCGCACGAGCTTCGACAACGTGCCGGACGTGGTGGGCGAAATCCGCACCCGCTACGATCGCCAGCAGCAGCGCGCCCTGTATCGGTTGCTCGGGCGCTTCGCCATGATCCTCGTGGCTCGCCTGGAGCCGCTCTACTTGTATCGCGGCTTCAAGCCTGAGATCCCCGTCCGCACCTATTTTCACCTGTGGATGCTGGCCCATCACATCATCGGCTGCGGCCGTGAAGCGTATCTGGCGGCGTACGACAATCCGCAGTCGGTCACGAGCTACATCCCCGAGCTCACGACGCAGACGGGGCTGTTCGCGCTCGCGCTTTTCAGGCTCGAGGAGATGACGTTCGAGGCGCAGAAGCTACGTCTGATCGAGTGCTACATCTACCCGCACGATCCCGTGGTCAAGCGCGAGAACGCCGAGAAGATGCGCCGGGATGAGCTGGAAAGTCTGCCGAAGGCCGAGCAAACCATCATCCGCATCGGCCGCAGCGTCGCAGGCTTTTTCAGCATCATGTTCGACCTGCGCGATAGCTTCAAAGGGCCGCGCTTCGATCGCGGCTACCCGGAGCTGTACCCGACGTTCCAGGAGCTGGATTCCGGCGAGGTCGTGGTCGGTTCCTACGCGCAGCCACCCGCGGCGCCGCCCGGGGCAAGCTCGATCCCGGCTGAATAGCGCCTGCGTTTTTCTTTGAACGCTCTGCCCGACAGCGGGCACCCATCGCCGAACCTGCGGACGCGGCGCGGTGCCTGAGCGCGCCCGTTCCCACTTGGCGCCCTGGGGCGAAGAGGTTTCGTGCGTTCGAAATTCGCGGTTTTCGGAGTTGCAGCGCTGCTCGGCGCGCTGTTCGGCGAGGACGCTCTTGCCCAAGATGCTGTAGCAGGCGGCGTCGTGGAGCCCCCGCGCGTGGTGCGCTTCGTCGAAGCCGAGCGGCCTCCGCGGGCCTCCGACGCGGAAGCCAGCGTGCTGCTCGAGCTCACCGTCGACGAGCGAGGTCGCGTCGAGCAAGCCGCCGTTTTGGAGAGCGCCGGTACGGATTTCGACGAAGCGGCGCTCCACGCGCTGAAACAGTTCGAATTTTCTCCAGCGCTGAAGGGCGGCGAAGCCGTGCGCGTGAAGCTCACGTATCGTTACGTATTCCCGGCAATAAAGACCGACGACCCGGCACCCACGCCGGCGCCGGCGGCGAAAACGCCGGCTCCCGCCGAACACACGGCGGCCCCGAAAGGGAGCGGCGTGGTCGCGCCCGACACCGACGATGGGTTCGGCGCCACCGCGGAGGTGGAAGCTCCGCCACGCACCGCCACCCGGCGCAGCTTCAAGGCGGCGGAGCTGTCACGCGTGCCCGGCGTGCGCGGCGACGCGATTCGCGCCGTCGATATCATGCCGGGCGTGCTGCGCGGCGAGCCGTTCGACGGCGGCACGCCGCTGATTCGCGGCGCGAGCCCCATCGAAAGTCAGGTGTTCCTCGACGGCACGCCGGTGCCGCTCTTGTTTCATTTCGGCGGCATCACCAGCTTCTTTCAATCGCGATTACTCGAGCGCGTGGAGCTCTATCCCGGTAATTTTTCGGCCCGCTACGGGCGCATTACCGGAGGCGTCGTGGAAGCGCGAGTTCGCGATCTGGACCGCCCGGGTGTCCACGGCATGCTCGACCTGAGCGTGCTCGACAGCGCGGCGCTGGTCGAAGCCAAACTGAGCGACGCCGCCAGCGTGGCGCTCGCCGCGCGCCGCAGCAACGTCGACTTCTTCTTCGAGCAATTCGTGCCGGACGACGCCTACGGGGTGGTCGCGGCGCCCGTGTACTTCGACTACCAGGCGCTCGGTAATTTCCGGTTGTCGGCGAACACTGATTTTCGGCTGATGGCTTACGGGAGCCGCGACGCCCTGCGGCTCGTGTTCTCCGAGCCGGACGAGAGCGATCCGACCCTTCGAGGCGACGTGGGCGGCTCGATCGCGTTTCATCACGTGAACGCGCGCGTGCGCAGCCAGATCGCAGGCCAGGTCGAGCACGTCACGAGCGTGACCCTGGGCTTCGTCGATCAGAGTTTCAGCTTTGGGCCCCTCGAGCAGCGACTCGAGGCCTGGGAGCTGCACGGACGGAGTGAGCTCGGCCTGCGGCTCTCCGGAAGCGTGGATCTCGACATGGGGCTCGACTTCCGGGGGCAGGTGGCGAGCGGTCGTTACGCCGGTCCGCGGCCGAGCGGCTGGGACAACACCGACCCGGCGAGCGACGAGTCGCCCGGTCTCGGCGAGACGATTCAGCTCGAGGAGACCGGCATGGACGCCATTCAACCGGCAGCGTGGGTCGAGCTCGTGCTGCGCCCGGTCCCGCGCGTGCTCCTCACGCCGGGGGTGCGCGTCGACTACTTCGAGAACGCGCGCGCCTGGAGCGTCGACCCGCGGCTGTCTGCGCGCGTCGACGTGCTGGACGGCACGACGCTGAAAGGCGGCGTGGGGTTGTTCTCTCAGCCACCGGTCTGGTACGAGCTGAACGAGGGCGTCGGCAACCCGCGCTTGGACCCGTATCGCGCTTTGCACTTCGGCGCGGGCATCGAGCAAAAGCTCGGTCCGGCGGCGGAAGTGGGGCTCGAGGGCTTCTACAAGCGCTCGTTCGACCGCGTGGTGGGCACCGAGGGCGGCCGGCCGCCGTATCTCGTGAACGACGGAGAGGGCCGAATTGCCGGCGCCGAGCTGTCGCTGAGCCTACGGCCGAGTCCGAAGACGTTCGCTTACCTCGCGTACACCTTGTCGAGGAGCGAGCGGCGCGACCGCGGCGGTCCGTGGCTGCTCTGGAACAACGACCAGACCCACGTGCTGTCGGCGGTCCTGGCACAGCGCCTCGGCAAGGGCTGGGAAGTGGGCGGGCGCTTTCGCTACGTGACGGGTAACCCCGAAACGCCGGTCACCGGCGCGATCTACGACGCGCGCATCGACCAGTATCGACCGGTTTACGGCGCCGTCAACGGTGAGCGTCAAAGAGCATTTCATCAGCTCGATGTCCGCGTGGAAAAGCAGTGGCGCATTTCCGATCTCACGCTCGCTGCGTACCTCGAGCTGATCAACGCCTACAACGCTCAGAACCCGGTCGGAACCAGCTACAGCTACGACTACTCCAAGAAAGAGTCCGAGACGGGCCTTCCCATCATCCCGAATCTCGGCGTGCGAGGTGAGCTATGAGCGGCGAGCGCCTGTGCCTGAGCGCGCTGTTCGGTTTGAGCCTCGCGCTGTCCGCCTGCGACGATCCGCTGGTGGAAGCGCAAATCATCGAGGCCACGCGCGTGCTCGGAGCGCGCGTGAGTGTGGAGAACGATGCAGAGCGCGCGTGGCCGCGTCCGGGTGAACGCATCCAGGTGAGCTGGCTCGTGGCCGCGCCCGCGCCGGCACCCGGCTTTGGCTGGGCGTTTTCCGCGTGCGTGGCCGCGCCCACGACCCAGGGTGTCCCCGCATGCGCGGCGTCGCCGTTTGCAGAGGTCGCATCCCAGGGCATCACCCACGAGCCGCCGGCCTTCGAGCTGGTGACACCGGAGGAGGCCGCGCTGAACGGCGCAGAACGGCTGCTCCTGCAGGGCGCGCTCTGCGTGAGCGAGCAGCCGGCGTTGGCCGCCCGGCTCGAGGACACGCGCTGCGAAGGCGAGCGACGCCTGGCGCTCCTGACCGTGGGCATCGAGCGCGACACCGGGAATCGCAATCCGACGCTGCAAGACGAGCCCATTTCATTCGACGGAGCCGACTGGCCGGCGCCGTCCGGCGACTGGCTCGAACAGAGCGAGTGCGTGGCGAGCGACGCCGGCCCGAGCTTGCCGCTCGTGACCGCGGGCGGCCCATCGCCGCGCATCGACGCGCGCCTGTCGGATAGCGATCGCGAGCCCTTGCAGCGTTTTGGTGAGCCGACCTTCGAAGAGCTGTGGCTCTCGCACTTTGCCGACACGGGTCGCCTGGAGCGCGCGTTGAGCATCATCGAGGCCGACAGCTCGGAGCTCGGGGTGCGCGTGGCGTGGCGCCCGCCGCGGCGCGTGGAAGCGGGAAAGGTGGCGCGCTTCTACTTCGTGGCGCGCGATTTGCGCGGAGGCGCCGACTGGATCGTGCGCACCGCGTGCGTGGTGCCCTGAACGCTGCGGCCAAGGAGCCGCCCCGCATTTCGAAAGGACGTACAATGCATCTGGAACGCGCACTCAATGGGTTGGCCGGCTTCGGCGCTACCTGGATCTTGTGGCTCTTGCTCGTGCTGAGCGTGCTCGGCATCGCGATCGCCGTCGAACGGACGCTGTACCTGTGGTCGTCGCGCGACGACGTGGCGCTGCTCGGGCGCGAGCTGCGCGAGCTTCTCATGCGCGGCGACGCGGGGCGCGCCCGGACGCGGCTGGAAGAGTCGCCCAGCTTCGAAGCGCGCATCGCACGCGCCGCGCTCGACGCGGACAGCGCGGGCGACGCCGAAGAACGGATGCTGGCGGAGACGGAGTGGGTGCGGCTGCGCATGGAGCGACGGCTGGCGTTTCTGGGCACGCTCGGCAACAATGCGCCCTTCATCGGCCTGCTCGGTACCGTGATCGGCATCGTGCGCGCGTTTCGAGCCCTCGAAGCCGGCGGCGGTCAGGTTTCGTCGGGGCTCATGACCGAAATCGGCGAGGCGCTGATCGCGACGGCCGTGGGCCTGTGTGCGGCGCTCCCGGCGGTGGCGGCGTTCAACGCCTTCCAGCGCGTGATCCGCGCCCGGCTCGGCAGGGGCGAGGCTCTGGCGCGCGAGGTGCTCGCGTTCTTCAAGCGCGAGCGCACCGCGGATTGACGGATCTCCCAGGAGGTAAACCATGCACGCGAGCTCGGAGCGATCGGACGACGCGATGATTACCGG
The DNA here is from genome assembly GCA_036520475.1 of Polyangiaceae bacterium. Classification (GTDB taxonomy): domain Bacteria; phylum Myxococcota_A; class Polyangia; order Polyangiales; family Polyangiaceae; genus DATDJP01. Next base: position 42,596 of record DATDJP010000011.1, on the reverse strand, counting down.
CATCAACGTCACGCCTTTGGTGGACGTGGCGCTCGTGCTGCTCGTCATTTTGATGGTGACCGCGACTTACATCGCGGCGCGGACCATCCCCCTGGATCTGCCGAAAGCCGCGACCGGCGAGGGCACGTCCACGACGTTCGCCATCAGCGTGGAAGCCAGCGGCGCGCTGTGGCTGGACGGAAAACGCGTCACGCGCCCCGAGCTGCGCCGGGCGATCACGCGACGAGCGACCGCGCGCGAGCGCCGCGCCATCATCGCCGCGGACGGCGCGACGGCTCACCGACGCGTAGTCGGCGTGATCGATCTGCTACGCCAGGAAGGCGTCTCGCAATTCGCGATCAACGTGCAGCCAGACGAGCTCGGAAGCGATGGATGATGGCGCTTCGGGCGAGCCGCGAGTGTTTGCCGCGCTCGGCGTGCTCGCGAGTGTCGTGGCTCACGCGGGCTTGGTGTCGCTGCTCTGGCGCGCGCCGGAAGTGCGCGCCACGCCGAGGCTGCCGGTGCGAGTCGAGCTCAGCGTGACGGCCGCGCGGGCAGCGCCGCCGCCGGCAACGCCAGCTCCGGCCCAGCCCGAACCCAGCGTTCGCGCCCTTCCGCGCCAGGAGGCAGCGGGCCGTCGGTCAGCGCGCGAGCCGCCACCCGAGCCGGATCGCGCGCCCGCCGAAAGCGAACCTGCGCCGGTCGACCTGAGCGGCATCACGCTCACCAACGACGGGGCAGGCGCGAGCTGGTCGTCATTGGGTGGCAATGGCCGCGCGCGCGCCGGCCCCATCCGCGCCGGGCACAGAGTCGCGTCCGAACCGGACACGGGCAAAGCCGGGAATGGTGCGGCCGTGGTACCCCTGGGGAACCTCTCTCGGCCCCCCTCGGCGCCCGCGCTCGATTCGCTCTTGCGCAGCTACTATCCGAGCGATGCGCGGAGGCTCGCGCTGGGCGGCGTCGCCGTGGTGCGCGCGCGCATCGCGGCGAGCGGGCGTGTGCAGAGCGCATGGATTGCCTCCGAGAGCCGGTCGGGCTTCGGTGCCGCATGCCGGAAGACACTGCTCGGGTCGCGCTGGACCCCGCCGCTCGACCGGAGCGGGCGCGCCGTCATGACGGACGTGAGCTATACGTGTCGATTTCGTGTGGACGATTGAACGCGCTGCGCCGGTGCGGGAACGAAGCCCCGTGACTGCAGTTTTTAGTATGCGCTGCGCCGTCTTCGCGCTGCTCGCGATTTTGACGACCTGGCCGGCTTTCGCGGAGTCCGCGCCGCTCGTGGTGGTCGTCGAGGACGGGGGCGCCAGAGCGGATGCCGTGGCAGTGCGTCGCGAGATTGAGCGCGAGCTGGGTGTCCCCGTTGTGGATGCGACCACTGGCGCCGCGCGCGGAACACTGCTGCTGAGCATCGATTCGCGCAGCGTGCACGCTCGCTACACCGCGAGTGACGGACGCGAGCTGACACGCGCCGTCGACCTGCCGCGCGACCCGCTGCAGCGCCTGGACGTGATCGTCTGGCTCGCCGGCAACCTGGTGCGGGACGAGGCGTCGGACATGGCCGCCGCCCTGAAGCCACCCAAACCCGTGCCTCCCGCCGGCAGCCCGGTAAGCGAGCCCGTGGCTGAGCCCCAGCCGGACGCTGCTCCCGCGCCGAAGCCAGAGCCGGGGCACGAGCCCGAGTCCGAGCCGGAGCGCGGCGCCGAAACCCAGACAGCTCCGCAGCGGCGCCGGCTCGAGCTGCGGGCACCGATCCTCGCCAATCTGTCCTTGTTTCATCCCATCGCGCTGTACCGGGACAGCCATCGGCGGCGTGTCCACCTGGAGCTCGGCCTCGCCTACTCCCGCGTCGGCGAGCTCTCGGGCGTTGCACTGAACGCGGGCGCCGTGCGCTCCGATGGCACGCTGCAGGGCGCTGTATTCGCGGGGCTGTTCACGCTCCTCGACGATGGTGCGGACGGCGTTGCCGCGAGTGGTTTGTTTTCGCGCGCCGGCGGACTGCTCCGCGGCGCAGAAGCCGCCGGCATTTTCGTGTGGCGAAGCGGGAACGTCCAGGGCGCGCAGGGCGCGGGCATCGCGGTGCATGCTCATGACGTGACCGGTGCGCAAGCGGCAGGTATCGTCGCCTCCGCGCGCCGCGCCACGGGCGCTCAGGCCGTGGGTCTCGTGGCGCGGGCCGAGGCGCTCGCCGGTATCCAGATGAGCGGCATCACGAACGTTGCCGGTACGCTCGCGGGCTTGCAGGTGTCACTCGTGAACGTGGCCGGTGACGTGAGCGGGACACAGGTGGGTCTCGTCAACATCGGGCGTCGCGTGTCTGGGGCGCAGGTGGGGCTCGTGAACCGGGCGGAACACGTGCGAGGCCTCTCACTGGCGCCGGTCAGCGTGCTCTCGGACAATCGCACCCAGGCCGTGATCTGGGCCGACAGCGTGCTCGCGCCGAACGTGGGCGTCCGGTACGGAACGGAGGTTCTGTACTCCCTGTTCAGCGTCGGCATTCGTCCCGGGCCGAGGGAGGAGCGGCTGTTCGGCGCCGGCGGCGCCGTCGGCATCGAGCTCGGCCGCGTTGGGCCGGTGGCCGCGAGCGCGGACGTCTTTTACCGATACCTGTTGCCGGATTTCGAGGGTGAGCCCTACCGTGATCAGCATTCCACGGTGCTGCGCGGGCTGGCCGCCTGGGAGCTCGGGACGGTGGGCCTGTTTGCCGGGCTGGGCGCGGAATCGCGCGTGCAGGGCGACAACTCCCATCGTTTCCGGCCGTACGCGGCCGCTGGCGTCACGGTCTTCTGATTGGTCTAACGCCGAATCGCTATGTGCTCGTTGTCTCATCTCTTTTTGTCACAAATCCCGCGCCTGCCCGCAAAACGCTACGCTGCATTGAACGCTCTTTCGGGAAGCGGGCACAGACGCTCGAGACCCGCGTCGCCCCATGATCATGCAGAACCTAGAGCTTGCGGAGGGCACCCTCGGGGTGGACGAGCCGGCCTCTGACTGGCTCCATCGCCTGCGGGCGGGCGAGCCGCGAGCAGTCGGTACGGCGTACGATCAACACCATCAGGCCGTGCGTGCGTTCGCGCGGCGTCTGCTCGGCGACGCCAGCGTTGCGGAGGACTTGGTACACGACGTCTTCGTGTGTCTGCCCAAGGCCGCTGCTGGGTTCCGAGGAGACTCGTCGCTCAGAACTTTTCTGATCTCGATCGCCGTCAATCGAGCGCGTCACTTCGTGCGTGCCGCGGCGCGGCAGCGTGCGGCAGTCGAGCGCATGGCGCGTGAGCCACGCGGTCACAGCGAGGATCCCGAGCAAGAGCTCGGTCGTCGGCAGCTGGCCGACGCGCTGGCGCGAGCGCTTTCGGCGTTGCCGCTCGAACAGCGCGTCGCGTTCGTGCTGTGCGAGGTGGAGCAACGCTCTTCGACCGAGGTGGCCAGCATCGTCGATGTGCCGGAAGGCACCGTGCGCACGCGGCTGTTTCACGCGCGGCGCAAGCTGCGTGAGGCGCTCGCCGCGGAGGGGCTCGGATGAACGACGACCTCCTCCGGCAAGCGGCCAGCGCGCTGCGCGAAGAGACGAAGGCCGCCGAGCAGCCCGCGGCCTTCACCCGCGCGCGCATCATGGCCTCACTTCATGGTGGCAAACGGCGCCGTCGCTGGCACGTGGCGGTGCTCGTGCCCATCGCGGCGGTGCTGGCGGGATCGACCGCGCTGGCTGGCGTCGGCAAGGGCATCACCTGGCAAGGAGTCGCCGTCGCAGTGGGCCTGCAGGAGCCGAGCGCAGACCCTGCGCGCGTGGCGCCCAAGGTGTTTTCTCGCGCGCCGTTCGGGGCGCGTCGTAGCAGTCGTGCGCCGGAGGCGGTGAGCTTCGAGGCGCGGATCGCCGAAATGGCGCCGCTGGCGGAGCCCGAGCCCGCGCGTGTGGAGCAGCTCACGCAAGGCGCCGCGGCGGAAGCGCTACCGAAACGCCGCGTCGCGGCCGCCGGCAACCGAGGCCCCGTGGCGGCACCGGCGATCACTCGCCAGTCGCGACCGGCCGACCCCGAGCTCGATCTCTACCGCAGCGCGCACGCGCTTCATTTTTCGGGCGCCGATCCGCGCGCGGCCCTCGCCGCCTGGGATGCGTACCTGGCGCGCGCGCCGCGCGGACGTTTCGCGCTCGAAGCGCGTTACAACCGCGCTATTTGCCTGGCGCGCCTGGGACAGACCAGCGCGGCCGAGAGCGCGCTCGAGCCGTTCGCCAGCGGCGAACACGGCGAGTACCGAAAGGAGAGCGCGCGTGCCTTGCGTGACGCTCTCTCCGGACAAAAGTAGCGGATCTCGGACTCAGCGCCGCGAGCGCCGCGTCCGTCCGAGCCCGACGCCGAGCGCGAGCGCCGCGGCAAACAGCGCCGGAGACGAGCCGGCGCTGCTCCCTGCTTGGGCGCAGCTGCAGCCATCGTCGCTTTCCTCGTTCGCGCTCGGGACACTGCCGTCCGGGGACACGCTGCCGTCTCTTGCGCCACCGCCGCCGCCTGCGCCGGAATCGAAGGGCGTGGAAGCGTCGTTCGTTCCGCCCTCGTAGACTCCGCCCTCCCAGCAGCTGGGCGCTCCTCCGTCCAACTGCGGCGTCGGGCCGCTGCAGTTTAGCTTGAGCTCGCAGAGCTCGTTGAAGACGGCCTGGGTGCACGCTTGCGCCGTCGACGTGCCGGCGGCACACGAGAGCATGCCGCTCATCTGTTTCTTGTTGAACAGCGGGCGGATGCTGGCCGGGCAGGTGTTGTTGAACACGCCCAGGTCGAACCCGGTGTCCTCGAGACGGGAACAGACGTAGATGTCGTTGGCGTTCCAGGTGAGACAGCTGACTCTCTGATCGTAGACGCGCTGAAACCGAGGATCGGAGGTAGCGGCGTGCCAGATGCCGAACGCGTCCGCTGGCGCCACGAGGTTTTTTCCCGACGTTCCCTCGTCACCAAAGCCGACCAAGATTTCGGTGCCATCCGGTGAAATCGCCAGGCCGAGCATCGGGGCGTCCCCGGTCAGAATTTCCCGCCAGGCCGTGCCGCCATTCTGCGAGTACATGAGCCGGCTCTTGACCGCGAAGCCATTGCCGGCTTCCAGGCGATTTTCTTCGTAGGTTCTGACGTAGAGCACGTCGGGATTGGTCGGGTGCACCGCCGCGATGTACGGATCCGAGTTGGGTGGGACAGGTAACGCCAGGGTCGTCCAGTTCTTGCCGCGGTCGTTGCTGCGCAGCATCTGGGGCACGCCGGGCTTGCTGAAATCCGACACGTCGTAAGACATCACGGAGAGGTAGAGGCGGTTCGGATCCGACGGAGCCGCGTCGATGGTGCGTGCGTACTGGTTGCTTTCGATCAGGGAAATCCTCGAGTAGCTCGCGCCGTTGTTCTGAGTCTCCCAGACCTCGATCGTGTACTTCGGGCCATTCAGAAAGGAAGAGATGGCGACGCCCCGACGGCGATCGCTAAAATCCACGGCGACGTCTTGAACGAAGTTTTCCTCGAGCTCGGGCACGACATGGCGCCAGCCGCAGCCGAGGTCGGTGCTGCGTTTGAGACCTTGTTGCAGCCCGATCACCACGGACCGGTCCGCGTGCACCCCGAACATCGGATCGAAGACGCCGTTCGGATCCATTCCCAGACCCTGCTCGCAGATCAACGCCCAGGTCGCGCCGCGATCCGCCGAGGTCACCAGGCCGTAGGTGCTACGGAGCCACAGGCGATTGGCGTCGCCGGGATCCTGCACGAACTGCATGGCCTGCGGGTAGCGCCCGTTGGCGTGAGCCGGCGTGGCGTAGTGCAGGGTGGCCAGCGCGAGGGCGGGCAACACCAAACCAGGAATTATTCGTGCGGTCCTCATGCGTCACCTTCGTCCTCCGCCGGTCGTCACGCAGTCTGCGGGAGTGTTGTTGAACCCACCGTTATAGCCGTAGCGGGGGTCTTCCCTGCTGATCGCGTTCCACTCGACTGTCAGGTCGGGCGACCAGGGGGGACTCGCAGCGCGCGCGGGTGACAGCGTGAAGACCGGCATCTGGCCGATCAAGTCGAGCTCTGCGGGAAGGTCCGAGCTGAGCTCTCGCAGCACGTCCACGCCGATCGGTCGCAGGCGCACGCGCAGGCTGACGCGATCCGGTCGGCGCGGGAAGGCGCGGGTCTCCGGAAAAATGCGATAGAAGTGCGCGGCGAAATAATCCTCGGGACGCGTGGGGTCGGTGGTGATGGCGCCGGGGATCGTGTTCGACTCGAGGCGCGCCACTTCCCAAAACATATGCGCCGGCGTGCCGTCCACCTTGAACGTGCGATCGCGAAACACCAGTGCGCCCGACGGCTCGAGCGCCGTGACGTCTTCGTCATCGGCGGCAAAGCCGCTCTCGTAGAGGACCTCCGCGCCCGCGTACACGCCGATCTCGACCCACGCTCTTCTGTCCTGCGCCGCGCCGCTCGGCCAGTGATGTCCGGCGAACACGTTCTCCAGAAGAATCTGCACCTGGGGCACGACGCTGTTGACGCAAATTTCGACTCGAAGCGTGCGATCGAGCAGATCCTGCACGGCCAGCCGCTGCGCGTCGCGGTTCGGAAAGTCAGTGAGCGCGACGTCCACGCCCGGCATGTCGTGGAGGTGGCGCAGGCGCCGGCCCACTCCGGGATAATCGGCGATCACGTCCTCCACGTACTGCATGTGACAGGTCCCGCAGCGCTGACCAACTTCGCCGTCGCTGTTGTAGAGGGTGCCCTGCCACTCGGCGAACGTGCGCTCGAGGTGCACGTCGGCAGGCCCAAACTCGCTGGTGATCTGCAAGTCGTGACACGCGCCGCACGCGCTCGAGCTCTTCAGATCCTCGCGGTCCATGAGCGCCGAGTACGCCGAGCCGTGCGCGCGATTCGGCAGCGGATCTCTGACCGCGCCGCGTAGGGTGGTGTCGTTCGCCAGCACCAGCGGGTTATTGTGTGAACCGTCGACGCTCGTCACGTTGTGACAGAAGTAACAAGTCACTCCGCGCAAGTGCCGCGGCACATTGGGCAGATCGAGGCCGTCGTGAGTGGCGTTTTCGGCCAGCGCCATCGGCGCATGGCAGCGCACGCAGAAGTCGCCGAGCTTTCCCTGCGTCTCGCGCTGTCCGCGCGCGTTCATCGCCAGAAATACGGGATCTTCGGCGGCATAGGCGTGCATGCTCCCGGACCACTCGTCGTAGTGCTTCGGGTGGCACTCCTTGCACGTCTCGGGATCGAGCAACGCATCGCGCGAGAAGTAGCGGGGCTCTTCGCTCGGCTGGGAATCGCTGCAGCCGCCGGTCACGGACCCGAGCGCGACCACCAGCACGGCCCCGAGACCCAGCGCGGAGCGCGCGTTCGCGCCGACTCGGTCGCTCATCCTCGAATGCACAGCGCGATCACGGGGCTGTCGCTCGTCTGATCCGGGAGCGTGATCTCGAACGTGATTTCCCACAGGCCGGACATGCGGAAGTATACCGGGGACAGCCGGTAGCGGCCGTCGCCGAGCGCTGTGACCAGCGGCGGCGATTCACCGTGGCCGTGCGCTGGCATCCACGGACGCGCCACGATGGTCGCACCGTCGATGGTCGCGCCTGCAGTGTCGCGGAGCTCCACCGTCCAGGTGTTCTGTCCGGTGGCTACGGGTGGCGCCGGCTGAGAATCGAGCAGCTTGACGACCGTCCCGCCGTCGCCGCTCGCCTGCATCCCCGCGAAGTAGTCCGGAGTACTCTTGCACGCGCCGGTTTGCCCTGCGTCTTCCGGGCGCTCGCGCGGCTCTTCCGACCCATTGCACGCGGCCAAGCACAGGAGCGCGATGGCCGAAGCGCGCTGGCACGCCAAGTAACTCGATTGGATCAAAGCAATTCCTGGGTAACGCGCTCGGTTCGCGCGGATTGCTGAATGGCAGCACGCGCGCCGTCCTCGAGCAACCCGGATGGCCGAACGCGCGTGTCCACGTCACACAATTTTGAGATAAATTGCGTGCTGGCCGCTAAAAAGTGGCGCCGATGTTGGCGCCGATCACGACTGCCGTGTCGTCGGCGAATAGCACACGGAAGTCTCCGCCCAGGTTCCAGCCGCCCAGGTCCGCGATCAGCTCGGCGCCAAAGGTGCCCGCAGCGTCCGTCTCCGACCTGTCATCGCACGTTTCATTGCCCAGCGCCTCGACGCATCCCTCGACGTTCGCGGAGAACAGGCCGAATCCGCCGAAGGGGCGCACGACGATGACCGGCGATATGCCGAAGTCGTAGCCGCCAATCGCCATCAAGTCCCAACCGCTCCAGCTAGCAGTCACTCGATTGCCCGGGATTCCGTATTCATCCTCTTCGCCGAACCAGTAGTCGAACAGGCCGCCAATATAGACGCTCTCGCGGATCGTGTAGCCGCCACGCGCGCCGAGGCCGAGGTTCAGGTCATCGCTACCGTAGCGGAGCCCCGCGCCGAGCGAGACGCGCTCTAGCGTGAAGGGGCGTGCGGCAGAGGCCTCACCGGGCCACGCGCACACGGCTACCGCGACGGCAAGACCTGCCAAGAATTTCCGAAGAGAGCGTGTGAAAGCCATATCGGCGCGGACGCTAAACGACGTTCGGGCAAGCTGGCAATAGGGCGACGAGCCCCAGCTGGTCCTGGCGGTTGCCGGGCGGGGCGGTCTCGTGTTTAGGTCCGCGCGTGCGAACCTTGGCTCTTTGTTTGGCTTTTGTGGCAGCGACGGCCTGCGCTTCCGGGCGTGGCGCGACTCCGGCGAACCTGATCGACGCGAGCAACGCGTCACCCCTCGGCGAGCTCATCTACAAGGAACGCTGCGCGCGTTGCCACGGAGAGCGGGGGCAAGGCTCCGGCAACGCGCCGACGTTACTGGGCGAGGAGACCCTGGCGGGTAGCGAGCGCGGGTTCAAGAACGGCCAGGCGCTGTTCGAATACGTATCGACCAACATGCCGAAGAACGCGCCGGGTAGCCTGTCGGTCCGCGACACCTGGGCGGTCGTGAGCTACTTGGCGGGCGGCAATGGGCGGTCCGTGCCGCGCGGGGGCCTGTCGGAGGCCAACGCCGCGGACTTGAAGTTTCGCTGAAATCGGCCGCCTCGCCGGGGTGTTACAGCCCAGGTGACGCGAACCGAAGAAATGTCTAGGGTCCGCGGGATGAAGCTTTCGGACGCTCAAACTATCGTCAACGCGGCTCTCAGTTTGACCGAGCAGGCCGTGGCTCGCGCCAGCGCACGGACTCAGAACGGCGCTGCCATCGACGAGCACCAGGTGCTCTCGTCGCGCGTCGCTTACGCGGCGACCGAAGCGCGCACCGCCAAAGAGCTCCACGACTACACGGCAAATCTCGGTGGTCGTGCGACGCCGCAACACGCGCGCCTCGCTGTGGCCGCCGCCGCGGAGCTCGCGACGAGCGCGCGCGATCGCCTGCTGCCGGTGCTCGAAGATCTCGGCATGAGTGAGGAAGATGTCGACAAGGCCTATCCGAGCCAGCTGCGGGCGCTGATCCGCAAGGTGGGGCACGAGAGCGTGCTGCGTGAGATTGGTCGGCAGGTCGCGGAAGAACAAGGTCGGAGCAGCGTTCCCCTCGACGAGACGCTCGAGCAGGTCCGGCAGAGCGTGCGGGCCTTCGCCGAATCCGAGGTCATGCCGCAGGCCGAGCACATTCACCGGCACGACGATCTCGTGCCCGAATCGTTCATCGAGAAAATGGGTGAGGTGGGCTATTTCGGCTTGTCCGTGCCCGAGGCTTACGGCGGTCACGAGATGGGCAATCTCGCGATGATCATCACCACCGAGGAGCTCTCGCGCGCCTCGCTGGCCGGCGCCGGTTCGCTGATCACGCGTCCTGAAATCTTGGCGAAGGCGCTCTTGGCCGGCGGCACGGAGGAGCAGAAGCGTGAATGGCTCCCCAAGATCGCCGGCGGACAGATCATGGTCGGTATCTCCGTCACCGAACCCAACGTGGGCAGCGACGTGGCTTCCGTGAGCTTCCGCGCCGAGCGCCGTACCGTGGGCGGCAAAGCCGGCTGGGTGCTGAACGGCGCCAAGGCGTGGTGCACCTTTGCCGGCCGCGCCAATATTCTCGCGCTGCTGGCGCGCACCGATCCCGATCCGGCCAAGGGCGCCAAGGGCCTGTCGCTGTTCATCGTGCCGAAGGAGTCATTCAAAGGGCACGAGTTTTCGGCCGTGCAGGAGACGGGCGGCAAGCTCGACGGCAAGGCCGATCGCACGCCGGGTTACCGCGGCATGCACTCGTTCACGCTGAGCTTCGAAGATTACTTCGTACCCGAGGAGAACCTGGTCGGCGGCAAGGACGGCGAGGGTCGCGGCTTCTACCTACAGATGGCCGGCTTTGTGGCAGGTCGTTTGCAAACCGCCGGGCGCGCGTGCGGCGTCGCTCAGGCGGCGCTCGACAAGACGGCGGAGTACGTCACCCAGCGCAGCCAGTTCAAACGGCCGATCATCGAGTTCCAGCTCACGCAGTATCACCTCGGCAGGATGGCGACGAAGCTCGCTGCTGCGCGCGCCATCACGTATGCGGCGGCCCAGGCCATGGACGAGGACGAGCGCCGAGCCGCGCCCCTGGCAGCGCAAGCCAAGCTGTTCGCGTGTGACGTCGCGGTGGAGGTGACCCAGACCGGGCAGATCTTGCACGGCGGCTGGGGATACGCCGAAGAGTACGCGATCAGCCGCTACGTCGTGGATGCGCAGGTGTTGCCCATCTTCGAGGGCGTCAAGCCGATCCTCGAGCTCAAGGTCGTGGCACGCGCGCTCTTCGCCACGTCGTAGGCCGCCCTCGGCGCGTTGGCGGATCCGCGCTTCTCGTGTAGCTTGCGCGGGCCGATGACGCGACTTCTCCCCGCGGAGAGCACCAGGCAGCGCGTGCTGCTGGCTGCGGCGCTCTACGCCGTCTCGAGCCTGGTCTATTTCGCGTTCGCGAGCCGCGTCACCTTGCGCACGCACACGCAGTGGAATCACTTCGCGCTGCTCGCGGAAGCGTGGCTGCACGGCCGGCTCGACCTCGGCGGACCGCCGCCCGCCTACGCCGGCGGCAACGACTTTGCCTCCTACGGCGGCAAGTGGTTCGTGACCTTTCCGCCGTTCCCGGCGGTGCTGTTGCTCCCGCTCGTGTGGGTCGGCAAGACCGCGACTCGCGTTCAAGACGGGCAGTTTTTTCTCTGGCTCGCCGGGCTCGGTCCCGCGCTCTTGTTCCTGGCGTTCGAGAAGCTCCGGCGCGCGGGACGCTCGCAGTGCAGCACGAGCACGAACTGGTGCTTGAGCGCGCTGTTCGCGTTCGGCACCGTCTACTTCTTCACGGCCGAGCAGGGTACGGTTTGGTTTTCCGCTCATGTGGTCGGCGTGGCGCTGGCCGCACTGTACCTCCTGTGGTCGATCGACGCGGAACGTCCGCTCCTGGCCGGGCTCGCGCTCGGGCTGGGCTACGTGACGCGCACGCCGCTGCTGTTCGCGTTTCCGCTGTTTGCGCTCGAGGCGTTGCGCGTTTGCTCGAGCCCGCGGGAAACACCGCCCGAGCCGACGGCGACGGAGCAGGTCACGCCAGCGCTCGTTCCAGAGCAGCTGGAGCTGCCGCTGACGTCTGCTGGCGCGCCGCCTGCGGCTCGCAACAGGACGCGCAAGCTGGCGCGAGCTCGCGAGCTCTGGTCCGCACTCGACAAGGGACGCCTGCTACGGCTCTACCTGGCGTTCGCGTTCCCCATAGTAGTCATCATCGGCTTGTCGCTGTGGCACAACTACCTACGCTTCGGTGACCCGTTCGAAGTCGGGTATCAGTACCTGACCGTCGCGTGGCGCGATCGCATGCAAAAGTGGGGGCTCTTTCACTACCACTACCTGGCACGCAACCTCGGGATTGCGCTCACGGCGCTGCCGTACTGGCCCGAGCCGGGCCGCGGTGGAGTCCCACAGATCAACACGCACGGGCTCGCGCTCTGGTTCACCACGCCGGTCTATCTGTGGCTCTTGTGGCCGCGCCGCGTCACGCCGTTCACGTGGGCGCTCGTGCTGACCACAGTCGCCGTCGCAGCGCCGTCACTCCTGTACCAGAACACGGGCTGGCTGCAGTTCGGCTATCGCTTCTCGAACGACTACGCCGTGTTCCTGTTCGCGCTGCTCGCGATCGGCGCGTATCGCTTCAAGACGTTGTTCTGGTGCGCCGCGCTGTGGGCCGTGCTCGTCAACGCCTTCGGCGCCGCGACCTTCGGGCGCGCCGAGTTCGACCGTTTCTACTACATCGACGCGTCACAAAAAACTCTGTATCAGCCGGACTGAAGTCGCCTCTGCGAGGGCTCGTTTTTAGTCGATGCGGAAGTTCGCGATCGTCCAGTCGAGCTGGGCGGCGTGCTTCTCCATGAGCGCCTTCGTGCCGCCGGCTTCGATCACGAACAGGTTGTCGTCGGTGACGAACACGGTGACGGTGTACAGGTAGGGCGTCTTGCCTTGGTCGTGGCCGAAGCGGAGCTGCTTGCCGGATTCGCCCGTCTTGGCCTTGACGTCGCGCGTCCCGATGAGCGCGTAGCCAGCGCGCTCGCGCAGCTGTTTCTCGATGGCTTTCGTCCAGAACGACAGCTCGCCCTTGGGGTCGTGCTCGATCTCGCGGACCGCGACGACCAGCCCGTCCGCGTTGGTGGCGCGGTAGGCGTACTCTTCTTGGTCCGCGAGCTCGACGAAGCCCGGCGGCGTGCTCGCCTGAAAAGCATTGCCGCAGGCAGAGAGCGCTAGCGCGTACGCGACCGTCGAAAGAAAGCGACTCGCAACTCGAAACGTCATCATCGTTCTCACAAGCTCAGGAGTTTTCCGAGGCCGAGCTGCTCTAGCCAGGGGAATGGCAGGTTCACGGAGCGTTCCACCTGTTCGCTGGCGCGCGGCTGGAACTCGAGCGTGATGGTCGAGAATGCCAAGAGCTCGCTCAGCAGCTTGAGCCGGCCCTTCAAGCGTTCCACCTCGCCGGCGACGCGCTCGAGCTCGCGTTCGACGGCCAGCGCGTCTTCCACATTTTGCGCGCGTGCCAGCAGCTGTTCGAGCCGCTCGCGCACTAGCTCCGCGTTGCGAATGCGGATCTGCAGGTCGTAAAACTCTTCGGTGACGTCGCGCACGCTCACGTTGCGGTGGAGCACGTCTCCGAGCGTCAGCATGCGGTCGAGCAAACCGTGAAAGCCGGCAGCCGGCACGCGCACCGTGATCGTGCGGTCGTCTCGGCGCACCAGGTACCCGCCGGCTTCCTTGGCCAGGCGCTCCGCACGATCAATCGCCTGCGCGGCCTCGAAGACGGCGAGGTGAACCTGCGCGGTGTAGATGAGCAGGGGACCGGCCAATGCCTTGGGAGCCGCTGCCGCACCCGATCCGCCGCCCGGATTCGGCGGCGCTGCGGGCATCGGCGCGGTGGTCGGCGGCATCGGTCCCGCGTTCCCCGGCATACCCCGAGCTGGCTGCGCCTGGGCGACACGCGCGTCGCCGTCGGCCGCTACACCTTCTTCGGCCGCCTCTGCTTCTCCGTGGAGCGAGGTCGGCGTGCTTGCATAGCTCCCCTGCTGCATCGGCGCAGAAGGGGCTCCGGCGGTCTTTGCGTCTCGCGCCGAGCCGGCACAGCCGGCACTGAAGAGCAAGAGCACCCAGCACAAAACGGCGAACAGTGCGCGCCTCTGCTTCATGTTGCCTCTACGGAACGCGGCCCCTGTATACGATCTTACAGGGGCCTGTCGGCCACGACTCACTTGGCGGCGCCGGCCTTCTTGCCTGCCTTGCCCGCCTTGCCACGCCGGATCACGACGCTCTCGATCTGGGGCGGATTCACGGCGCGGTCGCCGCTCACCTCGGAGCTCGCGAGCGCTTCGATCACGCTGTCGGGCTGACACTTGCCGAAGATCGTGTACCCGCCGTCCAGGTGCGCCGCCGCGGCGTCCGTGATGAAGAACTGCATGCCGTTGGTGTTCTTGCCGCGGTTGGCCATGCACAAATAACCGCGCGCGTCGTGTTTCGCGCCGTCCCAGATCTCGTCCACGATGGTGTAGCCGGGCTCCCCGGCGCCGCTGCCGGCAGGGTCCCCGCCCTGGATCATGAAGCCTTTGATGATGCGGTGGAACGTGGTGCCATCGTACGCGGCCTTCTTGACCCAGTTTCCGCTCGGGTCCTTGAAAGGTCGAAGACCGCGCGCCAACCCCACGAAGTTCGCGACGGTGATCGGCGCCTTGTCCGAGTACAGCTCGCACTCGAGAGTGCCCTTCGGCGTGCGGATGTCGGCGAACAGCTTGCCCTGAGCGGGCAATCCCGCCGTCGCCTGTGCGAGCGTGAACTTCCCGTCGAGCGGATCCGAGCCGCCGGCTTGCACCACGACCGTGCCGCCGTCTGTCGGGCCACTTTCCTTTTTCGCCGCTTCCGGGCTAGCGGCTGCGGCTGCTGTATCGCCCGCGGGCGCGGCGCTCGCAGCCGTGGGTGCCGCAGGTTCCGCCGCGGCGGGAGTCGCAGCGGGCTTCGGGATTTCTGCTTTGGGTGCCGGCGCAGGCTCTTTGGGCTTCGATTGGCAAGCGCCTGCGAGCGAGATCAAGAGAGCGGAGGACAACAGCGCGCGCGACCGGCGCGTTCCAAGGTGACGTCTATCGTTCATGGCCGAGGACTCTCCTCGAGCTTTGGCGGAATTGGAAGACCCGAGCACGCTCGATGTCGGGTCAGTCCTGGATCTCGACGCGTTGCCCGGCGCGCACGCCGTGCCGGCGCGACCAGCCGGCGTTGACTTCCAGGACATGCGCGACCGGGCAGGGAATCGTGCGGGGACGCTCGTTGAGCGTCGGCACCTCCTCGAGAATGCCGACGATTGCTCCATCTTTGGCGATGAAGAGCATGTCGAGCGGAATGCAGGTGTTCTGCATCCAGAAAGAGTGAACACTCTCTTCCTCCCACGAAAAGAGCATGCCCTGCTCCTCCGGCATGCTCGTGCGGTACATCAAACCGCGCGTGCGGGCCGCGTGCTCTCGGGCGAGCTCCACCTTGATGCGCGGTTTTTCAGGGGCGTCCGAGAACAGCACCGACCCCCATGGCAATACGGGGGCGGTCCCGGTATCCGCTGGACACTCTGCTGCCGGGCGCGCGGGCGCTGGGGCTTCGTCCGGCGTCTCGACCCAGCAGCGGCCTTCCATGGACGGCCGCTGGTTCCCGTGTGCCGCGCCGCCGATCCCGGCCGGCGCTCCGGCCCTACCGAGAAGGGGCGGCCGCCGGGATGGCGCAGTAGCGGGAGCCGGCGGCCGTGACGGCTCTTCCACCCTGCTGCAGCCCATGAGCACGCCCCAGGCGACGAAGAGCGCGCACGTCCGTCGCACGCTGACTGCTTGTCGGCAATGGTAGGTGAGGGTAACCGATGTCATCTGCGCCTGCGAAGGGTGGCAGATAGTGCTAATCTACGTTGGATAGCGCGTCGATAGCCGGCTGAGGGGATGGAGTGTCGCTAGGGGTACATGACGGCGAAGGCACACTACGAATCCCGAGAGACGGGGTGGAGCCTTCTGGGATTCTAGAATTCTCAGGGTCGGGGGGCAGAAGTGGGGCAAATTTCGCGGCGGGTTGGGGGTTTAGACTCGTGGGAAGCAGGAGTTATGGGTCTGGAGCGGCGACCGTGGTCCAACCGGACTGGGTTGGGCGAGGCTCACGTCGCACGCGAACATCCGGTAGCGGCGTTTACTTTGAACGACGAATCTGACAGGGTAGTCAAAGGTAGGCAGGCAGGGTGAAAGCCGATCCGAACGGTATGACCATCGACGAGCTCGCGCGTCGCACTCGCACCACGACGCGCACGCTACGCCTGTATCAGACGCGCGCCCTGCTGCCGCCGCCGCGCATCGTTGGCCGCGTCGGCTACTACACCGAGATGCACGTGAATCGGCTGCTCTTGATCGAGCGGCTGCAGACGCGCGGCTTCTCGCTCGCCGGCATCGGTGAGCTCCTGAAGATGTGGGAAGAGGGCAAGGGGCTGGACGAGCTATTCGGCTTCGAGGCGAAGCTCGTCCAACCTTGGAACGAGGAGTCGCCGGAAGACTTCACGCCGGATGCTTTCGCCGCGCGTTACCCCGACCTGTTTCACGACGCTTCCCTGTTCGAGCGCGTGCGTGAGTTTGGCGTCGTCGAGAAACTGGAGGACGGCACGTTTCGCGTGTTGAGCCCGCTCCTCATGAGCTTCGGTCAGGAGCTCGTGTCCAAAGGCGTACCCTTCAACGTGATGTTGGGTGAGCTCGCCGCGTTGCGCGCCGACTCGCGACGCATGGCCAAGCGCTTCATCACCGTGTTCCGCACGCACATGCTGCCGGGCATGGTTCAGGGCGGGCCCATGGAGTGGTTGCCGCGGCTCGCGAACTACGTGACGCAAATGCGTCCGGCGGTGCGAAACATGCTGGTGTCAGTCTTCGCGCACGCGATGGACGAAGAAATCCAAGGCATGGCTGCGGCGACACAGGCCGCCCTCGAGGAAGAGCAAGCGCCGGAGAGCGACACTACCGGTACCGCCTCCTCCGAAGATCCGCCGGTCACCGCGACGGCGGGTAGTCGCCGCTGAACGCCATCGGCGCGCTGCGCGGGGGCGCGTCCGCGAGCGGCGGAGGCGGAATCGTCACGCGCGGTCGGCTGATGCCGGCGCCGTGTACTTTGCCCGGCAATTTTCGGCCGACGACGTCCTCTGCCACTTTGCCCGCCTCGATCAACGCTTCGAGGTTCAGACCCGTCTGCACGCCCATGCCATTGAGCATGTACACCAGGTCTTCCGTCGCGAGATTGCCCGCGGCGCCCGGCGCGTACGGACAACCTCCGAGACCCGCGACGGACGCGTCGAAATCTCGGATGCCCATCTCCAGACCGACCAGCGCGTTCACGAGCGCAGTGCCGCGCGTATCGTGCAAGTGCAGCGCGAGCCGCGACGGCTCGATGTGCGTGAGGAAGCGATCGATCAAGCGCTGTGTCTGCAGCGGTGTGCCGACGCCGATGGTGTCTCCCAGCGAGACTTGATAGCAACCGAGGTCGAGCAGCTCTCGCGTGATGGCGAGCGCTCGTTCGGGATCGACTTCGCCCTCGTACGGACAGCCCCACACCGTCGAGACGTAACCGCGCACGCGCATGCCCGCAGCGAGCGCAGGCTGCACGATCTCTCTGAAGACGAAGAGCGACTGCGCGATGCTTTTGTTCGTATTCTTCCGGTTGTGCGTCTCACTCGCCGACAAGAACACCGCCACTTCGTGGAGGCCTGCCTCGGACGCTCGTTCGAAACCTTTGGCGTTCGGGCACAGGGCGCTGAGCATTACGCCGTCCGGCGCGTCGATCAGACGCACTAGCTCCTCGGCGTCCGCGAGCTGGGGGACCCAGCGCGGAGAAACGAAGCTCGTGAGCTCGATGCGCCGCAGGCCGGAAGCGATCAACGCCTGAACGAGCCGGACTTTTCCCTCCAGCGAAACAGGCCGCGGCTCGTTCTGCAGCCCGTCGCGCGGCGAAACCTCGTAGACCGAGACTCGCGCAGGGAGCGTTCTGAACATACTGTTAACTTATGGCCTCGGCGCACGTTGCGCACCTGGGCGAGCCAACGAACAGTCACGTGCTCCGCCGCGCGAGCAGTCGCAGTGGAATAGGCCCGCGGGCCTTTTTGTCAGGCGTCGAGCAGGCGCATCTGCCGCTGACGAGGGTGCGGCGTGAACGCGATAGGGTACTCGCCGCTCCAGCAAGCGTGACAGAAGGAGTTTCGGTCGAGCTTTTCGCCCAGGATCGGCAGCGCCCGTTTGCCGGGTTCCGCCTGTTCTTCGCGCCGGACCTCAATCACCCCGGAGATCATCCGATCGAGCGAGAGATAAGCCAGCGTGTCGCTCGTGATGTACTGATTGATCTCCTGAACGGAGTGGCTCGACGCGATCAACTCGCCCCGCGTCGGAGTATCGATGCCGTAGAAGCAGGGCCAGGCCGTCGGGGGACTCGAGATGCGCATGTGGACCTCGCGCGCGCCGGCATCGCGCAGCATTTTCACGATTTTGCGGCTGGTGGTGCCGCGCACGATGCTGTCGTCAACGACGATCACGCGCTTACCGCGCAGGGTGTCGCTCACGGGGTTCAGCTTCAGCCTCACTCCGAAGTGCCGGATGCTCTGCTGAGGCTCGATGAAGGTGCGTCCGACGTAGTGGCTGCGCACCAGGCCCATCTCGAAAGGGATGCGCGCTTCCTCGGCAAAGCCGATGGTGGCGGGAACCCCCGAATCTGGCACCGGGATGACTACATCAGCGTCGACGGGGTGCTCGCGGGCCAGCTCGCGGCCCAGGTTCTTGCGTGCTTCGTAGACGCTGATGCCGTCCACGCGGGAGTCGGGCCGCGCGAAGTACACGTACTCGAAAATGCACATTTTCCGCGAGCGCGGTGCGAACGGCCGCATGCTGCGCATGCCGCGCTTGTCGATCACCACCATCTCGCCGGGTTCGACGTCACGCACGTACTCCGCGTCGATCAGGTCGAACGAAGTCGGCTCGCTGGCCACCACGTAGGCGTCCCGCTTGCCGGGCATGATCCCGATGCACAGCGGCCGAATGCCCAGGGGATCGCGGACGGCGATCAGCGTCTGCTCGGTGAGGCACAAGAGCGAGTAGGCCCCTTCGACCTGGGCCAGGGCGTCAGCGATGCGGTCTTCGGCCGCGCGCTGCGTGCTCATGGCCACCAGGTGAACGATGACCTCCGTATCGCTGACGCTCTGGAAAATCGAGCCGCGCGCCTCGAGCTTTTCGCGGAGCGCCTCGGCGTTGGTGAGGTTGCCGTTGTGCGCGACCGCGATCGACCCCTTCGAGTAATCCACGGCGATCGGCTGAGCGTTTTTCAGAAAAGATCCGCCGGCCGTCGAATAGCGGACGTGCCCGATGGCATTGTCGCCGCGGAGCCGTAAGAGCTGCTCCGGCGTGAACACGTCGATGACGTGCCCCATCCCCCGGTGCAGGGTGAGCTGCTGGCCATCGCTCGTGACGATGCCTGCGCTCTCCTGGCCTCGGTGCTGCAGGGCGTGCAGCCCCAGGTACGCCAGATTTGCTGCCTCGGGGTGGCCGAATATTCCGAAAACTCCGCACATGGGCTTTGGCGGAGCTGACTCTGACACCGCCCGGGGGAGAACGCTACGACGGCGTACGAGGCGTGCAGCGGGTGGGCCCGAATGTGCGGTGAGCTCTCACGGGGTAGGGCATTTGCCTGCGCACTTTCCGGTGGATGAGAGCTCTTTTTCATCGGACCGGCCATTTTACGCGATAAGCTCTCCGTCTCGATGGGCGCGTTCGACGAGATGTTGACCGCATGGCGGGACAACCCCGACGCGGAGCATACGATCGCGCTCTGTTCGTACCTGGGTGCGACCCAGAGCGAGGATCTAGTCCGTGAGGTCGGCGCGCGCGCCGAAGCGTGGCACCAAGAGGATGGTGAGGTGATGCTCGCGGTCGGGCGCATGTACTTGGACGCCCAGCTGCTCACGGAAGCTCAGACCGCGCTGGTCGCGGCTGGCAAAGCCGGTGGTCGAGACGCAAGGCCATTCCGCTACTTGGGCGAGGTGCTCCTGCGCCGCGGCGATGCGCTGCGCAGCGAGAAGGTGCTCGCGCGCGCGCTCCAGCTTGGACACAGCGATCCAGAAACTCGCCTCTGGCATGACCGGGCAGTCGTGTATGTCGCTCTGCAGAAGCGCCTCGGCGCTACGGCAGTGGCAAGCGAAGTGGCCAGGACGCTGCCGCACCGGCGTGCGATTCCGTCGGCGAACTACCTGCCCGGCAGCTACCCGGGCACCGAAGACGAGCCCACGCAGCGCGCCCGCCGTCCCATGTCCGTGACGCCGGCGCCTGGAGCCGCTGTCGCTCAGCTCGGGCAGGCGTACCCGCCGCCCCCGCCGCGGCGAGCGGCAGATCCGCTGCCAGCGTTCGACCTGCCGCGTTCTGGCGGCGAGATCGGCTCGGGTCCCTCGCAGGACGCGGTCACCACGCCCATGCGAAACGGTTCGTCCTTGTGGTCGGCCCTCGGCAACTCGCCGCCCGCGCCAGGCGCATTCACGCGCGATTCGTTCGACTTGAGCGCCGAGTCGTCGCGCCATGCGCAGCCGGCTTTCGGCGCGGCCTTCGGCAAGCATGCGCCCCAATTCCGCTCGGGGGATCTGTCCTCTTACGAGGACGTGACGGAGATGGACGAGGTGTTCGTCGACGCGGCCAACCCGGAGCCGAGCGTCGTGCTCGAGCATCTGGCTCGCGTCGGCGTCTTCGAGCCGGGGGGCGGCGCGGCTCCCGCCTGGGAGCGTGCGCCGAAGACGCGCAGCCGAGGTACGTGGGTGCTCGCGTTCGCGACCGTCCTGCTCGTGGCGGCCGGCGGCGGAGCGTACACGTATACGAAGCAGCTCAAGGAGCAACGCGTCGCGCAAGCGCGCAAGCTCACCACCGATATCAACAGCATGCTGCACTCCGGCGGCGTCGCCGAGCTCAGAGCCACGGACGCCAAGCTCTCCGAGGCGTTCGAGCTCGATTCGCGGAGCACGGAAGCGGGACGGCTCTGGCTACAAAACCGTGTGCTGGGAGCGCTGCTGCTGCCCGGCGAGTCGCGTGGCATCGACTCCGCCGTCCACCGCGGTCTGAGCGTCGGGTTGACGGAACAGCAGGTCGCGTTCGGACGAATCGCTGCGTTCCTGGTCGAAGGCGATCTCGCCGGCGCAGCGGCGCTCTTGCCCAAGTGGGACAAGAAGGCGTCCAAAGATCCGTTTTATCAGCTGGCGGCGGGTGCGGCGCTCGAGGCCGCGGGGGACCTCCGCGCCATCGAACGCTACGAAGCCGCGCGCTCGCTCGATCCCAAGCTCGTTGCCGCGGAGGTGCTGCTGGCGCGCCTGGCGCTCATCGAGCTCGGGCCCGAGAAGGGTCAGGCGGTCGTGGCTTCGCTGACGCAGAAGATCGGCGACGTGCCGACGACGCGCGCCTTGAAGGCGTTGGTCTGGGCCGTCACGCCCGACCGCCCGAAGGAAGTACCAACGGACGCGCAGGTGCACGTCGCCGACGAAGCGCAGCTGCCCGCTCCGCTTCGCTTCGTGCCGCACGTCATCGAAGCCTTGCAGGCGATCGAGGCGGGTGAAGCCGAGCGCGCTTCCAGGGCGATCGCAAAAGGTATCCCGAGTGCTCAGAGCCCGGCGAGCGCGTCGTGGCTCGGTTTCCTCGCGATCCAGGCCGGCGATGAGCAGATGGCGCGAAAAGCGGCTCTGCGCGCGCTGGAACAGGCTGCCGTGTACCCCCGCGCGCGCGTGCTCGCGGCGCGTGTCGCGCTCCTCGGCGGTCGCCTGGACGAAGCGAAGAAAGCCGTGGAGCAGCTGGAGCCCGGCGCACCCGAGGTCGCCGTCGTGCGCGCTGTCGTCGCCTACGAAACTCTCGACACCACGGAGCTCGAAGGTGCCGTCAGCGCCTTTGGCGATGCGTCGCAGTCACGCTCGGAGCTGCGTGGCCTGACGGTCGCGCCCGGTGTGCTCGGCGCTACCCGTTATCCCGACGCCGCGAGCCTGGACGCCATGGCGCGGCCCCAAGTTCCTTGGGGAGAGCTGGTCGCGGTCGATGCCGCGCTCGACCTGGGCAACCTCGCCTTGGCCGAGCAACTGGTGAAGCGCTGGGAGGAAGGCGCGGCGCGTCCCGTGTACTCGCTGCGCGTCGCGCGCTTGCGGCGCTATCAGGGCAAAACCGAGGACGCCGTGACAGCCTCGGCGCATGCGCTCGATCAAGGAACCACCACCGCGCGCGTGCTCATAGAACGCGTCTACGACTTGCTCGCCAACGAACAGGTGGGCGCTGCTCGACAGCTGCTGGCGCGCTATCCGACTTTACTCGGGCCGATGACCGGGTGGCTCAGTGCGCTCGTGGATGTCGCGGCCGATCGCAAGGCGGATGCGGCGGTGAAGGTCGCGCAGCTCGAGCCGCCGCCAGACGCGGCTCCGGTGCTGCTCAAGACGCTCGTGGCCCGAGCGCTCTCCGCCGCCGGCGACAAGCGCGCCGATCCGTATCTCCGGACGCTCTCTCGGCGCCTGGGCCGGCACCCGGACTTCGTGATCGCTGCGCGGCGCTGAGCTGAGCTGAAAAGAAGCAGGCCCCGAGCAGCTGAGCCGCGCGAGGCCTGTAAGTCATCCGTACTGACTGGTGTCGAGAGCGTGTCGAGCATGCCGCGGCCCCAACTGCTGCAGGGGCCGCGCATCATGCAGGCGCTGCCGCGCGAACGTTCAGTTCGTCACGACTACGACGCCCAGCGTGCTCGTGATCTGGCTGCTCGACGCATCGCGGATCTCGTTCTGGAACCAATCCTTGTTGCCGCCGGGGCCGTCGAGCGCGAAATCGCCGCGCGTGTCGAGTTTCAAGATCAGGTTGTCCGTCGGCTTGGCTTCGATGGTGAGCGTCGCCGTTGCCAGCGCTGCGTCTTCGCCTTGGCCGAGGCCGAAACCGTCGGGATCGCCGAAGTACTCGCCGCGCGCCGCGACCGCCCAGACCGGGCTGAGCTGATACTTCGCGCCGAGCATCACGCCGTAATACGACTGATCTTCGACGCTCATGCCGCCCGTGCCGTCGGCGACGCGGGTGCCCTGCCGGACGTAGTCGCCGTTCAGGACCAGCGAGAGCGCCTCGGTGGCCTGGAAGGTGACGACGAAATCGATGATGTGCTTCCACGCTTCGAAGTCGTTGGCGCCTCCCTGATCGACCAGGTTGTCGCCGGCTTCTGCACCCGGAGAAGGCACGCAGGTGCCCGACGCTGGATCGTAGGCAGTCTCAGCCTCGCAGGAGATGGTAGCGGTATCCGGCTGCTCCGGACCGCCAATCCAGCCGAGGTACAACGCGAGCTGCTCGGTCGGCGTGAGGCCGACCTGCAGGCCGAAGGTCTTGCCGGAGTTGTTGTCGATGGTGTTGTTCCAGCCGTTCACGGCGAGTGCCTTCAGCACGACCATGTCGGTGGCCTGGTACGTGGCGCGGAGGCCAGCGTGGTAGAACGGCTGAGCGACCCAGAACAGCGTGCCGCGCGTGTAGTTCATGTTCAGCCAGCTCTCGGCGACCTCGGCGCCCACGATCGTGTCGAACTTGCCGAAATCGAGCGTGAACGGTGCATCTGCGCCGCCCGGCCGCCAGCTGACGTAGGCCTGCTTCAAGAACTCGAGACCGGCCTCGTTGTCGCAGACACCCGAGCCGCAGCCGTGGTGCGCGACGGTCGCGGGACCGAAGCGCAGGCTGACCATGCCACCGACCGGATCCGGATCGTAGCCGACGTTCAATCCAGCCCAGGCCACCGAGAAGCCGTTCGAGGAATCGTAACCTCGGAACAGATTCGTACCGGTTTGCGGCTTCGGAAAGTTGTAGTTCACGCTTGCGTAGGCATCGACGAACGCCTGGAAGTTGAACGCGTCGTACCAAGCTTTCCCGCCTGGGGCGGCGTCGGGTCCGGTCGCTTCTGGCGCCGGGGCGTCTTCGGGAGCCGGGGGAGGAACCGGCGCGGGGGCCAGCTCTGGAGGCGCCGGGGGCGGCGGTGCGGGAGCGGGGTCCGCTTCCGGAGCAACCGGTGGCGGCGCAGGCTCTGCAGGCTGCGCGGGGGCTGGCGCCGGCGGAGGTGCTGGTGGAACAGGTGCGGGCTGGGCGCTGACGGCAGTTTGCACCATCAGGGCGGCAAGCCCGGCGCATAGTCCCGGCGCTACCCCCCGTTGAATCGACCGCTTCATCTAAGGCTCCTTTTTGAGTGTGGCGTACTTGCTTGGGAAGACTGTGCGTGTCCTTACCCGCCGGCAGGTTGCATCCGTATTTCCGAAACGTTTCTCGCGAAACGAGCCAAAATTGCGGTGGCGAAATGGAGTCAACAGCCGGATAGAACACGCGAAATTTCTGATGCCGGCGACGCGGACGCTCGCGAATGTTTCGCGCAGTGATTCGAGCGTCGTGCGTTTTTACGCTGCGCGCGCACGAGCAGCGCCCGAGTCGCGAAGCGCCAGCGACAACGAGCCTTGGCAGTCCGCGTCAGCGCGAGAGGTTCGGACTTCGGCCTTCGATCATGCTGCGCAGCTCATCGACTTCATTCGAGCGGCCGTACGCCTCTTCGAGCGTGATGAGGCGCTTGTTGTAAAGCGCTGCCAGCGACTGATTCAGCGTCTGCATGCCGTGTTTGAGCTGGCCTACCTGCATCGACGAGTAGATCTGGTGCACCTTGTCTTCGCGGATCAGGTTGCGAATCGCGGCGTTCGGCACGAGCACTTCCATCGCCAGTACCCGTCCCGGCGCGCCCGCGCGCGGCAACAGCAATTGGCTGATCACGCCTTCGAGCACGAACGAGAGCTGTGCTCGCACCTGCGCCTGCTGGTGCGGTGGGAAAACGTCGATGATGCGGTTGATGCTCTGCACGGCGGAGTTCGTGTGCAAGGTCGCGAACACCAGGTGACCGGTTTCGGCGATGGTGAGCGCGGCCTCGATCGTCTCCAGATCACGCATCTCGCCGACCAGCACGACGTCGGGATCCTGCCTTAGCACGTACTTGAGCGCGTCCTTGAACGTGGCCGTATCGCTGCCCACCTCGCGCTGGTTCACGATCGAGCGCTTGTGCGGGTGCAGGTACTCGATCGGATCCTCCACCGTCATGATGTGCTGGCGCGTATCGGTGTTGATCTTGTCGATGATCGACGCGAGCGTCGTGCTCTTGCCCGAACCCGTGGGGCCGGTCACCAGGATGAGCCCGCGCGGCCGCTGCGCGAGCTCGGTGACGACGGGCGGCAGACCGAGCTCCTCGAAGGTGAGTATCTTGAAGGGGATGGATCGGAAAGCGCCCGACACCGCGCCGCGCTGCAGGAAGATGTTGGCGCGAAAACGCGAAAGGCTTTTCACCCCGAACGAAAGATCCAGCTCCTTGTGTTTCTCGAAGCTGATCTTCTGCTCCTCGGTCAACACCGAGTAACACAGCTGCTTCGTTTCGATGGGCGAGAGCGGCGGAGTCTTCAGTGGCACGATTGCGCCGTCTATGCGCAGGAGTGGCGGCGAACCGGTGGTGATATGCATATCGCTCGCGCCCTTCTCGATCATGGCGCGGAGCAGCTGGTGCAGATTGAACTTGATGGGCTCTTCGGACATCCGATTGTCGAACTTCGCTGAGGACGAGTCAGTCTCCCATGGTCACGCGCAGGATCTCTTCGGGCGTCGTCATGCCTTCGAGCACCTTGCGGATTCCGCTAGCGCGCAGCGTGGCCATCTCGCGCTTGATGGCGGCTGCTTTCAGCTCGGCGGTCGAAGCGCCTTGCAGCACCATTTCCTTCAAGTCGTCGTAGAAGCGCATGACCTCGTAGAGCGCCACGCGGCCCTTGTATCCGGTGTTGTTGCAGGTGCCGCAGCCGATGCCTTTCATGATCTTGGCGTTTTCGAGCTGAGCTTCCGTGAATCCCATGTCGATCAGCGCCTGGCGGTCCACGGGCTGTTCACGCTTGCACTCCGCGCAGATGCGACGTGCCAGGCGTTGCGCCAGCACCAAGTTCACGCTGGCCGTGATCAGGAACGGCTCCACGCCCATGTTCAAGAGGCGTGAAATCGTCGCCGGCGCGTCGTTGGTGTGTAGCGTCGAGAGCACGAGGTGGCCGGTGAGCGCGGCCTTGACCGCGATCTCCGCGGTCTCGAAATCGCGGATCTCGCCCACCATGATGATGTCCGGGTCCTGACGCAGAAAGGCGCGCAGGGCCATCGCGAAATTCAAGCCGATCTCGTCGTGCATCTGCACCTGATTGATACCGTGCAGGTTGTATTCCACCGGGTCCTCGGCGGTGCTGATGTTCACGTCCGTCCGGTTGAGGTCGCTGAGCGCCGAATACAGCGTCGTGGTTTTTCCGGAGCCCGTCGGCCCCGTGACGAGCACCATGCCCCAGGGCTGGTTGATCGCCCACTGGAAGTCTTTGAGCGGCCGCTCGTCGAAGCCGAGCTTCGTCATGTCGAGCTGCAGGTTGCCCTTGTCGAGCAAGCGCAGCACCATCTTCTCGCCCCAGAGTGTGGGCATCGCCGAGACGCGGAAGTCCATCTCGCGGCCCTTGCCGAGCTTCAGCTTGATGCGGCCGTCTTGTGGCAGCCGGCGCTCGGCGATGTCGAGCTGGCTCATGATCTTGAGGCGGCTCACGATCGCGTTC
The DNA here is from genome assembly GCA_036520475.1 of Polyangiaceae bacterium. GTDB lineage: Bacteria > Myxococcota_A > Polyangia > Polyangiales > Polyangiaceae > DATDJP01. The sequence goes on along the minus strand of DATDJP010000011.1, from coordinate 16,517 downwards.
TTGAGCTTGAGCGGCGGCGTCATCTCTTCGAGCAACACACCGTCGACGCGGTAGCGCACGCGCAGGCGCTTTTCGTAGGGCTCGACGTGAATGTCGCTCGCGCCTTTGCGGATGGCGTTCAAGAGCAGGACGTTGACGAGCCGCACCACCGGAGCGTCGGCGCTGGCGCGCTCGAGCTCCATGGCGTTGATCTCTTCCTCCTCGGCGCTGAAGTCGATGTCTTCGTCGCCGAGGTTGAAGTCGGCCATGACCTCCTCGTAGGAGGGGCCGACGTTGAAGTAGCGCTCGATCGAACTCTGGATGCCCGTCTCGCTCGCGACGACGGGTTCGACGTTGTAACCGGTCAGAAACTTGATGTCGTCGATGGCATGCAGATTCGTGGGATCGCTCATGGCCACGATCAAGGACGAACCCGAGCGCGACACGGGGATGATCTTGTGCTTTTCGCAGACCTCGCGGCTGATGAGCTTGATGACGTCGACGTCGATCTCGTACTCCTCGAGGTTGACCGCTGGCAGACGATACTGGGAGCTCAGAAAATTCGTGATCTCGCCGTCGGAGATGTACCCGAGCTTGGTGAGCGTGTAGCCGAGGTTCTGACCCGACTTCCGCTGTTCCTCTTGAGCACGTCGCAGTTGCTGCAGACTGATGAGTTTCTCGCGGACGAGGAGTTCACCGAGGCGATTCGTGGGGGCGGCCATGTCGTGCTTTCGTTACCGAGGGCTCTCGCGATCGCGCGAGTCTAGCAGGTGCGTCGCAGCGCCGATCAGCGATCCCTGACGCGACTCGGGCATCATCGCGAGCAGCGCGAACGCGAGAGACGCAAGCCTCCCGACATCGGGACGCCCCGTGCCCGGGATGCACACACCGGAGCAGAGCGGCGGACGCCTGGGCCAGGTTAAGGCCCGCTCGCCGCGAGACGCTTGACGCCAGAGGTTTCCCCTACCAAATAGCAGGGAGATTGTTACATCGGAAAACGGGAGTTTAGGGCCGAATGGCGAAGACTTACAGCGATTTGTTCTCGGACGTCCGCTCGAGCGTCAAGACGGTGTCCCTCGAGGAGCTCAAGAGCCGGCTCGAGAAGGACCGGAACTTCACGCTCGTGGACGTGCGCGAGAAGGACGAGGTTCGCGCCGGCTTCATCCCGGGTGCCGTGCACATTCCGCGCGGCTTCTTGGAGATGCAAGCCGAGCAGAAACTGCCCGACAAGAACGCCGAGATCATCGTGTATTGCGCGGGCGGCACGCGCAGCGCTTTCGCCGCGAAGACGCTCGCCGAGCTCGGCTACTCGCGCGTGCTCAGTGCGAACCCGGGCTTCGTGCGCTGGAAGGATCTGAAGTACCCCGTCGAGGAGCCCGTGAAGCTCACGGAGGCTCAGCAGGACCGCTACTCGCGCCATCTGCTGTTGCCCGAGGTGGGCGAAAAGGGTCAGGCGAAGCTGCTCGCGTCGAAGGTGCTGCTGCTGGGCGCGGGCGGACTCGGCGCCCCCTCATCGCTCTATCTGGCTGCGGCTGGAGTCGGCACGATTGGCATGGTGGACGCCGACGTGGTCGACGCCTCGAACTTGCAGCGCCAAATCGTGCACGCCACGTCGCGCCTGGGGATGTCCAAGGTCGATAGCGCCGAAGTGGCGCTGAAGGACCTCAACCCCGACGTGAAGATCGTCAAGTACACGGAGCGCTTGATGAGCGACAACGTCGACCGCATCTTCGGCGCTGGCTGGGACGCGATCGTCGACGGGTGCGATAACTTCCCGACGCGTTACCTCGTCAACGATGCGTCGCTGTTTCACAAGATCCCGGTCGTGCACGGCTCGATCTTCCGCTTCGACGGCCAGGTGACGACGTTCATGCCGTTTCAGGGACCGTGCTACCGCTGCCTGTACCCGGAGCCGCCGCCGCCGCACCTGGCGCCCTCGTGCGCCGAAGCCGGCGTGCTCGGCATCCTGCCCGGCGTCATCGGTGTGCTGCAGGCCACCGAAGCCATCAAGCTGATCCTGGGCCGCGGCGATCCGCTCGTCGGCCGTCTGCTCACGTACGACTCGCTCGCCATGACCTTCCGCACCCTCAAGCTACGCCGCGACAAGAACTGCCCCGCCTGCGGCGAAAACCCGACGATCACGGAGTACATCGATTACGAGGGTTTTTGCGCTGGACCAGCGACGTAGAGCGGCTGCGGCACCCGTGAACGTGAACGTGACGTGAACGTGCCCGATCCGGGGAACGGGCACGGCTAGCGCGACGCGGTCAGTCGGCGCTAGCCCCTGAACGCGGGGGCGGGGGGCGCACGCGAACGCGAACGCCGTGGCGTAGCTGGGCGACCCCGGGCCGTGCTCAGTTGGTGACGTGTGCAGACGCGGTCGAGGCGGGATCCGAGGCTAGCTCCGGATTGCGGCGTTCGGAGAACATTGGCCAGCTCGGCAGGAGGCCGCTGCTGACGCGCCGTGAGGCGTCGCGCCGGACGACGTGTACCGCGATCACGATCGCGCTGGTCGCCAGGCCGAGGCCCGCCACCACGTCGATGATGTAGTGCCAGCGCAAGAACATCGTCGCCAAGATGATGTTCACTGCGAAGAACGTGACCGCCGGCCACGTGTAACGAAACGGCAACTTGTCCCGGTGCCGGAACGAGAACAGCGCGATGAACGTCGGCGCCGCCGTGTGCAGCGACGGGAAAATGTCCTTCTGGGCGCCGCCGGCGGTGACCGTGGTCATCACCATGTCGAGCCACATGCCGCGCGGAAATTCATTCTGAAACTGATCGGCCATGGCCTTGTAGGGCCCGTAACCGGGCACGAGCATGTACACCGTGTGCCCGATGCAGAACACGATCAGCATGCCCAGCGCGAACTCGGCGATCAGCCGGCGCTGCCGGGAAAACATCAAAATCGGGATCACGTGCAGCGCGAGCAGGAAGAAGTAACCGAAGTAGAAAAATGCGAACCACTCGGTCGTGATCGGATTCACGAAGCGGTCCATGAGCATGGCGGGCTCGAAGCCGAACAGCGCGAGATCCAGGTGGTACAGCTCCCAATCGAGCGATGTCGCGTTGACGATCGGCAAGAGGTCCTGGAAGAAGAAGTAGCTGAGCTGGACGGTGCCGTAGATGGCGAGCCGATACAAAAGCGGCGCCCAGAACGCGTGGCGGAAGAGGCCGCCGCGCACCACGACGAGCGTGGTGACCAGGAACGTCAAGAGGCCGAACACACGCTCCAAACATTGCGTCCGCATGCTGCTCGCGGGTGCTTGCAGACACGCGACGTTCAGCGCGACGAGGTACGCGAATACCAGCCAGTCCTGCGGCGCGAGCTCGCGAATGACGCGCCGAATCGCACCAGCGTCCTGCTGGGCGAAACTGGGAGTGGCGTAGAGCTGTCGGTGGTCTATGGCCATTAGGGGACACTGAGCAGTCGCGGGGCCGGGTTTACCCGACGGGCTCGCAGCTCGCGAGGGCGAAACGTCCATCCAATGCGTAACTTAACCTATGAATGCGAATTCTATGCCATTTGCGCGGGATTCTCGCATCCCGATGGACCTGCACAGACGTCGCGGATCACACGGCAAGTGCGCAGGTTCCCGGACGCGAATGTGCGTAGCCAACTACGCAACTGCGAGCTTCGTTACGCATCCGATTCTCGTCGTTGCGCGGAGGTCGTGGCGGCGGTGATCGGCGGATCCTCGAGTCCTTCAGTGGCGGTGGCGCCGAGCTCGGTCGACTCGAGCTCTCCTGGCACCCGCAGCTTTGCCGGGGCGCGGCTCGAGTACACCACGTCCCCCTCTTCGGTCACACGGGCGTGTACGAAATCGTTCACGTTCAGCTGGCCCAGTAACAGCTCCGCGCGCGCTTCATCGATGCGCAAAATTCCCGCGAGATCGGCAGCGTTCAGCTCCCCCCCGCGTGACGCGAGCACGTCCGCGGCGACCAGGTTCCAGGCCTGGTCGAGCGCGTGCTCGAGCGCGCGCCCTTCCGCTCCCGCACGGCGCCTTGCCATCAGCGCGAGCACGACGGGAACGCTGAGCATCACGAGCAATCCCAACGTGCCCATCACGCCCGGCGACGCGATCAGCCAGACCACGAGCGAGACCGCGAACGAGAGCGCCGCGAAGCCGGCAACCAGCCCGGCACCGACGCGCCAGGCGGCGCCGCGGCGGCGAGCCTGTTGTGCGCTCGAGAGCAGCTTGATTTCCCGACCGCTGCGCACGACCTCCGGAGCGTCGACCGGGACGCGCGGGCCGCCGCACACGCGGCAGCGAAAGCGCAGCACGCCCCCGGGCTCGACTTCGGTGACCGAGCGGCAATGCGGGCAGCGGTTGCGCTCTCCATAGGTGGCGCCGCAGTGCGTGCAGTGCAGGGAGCCTTCCGAGAGCGGCGTGCCGCACACCCGGCACTGGCCGCCTGGCAGGGGCTCGCTCGTGAGCGCAGGGTGCGTCACGATTGTTCAGCGTGCCAGTGCACGACTGCCTCGAACAGCTTCAGGCCATCCTGGTTGCCGACGTAGGGATCGCTTGCGCGTTCCGGATGCGGCATGAGGCCGAGCACGTTGCGTTCGGGACCGCCGTACACACCCGCGATCGAGCTCACCGACCCGTTGATGTTGCTGCTGCTGTCGAGCTCGCCGTCGCGCTGACAGTAACGAAACGCGATGCGGCCGTCCTGTTCCATGCGCCGGAGCGTGATCGGATCGACGTGGTAACGGCCGTCGGCGTGCGCCACGGGTAGCCTCAGCACGCCGGCGAACCCGTAGGTGAACGGGCCCAGGGACTCCACGCGCACGAAGCGTTCGCTGCACTCGAACCGCAGGTGCTGGTTCTGCGCGAGAGCCCCGGGCAAGAGCCCGATCTCCGTCAGCACCTGGAAGCCGTTACACACGCCCAGGACCAGGCCCCCGCGCTCTGCGTGAGCCCGGATCGCGGATACGATGGGGCCCGCTTTCGCGATCGCTCCCGGCCGCAAGTAGTCGCCGTAAGAGAAGCCGCCAGGGATCGCGACCAGGTCGATGTCCGGCGGAAGCTCCCGGTCCTTGTGCCAGGCGATGGTGGTGGAAATACCGGCCCGGTCGCGCAGCGCGTGGACCATCTCCGTTTCGGCGTTGGAACCTGGGAAGACGACGACGGCGGCACGCATGACGAGAAGCGTCGTAGCTAACATTCAGGAGGTTGTCACGCCATCGAGTCGGGCGGCGGCGAGGCCCTGGATTCGTGCGCTCCGGGGCCCGGCCGCTGCCCTATGTGCTAAGACCGAGTCGAAGCGCGCCCTCCGATTTCTGCCCAGGGGAGGTGTGCTCAGCTCATGATCCCGCGCAATCCCGGCACCGAAAAGCTCGCGCTCGTCATGGTCGGGCTGCCCGCTCGCGGTAAGACCTTCATCTCGAGAAAAATCGCGCGCTACCTGTGCTGGCTCGGCTACCGCGCGCGGGTCTTCAACGTGGGTGACTACCGGCGAGCTCTGGCCGGAACCAAGCAGCCCGCGCAGTTCTTCGATCCACGAAACCCGGTCGGTTACGAGACGCGCGTCGGTATCGCGATGGGCGCGCTGGGCGACATGATCGCCTGGTTCAAGAGTGGTGGGGAGGTCGGCGTCTATGACGCGACCAACACCCAGCGCCACCGGCGCCAGACCGTGTACGACGCGCTCTCGGAAGCCGGGGTACAGGTCGTCTTCATCGAGTCGATTTGTGAGGACGAAAGTGTCGTCGAGGGCAACGTCCGAGACACCAAGCTCCGCTCTCCCGACTACATGGACGTCGACTCCGAAGAAGCCGTGCGCGATTTTCGCGCGCGCATCGCGCACTACGAAAGCACCTACGAGCCACTCGACGATCCGGACAAGAGCTACGTGAAGATCATCGACGTCGGACGTCAGTTCGTCGTCAATCGTCTGGAAGGGTACCTCAGCGCGCGGCTGATCTTCTTCCTGATGAACATCCACCCCGCGCGCCGCACGATCTGGCTCACGCGACACGGTGAGTGTGAGTACAACGTGCTCGGCCGGATCGGCGGGGATACCGAGCTCAGTCCGCGCGGCATCGAGTACTCGCGGTCACTCGCGGCGTTCATGGGGGAGCAAGGCTCGAGCAGCAACGGCACGGTCGTGTGGACGAGCACGCTGCGCCGCACCGTGCAAACCGCGCAGGCACTGCCGACGGAATCGGTGGCGTGGCGCGCGCTCGATGAAATCGACGCCGGCGTGTGCGACGCCATGACGTACGCCGAAATCAAGGAGCAGCTCGCCGACGAATACACGGCGCGCGCCAGCGACAAGTTCCGATACCGCTACCCGCGCGGTGAATCGTACGCAGACGTCATTCAGCGCCTGGAGCCGGTGATCGTGGAGCTCGAGCGTCAGCGCGTCCCCGTGCTGGTCGTGGCGCACCAGGCCGTCATCCGCGCCTTGTACGGCTACTTGATGGGCCGGCCGCAGGAGGAGTGCCCGTACTTGCCGGTACCGCTCCATAGCGTTATCGCGCTGACGCCGACCGCTTACGGTTACGAGGAGCGCCGCTACGCGCTCGAGCCGCAAGTCTGACGGTTCACAGGCGTCACTTCGACACGGGCGTCGGCTGAGCCAGGGCGAGCAGCGTCTCCAGCATGTTGTACGTCATGCCCCAGACGATCCGTCCCTGGACGTCCCAGGCCGGCAGGCGCAGCTCGCGTCCTTCGAAGTGATAAGGAATCGTCGTCGACAGCTCTCCGCGCGCCAGGGGAGGCAGCGGCGCCCAGATCACCTCCGCCACTTCGTCGCTGAACGTGAGGGGTGGTTCCGTGCAGAGCTCGAACACGAACGGCGTCACGCTCATCGCGATCCGCTTGCCGCGCGCCACGGCGGGTGACGTCTCGAGCCCGCCGAGCAGACTGGCATGGGTCCTGAGGTCGAGCCCGATCTCCTCCCAGGTTTCGCGCACGGCGGTCTCGAGCAGATCCTGATCGTCGGGTTCGCGCTGCCCTCCCGGAAACGCCATGTGACCCGACCAGGGATCCCCCTCGCGCGCGGCGCGGCGGATGAGGAGCACTTCTGCGCCGTGCTCCGCGTCGCGCAGGATCGCCGCGACGGCGGCGTGCCGCTTCGTCCCGTCCAGGTGTACCGCGGAATCCGCTGCGCGGCCCTGCAGGGCCAAACGGACTCGGGCGAGATCAATGCGCTCGATCACACACCTTTACCTAACTCTGTCTACCGTGCTCGCAAGTCAGCCGGCTTCGTACGGCCAAATCTCGGGCCTTTACCAGCGCATCCGGGGCCAGCGCCCCGGCGAAGACTCCGTACGTTTCGCACATTCCGGCATGATAGCCTCGTTTGCCATGTCATCACGCGGAGTTGGGTGGAGGGCGCCCTGGCTCGTCCTGTTCACGCTGGCGATTTCCCTGCCGGCGCAGGCGTTGCCGGGATTTTACGTCGGTAAGTCCGCGGGTGACCGCGTGGCGCACGAAACGCACGTCGTGGTCATGCGCAAGGAAGACCGCAGCGTGGTCACGGTGATGCCCGATTACGAAGGCCCCTTCGACGCGTTCGCCCTGGTGCTCGCGGTGCCCGCTGACGTGACGCTGGAGCACGTCAGGACGCTGAAGCGCGAGTTCGTGGATCGCATGGACCAGATCAGCGCACCGCGCTTCCACGAGTGGTGGGAAGTCGACCCGTGCGAGGCAGGTGAGCCGGAACAGGAATGGCAGCGCTCCTTGAAGGCCGATCCGAACTCCGCGTTCCTGGGCGGAGGCAACCCGACTCCGGGCGCGGCGCCGGTAGCACGGGAGCTCTTCGTCAACGTGAAGTCCGACGTGAAACAGGGGGAATATACGTTCACGCTGGTGACTCCGCCCGCCACGCTCGCCGCGGTGCTGAAAGCCAAGGGATATCCGCTGCCCCCTGCGGCGGCCTCGGCGATCGCGCCTTACATGAAAGCCGGTTCGAGCTTTCTGATCGCGGAGGTCGATCCGAAGCGTATCGAGCTGACTGGCAGCAGCCGCGCGCAATTGTCACCGATTCGCTACGAGTCCGAAAAGCCGGTCGACTCCCTGCCGGTGCGGCTGGGCCTGTTGAGCGCGCGCGGCATGCAGGAGCTGATCGTACACGTGCTGCATCCCGAGCAGCGCTTCGAGGCGAAGAACTATCCGAACGTGTTTCCTCCGACGAACATCGAGGTCGACGTGGCGATCAAGGAGCGCATTGGAGAATTTTACGCCGCGCTGCACGATCTGCTGTTACGCAAAAATCCCGAGGCGGTTCTGAATGAGTATGCGTGGCACAGCTCGGGGTGCGGAGAGCCGTGTCCCAACGCGGCGCTGGAGCCGGCGGAGCTCCTGAGCCTCGGAGGGGACGCCTTCGAAGCGGCGTTGCCGGCGGAAGTGCGGGAAGCGCCGCTGCCTCCGCAAACAGAGGAAGAAAAACGGGCCGAGCGCGCCGCGCTGGGCGTGCTGCCCCCGAACCTGCAACCGCGCCGAAAAAAAGAGCTCGATCGCGAGCGACGCATCGCGTTTCAGAATCGCGGCATCATCGAGCGGCAGAAGTACATCGTGTCGCGGCTTCATCACCGCTACGACCGCGGCAATCTGCCGAACGATATCCAGATCGGCACCGCGTCTCCTGTGCGCGGCGGGTTCGGCGTTCCCAAAGGTGAGCGCCGCGAAGTGTCCGCCGAGGTGACTGCCTCCAGCGAGAACCGCCTTCAGGTGCGGTACAACACGTTCCATCCCTGGGCAGGCATGCAAAAGTGCGACAAGCCCGCGCGTCACCGCTGGGGCAAAGCGCCGCGTACGTACCGCGGTCTACGCAAGACGTGGATCGTCCAGGATCTCGCGCGCAAGAACCGCACGCAGATTCGTCCAGCAGAGGTCGTGATCACGCCGATCGCGTCGCTTGGATTGCCGGGCCGCGCGGTCGCGACGGCGAATGGGGACGCGGCGGCGGAAGTGACGGCGACAGACGGGAGCGCGCCGAAGTCGAAGAACTGCGCCTGCTCGGCGCCGGGCCTTCCGGCGTCGGACGGTGCGCGCTGGCTCTTCGGTTTGACCTGGGTCGCCGCACGCTTCGGGCGCCGCAGCCGGCGTGCGCGCTCTTGGCGCGTTTCAATCGAACGCGAGCAACTCGGGCTCACGATCCCCGGGCGAGGTGTCTTCGGGCGACGGTGACGTGACGCCACGGTAGCCGCGCGCTGCGAAGTACGCGCGCAGCACGTCGCGGCCCACGGCCTTGGCCTTCCTGTGCCACACGGGCCCGTTCGACAAAAGGACGCTGAGCACGATCTGCGGCGCACGGCTGGGGGCGAAGCCCACGAACCAGCTCGTCGTATCTGCGTGCGGTGCGGGCTGTAACGTTCCGGTCTTTGCGGCGACGCGCATCCCCGGCAGAAAGCTGCGTCCCGTCTCGTCGCTGAAGGTGTCGCGACACGTGCCGCTGTGTACCGTCACTTCCATCATGCGCGTCAGCGCGCGCGCGGTTTGCGCATCGATCACCCGGTGCAGCAGGCGCTTCTCGTCGGGCGCGCGGTAGTCACCCGCGCTCTGCACGATGCGCAGCTCGGCGGCGCGGCCACCGCCGGCGATGATCGACGCCATGTGCGCGGCGCCGAGCGCGGAAAGCGTGCTGCCACGAAAGCCTGTCGCCGTGCGCGCAAATGCCAGGTCGTTGTACGGCACGTCGAGCTTGCCCGTCAGCGCGTGCACATCGGACGGCACGCGCTCGTTGAACCCGAAACGCGCCGCCATTTCGACGAGATCGTCGCGCAGCAGGTAGCGCGTCACGAGCTGGGCGTACACGGCGTTACGACTGTGTCCGAGCGCCATGCCGAATGGGGCGCAGGTCGCATGGCCCGATCGCGGCGCGTCCAGATGCTGGCGGTCGACGCGGCGTAGACCACCGGAAATACACACCGACAGGTCGGGCGACAGGTGCGAACGCTCGAGCAGCGCCGCGGTCGTGATGATTTTCAGAACGCTCGCGGCGGGCGCCAGCGCGTTCGAGGCCAGGCTCGGCGCGCTACGGCGCGGGCGCTGCTCCGCCCACGCCAGCAGGTGGCCGCTGCGAGCATCGATGGCGATGATCGCGCCCGCGCTCGGCCGGGCCTGGGCCAGCAGGCGCGCCGCAGCCTGTTGCAGATCGGGATCGAGCGTGAGCCGGGCGTAGCCTCCGCCCGCAATCGGGGCGCGCGCTCCCTCTCCGTCGATGCGGATCTGCCGCAGGTCCACGGCGGGCGGCCCGGCCTCGTTCGGATGCGCCACGTTCGGCACCAGCACGCCCAGGGCGAGCACGGGCAACACCGCGACTCGCCACGTCGAAAATCGCATGGACCGCGGAGGCCGCTGCTTTGCCCGGCAAAGCACTGCTGTGGCAAGAGCCGTACGGGGCACGCGGCCGTGTTAGCGGCAGGCGTTAAAACCGCCAAATTTGCTGCCGTCCGAGGTCTCTGCTCTGCTCGGACTTCATGAAGTGTACGGCCCGAGCGAGGCGAATTTGGCCCGAGCCTCGCTCCTCGACTTACGCTGACGGTGCGTGAGCGGAGGAAGCATGGATCGTCGCGTTGCGTTGAGAGCCAGGACGGACTTTCGCGTGATCACTCGGGACGGGCTGCTTGCCGCACACTGTCGCGGCATCGAGGTGTCGCCCATGGGCATCGTGCTCGACCGCGGCCGTGATCCGAGCCAGGACCACGATCACCTGTTCGTCCAACTCGAGCTGGTGCTGCCGGAGCGCTATCGACCCATCCGCGCCGTCGGCCGCCCGATCTGGCGAGCGGGAAGTCAGCAAGCTTTCAAGTTCATTCGGATCGCCGACGTGGACCGCTTGACGCTGGCTGAACATTTGGATTTGGTGCGTCTGCGAGGAAATTCCCTATGCTGAAATCTTGGACAGTGACTGGCCTCGGCGTGGCGACCAGCTGGCTGCTGCTGGCTGGCTGCGTTCCGGCTACCCGTTACGAGGAGGCGCAGTCGGCCCTGGGCGCCGAGCGTACGGCTCATCGGCGCACACTGTCGCGCGCTTATCACCTGCAGCGGCAGCTCGCGGACACGCACGCAGTCGCCACGGCACACGCCAAGCGCCTCGAAGAGCACGAGCAGAAGCTCGCGGCGACGAACCTGGATGCCAAGCTCGCCGGAAGCGCGCGCGACAACGCCATGGGCACGGTCGAGCAGCTGCGCAGCGAGCTCGCGCGAGCCGGCGACCACCTGCGGGCGTTCTCTCAGGAGAAACAGGAGCTCGTCAAAGCCCTGGCCGCGGCCACGGCGCGCTCCGAAAACACCTCCGAAAGTGCGCAGCTGACGGCGGACCGGGCCAACCTGGTGCGTGACATCTCGCTCACCTTCCACGACAAGCTCGCCGCCGGTAGCTACGAGCTCACGTTTGGCGACGGGCGCCCGGTGCTACTCGTGCCGATGAGCGCGGTGCTGAACGGCGACCAGCTCTCCCCGGGCGGTCAAGAGCTGGTCCGCAAGCTGGGCGAGTTCTTGGCGCTGCACGCCGACGCGAAGCTCGTTGTGTCCGTGGACGGCGCGGACAGCGCTCGCGTCAAGCAGCTGCGTGAACAGCTCACGTCGCGCGGCCTTTCAGCGCAGCACGTCACGTTCAACGAGGCGACCGCGGCGACAGGGGAGAAGACCGCGGGCGCGAGCCAGCTCCGCGTCGAATTTCAGCGCACGTCCTGAGTCTGTCACGCGGCGGCGTCAGCGCGCAGCGACGGTGCGGCCGCCATCGACGACGAGCTCGACTCCCGTCACGAACGGAGCCGACGCGAGATAGGCGACGGCGCTGGCGACGTCTCCGGCGCTTCCGAAGCGTTCCAGCGGAATGCGCGAGCGGAGGCGCTCGAGCTCCTCGGATGCGAGATTTTCCGGGGGCAGCACCGTGCCCGGAGCGACGGCGTTGACGCGGATCTCTGGCGCAAACTCGAGCGCGAGCGCGCGCATCAGCTGCCGGAGCGCGCCCTTGGACACCACGTACGGTAAGTAGTTACGGAAGGGCGTGGTGGAGCTCGTGCACGTCACGAATACGATGTTGCCGCGCGCGCTCCGGAGCGCGGGGCGCGCGTGGGTCGCCATGACGTAGTTGGCGTCGAGGTTCAGTTGGAGGGCGCGATCGTAAGCGGCGTCGCTGAGCGCATCGACCGGGACCCGCTCGAAATTACCGGCGTTGCCGACGAGCACGTCGAGCCCGCCCAGCGCATCGAGCGCGCGGTCCACGAGGCCGCGCGTTTCGCTCCGATCCATCAAGTCGGCCGCCAGAGCAAACGCCTGTCCACCGGCGCTCTGGATCAGCGCGCAGGTTTCTTCCGCGCCGCTCTGGCTCTCGTGGTGATGCACGGCCACGCGCGCGCCGCTCGCGCCCAGGGCCAGCGCGATCGCCCGGCCGAGCCGCTTCCCGCCGCCCGTGACCAGCGCGCGCTGGCCCGCCAGGGACGGAGGCGGCTCGTGGGGCTCGGTCACAACTCGAAGCTCACTTTCGCCGGCCAGCTCCCCGGTGAGGGATAGGTCGCGTTTTTCAGGGCCTGAGCCAGGCAATCGAGCGCGGCGTCACCGCTCGCGTCCGGCGGTGTGATGCCGACCGAGAGCGGCGCGCCGTCGGTGGCGACGTACAGCGTGGCTTTGAAGCGACCGGAAGCTCCCTGCTTGCACTCGTCGAGCTCGGGGGCGAGCTTCTCGAGGACCTCGCTCAGCCGTTCGCTCTCCCAGTCCGTCGGCGGACGTACGTCGTTGGGCGGATCGAAGTCGAACGAGTTGCGCGCGTAGCCCATGTCGCCTCCCACCGGCTTCGGCCAGCGCTTGTTGCCCAATACGCCGAGCATGCACTTCTCCGTGTCGCGGTCGCCCAGCGTCGACTCCTCGAGGTGCGCATGACGGAGCGAACCGCTGGCGTCGACCTCTATGTAGAAGCTGACCTTGCCGCCGATGAACTCGACTCGCCGCGCCCCCGCGTGCAGGCAGCGTTCGAGGCCGGAGAGACTCTTGCGAAACGTGCGATCGACAGCAGCCTCGTCGAGTGCGCCGATTTCAGCGCTCGCGGACATCTGTTCGCCCGGCCCGCGCGACCCAGACCCGTCCGTTTCGGCGTCATCAGCGCTGCGCGCGGGCGCGTCCCCGCCGCCGCAGCCGAACGCAAGCGAGCCGATCAGACACCAGAGGGTCAAAAGGGAAGGGGACGATAGGGACTTCATGGACGCCCAGGTTACCGAACACGGCGCAGGTTCCAAAGGTGTAAACGGGCCCGCTCGGCTCACGCGACCAGCTCGACGAACGGCAGCGCCGGCAGCAGCTTACGGAGCGCTGGTTTGGGTCGCACCGCGACGCCGAGGCGCGCCGCGTGCAACATTTCCAGATCGAACACATTGTCGCCGAAGGTCGCGAGCCAGGTGGCTCCGTTCATGAGACGTTCTCGCACGCGGATCTTGCTTTCGCCGTAGGGCACGTCGCCGTTCATCCGTGGCTCGATCACATCTCCCTTCACGACCGGATCGCTGGCGAGGATGTGCGTCTTGGGAAAGTGCCAGTGTTCGGCGGCGACTTCGACGAGGGCGCGCGGCGACGCCGACACCAGATACGTCGCCAGCCCTTCTGCGCGCGCCCAGCTCAGGATCGGCTCGAGCGACACGTTCAAACGCGAAACGAGCCCGACCTCCGCGAGCGTGTCGCGCGCGTATTGCGAAAGCTCGCCGAGCGTCCACCCCGCGTAGCACCAGGTCATCATTTCGCAGACCTCGCGCTCCGGGTACGTGCCCTGTGCGTAAGCGGTGAACAGGCGCGCTGCGATGTCGGACGCGCTGCCGTTGGTCGCGATCGAGAACTCTGCCGCGGCGAAGGCGAGCGCCGGCCGCGCGTCGTCGCGGAGCAGCCCCGCCACCACCGCGCGTGAGAAGACGTCTTCCGATACGTCCCCGGACCAGAGCGTGCCGTCGCCGTCGAACGCCAGTGCGTTGGCGCCGGGCGCGCGCCGGCGTTCGAGCTCGCGGATGAGCTCGCCGGCGTTCAGGCTGCGGCCGGCTAGGAGCGCGTCTTCCACCATTGCTCGGCCATCGACAAATCCTGCAGCGTGTCGATTTCCATGTATCCGCCCGGCGTGTCCTCGCGGTGCATGACGCTGCCTTGCTCGAGCATGTCCTGCAGCTGGTCGAGGAGGTACGCCTTTTCGAAGGTCCTCCCCTCGCGCCAGACTTTGCCGGCGTGCTGTGCCCGAGCGCGGTCGAACGCCGATACCAGCTCGCTCGCGCCGTTCTTGCTCAGCTTCATGACGCCGATGAACTCACCCTGAGCGGCCTCGCCGGGGATTTTGCGGCTGAGCTCGCGCACCCGCTCACCCTGTGCGCGAAGTTTCTCGGCGTCGCTTTCGGGATGCTGGGTGCGCCCAACGTAGCGGCGGCGCCAGGCCGTGTCACAACCGAGCACGATGTCGTGCGGATTGTTCACCAGCCTTTGGACGATCGCGCCATCGTACACGATGTCGGCGTACGTGGAGACGAAACCGCTCTGGAGGTATTGGCGCGCGTACAGCAGCGACGCCAGGATGTTGTTGTTTTCCCAGTCGGTGTTCTCCACGAACGTGAACTCGGGATAGCGCTCGCGCACCACGTGCTGCGCGTACCCGCACACGAACACGACGTCCTTGCGCGTGAACCCGGCCTGGGTGAGCGCCTCCAGGATCCAGTCGAGCATGGGACGTCCCATGACTTGCACCATGGTCTTGGGGATGTCCGTGGTTTCGACGCCCAGGCGGCTGCCGCGGCCTGCTCCGATGATGATGGCGCGCATTGCGCGGCAGTGTAGCCGAGCGTCCGCTCCGGCACAGCCCTTTACGAGTTGACAGGGGGAGGCACGGGGCGAACCCTGCGTGTGTCGCATGACGAGCCTGAATTTGAACGAGGGGCGGTTCATCGAAGTGCTGCGGCGTCTGATCGGCCTCGGCGAGCGGCTGCAGAACGCGCCGAGCGCGGGGCTCGTCCCAGAAGAGCGATTGGCCGCGCGCGTCGTGCTCGAAACGCTCGAGCCGCACATTCAGAGTGGTTTCATCGAGGCTCAGAGCCTGAACGCGCCGGGGCGTGAAGATCGACCGAGCCTCGTGCTCACGGTGCGCGGATCGGGGCAGGGCACGGTCGGCTTCGTGGGCGCGCACTTCGACGTCGTTCCTGCCGACGAAAAGGCCGAGGGTTGGGAGCGCGATCCGTTCGAGCTGTGGGTCTCCGAGAGCGGAACTTTGTATGGTCGTGGCGTCACGGATTGCCTGGGTCATGTGGCGGTGCTCACCGATCTGCTCGCGCAGCTGGCCGAGCACGGCGTACGCCCGCGCCGAACGTTGAAGGTCGTGATGATCGCCAACGAGGAAGAGGCGCCCTTGCGGGAGATCGGCCTCGACTATGTCGTCGAACGCGGCCACATGGACGATCTGAAGGACGGTCCCGTGTACTGGCTCGACAGCGCCGACTTCGGCCCGACCATCGGCACGGGCGGTGTCGCCATGTGGAGCCTCTCGGCCCAGGGCGTGACCGGACACTCGGGCTTTGCGCAAAACTGCGTGAACGCCCTCGAGCTCGGCATGGCCGCGAGCCGCGCGCTGGTCGAGTGGTTCAACGCCACCTATCCAGCGCACGCTGACGAACAACGCTGGCGTTTCGTGACGGCGTCGACGCTGAAGGCGACGGTCATCAACGTCCCGAACAACAAAGTGACCATCATCCCGGGCGCGGCGGTCATTCAGGGCGACGTGCGGCTCACACCGTTTTACGACATGCAGCAGGTCATCGAATCTGCGGTCGCCCGCGTCCAGGACTTGAACCGCGCGATCGCCGAGAATGCGGCGCTGCCGGCGTATTTCCCGCGTGTGCGCACGCAGGATGGCCGACACGGCGCGCTCGAGCTTTCGTTCGCAGCGCGCTACATGGAAGGTATCGCATGCCGCCTGGATTCGGACGGGCTGGCGGTCCTGGAGTCGGCGCTCCGACGCGTGCGCGGCGAAAGCGCCGTCAAAAAGTTCTCCATGACGGGCGCGCTGCCGCTCGTGCGTGAGCTCCAGCGTCGCGGCTTCGACGTCCAGATCACGGGGTTCGGCCGCGCGAGCTACTACCACGCGCCGAACGAACAAGCCGAGCTCGCCCACTTTCGCGACGGCTTCGCCGTGCTCCGAGAAATCCTCGAGCAGCTACACTGAGCGCGCGCGCGCCAGGCTCGGGCAAAGGCGAACGCGAGGGTGAAGGTGAACGCGGCGCCGGGGTTGCGGTCGGTGGCGCCGCAGTCTGGGACGGAAGCTTGATGCTTCGGCGACTTGGTTTCGGGTTAGTGCAGGGCGACTTGGGGCGCGCTGGGTCGGGCTTTAGCGCAGCGGACGGAGAACGGATGCCGCTCGGGGCTTTTTACTATGCACTTGAAGAGTAGCTTTCAGCTCCTTGTTGTCCATTGCCGCTCATCCACTTGCACGAACGAGCGCATGGTGACCTTCGAGGTGCTCGACGAGCCCGCACAGCGGACGGGTAAACACGTTGCGCACGCACGCAGCAAGCTCGACGTCGAATCGCCCGCGGGCGCTGCCGCGGCCGAGACTGCAGAGGTGGT
>DATDJP010000010.1:0-31537 GCA_036520475.1 Polyangiaceae bacterium | reverse complement strand
AATCGCTTCCCCGTCAAGGAACGGTCGAGAATTCAGGGGGGGCCCCGACCTGGCTCGGACGTAGCAAGTCGGCAGGATACTCCGATCAATGCCCTGATTTGGACCCGAACGGAGCAGGGCCCCACCCTCAGGTTCCGGGGCCCCGACCCCGGAACGATCATCACTGAACAACGACACGGGTTTGCGCCGTGTAGGAAGTCGCGCGACTGCGCGGTAGCCCCTGACTTGCGCGAGCGGCGTGCCCGTGGCAACCATCGCCGGAGCGCCGTGGCACGGCGTCAGACTTCAGTGAAGGTGCAGTGGGCAAGAGACCGAGCGCTGTCGATGGCCTGAGCGTCGAGCTCGAACGAGCGGCGGTGCGTGCCGTGCGCACGACCTACGCGGAGCTCAACGAGAGCCTCTTCGGACGGCGCTTGCGCGGCTGTCAGCTCACGTTCGTGGAGGCCGGCGCGCGGCTCGGGCGCTGGGTCGGCGAGCTCTGCACCATCGAGCTGTCGCGCGCCCTGCTCCTGGAACACGGCTGGGGAGTACTCGTCGAAGTGCTCAAACACGAGATGGCGCACCAGTACGTGTACGAAGTGGAGGGTTCGTGCGAGCCGCCGCACGGCGCGTCTTTCCGCCGCGTGTGTCGCGAACGCGGCATCGACGAGCGCGCCGCAGGCGTTCCGCTCGGTGCGCCGGAAGGGAGCGCCGAGCACGGTCGCATTCTCGATCGCGTCGGTAAGCTGCTGGCGCTGGCGGAGAGCGCCGATGAGCACGAAGCCCAGAACGCGATGAGCGCCGCGCAGCGTTTGATGCTCAAGTACAACATCCAGGTCACGCTCGAGAGCCGGCCGGCGAGCTACGGCTTTCGTCATCTCGGACGCGCCACTGGCCGGGTCAGCGAAGCCGAGCGCAGGCTCGCCAACATCCTGGCCGATCACTTCTTCGTGGAGTGCATCTGGGTGCCGGTCTGGCGACCGCTGGAAGGTAAGCGCGGCAGCATGCTCGAGGTGTGCGGCCGCAGTGAGAACCTGGAGCTGGCCGCGTACGTCCATTCGTTCCTGACCCACACCGCGGAAGCGCTATTTCGTGACTACAGAAGACGAAACGGTGCGGGTCGCAATACACGCCGGCAGAGCTTTCTGGCGGGGGTGATGCTGGGGTTTCAGGACAAGCTGCGCGATGAGCGCAAGAAGAGCCACCACGAAGGGCTGGTGTGGGTAGGTGACGCCGGCCTGCGAGATTGGTTCGAGCGTCGCTACCCGCGCGTGCGCCGGGTCTCTCGCGCCGGAGTGAGACGCTCTCAGGCGTATGCTCACGGTCGTGAAGCGGGCAAGCGCATCGTCTTGCACCGGGGCGTTTCGGAGGGTGCGAGCTCCCAGGTGCGTCTGCTGGCCGGCCGTGGTACCCGGAGCAGCTGAATTTCGAGCGGGGCTGCCCAGGTCTGGAATGACTGCGCATAAACGCTTGATTTCGTTGCCAAAGACCTGCTCGACTCCCTGAGTGAACGTCCGCCAGAATAGGGGTCATTGCTCTGCCGAGATTCGGGAATGACGCGTGAGCGATAGCGCTACAAGCAGTTCAGACGCCCCCCCCGCGGCGGACGCATTGCTCGGCGCGCTGTTGGCGGGGCGCTATCGCATCGAGAGCTTGCTCGGATCGGGCGGCATGGGATCGGTGTACCGCGCCGAGCACGTGCACATGCGCAAGGCGGTCGCCATCAAGGTACTTCATCGAGAAATGACGTACTTGCCCGAGGTGGTCGCGCGCTTCGAGCGCGAGGCCGTCGCCGCGGCGCGCATCGAGCACGCGAACGTCGCGGCCGCCACGGATTTCGGCCGTCTCGAAGACGGCGCGTTCTACCTCGTGCTCGAGTACGTGGAAGGGCAGAGCCTGCGGGCGCTGATGAAAGTGGAGAAGCGCCTGTCGTCCGTGCGCGCGCTCCACATCGCGCGGCAGATCGCGGACGCGCTCAGCGCCGCGCACAGCGCAGGCGTCGTGCACCGCGATTTGAAGCCGGACAACGTCATGCTGTTCGAACGCGAAGGCGATCCGGACTTCGTCAAGGTGCTCGACTTCGGCATCGCCAAGCTGAGCGTCGAGGCGCAGGGCGGACAGCAGCCGCTCACGCAGCTGGGCAGCATCTTCGGAACGCCCGAGTACATGGCGCCCGAACAGGCGCAGGGACTGCCCGTCGATGCGCGCGCGGATCTCTACACCGTCGGCGTGCTCTTGTACGAGATGGTGGCGGGAAAGTCACCGTTCAGCGACGACGACATGGTCGTCGTTCTCACGCGTCAGCTCACCATGGATCCACCGCCGCTGCCGCCGGAGGTCGAGCCGGCGCTGGAGATACTGATCCGGACCTTGCTCGCCAAGAACCCGGACCACCGCTTGCCGAGCGCTGCCGAGCTCGTGCAGCGTATCGACGAGCTGCTCGACGGCGCGTTGACCGAGCCCATCTCGAACACCCAGGCGGCGGCGCTGCGCTCGTTTCGCGGTGCGACGAGCGCTGGACAATTCTCGGACACGGTATTGAGCTTGCCGGGCGCCGCCCAGTGGTCGACCGGGCCGGCCACTGTACCCAGGAAGCGTCCGCTGGGGACTCGCGTCGCGGAGCTCCTGCGAGAGCGCACTTCCGGCCTCGCACCGCTACTTCAAAGCTCCGTGGCCATCGGCGGGCAGCCCGTACCCGTCTGGGCCATGCTTGCGTTCGGCACGGCTCTGGTGGTGGCGCTGATCTTGATCGCGGCGGTGCTGGTAGGCGGTGACGGCGGGCGCTCCCTGGCAGACGTCGCGCGTGAAGGCGTCAGGATCGGCTCGAGCGACGATCGCGAACGTGAGCTCGCAATTTTACTCGAACGCGCCGGGCGCGGCGACGCGACGGCCCTCGCGCAGCTCGCCGCGCGCCCCGAGACCGAGCGCAGCGTGGAGGAGTGGCGCGCCCTCGGCCGCGGTCACGCCGAGCTCGGTCAATTTTCGGCCAGCGTGAAGGCGTACGAGAAGGCCCTCTCGCTCGATCCCAAGCTCGGCCTGGATCCGCGCCTACTCGCGGATCTACGCGCTGCTGCGGACGCGCCGGCCACGGCCGCGACTGCACTACCGCTGGCCGCGAAGCTCGGCGCGCCGGGCGCGGATCTCGTCTACGACGTCTGGGCCGCGAATCGGCGCAACAAGGCGAACGCTGAAGTCGCCAAGCTTGCCAAGGCACAGCTCGAGAGCGAAGCCTTGCGGGGGCAAGCGAGCCCGGCGCTGTTGATCGCGCTCGACCTCGGTAAGCCCAGCTCCTGCGCCAACTACAAGAAGCTCCTGCCGCGGGCCGTGGAACACGGCGACGCGCGCTCGGCGTCTGCGCTGAAGGCCCTGACCGCCGCTCGGGGCTGCGGCTTTCTGGGGCTCATGGATTGCTACGCGTGCCTGCGGGGAAGCAAGGACCTGGCAGCCGCCCTCAAGAGCGCGCCGGCGCGGCCCGCCCCGACGTTCGCGCCCGCCGTCACGCCAGCCCCCGCCTCATCTCCGTAACGAGCTAGTACCTCGAGACGTCGGGGTCGACGTCTAGCGCCCAGGCGTCGATGCCGCCGGTCAGGTTGTATACGCTGCGGAAGCCCTGAGCCACGAACTGCTCCGCGGCGCTCTGGCTGCGGCTGCCATGGTGGCAGTGGAACACCAGGGTGGTGTCTTTATCCGCCCGTGAAAGCTCCTGCAGCAACGAATCGTCGAGCAAGCGCGCGCCCTCGATGCTCGCGATCTCCCGTTCCTCTGGCGTCCGCACGTCGATGAGCTCGAGCTTGTCCCCGGCGTCGAGCTTCGCTTTGAGCTCCATGGCCGACAGGGAACGCACGTGCGGCGGTTCGTTTGGATTCTCGATCTTGAACGCCGGACCGCTCGGGGTGTCGATGTAGTCGATGCTGACGCCTTCGGCGCGCGCCGCGCTAGAACGGCCGACGAGAATCGTCAGCGAGCCCCCGGAGACTTCGATGTCGCCGGGCTGCTTGGGACCGATGGACAACCCGTGCTCGTACTGCCCGCTGACCTCGAGCCGCACGTATTCGTCCTCGTTTTCGATGGCCTCGCGAAAGGCCTGAGAGGCTTGCTCGCTGATCCGCACCCGGGGCACTGCCACGGGCTTGCTCGCGACGCCTAGCTTCTGCTCGAGCTCGCCGTTCGCGTAGAGCTCTCGAACGATGTCGCAGCCGCCGACGAACTCGCCGCGGACGTAGAGCTGTGGGATCGTCGGCCACCGCGAGTAGGCTTTGATGCCGTCGCGCACCTCGGGATCGTTGAGGACGTTCACGGTGGTGTAGTCCGCTCCGAGCGAGTCCAGCACCTGCACCACTTGTGCGGAAAATCCGCACTGGGGAAGGTCGCGTGTGCCCTTCATGAACAGCACCACGGGGGCGCCCTCAATCGTGCTCTTGATACGGTCATCTACGGAGGCCATGAGGCGAGACATGGCGCGCTCCGGCCGGGCTGTCAAACCCGTCGCTCATGTGCCAGCGGTGCTATGAGTGGCCATATGAGCGAGACTTCCGGCTCGGCCCAGTCCGTCGCGACGACCCCCGGCGGCTACAGCATCGCGATGGCGCTGTCGTTCGTTTCAGCCACGGCCGACGAGGTGGTCGCCGAGTTCGAAGTCGGAGAGCAGCACCTTCAGCCGTACGGCATCGTCCACGGCGGCGTCTATTGCGGCGCTGTCGAGACGACGTGTTCCGTTGGTGCGGGCCTGTACTCGGCGGCGGCCGGCCAGTCCGTAGTCGGGGTCGAAAATCATACGTCTTTTTTGCGGGCAGTCCGTGCGGGCAAGCTGCGCGTCACGGCCGTGCCGCTGTCTCGGGGGCGACGCACCCAGATCTGGGAGGCTTCGGTCCGGGACGCAGGTCAGCGCCTCGTTGCGACCGGACGAGTGCGCCTGCTGTGCTTGGAAGCGGACAGCCAGATCGCCGGCGAAACAGTCGCGCTCAAGGGCTAGGGAGTCGAAAAGACCCAAGTGCAGGCCGGGGGCCGTCGGCTTAAGTGTCGGAACATAATAGGGATTATTGGGTCCGCCGAGAACTTGATATTGACTTTCAATATCGCGCGGCTACTTTTCTGGAAGTCGCTCTCCCTTCGAGGCCCAATGCTCGTTTGCCATTGCCGTCGCGTCTCTGACCGCCAGATAAAAGCCGCCATTGGCTGCGGTGCTCACACCACCGAGCAGGTATCCGAAATATGCGGGGCCGGCTCGGAGTGCGGGGGCTGTCGAGACTTGATCGACGAAATCATCGAAGGCGAGCAGCCGCCGCCGTCAATGAGCCACATCGTGCAGCTCCGCCTCGAAGCGTCGGCGTAAGCGCATCCAGAAGGTCGGTCGGTGCGACGGCTGCGCGTCAGTCGGCGTGGAAGCGCGGCGTGCGCTTCATGATCGCTATTTTTTCTGTTACGAGCCGAAGAGCTGCCCTGAACGCCGCAGCCCCGAGGAGAATCATGAAAGGCGACCCGCAGATCATCGATGCGCTGAACGAGATCCTCACGGCGGAGCTCACGGCCATCAATCAGTACTTCATCCATTCGCGCATGTGCGCGAACTGGGGCTACAAGAAACTGGCGGATAAGAAGCGAGAGGAGTCGATCGAAGAGATGCGCGACGCGCAGGTGCTGATCGACCGCATCCTCTATCTCGAGGGAGTGCCCAACCTGCAGCGGCTCCACCCCGTGCGGGTAGGAGAAGATCCCGTCGAGCAGCATCGGCTGGACCTGGACGTCGAGGTGACGGCGGTGGGGCGCCTGAACAAAGCCATCGCGCTCTGCCGCGATCAGGGTGACAACGGCACACGCGATCTGCTCGTGCACATTCTGGAAGGCGAAGAGAAGTCGGTGGATTGGCTCGAGACGCAGCTGCATCTCATCAGTCAGCTGGGCAAAGAGCTCTACCTGTCTGAACAGATGAGCTGAAGCGTGCGCTGGGCGCTGGCGCTGACGCGGGGCGGGGCAGACTTGCGCCTGCGAGGCGAAATGCCGCGCCCGGATTGACGGGCTCTGCACCTTTATGCCTCGTGGCAATGGGGCACGTGCCTTGCAGCACTCAGCCACGTGGCGGATGTGAAGCTTGGCGCCGGAGCATTCTTTCTGTTGGCAGCTGCCGTGATCGTGGCCGCTGGATTGAAGGCCGCGGGTGGCATGATCGTTCCGCTGCTGGTCGCGGCCTGTATCGCGGCAGCGATGGCGCCGATCGTCCACTGGCTCAAGCGGTTTCGGTTGCCGACCTACGCGGCCGTGACTCTGACGATTCTCTTTTCGCTCGCCGTGCTGGTGGGCTTCGGTGCGCTCCTCGCCGTGGCAGCCAGCGACCTGACCGAGAGCGTGCCGCGCCTCGAGCGGGCGATCGTCGACGTCAAGCAGGACATGGCGGCCTGGCTCGCTCAGAATCGCATGGCCCGCTTTGCGCCGATGGTGATGAACTTCGACGCGGGCAAGCTGAGCGAGGGCATCGTCACGGGTGTGCTGCTGGGAGTTCCCGACGCGCTGTCGTTGTTCGGTGTCGTGCTGTTCGTGGTGATTTTCCTGCTGCTCGAGGCGGCCACCTTTCACGCAAAGCTCCAGCATGCCCTCCACTGGCGCCCGGAGCATCTCGGCGACGTTCAGAACACGATCCACGAAGTTCAGAAGTACATGCTCGTGAAGAGCTGGATCAGCGCTGCCATGGGCATTCTGTGCGGCGTCTGGTGCGCCGTCATGAATCTCGACAACGCGGTGCTCTGGGGCGTCGTCACGTTCGCGTTCAACTTCGTCCCGGTGTTCGGGCCGATCCTCGCGACGATTGGGCCGGTCGTGACCGCCTTCCTGCAGCTCGGCACGATGCCGGCCGTGGGTCTGCTCGCGGGCCTCTTGCTCGTGCACAACGTGCTCGGCAACATCGTGGAGCCCAAGGTCCTTGGCCGCGCGCTGGGGCTTTCGCCGCTCGTGATCACGCTCGCGATGGTGATCTGGGGATGGCTGCTGGGCCCGGTGGGAGCGCTGCTATCGGTGCCGCTCACGATGGTGGTGAAAATCGTCTTCGCCAACACCGAGGACCTGCGCTGGATCGCGGTGCTGCTCGGTCCGGGGGAGGGGCGCGAGGAGCAGGAGTACGCAGAAGAGCGACGGAAAACGCGACTTTCGCGCGTCCCCAGTGCGGCGGGGCTCCCCCCGGTCGATCGCGGCTCGCTCCCCGTGTGAGGGGCCTTCGTACTACGCTCGGCGTAGATGAAGCTCATCAAGGTCGCCGCTGCGACGCTGAATCAGACGCCCCTCGCGTGGGCCCAGAACACCGCGAACATCGTGTCCGCGCTGCGCCGGGCGCGGGACGAAGGCGTCAGCATCCTGTGCTTGCCGGAGCTTTGCATCACGGGCTACGGCTGCGAGGACGCCTTCCTTTCGCCGAGCGTGCGCGCCTACGCGCTGCGCGTGCTGCGCGAGCTGCTGCCGGAGACGCGCGGGCTGATCGTCAGCCTGGGACTCCCGATCCTTCACAACAACGCGAGCTACAACGCGTGCTGCCTGGTGCAGGACGGCCAAATTTTAGGGTTCGTGGCGAAACGCGCGCTGGCGGGCGACGGCATCCACTACGAGCCGCGCTGGTTCAAGCCCTGGCCGCGCGGGGAACGTTCGCTGGTCCGGCTGGACGGCGAGCGGTATCCGATCGGCGATATCTATTTCGAGTGCGGGGATGTGCGCATCGGCTTCGAAATTTGCGAGGACGCCTGGATCGCACAACGCCCCGGCGCGCACCTGGTCGCCGAGGCGGTGGACGTGATCTTGAACCCGAGCGCCAGCCACTTCGCCTTTGGAAAGTACGAGATCCGGCGGCGGCTCGTGCTCGAGGGATCCCGCGCGTTCGGCGTCAGCTACGTGTACGCGAACCTGCTCGGCAACGAGGCCGGCCGCGCCATCTACGATGGCGATGCGCTGATTGCGTCGGGCGGCGATCTGCTCGCCGTCGGCCGGCGCTTCTCGTTCGCGGATGTCGAGCTCGTGACCGCCATCGTCGACGTCGATTTGACGCGTTCGCGCCTCAGCGCGCTCTCGAGCTTTCAGCCCGACGTGAGCCCGGCCAATGACGAATGCGTGGTGAGCCCGTACGAGTACCCGCAGATCGAGCCCAGCGCACAGGCCGTGACGGTGTCGCTCTGGGAGCGCTCGGCGCGCATGAAAGAAGAGGAATTCACGCGCGCCATGGCGCTCGGCTTGTTCGACTACATGAGAAAGAGCCGGGCGAACGGCTTCGTCGTTTCGCTGAGCGGCGGCGCCGACTCGAGCGCGGTCGCATGCCTCGTGCGGTACATGGTCGAGTTCTGCCTGGCGGAGCTGGGGCCAACGGGCGTCGCGGACAAGCTCGGCTACGTCCCGGGGCTGCCGCACGCGAAGGGAGCCGCGGCGTTGTGCCGGCGCCTGCTCACGACCGTGTACCAGGCCACGAGAAACAGCTCGGATCTGACCAAGAGTGCCGCGCAAGGAGTCGCGGAGGCGCTCGGTGCGCTGCACTTCGATCTCGACGTCGAAGCGCTCGTGGACGGGTACGTGTCGTTGGTGTCGGACGCGCTGGGGTACGAGCTGACCTGGAAGGAGCACGACGTCGCCCTGCAGAACATCCAGGCGCGTGCGCGGGCGCCGAGCGCGTGGCTGTTCGCGAATTTGAACAACGCGCTCTTGCTCGCGACCAGCAACCGCTCCGAAGCCGCCGTCGGCTACGCGACGATGGACGGCGACACCGCGGGCGGCCTGAGTCCGATCGCGGGCATCGACAAGGCTTTCTTGCGACGCTGGCTGCGCTGGCTGGAGCTCGAAGGACCGCTCGGCTTCGGACCGATTCCCGCGCTCCACGCCGTCAATCAGCAGGCGCCTACCGCCGAGCTGCGCCCGCAGAGCGCGCGGCAGACGGACGAGGACGACCTCATGCCGTACGACCTTCTGGACGCGATCGAGCGCGCGGCCATCCGCGACAAGCGTTCTCCGCTCGAGGTCTACCGGTTGATGCGCGTCGAATTTGCGCACATCGCTCCCGAGCAGCTGGTGACGTATCTGGAGCGCTTCTTTCGCCTCTGGAGCAGGAACCAGTGGAAACGCGAGCGCTACGCGCCGTCTTTCCACGTCGATGACGCCAATCTCGATCCGAAGACATGGTGCCGCTGGCCGATTCTTTCGGGTAGCTTCGAACGCGAGCTCGAAGAGCTGCGTGAAGCCGTCCTGAAAAAGTCCTGAAGCCGTCAGTCGGCTTCGCGCTGGCTGAGCGGCGGCGCGAGCTCCTCCAGCCCGCGACGTTCCGCGGCCACGCCCAACTTCAGGCAGATCAATGCCGCGCCCAACATGAGCGCGCTGCCGAGCGCGTAGCCGGCGAAGACGTCGGCGCGGCTGCCTGATTGGATCAAGATCCCGAACAACGCCGGCGCGACGAGACCTCCGACGCCGGTGCCGATGGCGTAGAACAGCGCGATCGCCAGGGCGCGCAGCTCCAGCGGAAACAGCTCGCTCACGGTCAGGTACGCGGAGCTCGCCGCCGCCGAGCCGAAGAAGAAGGCCAGCGACCAGAGCAGCGTGTGCGTCTCCGCGTTCAGCAAGCTTTGCCGGAAGCACGCGCCCGTCACGAACAAGAGCGCGCCCGCGGCCGCGTACGTCACGCTGATCATCACGCGACGGCCCAGAGAATCGAACAGCTTGCCGAGCACCAGCGGGCCGAGAAAGTTGCCGAGGGCAAACGGCAAGAGATACGCGCCGACGCGCTCGGGGGGCGTCGCGTAGAACTTGGTCAGCGTGAGCCCGTAAGTGAAAAAGATGGCGTTGTAGAAGAACGCCTGCGCGATCATCAGCGACAGGCCGAGCACGGCTCGCCGTCCGTACTGCAAGAACACCACGCGCGCGACCCGCGAAAGTCCCACCTCCGTGCCGGGCTCGATGCGGATCATTCGGAATGGACCGTCCGGCAAGGGGATGGCGATGCGCTGCTCGATGTCGCGCACGATGGCGTCCGCTTCCTGCTGGCGGCCGTGGAGCAGGAGCCAGCGGGGGGACTCCGGCACGAAGCGCCGCACCAGGAGAATCGCCACGGCCAGCACCGCGCCCAAACCGAACGCAGCGCGCCAGCCGTACTCGTGACCGAGCACACGCGGATCCAGGAGCACGGAGCTGAGCAGCGCGCCCAGCGCCGTGCCGATCCAGTAGCTGCCGTTGATGGCGAGCGCCACGAAGCCGCGCATGCGAGCAGGAATCAGCTCGTCGATCGCCGAATTGATGGCGGCGTATTCCCCGCCGATGCCCGTGCCCGTGAAGAAGCGGCACACCGCGAACATGGCGAACCCCGTAGAGAACGCCGTCGCGACGGTGGCCAGCACGTAGACAGCGAGCGTAACGAGGAACAATCGCTTTCGCCCGTAGCGATCGGTGAGCCGGCCGAAGAACAGCGCGCCGCTGATTGCCCCCGCGATGTAGACCGTACCCGAGAGTCCGATCTCGGTGGCGGTCAGCCCCAGCGTGCCCGGTTCCTCGAGCACGCTACCCAGCGCGCCCACGATGGTCACCTCGAGCCCGTCGAGCATCCAAGTGATCCCGAGCGCGGTCACGACGAGCCAATGCCAGCGGCTGAAAGGCAGGCGATCCAGGCGAGCCGCCAGATCGCTCTCGATGAAGCGTTGCACGGCGCACAGTTTAGAAGGATCGCGCGCGCTTCCCGCAGTTTTTGCGGCCCTTGACTCGACCCGTCGGGGAGTTAACTAGCAAGGAGCCGTAGCAGAATTCGTTCCAGCCGATCGGTTTTCCGCTGAGCGCCGTGCAGGCCGCCGCCTCCCGGACCGTATGATTCGAAAGCCCGACATCGGCAGGTTGCGCCCGGCGCTTGGGTGAACACTTGGGCATAGAAATCGATCACGAACTGTTTGCAGACGCCGACTATGAACGTTTCAAGCAGCGCTTGCGTCACGAAGTCGTGGCCTTGCAGCGGGTGCTGAAGCGGCCGGGGTTCGGAGAGGGCGAAACCACAATCGGGACCGAGCTCGAATTGTTTCTGATCGACAGCGAGGGACGACCACTGCCAGTGAGTCGCGAGGTCGTCGCCGCCACCGGAACGCCGCTCGTGACGCCGGAAATGGGCGCCTTCGACATCGAGCTCAGCACGCCCCCGGTGCTCCTCGAGGGCCGTCCATTTTCGGAGCTCCGCGAGCACATGGAGCTGGCTCTGCAGATCATCCGGCAAGGCGCGGCACGTTTCGGAGCGCGCATCGTGCCGATCAGTATTTTGCCGACGTTTCGCCGTGACGATTTCGACGCGAACGCCATCACCGACTTGCCGCGCTATCGAGCGCTGGCGGCCGGTCTGAACCGCCTGCGGAAGACGCCGTTCCGCATCTGCATCGACGGTGAAGAGCCCCTGGCCCTGATGTCCGGGGACGTGGCGATGGAGGCCGCCAACACGGCTTTTCAGGTGCACCTGCGCGTCGCACCGGGGCAGTTCGCGCGCGTCTTCAACGCCGCCATGCTGATGACGGCGCCCGTGCTCGCTGCTGCTGGCAACTCCCCGACGTTCCTCGGGCACCGGCTCTGGCACGAGACGCGTGTCGCGCTGTTCAAGCAGGCGGGGGACGATCGCACTCCGGAAGAGGCGGCCACGTTTCTCCGCCCGCCCCGTATCGGGTTTGCGACGGGTTGGGTGCGGGCAGGCGCTGCCGAGCTTTTCATGGAGAGCGTGGCGCTTCACGAGCCGATCCTCCCGGTGTGCGGCGAGGAAGACGCCATTGCGTGTGTCGATGCCGGCGGCCTGCCGAAGCTCGACGACCTCAGGTTGCATCATGGAACGGTGTGGAACTGGAACCGGCCAGTCTACGACCCGGCCGACGGTGGACACCTGCGAGTGGAATTGCGCGCCTTACCGTCGGGTCCCAGCGTGGGCGACATGCTCGCCAACGCGGCCTACCTCCTCGGTGGAATCCTCGCGCTGGGATCGCGCATGGACGAAATCTTGCCGGCGTTTCCGTTCGCACTGGCGGAACGCAACTTCTACCGCGCCGCCCAGCACGGCCTCGACGCCGAGCTGATTTGGCCGACGCGCCCGTACGCGCCGCCCGAGCCCATCCTGGCCAGGGATCTACTGCTCGCGCTCTTGCCGCTCGTCGCGGAGGGCCTGGATCAGGCTGGCGTGGCTGCCAGCGAGGCGCGTCAGTACCTCGACATCTTCGGCGAGCGCGTCCGTTGCGGTGTCACGGGCGCGACGTGGCAGCGGCGGACACTGGACACGCTGCAGGCGCGTTCGGGTGACCGCGAACAGGCGCTGCGTGACATGCTCGAGCACTACGTCGCGGGCTTCGAGCTGCGGCAGCCGGTCTCGACCTGGCCCATTCCGGTCTGAAACGCTGGAGCGCGCATGGAAGCCGATTGTGTGAGCGCCTTGCGCGAGCAGATGCAAGGGCGGCTCGCAGAGCCGGGCATGATGGACGCTGCGCGTTACGCTGCCTTCCTCGCGGCGCAGCAGCAGCAGGGTCTCGTGCACGGCGATCGGGCGTTGTGCCGGCATTTGCTGCCCTACGTGCTCACCTACGACACGTACCGCCGCATCGGCAGCGCCGCGGAGCTGTTGCTCTCCGCGCTCGAGCGTGTGGCGCGTGAGGCGCTCTACTCGCCTGCGCTCGCCGATTACTTGGGGTTGTCGCCCGAAGAGAGCGAGCTCGCGCGCATCGATCCGGGCTATCCGGAGCTCGTTGCGGTTGGCCGGCTCGACATGCTCACGGCCGAAGGCGGCTTCTGGTTCATCGAGCTGAACGCGGATTCGCCGGCGGGCCTCGCCGATCAGCTGCTCGTCAATCGAACGTTGCTCGAGCTGCCGCACCTGGCGCCGTTCCGCGCTCGCCACAACGTGACCGCGCCCGAGCCGCACGCGGCGCTGCTCAACGCCCTGCGGCAGGTGTACGCTTCCTGGAGTGGCGGTGGCGTGCCGCGGACCATCGCGATTGTCGACTGGGCGACCGCGGACACGAGCGGCGAGTTCCGCGTGCTCGCGGAGTGGTTCGGCGCTCACGACCACACGACCGTGTTTGCCGATCCGCGCGAGCTCGCATACGAAAACGGCCGGCTCTGGGCGCAGGGCGTCCCGGTCGATCTCGTTTACCGCCGGGTCCTCGCCCTCGAGCTGCTCCGCGCGAGCGGCCTCTCGCACCCCCTGATTACTGCCTATCGCGAGCGTGCCGTGTGCGTCGCCAACTCGTTTCGCACGAAATTGGCGAACAAAAAGGCGGCGTTCGCAGCGCTCAGCGATCCCCGCTTCGCGGCGCTGTTCTCGGACGAGCAGCTCGAGGCCATCGCCGCGCACGTGCCCTGGACGCGCCGTCTCGACTCCGACCTGCGGCAGACCGTTTCGCGCCAGCGCGAGAACTTGGTGATCAAGCCGAACGACGACTACGGCGGCAAGGGCGTACTGCTCGGGTGGAACACGCCGCAGGCGCTCTGGGACGAGACACTCGAGAGCAGAGCGGCGCGTCACTACATCGTGCAGGAGCGCAAGGCCGCGTCCATGCTCTCGATGCCGGCGTTCGACGGTCGAATCGTGTACGAGAACGTTTACTTCGACGTCAGCCCGTTTCTGTTCGCGGGCCGCATGGAGGGCGCCATGGTGCGCCTGTCGACTGCGGCGCTGAGCAACGTCTCGGCAGGTGGCAGCGTCTCCGCGCTACTCATCATCGACGAAACGTCGACCGAGGTGTCGCATGTGTGAGCTGCTCGGCATGGTGGCCAATGTGCCGGCGGATCTGATGTTCTCGTTCAGTGGCTTCGCGCTGCGCGGTGGACAGACGGGCCCGCACGCAGACGGCTGGGGCGTGTGTCTGTACGAAGGACGCTTCGCGCGCACGTTCCTCGAGCCGCACCCCGCGTTCTCGAGCCCGCTCGCGCGCTTCCTGAGCGAAAATCCCATTCAAACGCGGCTGGCGGTGGCGCATATCCGCAAGATGACGCGGGGTGGCCCGGCGATTCAAAACACGCACCCGTTCGTGCGCGTTCTGCACGGCCGGCACATCGTGTTCGCTCACAATGGCACGCTGCCGAGCGTCCGCGAGCGTCCGCTCCGCCTGGAGAGCGCCATCGGCGATACGGACAGCGAGCACGCCTTTTGCGTCCTACTCGAAGCGCTGCGCGAAGCGTACGGCGCGCGCTACCCCGAGGATCCGGTCGAGCTCGGCCGGACTTTGTACGAGCTCGGCAACGAGCTCGGGCAAGACGGGGTATTCAACTTCATGTGGGCCGACGCGGAGCATCTGTTCGCGCGCTGCGGCGACAACTTGTCGCACATCATCCGCAGCGCGCCGTTCGGCGAGGCGACGCTCGTCGACGCGGACGTACGTGTCAACTTCGCGGACGTCATGCGCGGCGCGGACGACGCGCGCATGGCCGTGATCGCCACGGAACCGCTGACGCGCGACGAGCACTGGCACAAGGCCACTCCCGGCACGTTGTGGGCATTCAGTGCCGGCGAGCTGCTCGCCACGTTCGAAGGCCAGGCGAGCGTACCGAAACCCTGGTGAGGCATCGGCGCGCTTCGAAGCTTGAGTACGTGAACGGAAACATTCGGCGCTCTTCTTGGACACACGAACCAGGGCAAGCTCCGCTCCGATGGCGCGGCAGCGCCAAGGACGCCAAGTGTTACAGCGAGTTACCCTCCGACCCCCAGCAATCCATAGGAAGAGCTGACAGCCATGCAGATCCGTGTCGGCTACGAGCTGACGTATCGGTGCCCGCGACCAACCCCGATGATCGTCACCTTGACCGTTCATCACAGCCGCGCATCGGACATCGTCCAGCCCGACCAGCTGGTCCTCAGCCCATCCACTCCGGTGACGGCCTATCGGGACTCCTATGGCAACTGGTGCAGTCGTCTGGTTGCGCCCGCTGGACAGCTCCGCTTGAGCAGCGAGGCCGTGATCTCCGACAACGGCATACCGGACGTGGCTCTGCCCTGGCTCGAACAGCGGCCTGTGCAGGATCTACCCGAAGAGGCCCTGCTCTTCCTGCTCGGCAGCAGGTACTGCGAGACGGATCTACTGTCGGAAACCGCCTGGCGCCTGTTCGGCGAGGCGCCTACGGGTTGGGCGCGCGTCCAGGCCATCTGCGATTTCGTGCATCGACACATCAGCTTCGGCTACGGCCTCTCGAGCCCAACCAAGACGGCTTTTCAGGCCTTTCAGGATCGCGTGGGCGTGTGTCGCGATTTTACCCATCTCGCCGTCGCGTTCTGTCGCTGCATGAACATCCCGGCGCGTTACTGTACCGGTTATCTCGGTGACATCGGCATGCCGCCGCCCTACGCACCGATGGATTTTGCAGCCTGGTTCGAGGCCTATCTCGGCGACGGCTGGTATACTTTCGATCCCCGGAACAATACACCGCGAATCGGGCGAATCCTGATCGCTCGCGGACGGGACGCGGCTGACGTCGCGCTCACGACCAGCTTTGGGCCGTCAACGCTCGAAACATTCAAGGTCTGGACCGATGAGATCGCCGGATGACCTACTGCGTGGGCATGCTGCTGAACGACGGGATCGTCCTTGCATCGGACTCCCGCACGCACGCCGGGGTGGATAACTTCGCCAAATTCTGCAAAATGACCGTGTTCGAGCGCGCGGGCGATCGCGTGCTCGTCTTGCTGAGCTCCGGAAACTTGGCTGGCACCCAAGCCGTGATCAGCGTGCTCAAGCAGCGCAGCGCCGCGAAGGACGGATCTCCCAACCTGTGGACGGCTGGCACTATGTTCGATGTGGCGATTCTCGTGTCGGACGCAATGCGCCACATCGAGCGCCGTGACACACCGTTCCTGCAAGACGGCATTTCGTTCAATGCTTCCTTCATCGTCGGTGGACAGCTCAAGGGCGAGCCGCCACGGCTGTTCCGCATCTACGCAGAGGGCAATTTCATCGAGGCCAGCGCAGACACGCGGTTACTCCAGACGGGTGAAGCCAAGTACGGCAAGCCCATCCTCGATCGCGTGCTCACTGGCACTCCCACGCTCGCGGAAGCGGCCAAGTGCGCGCTCGTTTCGTTCGATTCGACGATGCGCAGTAACCTGTCGGTCGGCATGCCGATCGACCTGCTTTGCTACGAGCGGGACAGTCTGGAGATCCGCATGCGGCGCCGCTTCGATCAGGGTGACGCCTATTTCACGGCGCTGAGCGCCGAATGGAGCGCGGGTGTGCGCAAAGTATTCCGAGAGCTGCCCGAGCTGAAATGGTCGGAGCAGAATCCGCCTACACCATGAGCTCCTCTCGGCGGTCGCATGCACACGCCGATTCCGCTCAGTCCCGCGACATTTTAGCTGGCAACCCTCTAGAAAGCCGCCCGAAACGCGTCTCGGCCGA
Source organism: Polyangiaceae bacterium (assembly GCA_036520475.1). Taxonomy (GTDB): domain Bacteria; phylum Myxococcota_A; class Polyangia; order Polyangiales; family Polyangiaceae; genus DATDJP01. Next base: position 15,215 of record DATDJP010000010.1, on the reverse strand, counting down.
CGTTCAGCCGGGCATGGCGCTCGCGCTGACTGTTCCCGAACGCACCGGGCGCGTCGTCGCTAGCGACCTCGAGGTGCGCATCCTCGGCCGCTGTCGCTATCCTTCCCCCCTCGCTGAGCGGCTGGCGGGATCAGCCATGGTCTACGTCGGAGAAGCCGATCGCGTGCTCCTCGACGATCGTTTGTCGAACCTCTCCGCGATCGAATCGGGCACCGGGGCAGTACTGCCGGCGTTCGAGCTGGCTGGTCCGCGCAACCGCGTGTTCTTCGACACCGCGCAGCTGCGCTGCGGCATCGTGACGTGCGGCGGCCTCTGCCCCGGCTTGAACAACGTCGTGCGCGGATTGGTCCTCGAACTGACGCACGGCTACGGCGTGGAGCGGATCTTGGGCTTTCGCTACGGCTACGAGGGGCTGATCGCTCACGAGCCTCTGCATCTCACTCCGCAGAGCGTTGGCGGCATTCATCACGAAGGCGGGACGACGCTGGGCACTTCCCGCGGCAGCCGCGATCCGACGGCCATGGTGGATCGGCTGGAGGCGCTCGGCGTCGGTGTGCTGTTCGTGATCGGCGGAGACGGCACGCTGCGCGGCGCCATGACGCTGGTGGAGGAGATCACGCGCCGCAAGCTGGCCATTGGCGTGATCGGTGTGCCCAAGACGATCGACAACGACGTCCATTTCATCGACAAGAGCTTTGGGTTCGAGACGGCTTACTCGGCGGCCGTCGACGTGATCCGGAGCGCGCACGTCGAGGCCAAGGGCGCCAGGAACGGCATCGGCGTGGTCAAGCTCATGGGCCGGCATTCGGGCTTCATCGCCTGTCATGCCGCGATTGCTTCGACGGAGGTGGATGCGGTCTTGATTCCGGAAGTTCCGCTGCGTCTGCACGGCACGCGCGGCCTTTTCGAGTATCTCGCGCGCCGTCTGCGCGACCGTTCCCATGCGCTGATCGTGGTCGCGGAGGGCGCAGGTCAAGAGCTGTGTGCGGAGGACGCCCCTGGCGACAGCAGCGATGCCAGCGGCAACGCGCGCTTGAAAGACGTGGGCAGCGTGCTGAATGGCAAGATCCTCGGGTACTTCGCGGAGCGCGGCACCGAGGTCACCTTGAAATACATCGATCCGAGCTATCACATCCGCAGCGTTCCGGCTCAACCGACGGACAGCCTCTACTGCTGGAATTTGGCACGCAACGCGGTGCACGCGGCCATGGCCGGCAACACGGAGATGCTGATCGGCAGGTGGCACAGTCGCTTCGTGCACGTGCCGATGCCTCTGGCCACCCGCTTTCGAAAGCAGGTCGACACCGGAGGCAACCTGTGGATGGCGGTCGTGGAGTCAACAGGGCAGCCGCGATCATGGACGAGTTGAGCCAAGACGGCGCCGTCGAGGACCGCTCGCTTCGGGACGACATCCGACTCTTGGGCCGCCTGCTCGGCGACACGCTGTGTGACCTCGAGGGCCGAAACATGTTCGAAGTGGTGGAAGAGATCCGCCAGACGGCGGTGCGCTTTCGTCGCGACGGCGACGCGGGGGCGAGCGCGCATTTCAGCGAGCTGCTCGATCAGCTCGACATTGCGGAAGCAATCTCCGTGGTGCGTGCGTTCGCCTACTTTTCGCTGCTGGCGAACATCGCGGAAGACCACCACCGTCAGCGCAGCTGGCGTGAAGAGCGCATGCGCTCCGATCAGGCCGAGCAGGGCTCCTTGAAACGCGCCATCCTGAGCCTCAAAGACGCAGGCATCGACGTGCGCGAAGTCAGGAGGATGCTGGCTCACAGCTACATCAGCCCAGTGCTCACTGCGCACCCGACCGAGGTGCAAAGAAAGAGCATTCTCGATCGCCAGATCGCCGTGGCTCGCCTGTTGGCGGAGCGCGATCGCCCGGAACTCTCCGGCGATGATCGGCTCGAAATCGAGGAAGCGCTGGCACGCGAGGTCCGCACGCTGTGGCAGACACGCGCGCTTCGGGTGGTGAAACCGAGCGTGATAGACGAAATCGAAAACGCGCTGGCGTATTTTCGCTCCACGTTCCTGAGCGAGCTGCCGCGTCTCCATGTCACGTGCGAGAAGCTCCTCGATCGCGAGTATTCGCAGCGTAAGGGCTGGCAGCTCGGAGCATTCGTGCGTGTGGGCAGCTGGATCGGCGGTGACCGTGATGGCAACCCCTTCGTCAATCGGGAGGTGCTCGAGCACGCGCTCTCTGCGCAGTCGCGGCTGGTATTCGAGCACTATCTGGAGCAAGTGCACGCGCTCGGCGCCGAGCTGCCGCTTTCGCTGATCAACGTGCGCATCGCCTCCGAATTGAAGGCGCTTGCTCAGCGCTCTCCAAAAGAGTCCGAGCAGCGCCTCGACGAACCGTATCGGCGCGCGTTGATAGGCGTGTACGCGCGTCTGGCGTGCACGACAGAACGCTTGAACGCAGGCCGGGTGCAGCGGCAAGCGGCCGGCAAAGCCGAACCCTATCCGAGCGCGGAGGCGTTCCGCGACGATCTGTGCACGCTGCGCGATTCACTGCTCGCCAACGGTGGTGCCGTGATCGCCGGCGGCCGCTTGCGCACCCTCCTGCACGCCGTGTCCGCCTTCGGCTTTCATCTGGCGCCCATAGACCTGCGCCAGAACTCCGACGTTCACGCACGCGTGGTGGCGGAGATCTTGACGCGCGCGGCGACAGCGCCGGCCTATCTCGAATTGGAAGAAACCGAGCGCGTTGCGCTGCTCACGCGCGAGCTCGAAACATCACGGCCGCTGGTCTCGCCCTTCGTCCGGTACTCGGACGAGACCACGAGCGAGCTCGCTATCTTCGGTATCGCGGTTCGGCAGACAGCGCGACCGCGGACATCGAGCGCATCAAGCGCGGGATTCATTTGACCATCAACGGGGTCGCCGCAGGGCTGCGGAACAGCGGGTAGTGCCGACCCCGCGGTTCGCCGCTCTGTCGCGGAAAGCCGCGGGTTCAGCGTAGCTCGGATCGAGTACAGTAGAAGCCGACACCGCCATGTTGCTTCGTGAACTCGTGGATACGTCCCGGGCCGTGCAGAGCTCGAGCTCCCGGCTCGCCAAGATCGCAGAGCTCGCGGAGTGCTTGCGACGCTTCACGCCGGACGAGATCTCCGTCGGCGTCACCTACCTGTCCGGCGAGCTGCCTCAGGGGCGCATAGGCGTCGGTTACGCGGCGCTGCGCGACGCCTCGGGCGCCGCGGCGGAAACGAGTCAGTTGGCCGTGCTCGAGGTGCACGATCTGTTTCGCGCTCTGGCCGCGCTCAAGGGCCCGGGGTCGGCTCGAGAACGCACCCGTCTACTCGGCGGCCTGATGGCACGAGCCACACGCGACGAGCAGGACTTCTTAAGGCGTTTGCTGAGCGGGGAGCTCCGGCAAGGAGCGCAGGAGGGGGTCATGCTGGAGGCCCTGGCACGCGCGGCGGCGCTGCCGGCTGCGGATGTAAGGCGCGCGCTGATGCTGAGCAGCAACATGGGCGAGGTGGCAGAGGCCGTGCTGGTGAACGGCGCGGCAGGCCTCGAGCGTTTCCGCTTGAAGCTGTTCTGTCCACTCGGTCCCATGCTGGCGCAAACGGCAGAAGACGCAACGGATGCCCTTTCGCGCTTCGGGCGCGCTGCGGCCGAGTACAAGCTCGACGGGGCCCGGATTCAAGTGCATCGCGCCGGGGATGAAGTGCGCATCTTCACGCGCGGCCAGCACGACGTGACCCAGCGCGCTCCCGAGGTGGTCGAGCTTACGCGCGCGCTCCCGGCGCGAGAGCTGATCCTGGACGGCGAGGCCATCGCCCTGCGTGGCGACGGGACGCCACAGCCTTTTCAGGTCACCATGCGCCGCTTCGGGCGCAAGCTGCGGGTCGACGAGCTCCGCAAGACCCTGCCGCTCTCGCCGTTCTTCTTCGACGTGCTGCACGTCGATGGACGCGATCTGCTCGACGAGCCAGCGGAAGCGCGCTTCGCCGCGCTCGGAGCGCTGCTGGGCGAGGACAGCGCGGTGCCGCGCCGTATCGTCTCGGACCGCGAAGAGCTGGAGCGCTTCTCTCACGAAGCGCTCGAGCGTGGCCACGAAGGAGTCATGATCAAGTCACTCTCCGCGCCCTACGAGGCGGGCCGTCGCGGCGCGAGCTGGTTGAAGCTGAAGCCCGCGCACACACTCGACCTCGTCGTGCTGGCGGTGGAGTGGGGCAGCGGGCGTCGCAAGGGTTGGCTCAGCAACTTGCACCTCGGTGCGCGCGAGCCCACGAGAGGTGGCTTCGTCATGCTCGGGAAAACCTTCAAGGGCATGACCGACGAGATGCTCGCGTGGCAGACCCGAGAGCTCTTGGCTCGCGAAATCACGCGCGATACGTACACTGTTTACGTCGAACCGGAGCTGGTCGTGGAGATCGCGTTCGACGGCGTGCAAGAGAGCTCGCACTATCCCGGCGGCCTCGCGCTGCGCTTCGCGCGCGTGAAGCGCTACCGCGCGGACAAGCGCGCCGAGGAGGCGGACACGATCGACACCGTACGCGCCATTCACGCGCGCGGCCGGGCGGCGAAAGGGAGCTAGAACCAATCTCAGAACGGCGACCGGCGACAAGTCGTTCTGAGATTGGTTCTTATGCCCGGACCAGCTTCAGCTTGATCCAGGGCTGCCAGCCCGCTCTCTCGTTCTTGAACTCCCACAAGCCCGTCAGCTCGTCGTGCTTTGCAGCGAACCTGCCGTCGAAACGTACGGTGTCTCCGCTGATGCTCCAGCGCTTTCCTTTCAGTACCACCTCGAATCGCTCCGAGACTCCCTGATCGTCGAAGGACCGGGCCATGTACTTCCTGGCGTCGAGATCATAGCCAATCACTTCCATCGACCGGGCCGGCGTATCGCCAAAGCGGGCGTCGACGTCGTGCACCATGAAGTGTTTGCCCGGGAGCCAGCGATACGTATCCGTAGCGGACAGGGTAGTGGCGGGGCCGCCTTCCGTCTTCAGTACTTCCCCGCTCGTATTCCAGGTGCCAATGAAGATCTCGAAGCGCGACATGCGATTGACGGCCACGACGCTCTCCTTGGATGCAGGTGTATGCGAGCGCGTCACTGATGCACGATGAACGTCGTGGCGGGCTCGAGATACGGTAGCCAGCGCAGCCCGTGCCAGCCTTCGGGCATCACGGGCTCCGTGAAGCGGAACAGCCAGCGTCCGTCGACGGGTGACACGTTCACGCAGCCGGCGCTTTTACGGTTGCCCCAGTCGTCGTGCCAGTATGCCCCGTGCAGCGCGTGCGGTCCGCTGAAATTTTGCGTCCAGGGCACGTCGGAGTGGATGAACTCGTTCGGCGCTTCCATGGTCGCGGTGGCGAACTTCCCCGTGATCTTGAAGGTCCCTGTCGGCGTCGAGGCGGTCTCGAGCGGATCTTTGTCCGGCACGGGTGTGCCGCCGCGACCGGGAGAGATCAGCGTCGCGTACACCGGGCGCGTGCCTTCGTACGCGATCAGCCAGCCTTTCCAGACGCTCACTTCGATCCACGTGGCGCGTCCACGCGGCGTCAGCCCCGTCGCGTCCTCGCCGCCCACGGGCGCGCCCCAGGGCGTCTTCTTCTGCGGTGTGGGGACGACGGCGTCCTTCTCTTTGACGTAGATGCCCGGTTCACGCGTGAGCAGGTACGCGTCCTTTTCGACCACGTGCCGGTCCTCGCTGAGCTCCACGTACGAGAGACGCGGGAACGACGCGCCCGTTTCGACGAATTCGCCGGACGGCAGGCGGCGGTACTTCGGGCGATCTTTGCCGCGGAAAAAGGCCAGCGGCAGCTTCGCCCGTTTGCCGAGCTCCACGCCCTGAAATTCGATCTTGGGATAGGGCGTGACGCGGTCCTTGGGCACCCACATGAAGTCATGCGTCAAGAGCCAGGAGCGAGCGTGAGCCACCATTTCGGCCGAGTAGGCGACGGTCGACTGCGGGCGCAGGCGCGTGCGATTTTCGTAGATCGTGGATGGCGGTTTACCGATGTCGACGAGCGCCGCGGGAGACGGCAGCAGCTCGACGCGGTTCGCGCCGGCGTCCGCCAAACGCGCGAGATGCGTGGCGACGTCCCATTCACGTTGGCGTTGCTGCTGTGGGCTTGGAATTTCTCGATACCGCTCCGCGCCGCGCGACTCCGCATAGCGGTGCGGCCAGGCCGAGCTCAGATCGGGTCCATACTTCTTCAGCGCGCGATAGGTGTCGTCGTTCGGGTCGAGGGTCGCGTTCTCGCCGTTCACGCACACCCAGCCGCGGGGCTCGACGGGGTACCAGGTCTTGCACGCCGGGCTCGAGCGCGTCTCGCTGGACCTCCGGGCGACCTGTCCGCCGATCCACAGGTAGCCGATCCACTGCGTGTCGCCGTCGGGCTCTTCGCGGATCCAAACGTAGCGTGTCTTGGCGTAGACGGAAGGGCGTGCGGGCGCCGACGACACGCCCGCGTCCTCCGCGTTCGCTGGCGTCGCTGCGTCTGCCCCAGGCGTTGCCGACGTAAGAGCGGGGGCACGGCTCGGCAACTCGCTGGCCGACGCGACGCCGACCAAGGCGCTCTGGTTCGTGCGCTCGTCTGCGCGGTTCTGGCACGCGCTCGCGGCCAGAGAAATGGCACACAGCGCAGGCGCTGCGCGGCGGAGCGTGAGGCAGACGAATGCGCGGCGTGCGGGGCAAACGGCGGGCATGATAAGGCCGAGAACGGGCGCTCGACGGCTTCTCGGTAGCATGGAATGGTGTGCGCGGGCATGTTCGAGGCAGCCAGCGCTCCTGCGACCGAAAGCGAGCTCATGGCGCGCGCGCGCGCTCTGTCCGGGATGTCATTGGGGGAGCTTGCACGACGGTTTGGCGTAGCCGTTCCCGAAGCCCAGCTTCGCGCGAAGGGCTGGGTCGGCCAGTTGCTCGAGCGTGCCCTCGGCGCCACCGCGGGCTCGCGAGCCAAGCCCGATTTCGAAGCGCTGGGCATCGAGCTGAAGACGCTGCCCGTGGATGGTCGTGGCCAGCCCAAAGAATCGACGTTCGTCTGCACCGTCGCGCTCACGGAGATCGGCCAAGTGGAATGGGAGCACTCGCGTGTGCGCCGCAAGCTCGCGCGCGTGCTCTGGGTACCTGTCGAAGCCGCACCGGCTCTGCCACTGGCACAGCGCCGCTTCGGCGAGCCGCTCCTGTGGAGCCCGGATCCGGAGGAAGAAGCGGAGCTGCGCTTCGACTGGGAGGAGCTCGCGGGCCGCATCGGGGTAGGGGAGCTAGAAGCCATCACGGGCCATTTCGGCAAACACTTGCAGCTGCGGCCCAAGGCGGCGCACTCGCGCGTACGCCGGCGCGGCCTCGACGAAGACGGCGCGTACGTCGAAGCGCCGCCTCGTGGCTTCTACCTGCGTCCGAGCTTCACGCACGGCCTGCTCCGCAAGCACTACGCGCCGCCCGCGCCCGCCCGCGCTTAACGCCGCGCCACGCTCTGTGGCTGCTCGAGCGGAGCCAGCCCGAGGTGGAAATGGTCGTGATGGTCGGCGTTGTAGTCGGGCGTCAGCACTTCTTTGAACAAGCCGAGCCGTTTGACCCGGCACGCGACCTGATTCAAGAGCGGCGCGGACGAGGAACAAATGTCGTCGAGCCCCTTCTTGTAGTCGCCCTTCACGACGTGGCGAGCTCCGCCGGTCCTGAACTCGTGGAGATCGATGGCATGGCCATAGGCGTGCAGACTCAGGCGACCGACGCGGCTCAGCCGGTAGACGTACACGCCGGAATAGCGCACGTCCGTTACGCCGATCTCGCGCAACGGGGACGCCATCCAGGCGAGCGCCACGGCCAATCGGCAATCGCAAACGAACGGCAACCCAGCGCCGGCGTGATAGCGAATGCCCGCGACGGGTCCGGTCACTTGCACGGGCGTCGTCACGCCGCGCTTCTCGTCCAGGCGCCGGTAGGGGACGCGTAGATCGTCCAGGAGCTCCAGGCAGGCATCGCCACCGGGAATGCGCGCGCCGTCGCGAAAGCGCGGGGCGGTCGAACCGAGCCGGGGCGCCACCGGTCCGCGATTGCCACGCGTCGTTGGGCGTACGTCGCGGTACTCGCCGGGCGCAGCAGGAGGCGTATCCTCGCCGGGCGTGCCGTAGCCGGCCGCGCTCCACGCCAGGGCATCCTCGTAGGGGGCCGGCGTCCAGATGGGCGGAGGGGACGCAGCATACGGCGACAGCGGCGCGTGCACCTGCGTCTCACGTGCGCACCCCCCGAGCAGGAAGCAGCACAGGACCAGCAGCGAAGCGGAAAGGGGCCGGGTGCTCACGCGCGAAACGCTGGCACGTTCGTCGCCATTTCCTCAAAATCCGCGCAGACTTCGCCAAATACTTGCAAGCTGAGGAGTAGTCCTGCGGCCACGTCGGCCTCAGGTTGATGAAAGCCATGCCTTCCGCTGTCCTGCGCCTGGGCGCGTACCTGCTTGCCGCTGTTTGCGGAGCCTCCGCCTGTAAGCAGGCCGCGAGCTCGAGCCCGCGCGACGCGGGAGACTCGCCTGTGAACGGCGCGCAGGCCGCGCCGCCACGAACGGTCGCTAGCGCCGAGCCCCCGCTGGACCACTACGCGCCACCTTCCCGGCTCGAGCCCGAGCTCAGACAGGCCGGAGACATCGCGTACATCGAGCTGTTGACCGGCGGCGCGCAGGAAGAACAGCGGCTGCCGCTGATCATCGCCATTCACGGGCTGGGAGACCGTCCGGACCGCTTCGCCGGCTTCGTGGACGCGTTCGATGTACCGGCGCGCATCGTGCTTCCGCGCGGCCTGACTGCGCATGGTGACGGCTTTTCGTGGTTCTGGTTCGGAGATGGCCGCGACGTGGCGCGGATTTCCAGCGGCGTGGAAGCGGCAGCCGCACGGTTGGCCAGGGCAATTGACGTGATTTCGCGCGAACGGCCCACGCGCGGCAAAGCCATCGTTACGGGTTTCTCGCAGGGCGGCATGCTGAGCTTCGCGCTCGCCGTGCTGCATCCCGAGCTGGTCGGCGCGGCGTATCCGCTGGCCGGGGTGGTGCCGCCCCCGTTGATCGAGAAAATACCGGACGCGGGCCGCTTTCCCCCTATCTTCGCTTTACATGGGGAAGCAGACTCGGTGATTCGCTTGGCCGACACGCGGCGCAGCGTCGCTGCCTTGAAAAAGCGCGGTCTCGCCGTGGAGCTCAAGACCTATCCGGGTGTGCAGCATACGCCGTCATTCGAGATGGGATTCGAGTTGTTCCAGCAGCTTCGCAAGGCTTGCGCAGGGGCGCCCGGATGACGCGGCTGCACGTCACGGCTTGCGTGGCCGGTGTGCTCGCGTTGTGCGGCTGTCGTCGCAGTGAACCGGTGGCGCGCACTCAGCCTCCGAGCGCGCTTTCCGCGCCCAGCGCACCGGCACCGGTGGCGAGGGGTGTTCGGGACTGTGGCACCGAGAAGAGCGCACACGGCCAGGGCGTCAATTTGCCGGGGCGCGAGTGCTTCTGGGAGGCTTACCGTGAGGGCCAGCCGGCTCAGCTTTCGATCACGGTGCACACCATCGAAGGGGATCCCGTGCGCTACGACCTGATCGTGAAGTCCAAGGCGGCGATCGACGTGCGCTACGAGAGCCACGATCGCTTCGGTGCCCCGGGCAAAACGCGCTTCGTGTGTCGCGACTTGCACGCCAATAAAACTGAAGGCCGAGTCACACTCACGCTGCGGGATTGTGACGGAGCTTCGATTGAGATCGTTATTCCCTGACGTGCATCGCCCGCGAAGGCGATGTGCTTCCCTGTGTGTGCGTGTGAGAAATGCGCGGTTGAGCGAGAAGGTTGAGCGAGAAACTGACTACTTCGATCGGACGAGCGCTCGCCGACGTTCTCGGTTCAAGTCCCGGATTCGGAAATGCTACGCTCCGTCTTCGCTTAATCGTCGGCACGCGCAACTCGGGGCATAGCCGGCCGTAGAGAAGCCTGACATCGCCGGAGCCGGAAACGAGGAATGGACAACTCGCAGCCCACGATCAACTGTCCGAAGTGTGGTGCGCTCGGCCTGGCGGACGCGCACTTCTGCGTGCATTGCGGCTGTGCCATGCGTCCGGCGGCGGCGCCGGCTTCGACTGGGTTCTCGGTGGCGCGCAAGACCGGAGATCTGGGCAGCTCACCGCGTTCGAGCGGAGGCGGGCCACGGCCGCTGCCCCCGCCGCTGATCTCTGCGAAAGCGCGCAAGACGGCCCGGACTCAGCGCATGGGCGGGGACCCGCTCTTGGGCCGGGAGGAGGCTGCGCCGACGAGCATGGCGGAAGCGTTCGCGAGCGCCACAGGAGACGTTTCCGTGGCCGTGCCCGCAGCCGTCGTTCAGACTGCCGCTCCCGACTACTCAACGGGAAACGGAGCCGCGCCCGTGGAGCCGGCAGGTCCCGGCGCTACGCCGCCGATTCACCTCACACTCGACGACATCGACAGCGGCTTCGACGCGATCGTTCGACCTGGGACCCTCGCCGGCGCTGGGCCCGTGTCTGGCGAGCGCGCGGAGGACATGGTGGAGCCGCGCGCATTGTTCGCGCAGATCGCCAAGACACAGACGCGCCCGATTCGCGATTTCATGGTCGAGCTGCAGCTCGGTGATGCGTCGCGCGAATGGGTGCGCGTGTGCATGCCGGGCGTAAAGTCGCTGCGCAAGTCCGCTCAGGAGATGGGCCTGCCGGAGCTCGCCAAGGCGCTGGACGGCTACCTCGCAGCGCTCGAGCTCGCCGACACGAACGAGAGCGCCGTCGTCTCGAGCGCAGCGCGCGATTTGCTGACGGGCGCTTATCAGGATCTCGCTCTGCAGCTCCCCGGGGCGTTCTCGCTCGACGAGGACGGCGACCGTCGCGAGCCGATCATCGTGCAGTCGCTGCTCGCACAAATTTCGGACGTGAAAAAGGTCGCGCTCGACAAGATCTATGCGGCAGGGCTCACGTCGCTGTCGGCGTTCTACGTCGCCAAACCCAGCGACATAGTCGAGGCCACCGGGCTTCCACTCGAACTGTGCCAGCGCATCTGGGAGCGCTTTCAACGGTATCGAAGGCAAATCTCCGAGATGCCGCCGGACGCCGACCGCACGGCGGAGCACAACAAACTCAGCGAGCTCACGACGTTACTCGGCAATCTGAACGCGGCCTACGAAGGCCGCGGCGTGGCGGTTTCCGCGCAGACGCGGGACAAAAAGCAAATTCGCCAGGAGCGCACGGAGACCATGCTCGAGATCAACGTGCTCATGGCGCGCCTCGGGGAGGTGCGGCGCGTGGAGCTCCTGGAAAGACTGCCCTTCGAGCGCAAGCTCGAGGAGCTCGAGCGTTACTTGCAGGCACACAACTCCAAGCACAGACCCTTCTGAGACGGGGACGGTATGGCTGAGCTGACTCGGGAACAGGTTCTGAAAAAAGCCGAACGCGGCGAGAGCTTCGCGCGCAGCGATTTGCGCGGGCTGGATTTGTCGGGGACCGCGCTCGAAGGCGCGGATTTCGGACGCGCGGATCTGGATGGCACCAATTTCGAAAACGCGAAGCTGGCTCGCGCGAACTTCCGCAACGCCAGCTTGCGCGAAGCGTATCTGGCCGGCGCGGATCTCAACGAAGCCAACCTGGACAAGGCGGATCTCGAAGCCGCGAATTTGAAGAACGCGAGCCTGCGCGGCGCCAACCTGAATCGTGTCACGCTCGAGGGCGCGACGCTGACCGGCGCCGTACTGACGGGTGCGCGCCTCACCGGTGCGCAGCTCGAGTCGTGCGACCTCGGCGGCGCTAATCTGGAGAACGCCGTGCTCTCGCACGCCGAGCTCGTCGAGTGCTATCTTGGCGGAGCGAAGCTGCATGCGGCAGACCTCAGCAATGCCGATCTGAGCTCGGCGAACCTCGAGGAGGCCGACCTCAGCAAGGCAATTCTGGACGACGCGGAGCTCGCGCAGGCACGGGCGCCGGGGGCCAATTTCCGGGATGCGTCGCTCGTGCGTTGCAACGCGCGTAACGCGATCTTCGCGCGGGCGGATCTGTCGAACGTGGACGCACGGCACGCCAATTTCGAGGGTGCCGACCTGGAAGGTGCGTCACTGACCGGCGCCAAGGTGGCGGGCGTGATCATGACGAACGCCAAGCTCAGTCCGCTGTCGGCGGAGTGGGTCGACGCGAGCCCGGAGGGCGATGGCACACGACGCGTCAGCGCCGGCGACATCGCGCCGCTCTTGTCGGGCAAGGGGCTCCCCACCTCGAACACGCGCTACTTCGGCGAGGGCGACGTGCTGCGTAACGCGACGCTCGAGTTCGGCGCTGGCTCGACCGTGGAAATCGAGAGCCGTTTCGAGAAATGCTCGATCGCGCTCGCCTCGGGCACGAGCCTGGTGGTGGGCGAAGCGGGCGTGCTCAAAGACTGCGTGATCACGGGCGCCGGCGAGATCACCATCCACGGCAAATTCTTCGAGCGCGAAAGTCCTGGGATCGTCGGGCCGCGGCGGCTGGTGGTGAGCTCGCGCGGTTCCGTGGTCGGCGCGGTCGAGCAATCGCCGGAGTCGACGGCGTTCTCTTTTCAGCCGGGCTGCCGGTTACGAATGAAGATTCTGAGGGCGCGGGCGTGACGAGCTCGCACACGAAAAGGTAGAAAGCAGATGCAAGATTTTGGCGGCAACTCCGGTACGAAGCAGACCCTGATCGAAGAGGGCACGCAGTTCAAGGGCTCCATGAGCTCGAACTGTCCGATCGTCGTGCGGGGTCGGATCGAGGGCGACGTCGAGTCGCCGTCGCTTTCGGTGAGCGTAACGGGCGCGGTGCATGGGCGCGCCAAGGTCGGCAGCTTGCGCTCCGAGGGCGAGCTGTCGGGTGAATACGACGCTGACGTCGTGCAGCTCTCCGGCACGGTCCGCGACAACACGGTGATCCGCGCCAAGTCGCTGGAGGTGAAGCTCGAGTCGGGTCCGGGCAAGATGCAGGTCACGTTCGGAGAATGTGAGCTCAGCGTCGGCGATTCACCGGTGGACGGTCTGCCGGAAGCGGAACCCGTCGTGGCCGAGCCGGACGGCGTGCGCCGCGGGCGGCGCAAGCGCGACGAGGAAACGACGGCGATCGTTCGCGAGAGCGAAGCCCCCAAAGCTCCGTAGGCAGTTTAGGAGCCGGGAACGAATCGGGTGGGAACAGGCGCTCACAGTGAGGTGTCAACGGCACACACGGCCAAGCGGGAGGGGTGATGGAATCCGGCTGAAAGTCGCGGCTGCGGCGCGCGGCTGACTTGCGGCACGTACGTTGCAAACGCGAGTAGCGGGTGCAAGCGTCGCTCGGACGTCAACTGGAGGCAAACGATGCGCAGGCTCGTCGTCGGATCGGTTCTGGTGTTCGCGTTGGGTACCGGCTGCGGCTCGGAGAGTGACGGTGGCCGATCGGTGCCAATGGAAGACGTGCCCTCGGAGCTCGCCGATGCGGCGTGCCGGGCGCTCGAAGGTTGCTACGGCTCGGTGTACGAGCTGGTGCTCCCCGGCGAAGACTGCGAAGCGCGAGTCCGCGAGCAGTTGTCGGAGGCAGTAACGGCGCTCGAAGACGCCATCGACGCGGGCAAGGCGCGCTACCAGGGCGACCGCATGGACGATTGCCTGAGCCGGGTGCGTCGCGCCGGTTGCGGCATCGACGAGGCGTTCGATTCGGACGCCTGCCTCGACGCGCTCGATGGCACGGTGGAGGTCGGCGGCGACTGCGAGAGCACGCTCGAATGCGAAGGGGACGCGTTCTGCAGAAATGACGGTGCGTGCCCCGGCGAGTGTGTTGCCGCGGGAGCGGCAGGCGCCGTGTGCGAGGACGACAGCGAGTGTCAGGCGGGCCTCGGGTGCTCGGCGCAGCAGCGCTGTTACGCGCCGGCCAAGGCGGGCACCGCTTGCGGCGGCTCGGACCCCGAAAGCTGTGCCGACGGCACGTTCTGCGTCGGCGCGAGCGAGCTCGGCAGCGGCGGGGAGTGCCGCGCGCCGGACGAGGTGTTCACCGGCGAGAGCGGGGACCCCTGCAACTTCGTCGACGGGGAGTTGTGTGGGACCGGTCTGAGCTGCACCGTCCTCGGCTTCAACGGCACGACGCTCGAGGCCGAGTGTAAAGCGCGCGTGGCCGCCAGTGCGCCCTGCACCCTGGCCGTACCCGACCAGTGCCCGACCGATCAGTACTGCGCCATCACGAACGCGGCGACGTTCAGCGGCAGCTGTAAAGCGAAACCGGCTGCTGGACAGCCGTGCGCGCCCGGTCCGTTCGAGGACAGTGCCCCGCTGTGCGCACCCAATCTGCGCTGCGATGGCGGAACCTGTCGCGCGCGGCAGCCGCTCGGTGCCCCGTGCGGGAGCGATGACACGTGCCGCAGTGAGAACTGCTTGCGCGGCCGGTGCGCCCTCGAGGGGTCGTGCGAGTAGCAGGCGAGCTCCGCGTGGCCAGATGAAACTTGGGATCGCGCAGCGCTTCGCGGACGTGTTCGGCCGTGTTCCGGATGTGGTCGCGAACGCGCCGGGTCGCGTCAACCTGCTCGGTGAGCACACCGACTACAATGACGGCTTCGTGCTGCCGGTGGCGATCCCGCAGCGCACGGTGGTGGCGCTCGGCGCGCGCGACGAATCGCGCGTGACCGTCTTTAGCGAGACGCTCGCGGCGCGCGCGAGCTTCGAGCTCGGCGCCGAGCGGAGGACGGGGACCTTCATCGACTATGTGCAGGGCGTCACCGCCGGGCTGCGGCAGCACGGGTTCTTCGTCCGCGGCTTCGACGCCGTCATCACTTCCGAAGTGCCAGTGGGCAGCGGTCTGTCGTCGAGCGCCGCGCTGTCGGTGGCGCTGCTACGGGGGCTGCGAGATCTGAACGCGTTTGCGCTGGACGACTTGACGTTGGCGCGCGTGGCACAGTGGGGTGAAAATCAGGTCGTCGGCGCGCCGGTGGGTATCCTGGACCCGATGGCGTGCCACCTGGCGGACGAGCGGCGCGCTCTGTTTCTGGATACGCGTAGCCTGGCGTACGAACGCCAGGACCTTCCATCCGACAGCGAGCTCGTGGTCGTCGACTCCGGTGTGCGTCACGACCACGCAGCGGGCAAGTACCGCACGCGACGCAGTGAGTGCGAGTCCGCGGCGGCCGCGCTCCACGTCGCCTCCCTGCGTGACGTGGGACCAGCGGAGCTGCTCGCGCTCCAGCAACTGCCCGAGCCGCTGCGACGCCGCGCGCGTCATGTGCTGACCGAGAACGAGCGCGTGCTCGAGGCGCGCCGGCTCCTCGACACGGGTGAC
>DATDJP010000009.1:0-16434 GCA_036520475.1 Polyangiaceae bacterium | reverse complement strand
GCAGAGACGGACCCGGACCTCGTCAAGCAGGCCCCGCACTTGACGCGGCTCGGCCGGCTCGACGAAGCGCGCGCGGCACGGAAGCCTCGTTTGCGCTGGTCTGCACAGAGCGAATAGTGTCCTGTCTCCGCAGATCGCGACAGAAATCGGGCGGCACGAGCGGGGACAGGACACGTCAGGAACAAGAAATGTGTGGTGGATAGAGTGGCCCAGAGCCGAATTTCGAGCCGCCCGCACCCGCTGGGGGCGGCTCGAAATTCTGATGCGATTCTCCGATTCACCACACTGGGGCGATCAGCCAGAGTTGCGAGCGGCGTTCGCCCGCGCTTTCAGTTCTTGCGCGCGCTCGACCCAGCCCTCGCGCCGGATACGGTCCGGAGATATGCGGAGTGCACGCGCTAGATCGCGCACGCCGTCGTCACCGAGCGCCGCAATCTGTGCGTAGGTGTAGAGGCCAGCGGCTTTGAGCGCGCGCTCGAATTTCGGCCCGATTCCGCGGATCTTCTTGAGATTGTCCTGTGGCGACACCTGAACCGGCCCCGACGCAGCGGGAGGCGGGGTTTCGAGTTCGGCTGGTGCCGCTCGGCTTTCGGCAGCTCGCAGTGCCGGCGCGTCTGCGACTAGCCGCACCCGCGAGGTCGTGAGCTCCTGCTCGAGCTCTTGAACGCGACTCTCGGCTCGGCCGAGCCCATTTTCGGATTCTGCGAGGCGGCTCGAGAGCTCGACGCTCGTGCGCTCGAGCTCGGCGATGCGCGTCCTGAGCTCCGCTTCGGTTTTGGCGAGCGCGAGCAGGCGTTGCTCGTTCACCTCATGCTGCGCGAGACGCTCTGCGAGCTCGCTGCGCAGTCGTGCGCACTCGCCACGGGCGTCGCGGAGCTCGCTGTCCCGAGCCGTGAGCGCTTGCTTGGCCTCGTTCAGTTGACCCTGAAGCGCGAGAGCGTGAGCTCTCTCCTCTGCGGCGCGCGCCGCGAACGACGCGCTCACCGGTGGCGGCGGTGGTGTCGAGTTGCTGCTCGGTGGACGCGGCACCGGCGGTGCACTCGGTCGCTGTGGCAAAGGCGGGGGTTGTGCCGGCGTTACGCGAGGCCGCGCCGAAGCCAGCCCTGTCAGCGGTGGCAAAGGCGGTGGAACGCCGGGTACGCGCGGGGCCTGCGGGACGGCCTGCCCATTGTGGTGCCGATCGCGAGACGGCCCCTCTGACAGGCGGGTGAGCGGCGCTGCGTTCGGTCGCACCGAGGCAGGGCCGGCGGGCCGCGGTGGCAGGGTCACCGGTCGCGGAGGCACGGCGGCCTGGATGCGCTTGGTTTGCGCATCCGCCTCGTCCTCGACCGCGTCCTCCGGAGTCGCGGGTCCCTCAGTCATGATTCGATTGCCCGTCGCCATCCCGGCCGCGCCCTTACAGATAGTCGATCTAGCATAGTACCTCGATTCACTCGACTCGAGGCGCTAGCTGATTGGATCCCGAGCGAAAATCACGGCGACTTTGCGGCAAAAGGCGCAGATTTGCGGGCAGGGGTGCGCTTCAGCGTGAGGCGCATCACTTCCTCGCCGCGCAGCACGGTGAGCTTCACCGGCTGTCCGACTTCACCCGACAGCAGCCCATGGATCTGCTTGGCGGTCATGTCGCGCACATCCCGGCCATCGACGAGCAGGATCTCGTCACCCGCTCGCAGGCCTGCGCGCTCGGCGGCCAGCTGCGGCGGCACCTCGCGCACGAACAAGCGTCCGTCTTGCTGCTGGCCGAGCAGCGCGCCGATGGTGCCCTGGTTGGGCATGCACGCGGTGGCCAGCACGAACACCACGCTCAGCATCAGCGTGGTGCAGGGTCGTGTGCGCGCGCGCGCGCTCGTGACGCGGTCCGGCATCAGGAGCGATAGGAGGCGTTCACGTCCACGTAGCCGTGACCCAGATCCGCCATCCAGTAACGCACGTGGCCGTTGCCTGTCCCGAGCTGCAGCTCGATCCGGTAACTCGCCTCGCGCATGCGCTGGTGGGCTTCGTGCTCGGCTTCCGGGCCAACGGCGACACCCTGCCGCACCACCTCCACGCCGGCGATCGACAGACGGGCCCCCGCCGGATCGAACGGCACGCCGGCGCGCCCCGCCGCTGCGAGGATGCGGCCCCAGTTCGCGTCCTTGCCGTGGAGCGCGGTTTTCACGAGCAACGACGTCGCGATCGTGCGCGCGACGCGGCGCGCTTGCTCGTCGTCGGCGAGCCCGCTCACCGACAGCTCGATGGTGTGCTCGGTGCCTTCACCGTCGGCGACGATCGAGCGGGCGAGCTCTTCGCAAACGCGCGTGAACGCGGCGAGCAGGCTCGCGTCATCACACGCGCTGCCGCTCGCGCCCGAAGCCAGCGCGAAGATCGCGTCGTTCGTGCTCGTGTCTCCGTCGACGCTGCAGACGTTGAAGGTTTCGTTCACGGCCGCCTGCAACGTGTGCTGCAAGACCGCTTGCGAAACTCGTGCGTCGGTGAACAAGAAACCGAGCAGGGTCGCCTGAGGGGGGCCGAGCTCCGGGTGAATCATGCCCGCCCCTTTGGCGATCCCCAGCACGGTCGCGCCGCCGGGAAGCGCGGCCTGTGCGACCTTCGGCCAGCGATCGGTCGTGCAGATGGCGTCCGCAAAGGCATCGTGCCCGTCTTCTGCCAGGGCCTGAACGAGGGCCGGGGTGGCCGTCACGATGCGCTCGGCGGGAAGCAGGCTACCGATTACGCCGGTCGAGGCCGGCAGAACTTCGTCCGGATCGACGCGCAGGGCTCGCGCTACCGCGCCGGTCGACTCGAGGGTCGCCCCGAGACCGGGCTCCCCCGTGCAAGCATTGGCGTTGCCGCTATTCACCAGCACGGCGCGCGCCCGGCCTGCCTGGCAGCGCCGCTCGGCGACCACCACCGGCGCCGCTCGCACCAGATTGCGCGTGAAAACCGCGGCCGTCACAGCCGGCTCATCGGCAACGGCCAGCGCCAGATCCCGGCGGCCGTTCTTCTTGATATTCGCTGAGATGCCAGAAAAGCGAAACCCGCGCACCTTGACTGTCATGACGTCGCTCCGGGCGAAGTCTATCACCGTAGAGGCGGCCGCGGAGCGTGCCTTCTGCGGCCGCCTGCCTCTCCGTTCGCCTTGACTAGCGATTCGGCGCGCGTATGCTGCACGCCCTTTTCATTGCCGACATAGCTCAGTGGTAGAGCAGTGCTTTCGTAAAGCACAGGTCGTCGGTTCAAGTCCGACTGTCGGCTCCGGGCGCAAGCGCCGCTTGGTAGTGCTATCTCGCAGGTGGGATGAAGCCCATCGTCGTTTTCGGTGCGACCGGTTTCACTGGCCGGCTGATCGTGGAAGCGCTGCTCGGGATGGGCGCCTCCGACGTCATTCTGGGTGGTCGAAGCAGGGCCAAGCTCAGCGAGCAGAGTCAGAAACACGGCGCGCTCGAGTTTCGCGTGGCCGACGCGCGCGATGCCGCGAGCCTCGCCGCGCTGGCGCGTGGTGCGGGCGTCGTGATCTCGGCGGCGGGACCGTTCCTGCAGTATGGCGATGCGATCGTGCGCGCCGCCATCGCCGCTGGCGCGCACTTTCTCGATACCACCGGTGAGCAAGCGTACATGATGCGCATTTTGGAGCGCTATCACGGTGCTTGCCGTGATCGGCAGCTGTGCGTCGTGAACGCGCAGGCTTTCGAGTTCGCGCTCGGCTACTGCGTAGCGGCGCGGCTCGCCGAGGCGCAGCCGGAGATCGATACGATCGACGTGTTCAATCGCGTGGAGGGGCTGGGGACGACGCGCGGTACACAGAAATCAGCGCTCCTGGCGCTGCGCACCGATGCCTACGAGCGCAAGGGCGGACGTCTCGTCAAGCGCGGCATCTCGCCGCTGCCGCGCTGGGTCAGCATGCCCGGACGAGCGCGTAGAGAAGCGGCGTTCCCGTTCCCGGGAGGAGAAGCGTTGCACCTGGTACGAAACAATCCGCAGGTGCGAAACGTAACGACCAACGTGGTGCTCCCGCCAGCGCTCGCGCCGTTCGCCATGACCTTGTGGAGCTCGCGTCCCGTGCTCGGCCTGCTCGAGAAGTCTGGTGCGTTTGGACCGTTGTTCCGAGGTATCGACATCACACCCGAGGGCCCGGACGAGGCGGCGCGGCAAAAGCAGAGCTTCCAGGTGCTGGCGCGCGGCAAGAGCCCGGGCGGCACCGCGAGCGTGCTGGCGACGGGGGTCGATCCGTACGGCATCACCGGAATCATGGCGGCGCTCGGCGCGCGCCTGCTCAGCGACGGGGCCCCGCGCGCGACCGGAGTGGTCTCGACGGATCAAGCTTTTGGCGCGCAGGCTTTCCTCGATGCACTCTCGAGCTTCGGCGTTCAGACGTCGCGGCACGGCTGCTGACGAACGCGGCTCAGAAGACGCGCTCGGTATCGATCAAGATCGTCACGGGGCCGTCGTTCACGAGCTCGACGAGCATGTGCTCGCGAAAGCGGCCCGACTCGACCGACGCGCCCAGGCCCCGGCACGCGCCGCAGAACGTGTCGAACAGCTCGCGCGCCGCGGTCGGCTCGAGCGCGCCGCTGAAGCTCGGACGCTTGCCGCGGCGCACGTCCCCGAGCAAGGTGAACTGCGATATCGCGAGCACGCCGCCGCCGGCTTCGAGCACGCTGCGATTCATCTTCCCGCCCTCGTCCTCGAAAATACGAAGCCCCACGACCTTTTCCGCGAGCGCGCGGGCGTCTCGTTCCGAATCAGCCGCCGCCACGCCGACGAGCACACACAGCCCGACCTGAATTTTGCCGACGACCTCGCCGTCGACCGCGACCTGGGCGCGGGTGACGCGTTGTACGACCGCTCGCATGCCGGCAGTTTGGTGCGGGTTGCCCGGTGCTGTAAACGTCCTGCATGCGCCAGCAGCATTGCGGCTCTGCGCGGTCGAACCCATACTGCGCGTGCACCAACCCGCAAGTCGGGGGGCAGTCAGCTCAAATGACGTTCGACTCGGCGGCTTCACCCCCGCGCTCACCGGCGCAACCTGCGCAGGACGCGTCGATTCCGCCGTGGGCCGACGGGCTCACCCACTGGCTCGACGAGGCCGTGCGCATCCCTGGCACGAACATCCGATTCGGCCTGGATGCGTTGCTCGGTTTCTTCGTGCCCGGTTTGGGTGACGCCGCGAGCGGCGTCGCGTCCGTCGGCCTGCTCGTGCTCGCGCTGCGCCGAGGAGTGTCGCGCGTGGTGCTCGCGCGCATGATTTTGAACCTTGGAATCGACGCGGTCGTAGGGGCCGTTCCGCTGCTCGGGGACTTGTTCGACGTCGGATGGAAGGCCAACCGCAAGAACCTCGAGCTCATCAAACACCACGAGCTGGATCCGACTGCCAAGCCGAGGAGCGGGGATTATCTGCTCGTCGCGGCCGGGGTCGGGCTGGTGTTTCTCGCGATCGCGCTGCCGATCGTGCTGATCACGCTGCTGGCGGGTGGCCTGTGGAGCGAGCTTTCGCGCTGAAACGTGTCACCACGTTGCGCGGCGCACGGCTCAGACGGGCAGGTGATACAGCATGGCGTACACGACGACGCCGCTGATCGATACGTAGAGCCAGATGGGCAGTGTGTAGCGCGCAATCTTTCGATGACTCGCCACGCGGCCGGTGTAACCGCGGTAGAGCGTGAGCAGCGCGAGCGGGACGATGCCCGCCGCGAGCACGATGTGCGGAATCAATATCGACAGGTAAACCCAGCGCACCAGACCCTGGCCGCGGAAGGGAACCGAGCCGACCTGCGCGTGGTGCATCAAGTACGTGACCAGGAACAAGCTCGAGGCGCCAAACGCCGTGAGCATGCAAGCGCGGTGAGCCGCGACGTTCTTCTTCCGGATGTACGCATAGCCCAGGAGTAGACACAAACTCGCCGCCCCGTTGAGCGAGGCGTTGACGGTCGGCAGCAGCAGCGGGTTTCCAGGGGCCGCGCCTTTCGGCCAGAGCTCGATCACGAAGGCTACCGCGAGCACGACCAAGACGCTCAGCGTGACGATGGCGATGCGCGCGGCTCTGGGCTCTGCTACGCCCGAATCTGCGTTCATGGCCGCCCCTCTAGCGCATTTCAGGCGGCGCTGCTCGGGGTGCCGGCGTTCAGGCGAGAAAGTGTACGTCTCGCTCGACCACCGCTTCGTCGCTCGGTCGTTCGCCCCGTTCGGCCTGTTTCAACAGCCGCCAGATGTGCGAGCCGAGGATGTCGATGTCGGTCGTCATGTACTGCTCACCCCCGAAGCGCCGGATATTGGCGGTTTGCTGCGCGAGGATGCGCGCATCTTGTGCGAAGATCCGCATCGCGACCGGTTCGAGGACGAGCTTCAACAACCGCCCTGGCAGACGCGTCTTGAACTCTACGACAGCGAACATGCGCGTGCTGAAATCGTCGATCGGAGAACAGAGCGACGTGACGAGAAAGTGTGTCTCGGAGCCCAGCCGATACTCGACCTGGGCGATCGACGGCAGGATGAAGCGGTCCCAGTGTTCGACGATGCCTCCGCTCGGCGAGAGGATGCGGCCGACGATGCCCTCCGGGCGCGGCTCGCCCCGGTACTCGGCCTCGACGCGGGTCGCGGTGCGGCGCACCGTGGCGGTGACTTCGTTTTTCTTGCCGCCTCGGAACAGGCCTTTGTGCAGATAGGCCGTGTGCGGCACGTCGAGCGCGTTCTCGACCGCCGCGTGGAGCGTGGAATCGACCGCCACCTCGCGCACCACGCTCGTGTACTCGGGCTTTCCCGACAAGCCCAGCTCGAACGGGCGCCCCTCGGGAGGACTGTCGGCGGTCGCGTAAACCCAGATGAAGCCGTCCTGCTCGAGCGTCGCGAACGCAGGGACGCGTCGCTCCTTGCTGTTGTCCTCCGCGCGGAGGCCGGGCACGAGCAAGCACGAGCCACCGCCTTCGAACTGCCAGCCGTGGTACCCGCACTCGAGCAAGCCGCGCTCGGTCACGCGACCGATCGACAGGGGCACGTTGCGGTGCGGGCAGCGATCGAGGAGCGTTGCCGGCCGGCCCTGCGCGTCCCGAAACAGAACCAGCGGAACGCCGAGCAGCGTACGCGCAAGCGGTGCGCGCGAAAGTTCACGTGAACGGCAGGCCACGTACCAAAAACTAGACAGGCGTGCGACCGAAACATGCCCTTTGGTCGGCGGTGGAACCAGGCGCTGCGGCAGGGAGTTCATCAGGCGCTGATTCTAGCCGACTGGGACGCTCGGGGCGTTGTGCCGCGCCCGTGGCGGAATTCGTCTCCCTCCGCGACACGCACTTCGGACTAGCGCGAGGGATGGAGTGCGCTAGTCCGCACGTTCTGAGGGACAAGTCGAAATTCCGTCGCCACCGGCCGTCTGGCTCGCACTTTGCACGTTCCTTGCACGCGACTTTGCACGTTCCTTGCACGCGAAAGTGCCGCCCGCCCCTTCACTTCAGCCTTCTTTGGGAATCTACCCCTTGCGAAATGTGACGCTATGTCTCAGTCGATAGCCGACGACGCCCCTCCCCCGTGCCCCGTGGCGATGGGGGAAGTGATCGACGGAAAGTACCGCATCGACCAGGCCTTGGCTTTTGGCGGAATGGGCGTGGTGTGCGCCGCAACTCACGTCGAGCTCGAAACGCGCGTGGCCATCAAGCTCGTGCGGCCGGAGCTGGCGAGCAACGCGGACGCGACCACCCGCTTTCTGAACGAGGCCAAAGCGGCGGCGACGCTCAAGGGCGAGCACGTGTCGCGGGTGATCGACTTCGGCACGCTGCCGAGCGGGTCTCCATACATGGTCATGGAGTATCTCCACGGCTCGGACCTTTGGTCGCTCGTGGCAAACCAGGGTCCTCTGCCGGCGGTCACCAGCGTGGACTACGTGCTCCAGGCTTGCGAGGCTCTGGCCGAAGCGCATGCCGCGCGCATCATCCATCGCGACATCAAGCCGGAGAACCTGTTTCTCACGGAGCGCCCGGATGGCACCTGCAGCATCAAGGTGCTCGACTTCGGCATCTCGAAGCAGCTCGAAGCGGTCGATCGCGCGCTCACCAATCCCAACAATGGGCTCGGTTCGCCGTACTACATGTCGCCGGAGCAGATGTGCACGCCGAGTGAAGTCGACGCACGCACCGACATCTGGTCGATCGGCTGCGTCCTGTACGTGCTCTTGACCGGGCAGCTCCCGTTCTATTGCGAGTCGATCGCAGCCGTGTGCGCGAAAGTTCTGAACGAACGCCCGCCACCGCTGCGCAACGTGCGGCCGGACGTGTCGCCCGAGCTGGAAGGCATCGTGTTTCGCTGCCTGCAAAAGGAGCGGGCGATGCGCTTCCAGGACGTCGCCGAGCTCGTGACGGCGCTGGCGCCGCACGGATCGGGCGACGCTCAGCCGTGCATCACGCGGGTGCAACGGATTTTGGCGCGCAGCAGCGAGCCGCCGTCGCGCGATCCCGGGCACACCCCGCTGCCGCTCATCAACTATCCCCCACCGGCAGTCGTGAATGCCGGCGCGATCCACACGCCGGAGCCGCACGCGCTTGCCGACATGGAGCCGGTGACCGTGCCGCGCCTGGTGGGCGTCGTGCAAACGCCTATTCCCGTGATGCCCGTGCCGCTGATGCGGCGCCGTCTGCCCTCCCGCCGGCGGCGTCCGTCGGCTCATGCCGCTCCCCCGCCGCGCAGTCGCGCCTGGCGGCACGTGGCGGTCGTTGCGCTAGCCGCGCTGGCCGGTGGCGGTGCGATCGT
The DNA here is from genome assembly GCA_036520475.1 of Polyangiaceae bacterium. Classification (GTDB taxonomy): domain Bacteria; phylum Myxococcota_A; class Polyangia; order Polyangiales; family Polyangiaceae; genus DATDJP01. Next base: position 7,722 of record DATDJP010000009.1, on the reverse strand, counting down.
CGGAGCGCGGGCGCTCGGCTACGAGCTGCCGCACATTGGTGGTGCTCTTGCGCCGTTCTTCTCCGGTACCGACGTGCACGTGCGCGGCGCCCAGGCCGCCCGCGTGACGAGCGTCACCCCGGCCGGTATCAGCGCACCGGCTGCGCCGGAACCCGAGCCGCAGCCGGCGCTCGCTGATACCAGCCGTGCACCTGCTGCCAATGATCGCGTCGCTGCTCGGCAAATCGCGCTCGCGGCTACGGGCCCGAACGGCATCGCGCCCGCAGCTGGTGATTCCCGCTTTCCGACGGTGCCCGCACTGACGCGACGCTACCGCAAAGCCCATCCGCCCAGCCCCGCGCCGGCCCCATCGGTGGCGGAAGAGGTCGCGGCGGAGACCGTCGAGCCCGCGCCCCAGAAACAAGATTACCGCAAGAATCTGAGCGCGCTGCGGCCTGGCAGTAACGATATAGGGCCGCTCGTACCGGACGTGATCGTTCCCGAAGAGTGGAAATAGGGATGAGGTACTAGCTAGCTAGTCGTCGCGGCCGGGCGTGCGACGGCCCTGTTTTTTCTCGGAGACCTGATGTTTGTGCTCCAGCCGCCGGCGCTTGGCCGCGCGGCTCGGGCGCGTGGGCTTGCGTGGCTTGGGAGCTATCAGCGCCCTCTGAATGAGCTCCGCCAACTTGGCGCGCGCTCTTTCCAGATTCTGCGACTGCAGTCGCGTGCTCTGATCGGTGACGACGATCCGTCCTTCGGCGTCGAGGCGTTTGCGCGCCAGCGCGCGCAGGCGCTGTTTGACCGCGGCTCCGAGCACGGCGCTGCCTTCGACGTCGAAGCGCAGCTCCACCTTGGTGGACACCTTGTTCACGTTCTGCCCGCCGGGCCCGGAGGCGCGCACCGCGCTCCATTCGAGCTCCTGCTCCGGGATCGTCAGCGTGGGGGTTACGATCAGAGCCGACACGCGACACTCAGGGCTTGGCCCAGTCTCGTTTGACTTCACCGTCGAGGATCGATTTGACCTTACCGACGCCGCCGAACGTGTAGGTCGTGCCGACGACGGCGATCTCGCCCCCGCGGAAGCGCATCTGCTCGCACTGCGCGCTCCAGGAGTCGCCGGTCACTTTGCGCTGCACGCGGCCGCGGCGCGTGCGCCGCACCACCGTCGTGTTGTGCATCACGATCGCGCACACGTCGCTGACCAGCCACTGGTCCGGCCATTGCTCGAACGCGACGCCCAGGAGCTTGGCCACGGCGGACTTCTGCTTCGAGACGCGATCGATGCCGATGGGATCCGTCAGTAGGTCGAGGAAGCCGGCGACGTTGCGCTGGTTGAGCGTCTTTTCTATGTCGAGCACGCGCTTCGCGGTGGCCATGAGAAACGACGTATTCTTGTTGGTCGAATTGATGCCGACGCTGCGATCGCAGCACACCGTCCCGCGTGACGGGCTGCGCTCGGCTCCGGCGCTCACCGTGCGCTGGGCGCAGTCGCCGCCGCCGCGCACGACGAAGCCGTTCACGTCCGCGCTGAGCGTCCACGCAGAATTGGCGGCGATCGAGGGGTAGAGATCGCAAGCGCGCGCCCATTGCATCTCCGTGCACAGCGCCATACCCGCTTCTGCGCAGCTCACGTGCGCTTCCACGAAGGTCTTCTCTGCGCCGCCTTGGCGCGGAAGCACGCGAAACGCGCCAAACCACACGTCCTTGCCGGCGACGCGTCCTTCCGACACGTCGAGCGCCGCAGCGCCAGGCGCGGAGGGTAGCGCGGGGTCCATCGAAGGGACCTCGGGTGCCGGAGGAGCCGGTAATTCGCCGCTCATGGGAGGCGCCGGCTCGGCTTCCACGGCCGACGTTCGGGCCGGCGGTGGGATCACCGCCGGCTTCGATGAGTGAGGCTCGATGCTCGCCAGCGGTGCACCGCTCGGCAACGCGCGAGTCCTTACCGGCGGAGAATCCCCCTGCCATACCAGACCTCCCAGCAGCGCCACCAGACTGAACACTGCCGCCGCCGCGCTCACTGCGATCGCAACGCGCGCCGGGGTCGGTCGCGTGTTCGGGTTCAGCGACGGCCGCACGAAATCGCCGTCCACCTGGCGGCTGGTCGTCAGCTGCGTCGCGGGTGAAGAAGGCTGGATGATGCGTGGGCGTGGCATGCCTGCGTCCAGCGCCGCCTGAAGGGCGGGGGACGAGCCTTGCAGGCTGCGCGGTATCGGCATGCGCTCGCCTTCGCCCAGGCCCGCTGCGGCGGCGCCGACCAGCGCTTCCCAAAATTCACCGGCGTTCGCGAGACGCTCCTTGGGATCCACTGCCAGCGCGCTCTGGAGCACGCCTTCCACGGCATCGGAACTTTCGACGCCAACGTGGCGTAACGTCGGGCGACGCTGCGCGTCCGCCGAAGAAACGAAGAGCTGCGAAGCGTCCGTTCCTTCCAGGGCACCGCGGCCGCTCACCGTTTCGACTAGCACCAAGGCCAGCGAGAAAACGTCCGTCCACGGGCCGGTAGCGCCGAAGCGGCGGCTGAACTGCTCGGGCGCGCCGTAGCGAGGCGTGAACGCCTGGAGCGAGCTGCCGGTCGCTTCGAAGGCACGCGTCATGCTCGCCGTTTCCGTGATCACCTTGGCGATGCCGAAGTCGAGGACCTTCAACGTGCGCCGGCCGCCTACGTCGGCCAGAAACAGGTTCGCGGGCTTGATGTCGCGATGGGCCACACCCTGCTCGTGGGCCAGCGCCATCGCGCGTGCGGCCGAATCGAGCAGCTCGATGGCTTCCAGGAGCGAGCGACCGCCGATCCCCAGCGCCTTGCGCTCGGCCAAATCGAGCTCGAGTGTGCGCCCCTCGAGCCATTCCATGACGAGGTAGGGTGTCCAGGCTTTGTTCGGCGAAATCGCGCCGCCCACGTCCAGCGCCTGCACGATGCCAGCGGTCGATTTGGACAGCTGATGCAGAAGGCGGCCCTCTGACAAGAAGCTCGAGAAGAAGCGATCGCGCTCGCCGCCGATCAGCGTGGGCGGAATGCGCAGGCACTTGATGGCGACCTTCTCGCCAAAACCCAGGTGGTAGGCGCGGTAGACGACCCCGAATCCGCCTTCGCCGACGAGCGCGTCGACCCGGTACTTCCCATCGATGGTAGCGCCTGTCCACGCGAAGGGATCATCGACGTTGCTGGCGGCCATGGAGAGCGAGCAAGAGCTTACTCGAAAGCTATCGGCTTTGCCGTAACCCGCGCGATTTCATGCGCACAATCGCGCAGCCCCTAAATTTTGCGGATTTTGCGCGCGTGCTGGCGTCCGCCTGCTCGCGGTTGCAGAGCCAAGTCGTGGCAGCTAAAAGCCCAGCGTGCCGACAATCTTGTTTCTGGCCAATGAGTTCGGCCCCGCCAAAGAGTACCATGCGCCCGGTGGTGGGGAGCTGCTCGACATGTGCGACGAGGTGCGCGCGCCCATCCCATTTTCGTGTCGGTCGGCGAGCTGCGCGACGTGCCAGATCGAGGTGGTCGAGGGCCGTGAGCTCCTCGAGAATCCCGAGGCTGTCGAACAAGAGCTCTTGGAGATCCTGGGCGCCCCGGAGGATCATCGCCTGGCGTGCCAGGTGAGAGTCAGGGCTGCCGAGGGAGTCGTGCGCATCAAGCCCGCAGGGTGAGTTTTTTAGCGATTGGGGTGTTTCATGGCGATGAGCGACAGTGCGACTGTACGCAGTGAGAACGTGCTCTTCGAGGGCCATCCGGCGCTCGTGCCAGGGCTCGGTGCGCTCGTCTTGTGCGTCCTGACGCTGGGACTGGCTCTGCTGTTTTATTGGTGGCGGTCGCGCTCGCTCCACTACCGCATCACGAGCCAGCGCATCGTGGTCGAAGCCGGCGTTTTCTCGAAAAAGATGGAGCAGATCGATCTGTACCGCGTGCGCGACTACGTGGTCGATCGCCCGTTCGGTCAGCGCGTGATGGGCACCGGCAATCTCGAGCTCGAGTCGATGGACTCGACGACGCCGCGTTTACGTATCTTCGGTTTGAAGACGGACGTCATGCAGCTCTACGAACAACTGCGCGTGCTGACCGAAGCCGACCGTCACGCGCGCGGCGTGCGCTTGATCGAGTGACGCGTCAGTCGAGCGGTTCGCTATCGCGCGCGTCGCAGCTCGTGAGGGCGATCCCCTGCAGCTCGCGCAGATCGAGCGGCTTCGTGAGGATCGCCGTGCAGCCCAGACGCTTGGCCGTCTCCAGGGTCAAGTCGTCGGGGAACGCCGTGATCACGATCGCGTTCAAGCGCGGGGCGATGTCACGCAGCGCACCCAGCGCGCTGAGGCCGTTGCAGTTCGGCATGTTGATGTCGGTGACGACGACGTCGGGGAAGAAGCTTTCGCGCAGCCTACCGATCGCTGCCATGAGCTCGAGGCCATCTCGTACTTCGAGCACTTCGAAGCCGATCTGCCGCAAGCAGTCTCCCAGCAGATGGCGCAGCGCCGTGTCGTCGTCTGCCACGATGGCCCGATGCGGCCGGTGCGGGCTTCTCGGCGCTTCGGGGCTGTGTGGACCGTCGTAGGAACCGGGGCCGTCGTAGTGGAGGGGCACGTGAAATCCTCTAGGGGACGTGATGGCTTAGCCGCGCCGCGCGGCCGCTCGCTCATGCTGGTGCAGGTTCCGTACCGCTTGGCCACATCCGCAACGCGTTGCAGGAAAGGACGCTAATTTTGCAGGCCTGGGCGCGCGCACGCCTGCGATAAGCACGCAATTTCGTGTTCAATCGTCACGCCCGGGGCAAGGCGCTACGCGCAGCCGACGCGCCGAGCTGGCGAATCTCAGTCGCTAGTGACGCTCAGCACGATCTTCCCCACGTTCGCGTTCGCCTCCATTCGCGCGTGGGCCTGCGCGGCCTCGGCGAGCGGCATCACAGAATCGATGACGGGAAGCAGGCGCTGCTCGGCGAAGAGGTGCAACGACTCCCGGATGAAGCGCTGCGTGATCACGATTTTGTCTGCGACGGGGCGGGAGCGCATCACGAGGCCCAAGATCTGTTGGCGCTTCATCAAGAGGAGGGCGAGGTTGACGGTTGCCGTTGCTCCACCCATCACACCGATGACCACGACCCTGCCGGCGGTCGCAAGACAGGCCGCGTGCTTGTCCCAATACGCCCCACCGATGAAATCGAGGACCAAGTCCACGCCCTTGCCCTGGGTTTCGCGGCGGACGGCCTCGGCGAAATCCTCGCTCTTGTAGTTCACGGTGACGTGGGCGCCGAGCTCGCTCACGCGCTGGGCTTTGGTCGGACTTCCCGTGGTGGCGATCACGCGGGCGCCGTGATGCCGCGCCAGCTGGACCGCGGCCGAGCCGACGCCGCCGGCCGCGGCGTGAATCAGCACCACGCCCGAGGGATCGAGCTGTCCGAGGCTGAACAGCGCTTCGCGTGCCGTGAGAAACGCTTCCGGGATGGCGGCTGCTTCTTCGAACGACAGATTGTCGGGAATGGGAATCGCCATGCGATCGGGTATGGCGACTTGCTCGGCGTAGCCGCCGCCCGGCAAGAGCGCCATCACGCGATCGCCCGGCTTGACTGCAGACGCACCTTTGCCGAGCTCTCGCACGATGCCCGCACACTCGAGACCGAGGATCTCGGATTCGCCTTTCGGCGGTGGATACACGCCGCGGCGCTGCAACAGGTCGGCGCGGTTCAACGCGGTCGCCTTGACCTCGATCAGGACCTCATTTTCTTTGAGGCTCGGGGCCGGGACGTCGTGAAGCTCGAGCTTTTCGGGTCCGCCGGGTTCGGTGACGACGATCGCTTTCATCGCGCATACCGCTAACCGGCAACGGCGTCGAAGATCAAGGGCTACCGGAGGCGCTGTCCTGCGTCATGACGCGCTGAGGCTCATGATTCGCACGAGATGCGCTGCGCCAATCACGCCGGCCTTGCTTCCTAGCTCGCTGACCAGCAGGGGAACGCCCGCCAGCGGGGGCGCGAAGGCACGCTCCCGCAGCGCGGCGCGCAGGCTCGGCTCGATCAGATCGAATGAGGCCGAGATTCCACCGGAAAACACGAGCGCGTCTAGGTCGAGCAGGTTTTGTAGGCTGGCCGCGGCGTGGCCCAGGGCGCGTCCCATCATCTCGAACGTCTCGATGCCGGCGCGCTCCCCGCGTCGCGCGGCGAGCGCGATGTCCCGAACCTCCGTCGCGTCTCCACCGAGGTCCGTGTAACGGCGCAAAAGCGCCTTCGTGCCGGCGTACGCCTCGAGGCAGCCATGCAGGCCGCAATTGCAGAGCCACGCGTCCGGCGAGCGCTCCAGCAAGGTGTGCCCAATTTCGCCGGCGAAGCCAAACTGACCGCGTCGCACGCGCCCGTCGATCACCACGCCGCCGCCGACGCCCGTGCCCAGCGTGAACAGCACGAAATTGGGGTAGCGATCGCCGTGGCCGTACATGCGTTCGCCGAGCGCAGCACACGTGGCGTCGTTCTCCACGAACACGGGGCAGCCGAGCCGCAGAGTGAGCTCGGAAGCAATCGGCACGCCCTCGAATCCCGGCACGTTGGGCAGCCGCCAGCAGCGGCCGGTCGCGTCGACTTGGCCTGGGATGGCAAGCCCGACACTCTCTGGGCTCGTGGAAAGCTCGCGAACGACGAGCGCGACGCGATCGAGCACCGCGCTCGGACCGAGATCAGCAGGAGTCGGCGCCGAGCTGTTTCGGAGGATCACTCCTCCCTCGACGACGGCGGCCTTGATCTGGGTTCCTCCGAAATCCACGCCGATCATGGCGGCAAGCTAGTGCGCGCTTGGCGCCGCGGCAAACGCGCGACTCACCGGCGCGGTTTAGAGTGCGTCCCTTCAGGCGTGCCCGTAAACGTGCCCGAAATGTGCAAAGGAGTGCGGGGCTGCGCCGATAGGTCGAAATGCACCTCGATCACGAACGAATGGACGTCTACGACTTGGCGCTGGAATTTCTGGTTCTGGCGAACGGTACCATCGAAGGATTGCCGCGCGGGCGCAGCCACCTGGCTGACCGTTGCGGTCGACTCGACCAGGCGTCCACTCTCTTCTTCTCACTCAGCACAGCCGCAATCTTTTGCCACTGCCCATCATCGAGCTGCAACCGAACCATCGTGCTGAGCCATGGAGCACACCCACGGCCAAAGGAAAGCCGCAAGAGGCTACCCCGCGCACGCAGCCGTCCGCGGCGCGCGCTGGCCCTGACCTGCGCCAGCAACCCCCGCCTACCAAAAAGAAACTCGACGTCCCCTGACGGACCGTCGGGCACGTGCCCGTAAACGTCTGACGATTGCTCACAAGTCGCCCGGAGTTTGAAAGCCTGCGATGGCTATATTGTGACGGTCTGTTGCGAGGACGTGACGGGTTTCGAGAGGCGCGGGCGAACACGAGGGCAAAGGCGAACGCGAGGGTGAAGGTGAACGCGGCGCCGGGGTTGCGGTCGGTGGCGCCGCAGTCTGGGACGGAAGCTTGATGCTTCGGCGACTTGGTTTCGGGTTAGTGCGGGGCGACTTGGGGCGCGCTGGGTCGGGCTTTAGCGCAGCGGACGGAGAACGGATGCCGCTCGGGGCTTTTTACTATGCACTTGAAGAGTAGCTTTCAGCTCCTTGTTGTCCATTGCCGCTCATCCAATTGCACGAACGAGCGCATGGTGACCTTCGAGGTGCTCGACGAGCCCGCACAGCGGACGGGTAAACACGTTGCGCACGCACGCAGCAAGCTCGACGTCGAATCGCCCGCGGGCGCTGCCGCGGCCGAGACTGCAGAGGTGGT
>DATDJP010000008.1:0-2470 GCA_036520475.1 Polyangiaceae bacterium | reverse complement strand
GGAAAAGGCGAGGGAGTATTCGCTCAAAGCCGCGCAGCGGGCGGAGGGCATGCTCGCTCACGCGACCGCAGCCGGCCTCTACGATCAGGCGGTGGCGCTGAGCGATGGCACGGGCTGCGAGCGCGCGCTGTACGAACGGCTGCTGGCGGCGGGTGACGCCTGGTACCGCTCCGGTGAGCCTCGAGCGGCGCGGGATCGCTATACGCAAGCTGCGGAGATCGCCAGGGCAGCCGGCGACGCGGAGGGCGTCGGCTGGGCCGTCGTGTGGTACACACGCGCGTCCTACGCGAGCGCCTGGATCGACGATCGGCTCGTCGAGCTCGTTCAGGATGCGCTGCGCCGGCTGCCACCGGGAGACAGCGCACTCAAGGCGATGCTCCTCGCCTGGTCGCCCGTGCGGCCCAATACCCTGGGCCCGAAGGAGCCGAGAAAGAAGATTGTGCGCGACAGTCTGGAGATGGCGCGCCGAGTCGGCGACGCGTTTGCGCTCGGCAGTACGCTGGCCACGGTGTGCTGGCTGCTCGCCGGTGTGGTTCCTCGAGAAGAAACGCGTGCGATGGCGAGCGAGCTGATCGACGTCGGCCGCGCCACGGGCAACGACCTCTTGGTGCTCACCGGCCTGCAGCGACGCATGACCGATCACGTCAGCTTCGGTGACTTCGCAGCGGCTCAGGCGGAATTCGTCGAGTACGCTGCCTTGGCGGAAGCGGGTCACCACGCGGCTCCCCTGTATTGGGCGCTCGTGATGCGCTCATACGAAGCGGAGCGACTCGGGCAATTCCAGATCGCCGAGGAGCTGGCTCTGCGGGCGTTTCGCTGGGGGGAACGCATTCAGGAGACCTGGGCCGAACGCGTCTTCGCTTTCCAGATGCTGCAGCTCGATTTGAACCGCGGACTGCCCGTGCAGCTGTCGGAGGGCCTCGCGGCGGCGTTCCCGGAGGACGTGCCGCGCGGCCGTGCGGGCCGTCTACTGATCGCGATGGGTACAGGCGATTTCGAGAGCGCTCATCGCATCTACTCGGAGCTCGCTGCCGACGGCTTCGAGCACCTCTCCGAGGACTGGTACCTGCTACCGAACGCGAGCATCCTCGTCCACTACGCCTACCGGCTCGGCGACCGCGCGCGCGCGGCGCAGCTGTACGACCTGCTCTTGCCGTTCGAAACCTGGGAGATCGTCGTTCACGGGACCATGTCTTACGCGGGCCCCGTCAGCCGCCTGCTGGCGTTGACGTGCGTGTGCATGGGCGACACGGAGCGTGCGGCCGACTACTTCGAACGAGCGATCGAGCAATGTAGGCACGCGCGCGCCCGTCCGCGGCTCGTCGAGACGCTTCTGGAGTATGCCAAGCTGCTCTTGGGGTTTGCCCGCGCCGAGTGTCGTGAGCGAGGCAGCAGACTGCTGCAGCAAGCGCGCGACCTGGCGGATGAGCTCGGTATGACGCACATCTCTGCCGAGGCGCGCAGCTTGGCCCCGTAGCAGCGCCCGCGGCGTGATGAAAACGTGAGCCAAACCTGAGCGAAGCTCCGCGCACGCCGCGCTAACCCTGAAGCGTGGCGTCGAGCTTCGTCGAGAGAGGGCGACGCCGCGGCGTCACATCCCGTCAATTGCAACTCGACCCCTCTGAACCGTGAGGGCGTGATGGGGACTCGTCCACGAGGAGAAATAACGCTCATGCAGGTAAGCAAGTTTTGGCGGTCCTTGTGTGTTGGATGGATGGCCGTGGCGTCGTTCGGCTGCTCCGAGCCAGAGCACACTGCCGAACGGCCCCAGTTGGGCGGGTGCGAAGGCGACGCGGGACCAGGCGCTGCGGGCGCCTGTGCACGCGACGGAGGGTCGCTCGGCGTCCCGTGCGACAAAGGTGTTTCAGACGGCGAGCTCCAGAACCGGGCCAGCGGTGCGAGCGTGTTCGGCAAAGTCATCGTCACCGAGCCGAATGAGTTCCTGATTGGCGTCGGTAGAAACTGCGGCGCGCCGGGGGTGAGCGTGTGTTTGCACGAAACGCAAACGTGCACGGTGTCCGACGCAGCCGGCCAGTTCGTGCTGTCCGGACTGCCGGAAAGCGGAGAGCTCGCGATCCGCTTCGAAAAGCCGGGTTTCGTCCCCGTCGTGCGACTCGTCACGATCTCCGGCGCCCCTGCGAACTTGTTCGAGACGCGCATCGTGACCACCGAATTCGGAACAGCGCTGTATGCGGACGTCGGTGAGACGATCGACTCCTCCAAGGGCTCGATCATCGCGCACGGCCTGCAGGCGGGGGAGGGAATCGGGAGCATCGTGCTGCCGGGAGACGTGTCGATCACGCTCACGCCCGGAGTTCGTCGTCCCGTGTACTCCGCGGGTGCATCCGCGCCGGCCATGCCCGCCAGTGACGACCTGGACGTCTCGCTGCCGGCCACTCGCTTTGGCGGCTGGGCGCTGTTCACCAACGTTCCTCCGGGCGACTACGTCATGCGTTTCGAGCGCGCGGGG
>DATDJP010000007.1:0-23832 GCA_036520475.1 Polyangiaceae bacterium | reverse complement strand
CTCGAACGAAAAACCGTTCTTGAACGTCTCCGGCGACCGGGACCTCGGCGGAGTAACGCCGTCGTCCATGGCTTCGGGCGCTAATTCCGCGACCCAACCCGGCGCCTGGGCCTATTACCATCAAGTCTTGCAAACTGGCGGCACCGCCACCGGACACCTCGTGCTCATGATGCAACCCGAACGGGTATCGGACATGAACGTCGCCTGGTGGAAGTGGCAGCTCAAAGGTGACCAGCAAGCCAAGAGCATGTTCGTTGGCTCGAACTGCGGTCTTTGCAACAGAAGCTCCGAGTTCGAGTTCGGCCACAACAGCCGCATGCAGTGAAGCGGCAGCGGCGCGACGGTACGTCATCGAACCGCGTTCCGGCCCTCAGGCGCTTGAGCTTCAAGCAAGCGCAAGGGGGCTACTGTCGTGACGAACCGCGCGCGACACGCCCGACTTTGCCGGGCGTGTCCGCGTCGTGTGGGAACTACTGCGGTTTCACCACGCCCTTGCAATACTCGAGCGCAGGGGCGGTCGTGCACTCACACGGATCGGCCGGATTGATGGTTTCCCGAAGGAAACATTCCATGGCCGCTAGGTTGACGCCCGTGTACTGAGCGCTGTGGGGGCCGTTTTCGATGAGGTCGTACCAGACCTTCTGGCCGATTCCCTTGGAGATGTACTGAAGGGCGAGTCCATCGCCCGAGCTTGGCGGCGCGAGACCGTCCGCTGTGCCGTACGCGAGGTAGACCGGCGGGTCGTCCGTCGTGACGAATTGATGGGGAGAGCCGCGCTTGAGCTGCGCAGCGGTACATGTGCCGGTGTTGGTGGGTTGCTTGCAACCGGCGCCTGTGGCGGTCACACCGTTGATTTTGCAGTTCAAGTAGGGGTTGCCATGGCAAGCGACCGGGTCCGGAACTACCTGGCTGTTGGCCACGATCGCCAGGTCTGGAGCCTGGAAGATGATCATGCCTTTGACGGCGGAGCTCTGGCCTGCGACTCCGCTGAGATCCGTCGGGTTGTATTCGGCAACACCCTGGGTGACTCCGGTCATGCCGGACAGAAGGGAGCCGCCGCTGACGCCCGCAATGACGATGTGGCTGGCGTTCAGTGTGGAGAACTCTGTCTTGTTCGGATTGGCGCGCAGATACATGATTGCGCGCTTGATATCCCGGACCGGGTCCGGTGCCACGAACGTCGGCGGACTTCTGTAGCTCACTGAGACGATCGCCCAACCTTTCGCGCGCTGCGCTCTGAGAGCATCGGGGATGGCGCGGTCGGCGGACGTGGGGTTCTCCCCGGCTTCGACGAGTCCCGGGTGCACGAAGAGGATGACCGGCGCACGCCCGGTCCCACCGCCCGTCCTGACGTACACGTCCAGTTCTTGCTGGAGGTGTGCGCCATACTTCACGTCGGAGCTAGTGGGGCAGGTGTTGGTCGACTCGCAGGTGGGGGGTTCACAATTTTCCGCCGCGGGTGCTGCGAGTACCATGAACGAGCAGAGCACTCCCTTTCGTGCGTAGCGGCGTAATGAGACGTTATTTTTGTGTTTAGACGGCTTAATCAGGTTCATTTCAATGCTCCATATGCGCACTCACGCTTCTGGTTTTCGCAACGTGCGGTCCCAGCGCGAGTGCAAAATCTCGGCGAGCGATGGCGCAATGACGCGCGCACCCTCAGCCATCGCCCATCGGCCATCCCAACGACGCCAAAACGCGTGGGCAAACGGGATGAGCGTTCATCGGTGCGAGGCCGGCTGCGCATGCGCCGCTTCAGCCGCTGCTCGTCACTAGTCATGCAAAACATACGGCAACACCCAGAATATCGGGGACGACGAGCCGCCAGCCAGCGCGGGCGACGTGCAGGTGGGGGGCGATGTGATTCAGATCAGCGCCGGCGCGGCTCACACGTGCGCGTTGCTGGTGAGGTAGGAAGAACCGCTGACCCCAAGCCGCGTCACGACGAGGCTCACTCGTCGCGCTTGGTGAAGGTCCATTCGTACTTGATGCTGCCGCGGCCGGTGCCATCGGGGACATCGACGGAGCCGCGCGCGGTGACGCCGTCTGCTTGGAGCGCATGCAGGGCGCCAGTGAACGGCGTGTCCCACCAGAACAGCGCGTTGAGGCCAGAGGTCGTGATGTCAACGTTCCGGTCGTTACAGTTCGAGGTGTTGGTGAACGTCGCCCAGGTGAAACCGCTGCCAGCGTACGTCGCTGGTTGCGAGTCGGTGTTAAGTGTCAGGTTAGCCGAGGTGGCCCCCGGAGACGCATCCATGGGGAGAGCCCAGCGCATGGTGCCGGAAGTGGTGCCGATCGTGCGGCAGGCGGGAACCCTGCTCACCGATTGGAACAGGGAATTACTCTGGTAAGTACCGCTGCGGATCCGGTACGGGCTTTCTTTCGCTGGCGAGAGCAGCGCTGTCTCCGCGTCGAACTCGAGCACCACGCCGGTGGTGGTGGTGACCGTCTGACTCGTGAAAGCGTCGTCCGCGTGGCGGGTGGTGGTGGTCGTAGAGCCGACCCAGACGCCGCACGGGGCAGTCGACGACGTGACCACGAGATCGCCGGAGATGCGTGCGTCCGCGGCTCTGGCATGGTTCGAGAGCACGAGCTCGATCGCGTCGAACGATCCGCGAATCGTGTCCGTGGACTTCCCCTTGTCGAAGCAGAACACCACTCTGCCCTGCCCGGTGAGTGAAACAGGCTTGGGCAGCCAGCCATCCTGCGTGTGCACCAGCGCGTCGACGTCCAGCTCACTCTGCGGTTGCAATCCGCTGAATTCGAATACGACCTTGCGGATCGTGTCGGCGTCGGGAGTGAAGAGAAAATACGACGCACTCAGCGGGGGCATATCGAGGCCCTTCGTGTAGTTGCCGAGCGGCGCGATGGTCTTGATGGGCTGGATGGCTTCGTCCGGGAAGAGCGGATCGAGAGTGACGTAGCGATCGCTTCTTGGCAGCGGATCACCCGGCATGAATGCCGAGTTGAGATTGCGCAGGGCGAAGGTGTGAAAGTTCGTCGCAAAGGAGCTCTTGCCATCGAGCAGCGTGTCCGCCTGAGCCGCGTCCGAGGCGCCCTCGAGTCCGTTCCAGATCGCCGCGATGATGTCTCGCGAACCGGAACGCTGCTCCAGGAACAGCGGCCAGATGTACGCCGCGTAAATGTGCGCCCGGTCGGGATCGTTGAGCGCCCTGGTTTCACGCTGAAAACGCCCGAAGCGGCCCTTGTGTTCCTCTGCGGCAACGCGCGCTGGCCAGGACAGCGTGCGGTCGAAATGCACGCTCGCCCAGGTGGCGGACGCCTCCACGAACCAGTACGGGTTCTTGTTGACTGCCAGATCGTAGGTATCGTGGTGGGCAAACTGCAGGACGTGAAAGAACTCGTGCGTGATGGTGCTGCGCATCTTTTCCCCCAGCATGCCGATCCGCGGCAGCACGAGGTAGCCGCTCGAGATGCCCTTGCCTGCCGCGTTTTTCTTGTAAGGCGGCGACCACGCGGCGTAGGCGTTCACGCCGAGATTGATGAGCTTGTAGATGTCCTCGGTGTCGCCACCGCGCTGGATTGCGCCCTCGACGAGGTAAACATCGATTGCATCGTCGCCGCCCTCGTCCTCGCCACCCGCATCCAGGAGCGGAGCACCCATATGTCCGGTCATGGTCGGCCAAAGCGTCTCGAAGACGCGCAGCACGCGGGTCATCGCGTGCTGCTCGGTTGCATTCGAAATCGCGTCGCCGCATTCGATCCAGACGCGCACCGGGACTGCGGGGCTGCGCTCGGAACGCCAGGCATTTCCGCCAGCGCACTCCGCAGGCGGCGCCGCGCGCGCGCCGATCCTGTCGAGCTGTGAGGAGGTGCTCCGGTACACGCTGTCCGGGTGATGCGGGCGCACCGTGAAGGGCCGGAGAGCGGCCAGCGCCGGGGCGGAGAGCTGAGGGGTCGCAAGCTCGATATCGCGCGGCAGCATCAAGTCCTCGTCCGCGCCCGAGCCGCGGAACTCCTCCGGCAGCCGATCGTCGCCAAAGCGCGCATAACATCGATACAGGAGCGCGGTGCCCAGATCGATTTGTGCCGCCAGCCGCGCAGCCTCGATCTTTCGAGGCGCCGTTGGCTGCGCGGCCTGCACGTTCAGCGCGAGCACGGCGCTCGTGCTCGCGCCGCCACTCGCGGCGCTGATCGTGACCGAGAGCTCGCCGAGCGCCGTGTCCGGTCCGATCTCGATCTGGAGCGCGTCGCTGACGAACGCGCCCGTGAACGTCATGACGTCCCCCGTCACGCCCGCCGGCGGATTAGTGAGGCTTACCTGCACATCTCCGACGAAGCTCGCCTCCCGCGCGAGCTCGACTTTCACCCAGCGCCTCGAGTCGCGCAGCACAGGCGCTGCAATCGGCTCGACCTTGATCGCAAAAGCCGCTGTATTGCCCGCGGCGCCGCCGCTTCCTCCCGTACCGCCGTTTCCTCCGCGGCCGCGGGTGCCGTCGTCGTCGTCATCACCTCCGCAAGCGCACACGGCAAAGGCGATCGCGAGAATAGCTGCGCTCAGTAGTTTGGACAAACGTCCAGAATGCGCCGCAACCAAGCCAGATGCGAGTACTTAGTACCTCAGCTCGAATTGAATCCGCGGGCTACGAGCCCGATCGCTGCTTTCTCGGCTCATACCGCATCGCCACCACGCCCGAGCGGAACTCCGCGCGGCTCACGAGCTTCAAGTCGACCCGCTTCGATAGCGCCGCGAACAACGTGGGCCCGTGGCCCGCTAGCCGGGGTGCACCACGAACTCGTACTCATCATCGATCAATCCCAGCTCCGCCAGCGCCAGAGGAGCTTCACGCCTCCCGTGAACAGTCCTTTACCCGGCTCCGCTGGAGCTGCTGAACGGCCTTCTTCAGGTCGATGCGCGTGTGCGGCACTCGAGCTGCAATTTTTCGAGCTGCACAGACCGCGTGTCGGGTTGACGGATTTTGCGGCGCCGCACCACTGCGTTTCGAATCGTCATCGGTTAGGCTCGACGCCCGTCGATGCTCGACATCGAGGAGACACACATGCGGAAGTTATTGCAGCGGCTACCCTGGACGACGATCTTTGCGCTGGGCGCATGTGGACCCGCAGAAGAATTCGGGAGCGAATCAGCCACCGACTCAATCACAATCGATACTTCGGTGGCGTACACGATAACCGGCGTTCAGAGCGGAAAATGCGTCGAGGTCGCCGCAGGCAGCACGACGGCGAGCGCGGCGCTGCAGATCGCGACCTGCAACGGAACGACGCGGCAACAATTTCGCATGGAACCCACCGACAGCGGGTTTTATCGCATCAAGAACGTCAATAGCGGTCAGTGCGCCGATGTCGAAGGCGCCTCCACCGCAGACGGTGCGAGGGTTCAGCAATATCACTGCTGGACGGGTACGAATCAGCAGTGGTCGTTCAGCGACGTATCGACCGGAGTGGTGCGCATCAGCGCACGCCACAGCGGCAAATCGCTCGACGTTACTGGAAATGGAAGCGCAGACGGTACGCGGCTCATCCAATGGCCCTTGCACGGAGGAGCCAACCAGCAGTTCCGGCTGGCGCGAGTCGGCTCAGGCGGGGGAGGCGGCGGCAGCGGCAAGTTCGTCGGCAACATCACCACCAGAGGACAAGTTCGCTCGGACTTCACCCGCTACTGGCAGCAAATCACGCCGGAAAATGAAGGCAAATGGGGCTCGGTCGAGCCGCAGCGCGACGTCATGAACTGGGCGGGTATGGATCGGATACGCGACTATGCGCGCGCCAATCGCATCCCCTACAAGGGGCACACGTTGGTGTGGGGCGCGCAGCAGCCGGGCTGGGTCGCGAACCTGCCGGCAAGTGAGCAGCGCGCCGAGGTCGAAGAGTGGATCCGCGAGTTCTGCACGCGCTACCCGGACGTCGCGATGATCGATGTGGTCAACGAGCCGCCACCGCACACGACGCCGTCTTACGTGAACGCGCTCGGTGGTGCGGGCAGCAGCGGTTACGATTGGATCGTGCAGGCGTTCCGCTGGGCGCGTCAGTATTGCCCGAACTCGATCTTGATCCTGAACGACTACAATACCATCGAGTATTCGTACGCTAACGACAACATGATCAACATCGTCAATCGCATTCGCGCCGCAGGGGCGCCGATCGACGCCATCGGCGCGCAGGCACACGGTGCGTTCTCGATGTCCACCAGCACGGTCCAGAACTATCTCGACCGGCTGGCCGCGACCGGGCTGCCCATCTACATCACCGAGTACGATATCAACGTCGCGGACGACGTGCAGCAGCGGAACATCATGCAGAGCCAGTTCACGATGTTTTGGAACCATCCGAGCGTGCGCGGCATCACGCTTTGGGGATACGTCAGTGGCTCCACGTGGCTCCCGAACAGCGGCCTGATGAGCAGCAGCGGCCAGATGCGCCCGGCGATGGGCTGGCTGATGACGTTCCTGGGGCGCTGATGTCAGCTCTACCTCCCGCACACCTCGTGCGTCTGGCAAGACTGGGCCGGCCCGTGAAAGAAATGATCGGTGGTATCACGGGATGGCTAGACGAGGGACTCTCGCTCCACAGCAAGCACGACCACAAGGCCTCGAGTCCCACCGTTTCCGTGAATTGCAGCTGTTAGTCGCCGACACCTGTGGAGCGAGCATGGGATAAAGAAAACGATCCGAGCCAGGGTTTCGCGACGGGGCAGGGCGAGAGCTAACCTCGCAACAACGCGCTCCGGTGTGCGCCCTGAGGCGGAATGCCCCGAGTGCCGACTGCGCATCAGATGCTTACTTAGTTGTCATGCGTGCGTTCTGGAGTGGGCTCGTGGTGGCGGCGGCATTTGCCGTTGGTGTGCCTCTGGTCCATGTGCTCCGCTCCGGCGAAGCGCCTATGGGGGCGTCCCTGGCCGCCGAGCCCGCGCCTCAAGGATTGGCGCACGACCGGGACGACCTTGCGCTGCCGGTGGAAGGGCGACATCTCCGCGTGTCCTTGGCTGCGGCGCGACCGGCGCCGGCTCCGCCGCGACCGCTCCATGTGCTTCTGATCGTCGTCGATAGCTTGCGCGCGGATATGCCGTGGACGGGCTACGAACGGCCGATCGCGCCGTGGCTGACGGCATTCGCACAGCGCAGCGTGACCTATACGCGGGCTTACTCGATCTCGAGCAGCACGGCGCGTAGCGTGGGGCCGCTCTTGGTCGGCCGGTATCCGAGCGAAATGGAGCGCAACGGGTTTTTTTTCAGCCACTGGTATCCCAGCAACGAGTTCGTGAGCGAGCGTCTCTCGGCGGCCGGCCACCACACGGCCGCACTGCTCACTCACACGTACTTCACACCGGGAGCGACTGGCATGGACCAGGGCTTCCGGGACTACGTCGTGATTCCCGGCAAGCGCGTGGCTGCAGCGGATGAAGCGAGCAAGCCTGCTCGGCGCACGACCGAACGCGCGCGCGAGATGATCCAAGCTGCCGCCGAGGGGCTAACTGGGAAAGAGCGATTCTTCGTCTACCTGCACTACATCGATCCGCACGCGCCGTACCGGTCGCACCGCGGTCGTCCGACGTGGGGAAACGGCCCGCGGGACCTGTACGATCAGGAAGTGCACTACACTGACGAGTGGATTGGCAACCTCGTAGACTGGGCTCGAGCACAGCCCTGGGGCGAGTCGCTGGCAGTGATCGTGACCGCTGATCACGGCGAGGCCATGGGTGAACACGGGCGCTACAAACACGGCTACGAGCTGTATGAGGAGTTCACCCGCGTGCCGCTGATCGTCAACGTGCCCGCCGTCGCGGCACGTCGCATCGATCTGCCACGCAGCCATATCGACCTCGCGCCGACGGTGCTCGAGCTGATGGGCGTGGAGCGAAGTGGAGACCTTTCAGGGGTGAGCCTGGTTCCGGAGATCCGCGGCGGAACTCCCGAGCGCCGGACGGTCGTGCTGGATCTCCCCGGAGACGACTTGCAAGAGCAGCGGCGGGCGATCGTCGAAGACAACCTCAAGCTGATCCTGTCCGGCAAGGACGAGCGCGCTGCACTGTTCGATCTGGAGGCGGATCCAGGCGAACGGAACAATCTCGCGGCAGCGGGCGACCCCAGGCTCGAGCACATGCGCGCACTCTACGCGCGCGTCAGTGGTGGGATGGCATCGGGGGAGGTGCGCGGCCCGGCGACGCGCACGAACCCTCGCTGATTACCCGGATCGTGGCGCGCTGAACGCGTCCGTTACATACTCGGGCTGCTTGGGCGGCCAGAGGCGCTGCCCTGTCCGCCGCGCAGTCCGCCCATGAACGACCACCCCGACCAGCTTCGGGTCTCCACGCCCGGTGCTAGCCGGTTTCAACGCGCGAAGCTGTCGCGTTGGGGGACGTTGCTGCTGATCGCGGCGGCGGCGTCTCTTCATTGTTCCGTCGCGCCGCGGCATGTCGAAGAGCTCAGAGAGCTGCCGACCGTCACGCGCCCGGCGCGAACCGTGGCTCCGTTGCCAGCGCCTGTCGCGCTTGCCTCGCCGCAAGAGCTGCAGCCCAAAACCGTCGTGGTGATTGTCATTGACGGTGCACGCTGGCAGGAAGTCTTTGGGGGCACCGATCGGGCGCTCGCGAAGATCCATGCGTTGCCGGAAAGCGCGCTCCGGAGCGGACCACAGCTCGTGCCCGCGTTGCACGGCATTATCGAGAACGGCGGCGCCGCTCTCGGAGCCCCCGACCACGGGGCGCCGATCGCGGCGAGCGGGCCGGCTTTCGTCTCGGTACCGGGGTACATCGAGATCTTTTCCGGGCGCCCCGCCGTGAATTGCCTGAACAATGGCTGTCTCTGGAGCGGCGAACGCAATCTGCTCGATCAGATCGCAGAGGACTCAGGTGGTCGTCCCGGCGACGTCGCCGTGTTTGCTTCGTGGCCCGGCATGCTGCGCACGGTCAGCCGGGACTCTCCGGGTGTACTGGTAACCGCCGGGCGCAACGGTCAGCAGAATCTCGGCGCACTGCTCGACGATCACGAGGCCGCAAGCGTGTACGCTCGTGGAGCGCGCGCGGACGGCTATCCGGGTCAAGGCGACTATCGACCGGATCGTCATACCGCCGAGATCGCGCTCGACCACCTGCGTCGGCACCGGCCGCGTTTCATGCTGCTCAGCCTCGGCGACGCGGATAAGTATGGTCACGCCAACATGTACCGGGCCTATCTGGATGCGCTCCACGAATCGGACAAGGTCGTTGCCCAGGTGGCGCACGTGCTCGACGAACTCGGCGCTCAGGGCTGGCCGTCAACGCTCTTGATCACAGCCGATCACGGTCGCGACCGCCGCTGCCGGGAACACGGTCGCAAGTATCCGGAGTCGGCGCGGGCTTGGCTCATCGCCCGCGGTACCGGCATCGTCAATCACGGCTACGTTTCCGCGCCGCGCCCGCGCCAGCTAGCGGACATCGCGCCCACCCTGCGCAGACTCATGGGTTTAAAAGCGGACGACGGCGCCAGCGCGGGGACGCCCTTGGTCGAGCTGCTTTCAGCTCGCGTCGACCGGCGCAGTGCCGGTCTTGGGCTGTAGCGGAGCTTTCGTCAGCAGACGCGCGTTGACCGCGCACGACGTTGGAAGGCGCTTGGAGCGAGCGCGGCGTCACTGCGATTGCGTCGAAAAATTGACCCGCGAAACTCCCCACATGCCCGCTCCGTTTTGGGCAAATCGCCGCGAAATTTCGAGGAAGTGCGGCCCACTCGCGAGCCCGCTCAGGACTTGACCCGGGCTGCACGTGAAGGGCGCGCCGGAGTCGAGCTTGCAGCTGTAGGGGTAGGAAAACTGATCGAGCGGATTCTCCCAGGAGCAGCCGGTTGAGAGTGGAGGGAGCGAAGCGGAAAAAGTGAGCGTGACGGAAGTTCCCGCGATCACGCTTCCGTTTGCCGGCACCGTGACCGTGATGACGGGCGCGTTGATCGTGAAGTTTATCGTGGTTTCGTTGACGCCGCCCGTTTCGTTCTCGATCCGAACCGAGAACGAGTGCGGACCGTTCGCCAGAAGTGGAAGACCGTAACCCAAGTACTCATACGTGTCGGATTCAGGCGGGGTGCGCGTCCGGTGCACACCGTCCATGGTCCAGTGGCAGGGACCGTAGGGTTCGGCATCTTGCCGGCAAGCAGTAGTCACCGGCTCGTCCGTGTAAAACATCTGCCAAAGCTGCGCTGAGCTCAAGCACTGTCCCTCGCTCGGCGCCAACAGGGTGCCATAGGGTGGGTTGAATGCAGGCTGCCCCGTGCTCACGCGGAAGTGGGTGAGTCCCACGCCCGTCTGGCCCCGCGCGTCCTGTGCTGTGACCTTGACCTTGTGAGCTCCGTCTGTCGCGACGCACAGCGTCTCTCCGGGCGTGCAGCTCTTCTCGGGCTGCGAATCAACTGCGCAACGATACTTGAGCGCCCCCGAGCTGCCGACTACGGAGAAGTCGAGCGGGGTGCAGCGGGTACTGAGTACAGCGCCTTCGGTCGGGGAAGTAATCGTGACCGTGAGCTCGTCGCATGCCAAAAGCGCCAGCGAGCTCGGCAACATCAGCGTCAGGAAAAGTGCAAATCGTTTCGAGCTCATCGTATGTCTCCTCAGCGACCCGTTGCGACGGGGTGGAAGTTCCCCCGAGCTCGTCGACAGCATGACTATGCCGAACGGCGAGGCGACGCAATATGTCGTTCATTCGGTCTCGAGCGCGGGTTCGCATACGCAACCTGCTCGCACAAAGTGAGTCGGGCGTTCTGTCGTAGCGTGCCAGCGCTGGCGGGCGCGACCGTGCATCGCCTGGCTCGAATCCGCGAATGCGCCCTCCGAGGGCGATGTAGGATGTAGCCAGTGTCTCTCCATGCCCGCGGCCAGTGGCGCGTGCTCCTGCTCGGTATAGGGCTACTGTGTCGGGCCGGGAGCATCTCTGCGCAGCAGGACGCGCTCGACGCAACGGTCGATGCCGCCGACGCACAGGCGGACGCGGACGATGCACAGGCGGTCGCCGCCGATACGGGTGCGACACGGACGCTTGCAACGCCCGCAGCCCCTGCGATCGTCGCCAGATACGCAGGCTTGGATGCCGCGGCGGACGCCATTGGTGACGCCGACGCCCTGAGCGACGCAGACAGCGCCATCGACGGCGATGCCACGCTGCTGGATGCGGGCGCGGACGCAGAATTGGATGCATCGGATGCGGCGCCGTCCGTCTATCCCGAGCGGGCCGAAGAACCGCCGCCGCCTCCCACGGTCGCCGAAACACGCCCGGCGCCGTTGCCGCAGGTCGAGCGGCGCGGGGTCGCCGTCCGCACGATCCTCGGTCTACTGGCGCTGCTCGTGCTCGCCTATGTCGGCAACCATCCGCGCGTGCGCCAACTGCAGGAGACGCTGCGACTCGGCAGCGCCATCAGCGTCGGCTTTCCGTTCGTGGCTCTGGGATTGATCGCGCGCCATCCCGCGGTGGGTGTGCTCGACGATCGCGTGCTGCTCGCGCTCACGCCGCTCGTCGATTTCGGGCTTGGATGGCTGGGCTTCCTCGTAGGCTTTCGCTTCGACCTGGCGCTGCTCGATCGCCTGCCGCGCGGCTCAGCGCTCGTCGTGGCGCTCTGCACGGGTATGCCGTTCATCGCCATTATCCTGGCGTGCGGGGTCACGCTCATGACGTTCGGTTTCGGCATGCAGGACGCCACCACCATCCGCGCCGTGGTGGTCTTGGGCGCGGCCGGAGCCATGACGGCGCCATCGGCGATCCGCCGAGCTTTTCCGGGCGCGGCGGAGCACACCTTGGGTCAGTACCTCGACGAGATCTTCGGCGTGATCGTGCTGGCGCTCCTGGCTGCGTACATGCGTCCGTCGGGTCTCCAGGCGCAGTGGGCGCTGCCGGGCACGGCATGGGTCTTCATGACGCTAGGCATCGGCGCGACGCTCAGCACGGTGCTGTACGTGAGCGTGCGACGCCCTGCGACTCCGGCAGAGTTCATGGCGATCGCCGTGGGGTCGATCGCCTTCGCCGCGGGGCTCGCTGCGTACCTGCGCCTCTCCCCACTCGTGATCTGTTTCGTTGCCGGGGTCGCCATCAGCAATCTGCCCAGCGCTCACCGCGAGGCGTTCGGCCGCACGCTGGAGCGCTTCGAGCAGCCGATCTTTCTGGTGTTCCTGGCCCTGGCTGGAGCGCTCTGGGATCCATCGGACTGGCGCGGCTGGGTGCTCGTGCCCGTGTTCGTCGCGAGTCGGGCGCTCGGGCTGAGACTGGGCCAGTTCTTCGCGGTGAAGCGCGAGCCGGATGCGGTCGAGCGGATACGTCCGCGCTCACTCTACCTGGCACCGCTGAGCGGCGTGGCCATCGCCGTGGTGATCAACGTGAGGAGCCTCTACGGCGGCCCTGCCGTCTCGTTCTTGATCACGGCGGTCATCGGCGGCGCGATCCTCGCCGAGCTGGTAGCGGCGTATGCCAGTCGGGCATCGAACACTGGAGGCGCCTCGTGATCCACGCCTGGATCGTCATTCTTTGCATTGGCGGTTTGATGCACGCGGCGCGCACGTTCCTCCCGCACGATGCCGAAGAGCACGCGATTGCGGGGACGGCGCTCTCGTTCGGCTTCCTGCTGCTGGTCGCGTTCTTCGCGGGCAAGGTCTTCGCCGCCCTGCGGCTGCCTCGTCTCACCGGGTACATCGTGGCCGGGGTGCTCGCCGGGCCGAGCGTACTCGCGCTCACCTCGCGCGACATGCTGCGCGCGCTCGGCCCAGTGCAAGGGGTGGCCATTTGCCTGATCGCGCTCGCCGCCGGCGGGGAGCTGAACCTGAAGCGTATGCGCCCGCTGCTCGGCATCATTCGCTCCATGACGCTGTGGGTGGTGGCCGCGTCCGCGCTCGTCTGCACGAGCGCCGTGTTCGCGCTCAGACCCTGGCTGCCCTTCATGCAGCCCTACGACGCTCCCGAAGCCCTGGCCCTCGCCGCAGTGATCGGAGTGAGCCTCGCGGCCATGTCGCCAGCGGTGGTCATGGGTCTGCTCAGCGAAACTCGCGCTGATGGTCCGCTCAGCCGCACCATACTCGGCACGGTCGTGGCCGCCGACCTGGCCGTGATCGTTCTTTTTGCCGTGACCGCGTCCGTTGCGCAAGCACAGCTCGGGGGGTCGGCCGACGCCCTTCAGGCTGCTTTACACGTGGCGTGGGAGCTCTTCGGCTCCGCCGGCGCGGGCGTGGGCATCGGCGCGCTGCTCGCCGTGTACCTGCGCAAGGTCGGCCAAGGCCAGGGCCTGTTCGTGCTCCTCGTGTGCCTGGTGGTTTCGGAAGTCGGCTCCCGGCTGGCGCTCGATCCGCTGATCGTGGCGCTTACTGCGGGCCTCTTCATGGAGAACGTCTCCGAGATCGAAACCACTCAGCTGATCCACGACATCGAGGCCGCATCGCTGCCCATTTACGTCGTCTTCTTCGCCGTCGCGGGGGCGGCGCTACGTCTAGACGTGCTCGCACGAGTCGCGGGCCCGGCGCTGGCTCTGGTGATCGCGCGGACGCTCTCGGTGTGGGCGGGAGCACGGCTCGCGGCGCGCGGCGCGCGGGCCAGTCCCGCCGTACAACGTTGGGCCTTCACCGGATTTCTTCCTCAAGCAGGCCTGGCGCTGGCGCTGCCGCTGCTATATCCCAAAATCCTGCCAAGCGGCGCCGACGAGCCCGCAGCGCTCGTGCTCGGCATCGTCGGCATAAACCAGCTCTTGATGCCGGTCCTGCTACGCATCGCGCTCATGCGCTCGGGCGAAGGCGCCAGGAGTGAATCAGAACGCGATGCGAGCGCGACGCCCGCTCGCGTCGCCCGTTCGTGACGGAACACTGCCGGATCGATCGCGCACCAATTGTAGGGTTGTGGGGCGGGCCGTCCTCGTCCAGCATGACGGTGCGGATGCAAGCACGCTGCGTCCGCAGGAGAAATTTCCATGAGATCACTCCTCGTCGCTGCCGGATTGCTCGCGGCGCTATCGTGGTGCTCGGCGCTGGTCGCGGCGCCCCTGTCTACGATTTCCCAGTACGGTGTCACGTGGAACTTCGACAAAGCCTACGAGGCAGGGCAGTTCGCGACTGGCGACTGGTGGGTCGTGGGGCCGGTGACGATCACCTCGGTATCGCCCGCTCCGACGGGCACGCGGCATGGCTCCGCGCTCAATCCCCGGGGTGGACGACAAGGTTATGATAGCCGCGGCGGAGAGTACGTCACGACCGACAACGTGTCGTTCCCGCGGTCACTGGGGGCCGATCAAAGTCTGGTGTCGAGCGTCAGCAAGGCCGAGGGTGCGGAAATCAAGAATGTCGGAGCCCTGCAGTCTCAGGCGGTGCTCACGGTCGTGTCACGGCCACAGCCGGCCGGGTCGCTGCGTCCGTCCTACGCGGGCACGTACAAGAAGTACTTCAACCTCTCACAAGTAGACTGGTCCAGGCTTCCTCGCCTGAATCCTCCGACATCGAAGCCGAACGGCGCGAGCCTCCTTCGATACGCGGATCGCCCGCACATCGATCACCTGAGCTCTTGGACGATTCAGAATAGCTGCGCCGAGGAGAACTGGCAGAACGGCGGGCACCCCTGTTACGGGGGCGACTATTCCCACTTCATCAGCACGGCGGCAGAGTACGTGATGCTCGACACTGCCGAACAGAGAGAGCTCGCGGCTTCGCTCATCCAGCTCGGCGTGGACAACTACGGAGTGATCAAGGCAGGCGGAAAGTGGGCTGCAAACGGCGGACATCACAGCGGTCGAAAATGGCCGATCGTGTTTGCTGCGAGGCTGCTCAACGACTGCGACATGCTCCGCGTTGGCGCGGAGTACGGCGACACGCATTTCGGCGAAGACGGCCACACGTACTACGGAACAGGCGGCACGGCGCTGTTCGGATGGGATTGCGGCGGCGGTCAGGGTTCGTACTTTCAGAACGGCTGCTCCGGCAGTGGCGCGAGAGATTGCCGCGATCCCGCGGGCGCCGTGGACGCGTGCCCGGACTATCGAAATTGTTGCACCAGCCACACCTGGGTCGGACAGACGCTCGCCGCGCTCATGCTCCAGTCGAAATCCGTCTGGCAGCATGATGCCTATTTCGATTACGTGGATCGCTGGATGAATGGCGGCGTCAGCGGCGGCGGCTCCGCGTCGAACGCGTTCGTGGAACAGATGTGGTCGCTCTACCGCAGGAACCTACCCAGCACGCCAGCGCCGCCAGGTGCATGCAGCGGCAACGGAGGTTCGGGGGGCGGAACCGCGGGAGCGGCGGGTCAGGCTGGTTCAGCCGGACAAGGGAGCGGCGGGGCGCCGGGCGCCGGCGGTGTCGGCGGCAACGCCGGCACGTCGACTGCAGGGTCCGGCGGCTCGCCGGGAAGCAGCTGCGGTTTTGTCATGCCCGGTTCGAGCGCCGCGAGCGTGCCGTGGATTACCCTCTTCGGCTTACTGCTCGGCGCCCTGGCTCGGCGTTCGTGCACCGTCAGGTGAGGGGAACGTGCGCTTGTCTCGTGAACCCTGGAGCCCGCTCACGGCGTTGGCTGCCTCCCCCGGTCGGGCGCCGAAGAAGACCGTCTGCAACTTGGTGTCGAGCTGCTCGAACGCGCGACGAGCCATCGTGTCGTAGACCACCTCGTCGCCGGTACCCGAGGTACTGAAGCGCTCCGGTGGCTCCACCTGGACGCTGAAGCCGAACGTCTTCGGATCGCCAAGGATGCGCATCTTCATCGTGAAATCGACGATGATTCCGACGTACGCGTGCTCGTCCTTGTCCGAAACGTAGAGCTGACCCGACGGGCGCACGTCGTAGCTGATCTCGAGGGCGGGTTCCGAAGCCGCTTCGGTGCCCAGCTCCAGGCGCATCACATCGGTCGGGAAGATCTGGCCGAAAGCTTGGTTCAGCGTGGCGACGATGGCGGTTTGTCGCGCACTCAGGTGCGAGGAGTCGAAGTGCGACGCAATCGGGGCGATCTTCTTGGCCGTCTTCTTCGCTGCCAGCGTGCGGTCGACATTCGCGAGCGCTTCCGTCGTCGGTGGCTTGAAGACGACGCGCACGGTCGTGACGCTCGATTGTTCGAGAAACGCCAGCAGCCGCCCCATGAAGTCCAGCATCGCCGGGTCCCGGCCCGAGGCCTTTTCACGAAAGGCTGCCAGTGTCTTTGCGTACAGCGAGTGGAGATGTGCCCGCGCGTCGTTGACGATCGGCGAGCTCGGGTATTTTTTCAAAACCTCGCGCACCGCGGAGACGCTCCCCTTTTCCTTGGCCTCGCGGAGCGCCGCCACGGGCATGCGCGCTTCGGCTTCGTCGACGTACAAGTAGCCGTGTTCGACATAGAGCTCCCAGGTCGCCTCGCGATCGATCCGCTCTGCGGCCGAGAACGAC
Source organism: Polyangiaceae bacterium (assembly GCA_036520475.1). Taxonomy (GTDB): domain Bacteria; phylum Myxococcota_A; class Polyangia; order Polyangiales; family Polyangiaceae; genus DATDJP01. The sequence goes on along the minus strand of DATDJP010000007.1, from coordinate 7,521 downwards.
AGCTGGTCGTTGACGAGGGTGCGCAAGCCGACGAGAGCCGGTGTCCCGATCAGCGCAAGCCCGCCCGCCACGAGCGCGCGATTTCGGAACAGCCACGGCACGGACTTGGCTGCCGGCGGCTGATCGCGCTCGGGACCGGGCGGCACTTCCCACACGCCGCTTTGCTTCACGTCGAAGAGCGGGTCGCTCGCCCATACGGTCTTCCAGTCCTGGGCTTGCACCGCGCGCATCACGGCCAGGTAAGCCTGCCGGAATGCATTGAGCTGCCCCTCGGCTTTTTCCTTGCCGTGGATCGCGAATGCCTCTTTGCCACGGCCCGCGACCGTGAATGTGAGCAGTGTGTATTGGTAGTGGCCGTTCCGATGGTGATGGACGAGCTGTGGATCGGAAAACAGGTACGCCGGAACGATACGCAACGTTCGTGTAGTGGCGTCCACGAGATCGTAGGCGAAGAGGTAGCGCCCGGGCTTGAAGGGCAAGGCGTTCTTCGCCCAGAAGGTGCGCGCGGTCGAAAGCGCTGACAGACCCAGGAAGAAGAAGATTCCCGCGTACGCGATGGCCGCCACGGGCGCCGGCCGATCGCGCTCGATGAACGCCCCGAAGTCCGTCACCGTCCAAACCAGCGCCAGCGCCAGTAGAACGAAGAAGAGGATGCTCATGCCCACCGGGCCGCAGCCGGTGGGGGCCGGGACGGCGATGATCGGCGCCGGCGCGCTCTTCCCCTCCAGGCACGCTATCAGGCGTTCTCGCACCGCTTTGGGCAGCGCATTGAAGTCGACCGTGCGCACGGGATCACTGCCGTTCCCCAAGATTCACCTCTCCCGATCGCGCAGGATAGGCCATCGCCGGCGCGCTCCATAGCCCGAAGCGTCAGCTGTCTTTCGTGCCCGTCGCCAAGAGCGCCGCGAGCTTCGAAGGGGTCCTCGCCTCGAGAGCGACGGAGAGCGGAACGACCGCGTCGACGCGACGCCCGAGGGTGCACAGGCGGTCTGCGATATCGTTCCAGCGGCCGAGCGCCGTGTCGTCGCGCAGGTGACCCTTCACGTGGATGAAGCGGACGGAGGCGGGGCGGCGGTCGGCCAGGAGAGCGCGGGCAGCAGTGACCTGCTCGCGAAGGAGCGCGTTCTCGACGGCGTACCAGCCGAGCACGTAGTAGATGCTCCACAGGAAGTCGCTGACGATGACCACCTGCTCGCCGGGGGCGGTGGCTTCGAGCGCGGCCACGAGGCCGCCCAGCTCGGCGCCGACGTTCCTCGTTTCGGTCCGGACCTCCCGCGCGACGAGGCGAGCATCCTGGCCGGGCCGCAGGATGACGAGCCCGCACCAGCCCTTGCTCCCGCCGTCGCTGAACATCCACGTGGCGTCGGAGTCGATCTCCCGGTCACTCTTGAAGCTCACCGCGCGTTTCCTGGCGCCGCATTCGCGCTCGAACGTCTGCCGCACCGTTGTCTCGACGCACACCACCGACAGCCACGGATCCGAGGACGTCATGACGCGGCGTAGATGCGCCCGCGCCCTGATCGCGTCAAGCAAGGGAGGACGTCACCCGGTGACGGGCCAGATCCCAGTGGCGCGCGGGAAAAACGAAATGGCGGTACCGCCGCTTCGTCGAGGCGAGCCTGCGAGCTACCATGCTATGGAAGCACGATGAGATCCTCGGTCGCCTCCATTGTTCTTGCCTTGGTTTTCGTGGCTTGCAGTGACTCGGACGATCGCAAGTCCCGGAGGGGCGACGCGGGCGACGCGGGCGACGCGGGCGACGCGGGAAAGGATGCAGACAGCGGGACATCGCCTGCGGACGCCGCTGCGGACACGGTATCCGATACATTGCCAGATGCGGTCGTATTGCCTGACGGCGTGATCGCGGGGGTGCCGTACACATGCGAGAGTCCGTTCGCGGGTGTTCGGTTTCCGTCTTACTTTCATCTGGAGAACTGGGAGGACGGCGCCTTGAACACGCCTGGCGCAACGGCGAGCAGCACTCAGCTGAGCTCTACCTTCGGGGCGAGTTTAATCGACTCCATCGACTGCGACGACGGAGCGACCGATGGGACCTGCGTTGACTGCGAGGCCCTGTGGGCCAGTGGCACGGTCGAGGTCACGTTCGACGGCACAGCGCTCGGCGGCTTGCCCACCCACACGGGACTGGTGTGGACAGACGGCGGATTCGGCACCGACGTGACGATCACGGCGTTCGATGCGAGCGATCAGCCTGTCGACACGCAGACAGTTTCCGGCATCGGGGACAGCAGCAACAGCGGGACGGTCGCGGAAGACCGCTTCTTCGGCATTGTCCATATGGCAGGAATCCGCCGGATCGTAGTGGCGAACAACTCAGGCGGGGTCGAGATAGACCACCTACAATACGGTCGCTGAGCACGGAGGCAACCCTTCTCGAGCGACCTCACGCTTCTGCAACGAAGGAGCGTTAAACAAACGCGTATCTCGAAGCATAGCCGAGGCCGGCTTGCCGCTTCTCGCGGGCGCCCGTTCGCCGGCTCGGCAAGCTTCGGGCTCGGCGCGGCATGATCTGCAACAGGCGTGCATGTTCATCGCTCATCGCGTTCGAGCGTGACGCCATCCGAATCCGTCGCAGCCACGACGCCATCGCTGTGCCCACCTGACGCTCCAGCCTCTGAATCACGCATTCTGAGTCGAGCTCCCGGTGACGGGCCAGATCCCAGTGGCGCGCAGGAAAAACGAAATGGCGGCTCAGGCTCTGCCACGCTGGCCAATGTAGTTATGCGACTCCTTTCACCGGCCGAGTGGGCACGTGAGGCTCGATCGCGCCCAAATCATTGGGGTTGGCACTGGCCGGCGCAAAGCGCTGTAGGATGCGGCTCAGGAGGAATGGTCGAATGGGGTACTTCTACGGCGACTCGACGGAATCACCGTTCACATCGAACGTCCTCGAATTCCTCCGCGATGCGATCGACTTTTCGGTCGAGACACTCGAGGCCGATCAGCGAATCAGAACTGGGCGAGTGCACATGGACTCGCTGCGCGGGCGTGCACAGACCGAGCTCGACGAGGTGGGTGCGCTCAGAAAGGCCGTTGCGGAAGTCATCGAGTCGATGACGCTGTGCGCGACAGATTCCCCTGCCGCGCGTTGTGCGGCGGGCATGAACCCGGCCTGTGACCAGGTGGTGCATGCCGTAGTGCAAAGCGTGCACGCGCAGCTTGCGAGCGACATCGCTCGAGTCGAGAAAGAAGAAGCCAGCGAGCGCGAAGCTCGCGTGCATGCGCTCATGACACTGCTCGGGACGAACGGACCTCCCGACTCTTCCGCAGTTTTGCACGTGCGACTGGGCGAGACGGGCGGCTACCACGCCTGGATCGATGGTGAGTGCGCCGCCATTGGCCTGACATGGAGATGTGAGACGGCTCTTCCTGCAGGGCAGTCGTTCGAAGAGCCTCTGCGCGTCGAGCGCCTGCAACAGGGTCTGGACGTCAATGCACCCGAGCTCACGGGCTGGCTTCGCAAGGAAGTCAAGGTACGCCCTCAGCACCTCCAGCGTTACCTGATCACCGAGATCGACCGAGCAGGGCGCAAGATCGTGCTCCGCCTGAGGATGGAACCCACGGCGTCCGTCGGGTTCGACCTCGAGAGCGATCTGGAAGCCCGCACGATCGTGGCGACGCGAGTCGGTGACGACTCGAGCGCCGGTCGCTTCGACGTCGAGGACACGGATGCGCCCAAGCTGATCGCGCTCGCGGAAAATGTGCACAAGAAGCTCGAGCACGTAACGTGCGTTCGCCTGGCCGATGCGAAGCTCGGCGACGCCGACTTTCGCGCACTGCCAACGTTCGTCGATATGGTGGAGCGGCTCATCGCGCAGCTCGCCCCGATGGTCCAGGATATTGCCCGCCACACACTCGAGCCGAACGAGCTCATTCTGCGCTCTAGGCTATCGAACGACCGCAGAGAGGAGATTTTCGTCTCGAAGAGCACCCTTTTCGAGAAATACGAAAAGCTTCCCGAAGGTCTCAGGGCGCTCTTCGAGCCGCTGGGCTTGAGTGGCTCACGGAGCCGCGCGGCGCCTGGCCACAGCGCTCCACGGCCCGATCAAGGTACGAGCAGATCGGAGCTCTCCCCGTCGCGCCGCCCGCCACCGAAGCCCAGCGGACGGGCTCCAGAGCCGACCCCGCCGCCGGCGCCCGAGGCGATTCCCGAGCTCCAGCGCAACGTGATCTTGCGGCCGGACGTGCAGCGTGAAAACGACGAGCCAGCTGGGGTGCTCGGTAAGATCGTCGAGCTCGCGAATGCCGGCAACACCGTCGATGCCTGTCAGGAGTGCGCAGCGCTTTTCAAAAGCCCGCTATTCGTTGACTGCAGTCTCGAGGATCAGCGGCAGGCCCTGACGCTCCTGCGAGTACTCTCGAAGACGGCGCCCCCATCAGAGACCTTGCAGGAGGCGCAGCGGGTAGCGCGGGATCGCGCGGCAGGCCTGGCGGAACGCACGCGCGACCCCGCAGACTACGAGCTCCTGGGTCTCTGTCACGTCTCGCTCGACGAGCCCACCGCCGCGCTCGAGAGCTTTCGTAGGGGACTCGAGCTCGAGCAGTCGCGGAACACTGAGTCGGAGCTGTGCGCCCGACTCGCCAAGCATATTGGCCGTCTATGACTCGCGACTGGCCAAGCGCGCGCCGGGGAGCGCGTGCTCAGCCATCCTGTCGTTCTATCGAACCGAGCAGCCCTCCTGCCAGACTGCCCAGACGCCGTTCGGGGTCTTCACTGCAGGACAGGTCCCGCTGCGTTGGCCCCACTGACCGACGTTGATGCTAGCCGTGAGCGAGTCGTCTCGGTAGGTCGCGTTGACTTGGTAGTGGACGCCGAAGATCCTGCAGATGCCCGTGTAGAAATAAGGCGAGGGGTTGGTGAATTTGTCGCAGCTGACGTCTGCCGGGTTGCCCAGTCCCGTTTGGCCCGCGAGCATGCGGTGAACCTTCGCCACGACCGCCTTCTCGGCCCCATACCCGGAAGGCGTGCAGGCTATTAGCATGGCGAAACAGGCGAGCGTCGCAGCGCCGAATAGCGCGCGGGATTTCCGAACACGGACTCTTCTGTCGCTGGACTCGAAGTTGTTAGAAATGTCGTTCATTGTTCTCTCCTCTCGTTCGATGTCTTCGTGAAGCTCAATGCGCGCAAGACGGACAAACTCCTGCTGACGGTCGAGCAGTTCGGCGAGCTACCTGAGGCTCAGATGGATCTCGAAGGCACTCGCGGGGCCATGAATGGCACGCAACGCGAAACCTAGTAAAGGCCGCACTGGCGTGATCACGCGATGATCACACGATGGTCACGAGCCGCGCTGCGTCGTCGCGACGGGGCAGAGTTGGCGGGGATCGCTGTGTTCCTGCTCGGAGCGCGGGTGCTGATGGTTCGTCAGGCAACCGCGAGTTGTCGGCAAAGGGTCCGGTGCCGCGGCGCGAACGCACCCCCGGACTTCCAAGCGTCAGATAGTCGGGACTTTCATGCGGAGCAGACCCCCGGTGGCCATCACGACACCAAGCGCCAATAGCGAATTGAAAACGCGGTCGAGGGTCATGGTCGCGTCGACCGCGCAATACGCTGCGCAGGGAGCCACCACGAGGCAACCGAACAGAACAATCAGCTTCGCGAGAGGCGCGTGGTGACGGACCAGCGCTGTCGAACCAAGGAGGAATCCAGCCCACAGGACAAGGAGCATCGTACCGGCAAAGTCATAATCACCATACTGCACGCCGCGCGTCACGAATACGTAACCAACACTCGTGCACCAGATGGGCAGCACCATGAGCACGAGCGCCCTGTTCCCGTTGGTCCCGTTTGGTGACGCGATGTTCATGAACAACCGCGGCGGCGTCAACGTCGCCGGCAACGCTGTTTCCGGCGCCTCAGCCGGCTTTGCTGAATGTCGCTGTCCGCTGCGGCCATCGCGCCCTCCACTTGCGAGCTCTTTAGCATGCGTCCCGCTCGCGTGCGGTGTTAAGAACCCTCCCCATGCAGAGAGCGGGTTGGTTACGGGCTCATTTCATGGTCGCGGCTGCAGCGCTGGCGCACGTCGGCTGCGGCGGCGCGGAAACGGGGACGACGGAGGCGACACCCAGCTCCGTGGTGGCCGCGGCAACGCTGGACTTCGTCACGCTGAGCCCGGACAAGGCGCGGTTCGTGTTGAACGCGTCCGGCACGCCGTTCATTCCATTCGGCGTGAACTACGACAAAGACATTCGAGCGCGGCTGATCGAAGAGTATTGGGTCTCGGATTTCGCACGCGTCGCGCAGGACTTCCGCGAGATGCAAGCGCTCGGCGCGAACGTGGTGCGCCTGCACATCCAGCTGAACCGCTTCATGCTGAGCCCGACGCAGCCGAACACCGCGGCGCTCGACCGCCTGCAGCAACTCGTCGAGCTCTGCGAGTCGCTGGGCATGCGTCTGCTCCTCACGGGGCTTGGCAGCTATCGCCCGGGCGATCAGCCGAGCTGGTATACAGAGGTCACGACCGGCGAGCGCTGGGCGATTCAGGCGGAGTTCTGGCGGAGCGTGGCGGCGCGCGTGGGTACGAGCCCGGCCATCTTCGCTTACGACCTACAAAACGAGCCCGTCGTGCCGGACAAGACGCCGTTCAGCGCCTGGACGGGCGGCGAGATTTGCGGACTGCATTTCGCCCACGCGGTCGCCCGCGAACCCGACCCGCTCGGCGCTGGGCAGCTCGCCCAGGATTGGGTGCGCACGCTCTCCGGAGCCATTCGCGACGTGGACGAGCGACATCTGATTACCGTCGGTCTTCTGCCGCCCGAGCTCGGCAGCGGCGGCTTCTCGAACGCGGTGCTCTCCCCTCTCGTGCAAGACGGACTGCTCGATTTTTTGAGTGTGCACGTGTACCCCGAAGCCAATCGGCTCGGCACCGCTTACAACGCCGTGCGCTGGCACCGGAGCCTCGCGCGGCCCATTCTGGTCGAGGAGATCTACACGCTTGGCGCGGCCGCACCCGAGGTCGAACAGTTCATGCTCGACGCGCTGCCGGAGGTGGCTGGCTACGTCGGATTTTACTGGGGCGATCCCCAAACCGGTCTCGCGCCGGATGTCTGCCCGGATATCACGGGCGCATTCCGAGAACGCGTGACGGGCGCTCAGTATCGCGCGTGGCTCAGCCTGCTGCAGCGCGTGGGGCCCCTCGTAAAGCGTGAAACGCCCCCCGAAGCGGACCTGTTCCAGTATTGGAACCCGACCCAGACCGACCATTTCTACACCGTCGAGCGCAACGACTCGCTCTACGGCGCTCTGGGCTGGCAGTTCGAACGGCGGCTGGGCGGCGTGCTGCGCTACAACCCGGGCGGCGCCATCCCGCTCTGTCGCTATTGGAACCCGGCTCTCACGGATCACTTCTACACCGTGGCCTGCCGTCACGCGGACATGAACCTCTTCGGGTACACGTTCGAACGCGTGGAGGGTTGGGTGTACCCGACCACCACCACCACCAAGCGCCCGCTCAATCGCTACTGGAACGGCAACACCAAAGATCACTACTACACGACGGA
>DATDJP010000006.1:0-30071 GCA_036520475.1 Polyangiaceae bacterium | reverse complement strand
AAGTACGTCCCCTTTGGGGGCCCTGCCGGCGGCGATGGCGGCCGCGGAGGCAACGTCATCCTGGTCGCCGATTCCGGGCTCTTGACGCTGTACGACTTGAAGCACGTTCGCACCATCCGGGCCGAGCGCGGCGCGGACGGTCAGGGCAAGGACTGCTACGGCAAAGCCGGTAAGGACGTCACGGTGCGGGTCCCGCCAGGTACGGAGATCCTGGACGCGAAGACGAACCAGAAGCTCCACGACATGACCGAGCCGGGTGCGCCGGTAGTCGTGGCGCGGGGCGGCAAGGGCGGTCGCGGCAACAAGCACTTTGCGACCTCCGTGGAGCGCGCGCCGCGGCGAGCAGAACCCGGCGAGCCGGGCGAGCACCGCATCCTGCGCCTCGAGCTCAAGGTGATGGCGGACGTCGGCCTGCTCGGCTTTCCGAACGTCGGTAAGAGCACGTTCATCCGCGCAGTCAGCCGCGCTCGCCCGAAAGTCGCGGATTACCCGTTCACCACGCTGGAACCGCACCTCGGCGTCGTCACGCTCGCGAGCTCGGAGACGTCGCTCAGCCCGAGCTTCGTCGTGGCAGACATCCCCGGACTAATCCCCGGCGCGAGCAGCGGTGCGGGCCTGGGCATTCGCTTCTTGAAGCACCTCGAGCGCACGCGCGTGCTCCTGCATCTGGTAACCGTGTCCGACGAACCGGAGCGCTCGCCGCTCGCCGATTATCACGTGCTGCGCAAGGAGCTCGCCGCGTTCAGCCCCGATCTCGCGCGGCGCCCCGAGATCGTCGCGATGAGCAAGGCGGATTTACCCGACGCGCAAGCCGCCTACGCCGAGCTGAAACCCGAATTCGACAAGCTCGGCGTCGAGTTTTACTTGATCAGCTCCGCGACCCACGCGGGCGTCGGGGAGCTCCTGAACGCCCTCGGCAAATACGTCTTCGCCGATCGTCACATGCCGCCGCCGTCGAACTCCGCTCCGTCCCCTTCGAAGTCGTAGTCTTCGCGCGCGAGGTTGTCGAAGCGCGTGTACTCCGGAGAGAACTTCGTCATGATCTTGCCGGTGGGGCCGTTACGTTGCTTGGCGATGATGATCTCCGCGATGCCCTTGTCCGGGCTGTCCTTGAAGTAGTAGTCGTCGCGGTAGATGAACATGATCGTGTCCGCGTCCTGCTCGATCGCGCCGGATTCACGCAAGTCGCTCAGCTGGGGACGCTTGTCTTTGCTGGTGCGCGTCTCTACCGAGCGATTCAGCTGACTCAGCGCCAGCACCGGCACCTCGAGCTCCTTGGCGAGCTGTTTCAGCCCGCGCGACAGCTCGCTGATCTCCTGTTCGCGGCTGCCCGCGTCACGCCGGCCTTGCATGAGCTGCAGATAGTCCACGCACACCAGGCCCAGGCCCTTGGCCGGCATGTCCCCGTCGGGGCGCTTCAAGTCCGCCTGAATGCGGCGCACTTTGGCGCGTAGATCCAAGAGCGTCAGCGCCGGTGTGTCGTCGAGCCAGATGGGCATGCGGCTGAGGCGCGACGCCGCTTCCGTGAGCTTGTTCCAGTCCTCGCGCCGCAGATCGCCGCTGCGAATGCGCGAGACGTCCACGCGCGCTTCGCCCGACAAAAGACGGGAAGCGAGCTGCTCGCGCGGCATTTCCAAGCTGAAGAACGCGACGCCGGAACCGGGTTCCTCGATCGGAGCTTCGCTGTACGGATCAGCGTCCGCGCTGAGCTCCACGCGCCGCGGTTTCGCGACGTTCACCGCCATGTTCATGACGAAAGCCGTCTTGCCCATGCCGGGCCGACCCGCCACGATGTAGAGGTCACCTTTGTGCAGACCGGCACAGCGCTTGTCGAGCTCGACGAAGCCGGTCGGAACGCCAGTGATGCCACCGCCGCGGCGGGCCGCTTCCGCCAAGATCTGGAAGGCGCCGTGAATGGCGTCCTTCACCGTCACGACGGTCGAGCCTTCCGGAACACGGGCGATGTCGAACACCGCTTGCTCGGCCTGATCGATGAAGGCCTGCACCTCCCCGCAATCTCCGTAGCCTTCGGCGGCCACCCGCTGGCAGGTGCCGATCAGCTGACGGAGGCGCCACTTTTCACGAATGATGCGCGCATGCGCTTCGGCGTGCGCGACGGCGGGCGTCGCGTCGGCGAGCTGCGCCAGATACGGCGTGCCACCGACCTGCTGCAGGCGATTGCGATCCCGGAGCCAGCCCGCCACGGAAATGATGTCGACGGGCCGGCCGCTGCTCTGCAGATCGAGTACCGCTTCGAACACACGCCGATTGGCGTCGGCGTAGAAATGCTCCGGCTGCAGAATTTCTTGCACGCGATCGAAGGAATCCGGCGACAGCAGCACGGAGCTCAGCACCGCGCCTTCGGCGTCGAGGTCGTTCGGCGGCACGCGGCCGGCTGTCGGCACGAGCTCGGGGGGTCCGGCATTTCGCCTCTGACGTTCAGCCGCGAGCATCATTGTGACGTTCCTCCACCAGTTCGTGAGCGCGCTCTGCGCTCCGGAGCCGAGATGCGTCTCGAGAGACTATTACCCAGAATTTTCCTGGCGCCACGCAACGAGCGGACATTGTTTGACATAGCCAATGAACGCGCGCTTCTCTCCGCCCGCGCACCGCCCGAGGAAGTCCCCGTCTTGCACAGAAACAGTCCACCGCTTGTCCCCAGGGGTCCAAAAACACGAAACCCCAGGGGCGATGTGCCACTGGGGTTTCGTTTGGGGCCGGTACGTATCGCTCCATGGAGCGATTTTGTCAACGCCGCCTTCGCGGCAGCAGCCTCTACGCCGACGCCTTCTTCACGACCTCGACGCGCAGCTTCGCAGTCACCCCGCGCCCGAGTCGCACCGGAACTTCTGTGAGTCCGAGCTTCTTGATGGGCTCGGGCAGGTCGAGCTTCTTGCGATCCAGCTCGACGCCCTGTGCGGCGAACGCTTCTTCGATGTCGCGGCTCGTCACCGAACCGTACATCTTGTTCTCTTCGCCGACAGCGCGCTCGATTTTGACGCTGAGCGCCTCGAGCTTCTTGCTGAGCTCACGGGATTCAGCGAGCTCTTGCTCGGCGCGCGCTGCCGCTCGCCGCTTCAAGTCGTCGACTCGCGCGAGGTTGACGTTGCTGGCGGGTACGGCGAAACCGCGCGGAATCAAATAGTTCCGCGCATAACCCGGCCGCACGCGCACGACGTCACCGCTAGCACCGAGGTTGTCTACGTCCTCTTGCAGGACGACCTTGATAGGAGTGGCCATGGGGAACCTCCTTATTCGTTGGCAGTAAACGGCAAGAGGGCAATGTTTCGGGCGCGCTTGATCGCGACCGTCAGTTGCCGCTGGTGTTTGGCGCAGGTGCCCGAGATCCGCCGCGGCACGACCTTGCCGCGATCGGTCACGAAGTACCGCAGTGCCTGGGGGTCCTTGTAATCGATGCCCAGGTTCTCGTCGGAGCAGTAAGGACACCCGCGGCGGCGCCCGCCGCGGCGGAACGTGCCGTCCTTGTCCCGCTCTCCGCGGTCCCCTCGATCCATCTCGCGATCGCGCGAACGACCTGAATCTTTCATTCGTCGTCTCCCGTCACGTTCCCGAGATCGGGAACCGCGTCATCGTCGATGTCGGCGGGGTCAGCGGGGAATCCATCGCCGCCGCCTTCACGGTGGTGGTGCGACGGACGATCCGGCGCGTCCTCGAGCCCGAGCGCGCGCTCGATCGACTCTTCCTCTTCCTCTTCCGCCGGCGGTTCGATGGCCTCGAACTTCACGTCTTCGGGGTTGATGGCGATCGCGGCAACGTCCACCTCGTCGCGCACCTTGACGGTCTGGTACTTCAGCACGTCGTCGAGCATGCGCAGGTTGCGCTCGAGCTCGTTCACGGCCGCGCCCGCGCCCACGTACTTCAGATACACGTACACGCCGCGCTTGTACTTCGTGACCGGGTAAGCGAGCGACCGCCTGCCCCAGGTCTCCACGAGCGTGAGCTTGCCGCCCTCGCGCGTGACCGCCTCATCGACGCGTGTGCCGATACGCTCGGCGTTCTCTTTGGTGACGTCCGGGCGCAGTACGTAGATCGTCTCGTACTCACGCACGCGGGCGGCCACGGTTTCTTGTGTTGCCATTCAGTTCTCCTTCTGGACTGGTGGGCCCTCGAGCGTGTCGCCGAGAGCAAGGAGTCAGCGTTTTTTGCGCTGATTCGTGGCGTTCATCGCCATCTGTAGACCGCGCTCAACTACGAGCGCGACTGCGTCCGCGGAGCGCCCGATCACGTCGTCGAGATCGGCCCGTTCCAGCGGCGCGAAGGCTTCTAGCACAAAATCTGCTCCGCTACCCCGAAAGTCAGGCGGCGGGCGGCCAATTCCGATGCGCAGCCGCGCGTAGTCGGCAGTGCTCAATTCCTGCGTTACCGAGCGAACCCCGTTGTGGCCGGCCTCGCCGCCCCCCAGCTTGAGCCGCACGTCCCCGAACGGCAAGTCGAGCTCGTCGTGTACGACCAGCACGTCCGCGGGAGCGAGCTTGAAGAACGTCGCCGCGGCCCGCACGCTCTGGCCGGACCGATTCATGTAAGTCTGAGGTTTTAGCAGGCCGAGACGCTGTCCCGCGAGCTCGGCCTGCGCGAATTCACCGTTGAACTTGGCGCGCCAGGGCGGATTGCCAGCGCGCTCCGCCAAGCGATCGACGACCTTGAACCCCACGTTGTGTCGGTGCTCGGCGTAGCGTGCACCGGGGTTGCCCAGGCCGACGACCAGGATCACGCCTTCTTGTCGGCCTTCTTATCCGCGGGCGCCGCAGCTGCTGCCGGCGTTGCTCCGGCCGCTCCAGCGGCTGCAGCACCCGGAGCCGCCGTTTCTTCTTCAGCGCGGCGTGATTCGGTGACGACCGCGGCGACCGTGCGCTCCGGCGGCAAGCGGATCTCCACGCCCTCCGGCAGCTTCACGTCCTTGACCGGCACGTGATCGTCGAGCTCGAGCTCCGTGACGTCGTGCTGAATCTTGACCGGGATGTCCTTCGGCAGACAACGCAGCGGCAGCTTGCGGAACACCTGACGCAGCGTTCCGCCGAGCACGACGCCCTTGGCTTTGCCCGTGAGCTCGAACGGCACGTCCACGTCCACGAGGCGGTCGAGATGGATCTGCAGAAAATCGGCGTGCAGCAGGTCGCGCGTTACAGGATGATACTGAAAGTCGCTGAGCAGCACGGTCATCGTGCCCTGTCCCTCGACGTGGAGCTCGATGACGCTGTTCCGGCCGCGCTCGCTGCGGATGATCCCCAAGAGATCCTTGGGAGACACCGCCAGCGACTTTGCCGCCAGCTCCTTGCCATAGGCAGTGGCCGGGATCATGCCTTGGTCGCGCAGGCGGCGGGCGGCTTCCTTGCCGGACTCACTGCGACCTTTTGCGGGGACTTTACTGAGCTCCATGACTTCCTGACTCTCCTCGAACGGTGATCTGCGCCGGCTTCGTTGCGCTCGCCCGCTTCACACGAACAGCGAGCTCACCGAATCGCTGTTGTGAATGCGTCGAATCGCCTCGCCGAGCAGCCTGGCGATCGAAACGAAACGAATCTTTTTGCAGTTTCTGGACTCTTCGCTCGGAAAAATCGAGTTGGTCACGACGACCTCCTCGAGCGGAGAGGCTTCGATGCGCTGCACCGCGGGGCCGCTCAATACTCCGTGCGTCGCGACGGCGACGACGCGGCGTGCACCCTCCTCCATCACGGCGCGCGCGGCGTTGCACAAGGTGCCCGCCGTGTCGATCAGGTCGTCGATGATGATGCAGTCCTTGCCTTCGACGTCGCCGATCAGGTGCATCACTTCGCTGACGTTGGCGCGTTCGCGCCGCTTGTCGATGATCGCGAGCGAAGCGTCGAGTCGCTTCGAGTACGCGCGCGTGCGCTCCACGCCGCCGGCGTCGGGCGAGATGAACACTGCGTTTTCGTTGAAGCGTTGCTTCAAGTAGTCGTCCAAAAAGACCGGCAGCGCGTAGAGGTGGTCGAAGGGGATGTTGAAGAACCCCTGAATCTGACCCGCGTGGAGATCCACGCACACGACGCGCGTCACACCCGCCGCCACCAGCAGATCCGCCACCAGCTTCGAGGTGATGGGTGTACGCGGCGCGACCTTGCGATCCTGACGGGCGTAACCGTAGTAAGGGATGACCGCGGTGATGCCCGCTGCAGACGCCCGGCGCAGGGCGTCGCACAGGATCAAGAGCTCCATCAAGTTGTCGTTGACGGGCGAGCACGTGGGCTGCACCACGTACGTATCTAGACCGCGCACGTTCTCGCGTATTTCGCAGAACGTCTCCCCGTCGCTGAAGCGCGAGACCTTGGCCTCACCGAGCGGTGTATCGAGCACCTTCGCAATTTCTTGCGCCAGGTCGGGGTTCGCATTCCCGGTGAATAGACAGACTCTCTTTACAGCCACGGCGACCTACCGACGTTAACTGCGCGAAAAACCCGAGGTTAGGCGGCTTCGCGAGCGCGCGGACAACTAGCAGTCGGGCGCGCGCGTGTCAACGCGCAGAGCTATACCCCGTCGCTCGATTGTCACGTTCGCTCAGCGGTACGGGTTGCTCAGATTGACGTCGTCTGGCCTGCGTTCCGGCTTCTCGGCCGGTTCCACCGGGCGCGCGGGAGCCACAATGCGGGGGCGAGGCTCCGGAGCCGAGCGGCGGATAATGCGCGGACGGGGGGGCGGCTCATCGGAGGCGGACTCCGTCGCCGCCTCACTTCGTCGGACCGGAGCGCTGGGGGGGGCTGGCTTGGCCTCCACCGCGGGGGTCGCGGCGGCGACCTCTGCCGAGGACGGGGGTGCGACAGGAGGGGCGGCCGGCTTGGGCGGCGCGGCGCTCTCGCGCTCGTTCTCGCCCGCTTGCGACGCCGTGGCAGGCGGCGTGGGCGGCGTCAAGATCAACACCATGCTCGCGCCGATGAGCAGCGCCGCCAGACACGCCGCGATCGCAATCAACACGCGCTTCGAGTCACGCGCCTGCGGGTAGGTCGAGGCGACGCCCGACTTCATCGGGTGGCTCGTCATGTCGGAGCCTTCGCCACGCGAAAGGGACATGGCAGCGGCTGATACCGACGAAGACGGCGGCATGCTCAACCCAGGACGGCCCAGCATCTCGGGTCGTCCAACCTGGCTCGGCTCGCTCCGCGCGAGCCAGCTGCGCACGGCTTCGCGTTGCTGACTGATCTCCTGGCCGAGCACCTCGGACACGTAGATGGAAACCTCGCGCCCGCTGGAGACCCTATCCGGCGCTGCGCGTTCCAGAGCGTCCGCGAGCTGCGCACACGTCGCGAACCGCCTGTCGGGGTCGCGCTCGAGCGCCTTCATGCAGACTGCGCTGATTTGCGGAGACACGTCCGACGTGATGCTGGAGAGCTTCGTGATGGGCTCCGAGATCACTCGCGACAGAGTCGCGGCTTCGTTCTCGGCTTTGAACAGGCGCCGCGCCGCAAGCACTTCCCACAGCAGAATACCTGCAGAAAATACGTCTGCTCGACGGTCGACATAGTCTTTCCCCGAGGCCTGCTCGGGTGCCATGTATGCGATCTTTCCCTTGAGCTGGCCGGTTCGCGTCGACGTCAAACGAGACTGCGCGCGCGCTACGCCGAAGTCCGTGATGCGCGAGATGCCATCGATACCCACCAGCACGTTCTGGGGAGAGACGTCGCGATGGACCAGCTCCGTGGGGTTTCCGAGATCGTCGCGCAGCTCGTGGGCAGCGTGCAAACCGGCGAGCATGTCCAGGATGATGCGCAGGCCGATGTTGACGGGGAGCTTCTGTCCGGAGGTGGCAGCCCGCGCCAGTAGTCGCGCGAGCGTGTCCCCTTCGATGTACTCCATGACCAGGTAGTAGCCGCGGTCACTCGCGCCCACTTCGAGAATGGGCACGACGTTCGGGTGATGAATGCCGGCGGCGAGCCGCGCTTCGTCGAGGAACATTTCGACGAATTCTTTTTCGTGCGCCAAGTGCGGATGCAGCCGCTTGATCGCCACGAAGCGCTGGAACCCCCCAACGCCGGACAACCGCGCGAGATACACGGTCGCCATGCCGCCGGACGCTATTTCAGCGACGAGCTCATAACGGTCGATGCGCTGGCGCCCTTCTGCGCTTATGTCAATCAGCTTGGCCGCAACCACGTGTTACTCAAAACTTTCCCGTAGCACCCAATGTCGCTCCGGAATTAATGCCTATCCACGGCTGAACGCCGACGCCATTAGCTTGAGATCTGGACCTACCCGGTGCAAGCGCGGCGGCTTCTTTAGGTTTGCCGCTCCAGTCCGTGGCGAGCACGCCGATGAGCACGGTGACCACCCCGGCCACCCCCGTCCCCGCGGCGAGAATGTTGGTCCTGCGCTGCTTGTCGAGGCCCTCCTGATACTCCGGACAAGCCGTACCGCGCCCCGCGCATTCCCTGCGAACGACGTCCTTGCCGGGGTTGTTCACGGTATCGAGGCCGCTCCACGCGGTCAGGCCGCCAAGCACCGCCGTGACACCGACGCCGGTGAAGAACACCACCGGTGACCAGCCCTTCGGACGGACTACCACCCCTTGGTCGTTGGTCACGGGGACCACTTGTCCCGTTTCGCCCGGCGCCACTCCGGGTTGCATCGGTGCGGCGTCCGGTCTGGCTTCTGGTGGGGGCTCCTCGAAGGTGGTCTCGCTGCTGCCGCCCCGCTCCGCGGAGATTTCCTCGTCCACGCCGCGTCCCCCCGGCCAGCCTGCGCGTACGACATGCTTGCCGGCGTCGAAGAACACGGTCCATTCCGAGGTGGTGTGGCCGTGGACGATCTTGTTGTCTACGACTATGTCGCAGGGTGTGTTGCAGGTGACCTTGGCCTCGTGCAGCTCCGCTCGCGCTTTTTTCAGCACCCCGTCGGCCAGAGCCTTGAGGTTGCCCTCGTCGGGATGCCGGCGCTCCGCCAGACCAGCCAGCGTCGCCGCACGCTCGAGCTGCCCCGCGCGTTCTCGCGAGCGAATCGCCAGCTCCAAAGCGGCGGCACTCGGCGCGCTTTGATCGGCTGATTCGAAATGTTCTGCGGCCTCGACGTAATCGCGCGCTTTGAAAGCGCGACGACCCATGTCGAACTCCTCCGCCGCAGCCTTGATGTCTTCGGCGGAGGGCACGTGGTCTTGCGCAAACGCAACACTCGAAATCGCCAACATCCCCAAGATAATGCCCCCGCGGAGCACGCTTCCCATCCAGCAGACCTCCCTGATTTCCAGCTGCACCGTGTACCGTCCCAGCGTACTACGTCCGTCAATTTCGCGCGAGAGCGGACTTCACTTCGATTCAGTGCTCATCGGTGCTCCTGGCGGCGCCTGCGCGCTTCACACAGCATACACACAGCTCGCTCGGCGGCGGGTAGAACCGCTGCTTCGCCCGGACATGCCGCCCGTCGTCTCATTTCTGGGTGACGCAGTTCAATAGGTCACCCGGGGCGCAGGAGCTGGCGCAATGCGTTAGTCAGCGCCTGACTCCGCATCGGAACAAGTGCTTCCGTATGCTGCGCACACGCGTCGCCACGCGAAGTCGACTCGCCACCCGCGTGAGTCGAAAATCGCCGCGACCCGAGCCTCAGGTGAGCTCGAGCAGCAGGCGGTCCGGATCTTCGAGCAGACCGATGATTTCCTGCGCGAACGCCGCGCCCACGTGTCCGTCGATCACGCGGTGATCGAACGACAGACTGAGCAACATGACGTCGCCCGGCACGATCTGATCGCCGCGCACGACGGGCCGTCGCTTGATCTCGTGAACGCCCAGAATCGCGACCTCCGGATAATTCACGATCGGCGTCGCGAACAGGCCGCCGAGCTTGCCGAGCGACGTGATGGTGAACGACGTGCCGCCGACGTCTTCTTTTCTGAGCTTCCCCTCGCGCGCCACCGCGGAGAGCCGCGAAAGCTCCCGGGAGATCTCCAACATGCTCAGCCGATCCGCGTCACGCAGCGCAGCCACGGCCAGCCCCCCGTCGGTCGCGATGGCGATGCCGAGATCGAAGTTCTTGCGCAGCACCAGCTCTTGCGCCTGGTCATCGACGAGGCAATTGAGCGCAGGATGTTTCTTCAAGGCAATCACCGTCGCCTTGATGATGAACGGCAAGTAGCTGAGCTTGATGCCGGCCTTCTCCGCGTGCGGCAAGAACCGCTCGCGCAAGCTGCGCAGCGCGCCCGCGTCGCACTCGTCGACATAGGTGAAGTGCGCCGCGGTGTGCTTCGAGCGCGCCATGTTCTCGAAGATGCGCTTGCGCAGGCCTCGCAGGGGGACGCGCTCCGGGGCGGCGCCAGTCTGCCGGGAAGCGCTCGCGCGCACCGGCTCGACCGCGCCAGCCTCTTTTTGCGGCGCCTGGCTGGCGCGCGCGCTGGATGCGCCGGCAGCTTCTCTGCCGCGCTCCCCTCCGCGCTCCCGATGCCGCTCGACGTCTTCACGCGTGATCCGCCCGGAAGGCCCCGACGGCTTTATTTCCCTCAGGTCGACGCCCATTTCGCGCGCGAGCCGGCGCGTAGCCGGCGCCGCGAGCGGTCTATCCGCCAAGTGGCCGTTGCCGGTGCGGACCGCGTGCTGATCGCTCTCTGGCGTCGACCCTGGCATTCCGGGGAGCGCTTCGCGCAAATCTCCCACGGCGCTCGCAACGGGTCCTTCCTGCTGCTCGCGGGCACGCGCCGCTTGATTCTGGGCTACGTCGTCCGAGCGCTCCGCAGGCGGCTGCGCGCGCGCCTGTGTCGACCTTGGCGAGCTCTCCGGAGCACGCTCCGCGCGCGGGGCTTCACGTTCGCGCGGAGCCTCGTCACGCTTTCCGCTTTCCGGCTCCGCTTCTGCCGACGGCTGCTGCTCTTCGCCTGCAGCGTCGAGGTCGAAGACCACCAGCACTTCGCCGACGGGCACCACGTCGCCGGGCTTGCCGTTGAGCTTGGCGATGCGTCCAGATTTGGGGGCGCCGATCGTGACCGTGGCCTTGTCGGTCATGATCTCGACCATTTCTTGGTTCTCACTGACAGCGTCGCCCTCGTTGACGAGCCAACCGACGATTTCGCCCTCGGTTACGCCCTCGCCAATGTCCGGCAGCTTGAACTCGTATTGGGACATCGATCTGCTTCCTTGCGGCTGACGAATGCTCTCAAGCGCGCGCTGTATCGAGAACAGCAGGCAAGATGCGGTGCGACAAAGGCAAGTATTCCATCTCGAGCGTGTATGGGAACGGCGTGTCGAAACCTGTCACGCGCACGGGTGGTGCTTCCAGGTGGTAGAACACCTTCTCACAAACCAAGCTGACGAGCTCCGCCCCGAAACCACACGTCCTCGGGGCTTCGTGCACGACCACGAGGCGTCCAGTCTTCTTGACGCTCTCGAGGATCGTGGTCACGTCCACGGGCCAGAGCGTGCGAAGGTCGATGACCTCACATTCGACTCCGCTCTCGGAGGCGCGCTGCGCGGCATCGAGCGCCTCGTAGAGCATGGCTCCGTACGCCAGGACCGTCACGTGTTTGCCCTCGCGCACGACCGCGGCGGTCTCCAGCGGCACCAGATACTCGCCCTCGGGCACGTCGCCCTTGGCGGCGCGGTACACGCGCTTGGGCTCGAAGAAGAGCACGGGATCCGGATCCTGGATCGCCGACAGCAACAAGCCTTTCGCGTCGTACGGTGTCGACGGACACACCACCTTCAGGCCGGGAACGTGGATGAAGTGCGCCTCGGGGTGCTGGGAGTGGTAGTGGCCGCCGCGGATGCCGCCCCCCACCGGGGTGCGAATCACCATCTTGGCCGGGTACTCGCCGCCGGAGCGGTAACGGTACTTCGCCAGCTCGCTCACGATTTGGTCGTAAGCGGGCCAGATGAAGTCAGCGAACTGGATCTCCGGGATCGGCACCATGCCGTAGAGCGCCATGCCCACGGCAGTGCCGATGATTCCGCCCTCGCTCAGCGGCGTGTCGATGACGCGATCGTCTCCGAACTCATCGAATAGCCCCGCCGTCACGCGGAACACGCCCCCGACTTTACCGACGTCTTCGCCCAGGATCACGACGCGATCGTCCCGGCGCATGGCGGCTCGCAGCGCGTCGTTGATGGCCTGGACCATATTCATTTGAGGCATGGCGATTTCGTAGATTCAAATAGAACGAGAGTGGCACGAGCGCGCGATGCACGAGCGCTCCTCGCGAAGCTCAACGATGGGACGACGGCGCGCGCGGCCCCTTGAGCACCGCCGCGCGCTGCTCGGCCAGGTGCCACGGGGGTTTCTCGTAAACATCCTCGAACATGGAGTCCAGAGGCGGCGGCCGGGTCTGCTCGGCGACTCGCACGGCATCCCGAAAACGGCGATCGGTCTCGCGCACGAGCTCTTGCTCGGCGTGATCGGACCAGTAGCCATGCTGGAGTAGATAGCGTCGCAAGCGCTCGATCGGGTCACGCTCCGCCCACGGGCTGACCTGAGTTTGCTCGCGATATCGGTTCGGGTCGTCGCTCGTGGAGTGGCCGCCCATGCGGTACGTGAGCGCTTCGATCAGAGTCGCCCCCTCCCCGCGCACTGCGCGCTCGACGGCACGGCGCGTGACCGAGACCACGGCGAAGGGGTCGTTGCCATCGACACGCACGCCCGGGACGCCGTACGCGATCCCCTTCTCTGCGAAGGTCTTCGATGCCGTCTGCCGCTCCGCGGGCACGCTGATTGCCCAGCCGTTGTTGCGGCAGAAAAACACCGTCGGAATGCGGAATACTCCCGCGAAGTTCAGGGCGTTGTGAAAATCCGCCGAGCTCGTGGCCCCGTCGCCGAAGTACACCAGCGTGACGAGGTCCTTCTTTTGTATCTTTGCGCCCCAGGCGAAGCCGGCTGCCTGGGTGATCTGCGTGCCCACGGGCGAGCTGATGCTGATCCAGTGGGCCTTGCGGCTGGTGTAGTGGTCCGGCATCTGACGCCCTTTGACCGTGTCATTGGCGTTGCCGAACATGTTGTCGATGAACCGTTGAAAATCCAGCCCGCGCAGCAGCGCAGCGCCGAATTCACGATAACACGGGAAAATCCAGTCCTTTTCGCGCATGGCGAAGGCTGCACCGAGCACTGCGGCTTCCTCACCGACGGAGCCGATGTGAAAGCCGATGCGCCCCTGCCGCTGGAGCGCCACCAGCCGCTCGTCGAGGAGCCGCGTGACCACCATGTGGCGGTAGAGCGAGACGACGTCCTCTTTCGAAAGTCGGGGGTCGTGGTCCGGTGCGATCGTGCCGTCGTCGCGTAGGGCACGCACCACGTCATCGGCCGGAGCCGGTTCTGGAACGATGCTGTGAGCAGCAGACGTCATGCTAGGGGTCTCGGCACACAAGCGTAGTCGAACGCCTGTTCGCGTGTCACTCGATCTGCCAGATTCCGGACCGGGTGACGTCATTCGCCCAGGGCGAGCTCGACCTCTTGCAGCACCGTTGCCAGGGCGTCCCGGTCCAGCCGGAATTCCCGCGCCAAGCTGGCCAGCACGTCGCTTTCGCTCGCATCGACTCCGCCGGAGGCATAAGCGACGAGCGCCGCGATGCGTAAAACCTCGAGCGCATGTTCGGGCCTCGTAATTGCCCGCGCCACCATGCGGATGCGCTTTTCTATGCCGTCTTCCGCGAGTTGGTCTTGCAGGTCCCGCAGCAGGGCTGTCACTTGACGCGCTGCTACCGTGCCTTCGCACGCTGACAGCACGACGTGTTGAAAAGCCTGACGTTCCTCCTCGTCGAAGGTACCATCAGCCTGCGCAACGAGGTACGCACTCTCGACTACTGCTTCGAACAACGCGGCCGCTCGCGGATCGAATCCGGTTGGATGGGTCGCGTCATCGGCCACGGGCATGGAGCCGTAGATGGCGGCCGTCAGCGTCAGAATGGAGCTCTTGGCGCCGTCCTCCGCGTAGGACGGCGGCTCTCCAAGCCTGCTCGCTACCCTTTTCAGCAGGCTTTCGTGCAAAGGACACATGCGCGAAGTCTCCTGACCCTCATGCCGCAGCGTAGAGCGACGCAGCCCAAATTCCCATAGCCGTGATGCACGCGGGGGGGCGGTCCGCCGCGCGGGCGGGCCCCACCGTTCAGCGCCGCACCAGGGATTCAGCGCGGATCAGGCCCGCCGGCTGCTCGAGAGCTTCCAGGGCTTCTCCGCCAGGCTCTTGCCGGAGCTCGGACGGACGACTCGCAGGACGTAGCCTGGCCTGCACGAACCCCTCCGCCGCGTGGTAGCTCGACCGCACCAGAGGTCCCGATGCGACGAAGGCGAAGCCCAGCTCCTGCGCCACGCGCTCGTACTCGGCAAAGCGCTCGGGCTCGACGTACCGGGCGACCGGCGCATGCTTGGGGGTTGGCCTCAAGTACTGACCCAGAGTGACGATGTCGACCCCGGCGCGCCGCAGATCTTCGAGCGACTCGCGCACCTCGGTGTCCGTCTCGCCGATGCCGACCATCAGCGAGCTCTTCACGAAGCAATGCGGGGCCTCGGCCTTGGCGAACGAAAGGACGTCGAGCGAGCGGTCGTAACTGCAGCGCGCGTCCCTGATGCGGGGCGTCAGCCGGCGCGTGACCTCGAGATTGTGTGCAAACACGTCGGGCCCGCCCGCCAGGGCCACGGCGATGTCGCGCCGGCGCCCGACGAAATCCGAAACCAATGTTTCGACGAGCAGCTCCGGCTGATGGGCGCGCAGGGCCCGTACGGTGCTGGCCACGTGCTCGGCGCCTCCGTCGAGCAGGTCGTCCCTGTCGACCATGGTGAGCACGACGTACTTGAGCCCGAGCTGTGCGATGGCGCGTGCCACGTGGACGGGTTCACGGGGATCCACGGCGCCACGCGGGTTGCCCGTGGTCACGGCGCAAAACCGACAGCCGCGGGTGCACACGTGCCCGAGCAGCATGATCGTGGCCGTCCCGGCTGACCAGCACTCACCCACGTTCGGGCAGCGGGCCTCCTCGCAAACCGTGTAGAGGTCCAGCTTACGCAGCGTCTTTTTCAGGTCCGCGTACACTTCGCCGCCGGGCGCGCGCACCTTCAGCCACGCAGGCTTGCGTCGCGTCTCCGGGAGCGGGCCAGTGTCCGTCATTGGCGCGCAGCGTAGCACGAATCGCGGCTCAAACGCCGGGCCCGCCGCGGGCCGCTTCGAGCGCGAGGATTGCGCTCTCGGACACCGGCTCCACCACGCCGCGTTCGCTGAAGATCGCGCTGACCAGCCGAGCCGGCGTGACATCGAACGCCGGGTTTCGTACGCCGACCCCTGCTGGAGCGAGCGGAAGGCCGCCCAGCTTGACGAGCTCGTCCCCGCTGCGCTCCTCGATGGTGATCTGCTCACCGCTCGGCGTCGTCGCGTCGACCGTGCTCCAGGGAGCGGCCACGTAGAAGGGTCGCCCGTGCTGGCGCGCCAGGCACGCCACCGAATACGTGCCGATCTTGTTCGCGACGTCCCCGTTGCGCGCGATGCGGTCTGCGCCCACGACCGCCAGGTCGATCTGGTTTCGCGAAAAGAACCAGCCCGCGCTCGCATCCGGAATCAGCTCCACGGCGATACCGTCCTGCATCAGCTCCCAGGCCGTCAGGCGCGAGCCCTGCAAATACGGCCGCGTTTCGTCCGCGAGCACGCGCACTGTCTTGCCCGACTCGACCGCAGCCCGAATCACTCCAAGCGCAGTCCCGTAGCCGCCAGTGGCGAGCGCGCCGGCGTTGCAGTGCGTGAGCACGACCGCGCCGTCCGGGACACGCGCTGCTCCGAGCTGTCCCATGCGCCGATTGGCGGCCACGTCATCGCGGTGCAGCGCGCGCGCGTGCTCCGCCAGCGCGCCCGCGACGTCCTCGGCGCTGCGAGCACCCAGACTGCGCGCGTGGGAGAGCATGCGATCCGCCGCCCAGCTCAGGTTCACCGCCGTGGGCCGCTGCAGGGCCAGGAGCGCGCGCGCTCTCTCGAGCTCGGTCAGCACGTCCCCGCGCGCCCGCCGCGCGGCGAGCACCATGGCGTATGCGGCGGTGATCCCGATCGCCGGCGCGCCGCGCACGACCATTTCGCGGATGGCGCGCGCGGCAGATTCGACGTCGCGGATCTCCAGGTACACCTGAGCCCGCGGCAGCTGCCGCTGATCGAGCAGCACGAGCGTTGCATCGTCCGGCATCAGCTCGGCCGCGGAGTAGCTGGCGCCGCTGATGGGATCGGGATGAGGCAGACGGTTCACGACGCGGAGCCGAGCAGTTTCTCGAACAAGGCGCTGACCAGCTTGGGATCGGCCTGGCCCTTGGTTTCTTTCATGACGAGACCCACGAAGAAACCCAGGATGCCCTTCTTGCCAGCGCGGATCGCGGCCGCCTGCTGCGGATGCTGCTCGAGCAGTCGTTCGACCAGCGGCTGTAGCTCGCTCGAGTCCGACACCACGCGCATACCGCGCTCCTGAACTATCGCGCGCGGGCTCTGGTCCGAGCGCTCGAGCGCCGCGTACACCTCCTTGGCCTGCTTGCCGGAAATTTCCTTGTTCTCGACGAGCTCGAGCAGCTCGGCGACCTGCAACGGCGTGACCGTGAATTCCGCGCTCAGGCCATGCACCGCGGCGCCGCGCAGCACCTCGTTCTGGATCCAGTTGGCGACCTTGACGGGCTGGTCGAAACGCGCGCGCGTCTCCTCGAAGAAACGCACGTACGCGGGATGCTGCGAGAGCGTAGCGGCCGATTGCGGGCTGAGGCCGAGCTCCTTCACCCAGCGCGCGCGCCGGGCTTGCGGCAGCTCGCCGATGCGTCCCCTCTGCTCTTCTACGAGCGCGTCGTCCAGCGTGAGGGGCGGCAGATCCGGATCCGGAAAGTAGCGGTAGTCGTGCGCGTCTTCCTTGGAGCGGAGCGTTCGCGTGAGCCCGGTGTCGGGATCGAACGCGCGCGTCTCCTGGTTGATCCGGCCACCGGCTTCGACCACGGCCGTTTGCCGCGCGATCTCCGCGTCGATCGCGCGCTGCACGAAGCGGAAGGAGTTGAGGTTCTTGAGCTCGCAGCGCGTGCCGAACTTCTCCGCGCCGCGCGGACGGATCGAGACGTTCGCGTCGCAGCGAAAGCTGCCTTCCTCGAGGTTTCCGTCGTTGACGGCCGCGAACACCAGCACGTCGCGCAGCGCCCTGAGGTAGGCCGCGGCATCGGAGCTGGACCGCAGATCCGGCTCGCCCACGATTTCGATGAGCGGCACGCCGGCGCGGTTCAGGTCGACCAGCGAGTCGCCACCGACGCCGTGCACGTTCTTTCCCGCGTCTTCCTCCATGTGCACGCGCGTGATGCCGATGCGCTTCACGCCGTCCGGCACCTCGACGTCCAGATGGCCCTGCGTCGAGAACGGCTGCTCGTACTGGCTGATCTGATAGCCCTTCGGCAAATCCGGGTAGAAGTAGTTCTTGCGCGCGAAGATGCTGCTCGCGTGGAGCCTGCAACCGAGCGCGAGCGCCGCGCGCACCGCCATTTCCACTGCGTGGCGGTTGAGCACCGGCAGCGAGCCGGGCAAACCGAGGCACACCGGGCAGACGTTGGTATTCGGCGAGCCACCGTACTGCGTGGAGCACGTGCAGAAGAGCTTGCTCTTGGTGAGCAGCTGAGCATGCACTTCCAACCCGATTACGGCTTCGTACGCAGTCACGTCGTGCCTAGTGCTGGCCTTGTTCTCGCGTCAGGCCCGGATGGCTCTTGTCGCCGGGCTCGTGGCGCGGATTTTCGCTTTCGAACGTGCCATCGCGGCCCGGAAAGCCCATGAGCAGATCCTTCTCGTAGATGAACTGCTCGCGCGAGTCGTAGGGCGCGGCGTGCATGCCGGTATCCATGCGGATCGCGTCGCAGGGACACGCTTCCACGCAGAAGCCGCAGAACACGCAGCGCAGCTCGTCGATCACGAAGCGCGCCGGATAGCGCTCGTAGCCGCGACGCGGATCCCCCTCGGGGTACTCCGCCGCCTCGATGTGAATGCACTGCGCCGGGCACGCCGTGGAGCAACACAGACACGCCACGCAGCGCGGCGAACCGTCGTCGCGGTGCGTCAAGCGATGCTGACCGCGGAAGCGCTGCGGATAGGGCCGCTTCTGCTCGGGATAGCTGACCGTGTTGATGCCGTCCTCGATCGATTCGAGCGACGGATCGTTGCGCTGGCCGAGCACCATCTCCTTCGTGTTTTTGAAGAAGTGCGCCATCGTGATGCCGAGGCCACGGGTAATTTCCGGGATGTAGGTCTGCACGGCCGCACCCCGCCGGGGCCGCGCAACGGGTTTGCCTACGATTTTCTTCGGGCCGAGGGCTTGTGTCATCGGTTCACGCCTCCATGCGTGCGGTGCGGGTACCGCCCAGCGCGGCAGCAAACTTGGCAGAGCTCGTGGCGAGCAGACGCCGCTTCTTGGCTGGCTGCACCATGAACGAGACGAAGGACACCAGACCGATGAGACCGGCGACGGCGACCAGGCCCATCGTGACGTCACCCGCGAAGCGCAGCGCGTTCATCACGCCCGGGCCCCCCGACTGCACAGCCAGGATCACCGCACCCGTGACCAGGATGTTCACGAGCGACACCGGCAAGAGCTTGCGCCATCCGAGGCGCATCAGCTGGTCGTAGCGAAAACGCGGCAAGGTCCAGCGGATGGTCAGCTGCACCAAACACAGCGCGATCGTCTTGAAGATGAAGGCCAAGAAGCCCAGGAGCACGACCAGTCCGTGCGAGAGCGGCTGGTAGAACACGGCGTTGTCGCCGAACAGCACGTGAATGCCGTCACGGAACACGAACGGCAAGTGCCAGCCGCCGAAGAACAAGGCGACCATCAGCGCGCTCGACGTCACCACCGCCACGTATTCGGCGAAGAAGAACATCGCGAACTTCATGCCCGAGTACTCGGTGTAGTAGCCGGCCACGATTTCGCTCTCCCCTTCTGGAATGTCGAAGGGAATGCGCTTGGATTCGGCCACCGCCGCCGCGAAGAACAGGAAGAACGCCAGCGGCTGCACGAAAATGCCCCAAGTGTTCTCGGCCTGCCAACGGATCATCTCGTCGAGGCGGAGCGTGCCGTACACCATCAAAGCGCCGACCACGGTGAGGCCCAGGGTGACCTCGTAGGAGACCATTTGACTCGCCGCGCGCAGGCCGCCCATGAGGCTGAACTTGTTGTCGCTGGCCCAGCCCGCGAGCGCCGCGCCCACGATGCCGGTGCCGGCGAGCGCGAAAAAGTACAGGATGCCAACGTTCAGGTTCAGCACTTGCAGTCGAACCGGCGCGTCAGCGCAGATGCCCTCGCGCGGCACGACGCTCTGGAGCTTCGTCAAATCCAGGGCGCCGGCCTGGTCGAGACCGAAGCACAAGGTGTCGCCGAACGGCACGACCGCCAGCACGACCAGCGCCGGAAAAAACGAGATCAGCGGCGCCAGCGAGTGCAGGAGTTTGTCGGCGTTGGGCGGGATGAAATCCTCTTTGAAGAGCGACTTGACGCCGTCTGCAGCGGGGTGGAGTAGACCGGCCAAACGCAGGCCGACGCGCTTTTCTTTGCGCAGGCTCCAGACCGCGTACAGCGCTCCGCCGAGGACGGCGAACACGAGCACACCGGCGCCGCCGCCATAGAAGAAGTCGCGAATCATCTCGAAGCCGGGCGTGTCACGGAACAGCGCGACCACGAGCAGCGTGAACGTGTGCGCGAACAGCCCGGTGAAGAAGAACTTCCGGGGATCGCCGATGGAACGGATGAAGACGTCGAAGCTGCTCCTGGCGCCGCGGCGCTGTACGCGCGACGCGATCATCAGACCCGTGAGCCACGTCATCAAGATGGCGAGCTGACTGAAGAGGATGGCGCGGTTGGTCCGCTCCATGCCGTGCACCTCGCTCGTGGCGACCCAGGCGAGCACGACGGCGGACACCAGCAGCGCCGGCACGAGCGCCAGACCCTGCGCGAGCCAGGTCGGCAGCCACACCACGGCGCGGTTAGGACCGACGCGATCCTGGAGCATCGCACCATAACGGCGATCCGCCCAGGTCAGGATGACGGCCACGTTCATGCCGAACATGATGACGAAGAAGGCCTTGAAGGCGACGAGAGCGATGACAATCAGACTCATTCCACGGCTCCCGCGCTCTGGACCGGACGCACGCTCTCGCTCCGCGGAGCCTCTGGCGCCATCGCCGAGCGCAGCTCACGCAGCTTCTTCCACGGCATCGGGTAGCCCATTTCTCGGCCCAACGCCGCGATCACCTTCCACGCCGGTAGCGAGTCACCCTGCGGGCGAATCACCTTCTCGCTCTCCTGCGCGAGCCCCTGAGCGTTGACGAAGGTGCCGTCACATTCCGCCCAGCTGCTCACCGGGAGCACGACCTCGGCGCGGCTCACGAACGGTCCTTCGTGGGTGGCGAGCGCGATGATGGTCTTCGCGTTCTTTAGCGCCGCGGCTTGCTCGGGAGCGCTCAGGTACGAGCCCAGCACCAGCACGTGCGTGAACTGCGCCTCGTTCAACGCCTTGACGAGCTCGACGAACTGCTTCGGCTGCTGTGCGCCGCACAGCGCCGTGGCACCGCGCGTGTTTGGATTCTTGTCGGCATGGCGCAGAATGTCGTCGGCGACGCCGGGGGCCTTGCCGCTGATGAACACCTGACTCGCGCCGATGTGCTCGCGAGCCAGGCTGAGCAGAGCGTAGTTGTCTTCGTTCGAGTGCTGCGCGCTCAGCACCACGGCGAGCTTCTTCGGATCGGCACCCTTGAGCCAGCCCGCGGCTTTCTCGAGCGCGACGCCGAGGGCCGTGGTCTCGCCGCGAATCCGCGC
Source organism: Polyangiaceae bacterium (assembly GCA_036520475.1). GTDB lineage: Bacteria > Myxococcota_A > Polyangia > Polyangiales > Polyangiaceae > DATDJP01. Next base: position 9,345 of record DATDJP010000006.1, on the reverse strand, counting down.
CTGGAGCACGCGCCCGGAGTGGATGCGCTGGTAGTCGAGCATGCCGTCGTCGCACATCCAGTACTTGTTGACGGCCTGGTTTTCGCGCGGGCGGTAGCGGTGCACCCTGTCGTGCCGCGGATCGTAATCCGTGAACGAATTGCAGCCGGTGGCGCAGCCCACGCACACCGTGCGTCCGCTCCGCAAGAACCAGACGCGCGCCTTGAAACGGAAGTCGATCGCCGTGAGCGCTCCGACGGGGCAGACGTACTCGGTCATCAAGCTGTAGGCGTGATCGAGCTGCCGCCCTGGAGCCACCACGATTTCCCCGAGGTTCCCGCGCTCGCGGATGCTGAGCACCGGATCTTTGGCGAGCTCGGCGGACACGCGGATGCAGCGCGTGCACAGGATGCAGCGCTCCGCGTCGTAGACGATGGTCGGGCCGAACACGACGCCCTTGGGCTTGTGGATGGGCTCGTCGCGCATGGTCTTGCCCTTGCGCTGATGCTGGAGCCAGTAGTCTTGCAGGCGGCATTCGCCCGCCTGATCGCAGATGGGGCAGTCGACCGGGTGGTTCAAGAGCAAGAGCTCCTGAACGGCGCTCCGCGCCTGCTCCGCATGAGCACTGGTCGCGCTCTGCACCTCCATCCCTTCGGAGACCGCTTGCTGGCACGCTGGCACGAGCTTCGGCTTCTTTTCCGGTACGTAGTCCTGTTTCTCCGGATCCCAGCGGAGCACGTCCAGGAGGAGCGGTTTTCTGCCCGGCGGCGGCAACAGCTCGACGAGACACATGCGGCAGTTGGCGGCCACGGTCAGGCCGGGATGCCAGCAGTAGTGGGGAATATCGACGCCCACGCGGTGGGCCGCCCGAATCACCGTGTCACCCGGTTCGAAAGGAATCTCGCGTTCGTCTAGCTTGAAAGTCGGCACAGCCACTCCGCGTTGAGTCAGGATCCCATAACCAGAACGTTACCGATCACACTCGCCGCCGATCATGTTCAATGATCCGAACGACGGCACGACGTCGGCCATCATGGCGCCCGTGATGATCTTTTCGAGGCCCGCAGTCACGAGGAAGCAGGGCGGGCGGATGCGCACGCGGTAGGGCGTGCCGCTGCCGTCGCTGACCAGGTAGAAGCCGAGCTCGCCGTTGCCGCCCTCCGTGTACCCGTAGCACTCACCGGCAGGCAGCTTGATGCCCTCCATGATGATCTTGAAGTGCTGAATCGTGCCCTCGATCGTCGTGTAGACCTCTTCCTTGGGCGGCAAGACCACACGCGGATCGTCGATGTTGATGGGGCCCGAGTCCGGCATGCGCACAAGACACTGATCGATGATGCGCGCGCTCTGCTTCATTTCCTCGATGCGCACCATGAAGCGGTCGAACGAGTCGCCTTTCTGGCCGACCGGGACGTCGAAATCGACCTCGCCGTACTTCATGTACGGGTGCGCCTTGCGCACGTCGTACGGCACGCCGCACGCGCGCAGCGCGGGGCCCGACCACGCCAGCGAAATGGCGTCGCTCACGCTCATGATGCCAATGTTCTCGAGGCGATCGAGGAAGATGCGGTTGCCGAGCAGTAGCCGCTCCACCTCGTCGACGATGGTGAGGATATGGTCCTTGACGGCGCGGACGTGCTCCTTGAACCCCGCCGTCGGCGGAGCCGCCATGCCGCCCACGCGGCCGAAGCTGTGCGTGAGCCGAGCGCCGGTCTCCTCCTCCATGAGGTCCCAGATCATCTCGCGGCCCTTGATCATCCACAGAAAGGGCGTGAACGCTCCGAGCTCCATGGCCATCGCGCCGTCGCAGGTCAGGTGATCCGACATGCGCGCGAGCTCGCCGAGGATCATCCGGTAGTACTGACAGCGCTCCGGCACCGTGATGTCCAGCATCTTCTCGCAGGCGAGCGAGAAGGCGACGTTGTTCAACATCGGCGAGACGTAGTTGAGGCGGTCCACGTACGGGAAACACTGCGTCCACGTGCCGCGCTCGCACATTTTTTCGAAGCCGCGGTGCAGGTAGCCGACCTGCACGTCGCAGCGCTCGATGGTCTCTCCCGAGAGCTCCATCACGATGCGCACGGTGCCGTGCATCGCGGGGTGCGAGGGACCCACGTTCAGCAGCATCGGCTCCGTGCCGAGCTCGATCTCCGACTCGTCCAATTCTACGTCGAGCGGCTCCATCAGCTGTCGCCTCCGTCATCCGCCGCGATCTCGCGGGAGCCGTCTTCCCGCGCGCCGACCCATTCGTGGGACTGACGGCCGAACGACATGCCTTCATCGAGCCCGAAGGGCGGCAGTTTCTCGGTATTGGGAACTTCGCGGTAGGGCACCAGCGGCTGAATGCGATCCGCCGGGTAGTCCTTGCGCAGCGGGTGCCCCACGAACTCGGCGTACAGCAAGATCCGGCGCAAATCGGGGTGTCCTCGAAAGGTCACGCCGAAGAAGTCGTAGCATTCGCGCTCGAGCCAGTTGGCGCTCGCCCACAGGTCCGTCAGCGAGTCGATTTGTGCGTCGTCGCCGTCCTCGTCGCCCACTCGAGCTTTGAGCCGCAAGCGGTGCCCGCGATTGAACGAGTAGAGGTGCGCCACGATCTCGAAGCGCGGTTCTCGGTCCGGATAGTCGACCGCGGTGAGATCGACGAGCACTTGCATGTCGGCCTGAGGCGCGTCGCGGAGAAACGCGCACACCTCTTTCCACCGAGCCGGGTCGATGACCAGCGTGTCGTCGCCGTGCTGCGCATGACTTTCGAGTACTGCCCCGGGCAAACGGGACTTTACGAGCTCTACGAGGGCCTTGGACATTTCTGCCTTCTGCTGAAACGTTACTCGCGCGGGGGTTCAGCCCTTGAGGCCTCGAGCAGGCCCTGCGCTGCGCGACTTGCGCAGGGGCACAACGCCCATACCGGGCTGTGTGACGGGGTCAAGCCGCGGCTTGACGATGGCGGGAGTGCGATCCCCGCGTTGAATCTTGTCCTGCAGCAGCATCAGGCCGTCGAACACCGCTTCCGGCCGCGGCGGGCAACCGGGGATGTACACATCGCAAGGAATGATTTTGTCGATGCCCGCGACGGTGGCGTAGTTGTCGTAAAAGCCTCCGCAGGAAGCGCACGTTCCGAACGCCAGCACCCATTTCGGCTCGGCCATCTGCTCGTAGATGCGCTTCAGCACCGGAGCCTGGCGCTGAACGATGGTTCCCACCACCCACAAGAGATCGCTCTGGCGGGGCGAGAAACGCGGCGCTTCTGCGCCGAAACGCGCCAGATCGTAACGCGGGCTCGTGGCCGCCATGAACTCCATGCCGCAGCACGCCGTGACGTACGGGTACATGAACAGCGAGTACTTCTGCGCCCACGCCAACAGGTCTTGAGCGCGCGTGGTCGCGAACCCCTGCCCAACACTCGGGTCGATCACATGCTGTGTGGTCTTCGTCAGCGCTCCCATTCGAGGGCTCCCTTTTTCCAGCAATAGGCCAGAGCGATCAGCAGCGAGGCGATGAACGCCACCATCGTCGCGAAACCGGCCCAGCCCAAACCTTTGAACAACGCCGCCCACGGATAGATGAAAACGACCTCGATATCGAAGACGACGAAGAGGATCGCCGTGAGATAGAACTTCACGTTCATCTTCACGTTCCGCGCGCCCTCGGTGTCGTTGCCGCACTCGAACGGCATCATCTTCTCTGGCGTGGGATTCTTTTTTCCGACGAGCGCGCCTCCGGCAAACATCGCCAGGCACACGACCCCCGATATGAGGAACATCACCAACATCGGAAGATACAGATCGAGCATCAGTTCCCGTTCCCGTCGTGCGCGCCCGGATAGCTCCCCAGACGCGCACAAATATTCGAAAATACAGCTTGGGCTCGGCGATTTAGTCGGTAAAAGCCAGGCCTGTCAATCCGCGCAGTCTCGCGAGCGGCACGGGCCGAATTGGCGCTACTACCCGATCCAGCTCGGGTGGACACTCGGGCTCGGCGCCGGCTCGAAGGTCGAGTGGTGCGGCGGGGCCGTCGCGCAGGCGGTATAGCACGCCCCGGCCGCCATGCAGCCGCCACGCACGGCAGGTCTCACGCTTCGCGCTCGACGAGCGCTCGCCACCCGGCCAGCGTGGAGCCGAGGGCGGCTTCGATATCAGCAACGATCGCGTCGAGGCCATCGCCGGACGCGCCGGCAGCCTTGGCTTCGATGACGGCTCCCAGGGCCGCGACGAACCTGCGGCGAAGTAACAAGGCACGCGCCAAGAGCGGCCAGACTTGCTTGCCGTCCGCACCGAGGTTGGCCGCGCGGCGCAGCGGCGCCACGGCCTCTCCCGGTCGATCGTCTTCCAGCATCGCGACGCCGAGGCGCATGTAGATGTCGTGTGCGGCAGAGCCATCGCCAGCGTACTGGACGGCGAGCCGTAGCACCTCCTCGCCCTTCTCGACTTCGCCGAGCGAGATGCAGGCGCTCCCCAAGAGCCCGAGGCCCTTCGCGATGTGCGCGCGCGTCTCGGGGCTGAGCAGTTGCCCCTCGGGCGTCCGTAGGAAGATCGCCAGGGGCGCGGGCCACGTTCCCAGCAGCTCGAGCACGCGCACCGAATCGTTGTCGCGCGCGGCCGCCTCGGCTTCCGTCACTTTCGCGAGATCGATGGCGCCGCGGCCCGCAGCGCGCGTGACACGGTCGAGCTCCTCTCGTACGTGCGCACGGATGCGGTTCTGGAAAGGCGCCAGGCCAAACGACTCTTCGACGCCGTCGTGGAGCAGCTCGATCGTGGACCCGGCCTCTTCGATGCGTAGCTCGCGCAAGCTGTACCCATACAGCGGCGCGAGCAGCAGATAGCGCACGCCGATGTGCAGCTGCAGCGCTTCCGTGTCCGTCGGCCGCTTCGGAGGGGGCCCCATGGGCTCCTCGGTGACGAGGGCGCTCACGAGCCGTCGCCGAAAGTCGCCGAGCGTCAGCCGTTGCGCGTCGCCGTCCGCCACGTCGCCGTTGGGCGGGCCGATCACGAAGTCGACCAGCGTGTTGTCCGGCATGCGGCGGTCGACCGTCAGCGCGGTGATGCGCGCGCCCGTGATCATGGCGAACGCGAAGAAGCGGGCACCGATGATGTCGCACAGCGCCTGGAAGCTACCGATACCTTCGCCGATACGCTCGAACCAGCCGTCCGTGCGGATCGAGTCGAGTGGGAAGACGCGCGGCTCGGGCATGAGATGTTGGGAGCGATTTTCTCACGGAAGCGCGAACGCGAACAAGCTTCGAGCAAGCCTGGTTTCCCCGCCCGTGTGGGCGATGTAGCATACACGCGCAGATGTCAGGCGTCGGGGGTATGAGCCAAGCCGAGATCGAGGCGTATGTGCCGCGGCATCTCGTGCGTTCGCTCCCCCCGTCCGGAACGGGGCCGGCGGAGCAGGAATTCGACTCGGCCGTGCTGTTCAGCGACATCTCCGGGTTTACCGGCATCGCGGAACGGCTGGTCCAGCAGGGCGCCGCTGGCGTCAATCACTTGAGCCACATTCTGAACGCTTTTTACGGCAAGCTCATCGAAATCGTCGAAGAGCACCGCGGAGAGCTGTTCACGATCGTCGGCGACGGCGTGATTTCGGTCTGGCCCGCCGAAAACGAGGGCCTTCAGCGTACCGCGGCGCGAGCGCGCGCGTGCGGGGTCGAAATAATGCGCGCGCTGGATCGGCACCGGCCCGATCCCAGGACGGTGCTGCGGGTCCGCACCAGCCTGGGCGTGGGACGCGCGCTCTTGCTACGGGTCGGTCAGCCCGAGCGCTGGGAGCTCGTGCTCGGAGGGGAAGCCGTGGCGCAGGCGTTCAGCGCAGACCGTACTGCCCAGCCCGGCCGGTTCCAGGTGTCCCCCCAGGCCGAACATTTGTTTGCTGCGGGTGCCGCCGATCTCGAGGAGTTGGCGCACGCCCCCTCGAGCGTCGCCGCGCCGGACCGCCAGGACCAGGAGCTCTTGCTCAGCTACCTACCCGAATCGGTGCGCAAACGCGTGCCGGAGCGCGCGGCGGAGTGGCTGGCCGAGCTCCGGCACATCACCGTGCTCTTCATCCGGCTCCGCGGCATCGACGCGCGCGCCGTCGAGCTCGCACGCGTGCAGCGTGCGGTCGATGTCATCTGCGCGCTGAGCGATCGCTATCACGGCAGCTTCGACAAGCTGGTGTTCGACGACAAGGGCACAGTGGCGACCATCGTCTTTGGGTTGCCGCCAAGCTCCCACGAGCACGGACCGAAGCGCGCAGTGCTCGCCGCGCTCGAGCTGCACGCGCAGCTCGACGGCTACGCGCAAGAGAGCGACATCGGGGTCGCGAGCGGCCGCGTGTTCTGGGGCCCGATCGGACGGGCGGAACGCCGCCAGTACTGTCTGGTCGGCAGCGTCATGAACCTGGCTTCGCGACTGATGCAAAAGGCAGCGGGCGGCGTGCTCTGCTGCCCACAAACGTACGCGGAGGTGCGTGCTCAGATCGACTGCGAGGAGCGTGGGCCGTTTCGACTCAAGGGTCTGCAATCCCCGCTCCACGCCTTTGCGCCTCGAGCGGCGCGCATTCCGGGGCGGACAGCCCGGCAGAGTTTCGGTCGCGAGCGCGAGCAAGCCCTGCTGGCCGATGCCGTCGTGCGGGCACGCCGCGGACAAGGCGGGTTGTTCTGGATTGAAGCGGAAGCGGGGCTCGGCAAATCCTCGCTCATCACCGCGTTCGAGGCGGAGTGCGCGAGCGCCGGCGTGACCACGCTCATGGCCGCCGCCGATTCCGTGGAGTCGGGCACCCCGTATCATGCCTTCCGCGAGCCATTCCGGCGCTTGCTCGAGCTCGACCCCGACGCCTCCGCCGCAGACGTGAGCGCCCGCGTCGCACGACTCACCGCTGGTTGCGATGAGCGCGGCCTCGCGCCGCTGCTCGGCCCCGTGCTCCAGCTCGACTTGCCAGACTCCGCTGAAACGGCCCGCCTCACCGGCCAGCTGCGCGGCGATCGCACGCGCGAGCTGTTGCTCGATTTGCTGCGTGCCCGGGGGCGCGCCGGGCTCGTCGTGATCGCCGAAGATCTGCACTGGTTCGACTCGGCGTCGCTCGCTCTCCTACGCGCTCTTTCGGAGCGCGAGCCGGAGGTTCCGCTCGTCATCACCACGCGCCCGGTGCAGAGCCCAGCGGACGACGCTCACCGCGAGCTCCGCGAGGCGCCGCGCGCGACGCGCATGGAGCTCGCCGGCCTGTCGCGCGCAGACGTCGGCCGCATCATCATCGACCGGCTCGGGGCAGAGCGTGTGGACGCGAGCGCCCTCGAGCTGGTCGGCGCGCGCTCCGAAGGCAATCCGTTCTTCGCGGAGTCGCTCGCGCTGTCTCTGGCGGCGGCAGGCGCGCTCGTCGTGCACGACGGCGAAGTGCGTCTCTCCGCCAGCGCGCACGCCACCACGGAGGACGTCCCGAGCTCGCTCGAGGCCGTCATCGGCGATCGCATCGACCGCGTGGTAGCCGAGCGGGATCTCCTGACTCTCAAAGCGGCGAGCGTCGTGGGACGCAGCTTCGACCGGGCAGCGCTGGCCGCCATACATCCCCATTGCTCGAGCGACGCGGAGCTCCGCGAGAGTCTGCGCGCGCTCGTGCACGACGGTTTGCTGGTGCAGCAACCAGGCACGGCCAGCTATCGGTTCGATCATGCCGTCACGCACGCGGTGACCTACGGCCGCATGCCGCTGGACTTGAAGCGTGCTCTACACCGCCAGATCGCAGCCTATTACACGCGCTCCGCCCTGGACGACCGCGCAAAAAATCACGCCATTCTCGCGCACCACTATCAGCGCGGCGGCGCGCGCCTTTCCGCCTACCACAGCCTCGAGCAAGCCGCCGACCAAGCCATGCGTACGGGGGCATTTCGCGAAGCCGTCGGGTTTCTCGAGCGCGCGCTCTGGCTGTCGGACGACACGCCCGGTGACGAGCACATCGAGCGCGCAGCCACGGCGGACCGGGCGCGCTGGCACCGGCGTCTGGCCGAGGCGCTCGAAGCTGCCGGCGACAAGCAACGGATCGGCGTGCACGCGCGGGAAGCGTTGCTCCTGCTCGGACACGGCGCGCCCGAGACGCCGCTTGCCCGAGCAGTCGTCGTCGCACAGAGCGGCGTCACGCAGGCCGGCTTCGTGCTGCTCGGCAGAGCCTTTTTGTCACCGCGCCTTCCTCCCGACGTCGCGTTCGAGATCACGCGCGCGGAGCAGGCGCTCGCCGCGCATTGTTTCTTCGCTGCCGATTCGCTCGGCATGGTGCAAAGCGTGCTGTGCGCGACCAACGCCGCGGAACGCGCCGGGAGCAGCGCGGAGCGCAGTAAGTGTTACTCCGGGATGGGGCTGCTCCTGGGCGTTTTGGGCCAGCAACGGCTCGCCAAGGCGTACGTGCAGCGGGCGATCGCGACCTGCCGAGACTGCATGGACGTGCAGGTCGCCACCCGCACGCACGTGCTCGCGGCCTTGTACCTCGTGGGTGCCGGCGAGTTCGACGCCTGTGACGAAGCCGTGACTTTCGCGCAGCGCCTCGCGGATTCGTGCAACGATCACACGTCGTGGAGCTACGCGCAGGCGATCCGCGTCTGGTCGCACGTTTACCGCGGGCAACGCGCTCAGCTGGCCAACGCCGTGGAACGGCTCGAGGCCTGCGCCGAGCGCACGAAGAACCCTCACCTGGCCGCCTGGATGTTACGCATCCGCGCTTCCGAACGGCTGCGCGCCGGTGCGTACGCCGAGGCCGCTCGACTGTTCGAAGAAGCACTGCCGCTCTTGCAAAAGCACGGCGATGAATCCGAGCGCCTGCTGCTCCACGGCTCGTGGACGCGCGCGCTCTGGCTGAGTGACCAGCGCGGGAGAGCAGCCACGGTGCTGCGCGTCACGCTCGAGCTTTTGGCGCGCATGCAGCACCCCACGAGTCACATCGTGCTCGAGGGGCTGAGCGATTTGCTGGAAACGCTCCACGCCATGCATGGAGCGCAAAGCGTCGACAGCGCACGCACGCTGGCCGCTCTGCGGCGTTACGCGCACAGTTTCCCCGTGGGTTTGCCGCGCTACCGGCACTTCGCCGGCATCGAGCAGCTCCACCGGGGCCGCACGCGGCGCGCCCGCCGCCTGTTCGCGAGCGGTCTCAAAAGCGCGCGCCGTCTGGGGCTTCCGCTCGAAGAGCGCCTCCTCACGCTCGACCTGAGCGGAGAGAACGCCGGGCTACGGCGTTAGGTGACTGGCGACGTAGTCGTACACGCCTCCGGGCTCGGCGGAACGCGGGCTCCACCACAAGTCCTGGTGACCGTAGCGCTCGAACACGCGTTTGGTCACGCGCACGCGCGGATCGCGGCGCAACCAATCGTACATGCGGTCGATCGAGTCGCGGTGCCAGAGCTGGTTC
>DATDJP010000005.1:0-10017 GCA_036520475.1 Polyangiaceae bacterium | reverse complement strand
GGCGCGACGGGTCAGCCCATCACTCCGCTCCTCACCGTCGCCGTCGACTCGGCCGTGATTCCGCTGCACACGGCCCTCTACATCCCCGAGTACGACGGTCTGCCGCGCGACGGCTCGCAGAGCGCGTTTCACGACGGCTGTTTCATCGCGCAGGATCGCGGTCTGCGCGTCAAAGGGCAGCACGTGGATGTCTTCACCGGCGAGACCGGCCTGACACGGCTTTGGAACCAGATGGTGCCGAGCAACCGCGGCGTGACGATCGTGCTCGACAGCCCGCGCTGCGCGCGCGCGAATGACGCGAAGCCCATCGCGAGCGACAAGCGCTGATCACCGCGATCGCGGCAAGCGATCAGGGCTCCGGGCGAAAGCGAGAACCGTTCGATTGCGTGTGGCGCGGCGCGATTTCGCTAATCTGATAACTTCGTGACGCTTTCCATCGCGAAGAAAATTGACGATGTAAGTCCAATCAAACCAGCGCGACACGGCCTCGTTGATGTAGCCGCCGTTTACGGTTATGTCGTGTGAGATGTCGGTGCCGGACCTGCGTACGCTCGGATATGCGAATTGGAACCTTTGAAATCCAAGGGGGAATCGCTGGGCGCGGTTTCGCGGGACACGTTTGATGCGGCGTTATCCAGAGCACTCGGTCCAGAGCGAGCGCGCTATGTGGGGCCGGCTCTCGAGCGAGTGGCCCGGTTCCTCTGTGAGCTGCCGCGCGCCGCTTGCGTCGTTCTCGCGTGTCACTTCGTTTGGTTTTTCGTGAAGGTTGCGGCAGCGCGCGCCCAATATCCGTACGATCTCGAGTGGATGGAGAGCGGCATGCTCGAGCACGTGCGCCGCGTTCTCTCCGGTCAGCAGCTGTACCAGCCACCGTCCGCGCACTTCGTACCGTTCATCTACAATCCCTTGTTCTATTACCTGTCTGCAGTCGCGACCTGGTTCGTTGGGCCTCAGCTCTTCGCGCTGCGCCTGGTCTCGATCCTGGCGACACTCGCGAGCTTTGCCCTGATCTTCGAGCTCGTGCGGCGCGAAACGGGCAAGCTCTCGGCGGCCGTTTTCGCAGCCGGCGCGTACGCAGGCACCTATGAGCTCATGGATGCCTGGTTCGATCTGGCGCGCGTTGACACGCTGGCCACCGCGCTGACGCTCGCTACCCTGCTTTGTGCGCGCTTTGCGCGGTCGTGGCGCGGAATCATGCTGTCGGCGTTGCTGAGCTGGCTGGCATTCGAAGCGAAGCAGCCCGCGCTCGCGCTCGTGCCGGCGGTGACGCTGTTCTTCTTGCTGCGCCTCGGACTGCGGCAAGCCATCGACTTCTTGCTCGCCGCCATCACACTCATTGGCGGCAGCGTGCTCGTTTTCCACCTGATGACCGACGGCTGGTACACATATTACGCGTTTCGTCTGGGGGCCGCCCACGAGATGCTCAACACACAAGCCGAGTATTTTTGGCGCCGCGAGATTCTTGCCGCGGTTCCGATCGCACTCAGCCTGGGGCTGTTCTTCATCTTCGGTCCCGTCAAGCGCTACTCGGGCGAGGCACGCGTGTTCTACGCCCTGTTCAGCGCCACGCTGGTGTTCATGGCCTTCACGTCGCGCTGGCATAGCGGTAGCTGGGTGAATGACCTGATGCCGGCATATGCGGCCGCACCGCTACTACTCGGCGTTGGTGCCGGCGCGCTGCTCGAGTGGAGTGAAGACAACAAGGCCCTCGCCAGCGCGCTCACCGGAAGCGTCGTCCTGTTACAGCTGCTGCTGTTTACCGGTGTGCAGAGGGATTGGGTGCCCAACGCGAGCGATCTGCGCGAAGGCCAGCGCCTGCTGAACTACATCGCAGCCAAGCCCGGGCCCGTGCTGATGACCAGCAACTCGCACATGCCGCGCATGGTCGGTAAACCGACGTATGCGCATGGCATGGCCGTTCTCGACGTCGAGCGCAGCAACGTGGATTTCATGGGCGCCAAGGAGCGCCTGAGGGACAGCATCGAAGCCGAGTTCGCGGCGCGGCGTTGGAGCGTGGTGCTGGCGACCGAAGCGAAGCATTATTTCTCCCTTCCCGAGCAACGCTACGACCGAATCGACCCGCCCTACGTCGTCGAATCCCAGGGATTGATCGCCAAGTCGGGAGCGCCCTTCAAACCGGTGCTGGTCTACGTCCCACGCGCCAAGCTCTAACGCCGCGGCGCCGGCGTGGCTCATGGGGTGGCGTGCGCTTTCAGCGGTGGCCCCCCGCAAGCACCAGGACGGCACCGGCGCGCTCCGCGTACTGCGCGATGAGGTCATTGCACCAGCGGCCACTCCAGCGAGCTCCAAGGCATTTGAAGTCGAGCGTGGTGGCTGCGTGACGAGCAGGGGCAATGGCAACCCTGGATGGAGAGCAGGTACGAGCGAGGCGCGACGTTCAAAACCGAGTAGCGCCGGTCGAAGAAGCTCCGCGCGGGTGCGCGCACGGTGCGCGAACGGGCGCACGTACAGCCAGATTGGTACTTTGCCGCTGTCCATGGAGTTCTAGAGTCGCGATTCCCCCGTCCCGCGCAAATGTTAGGTTCCCAAGGCGCGGTTAGTCCCGGCATGCGCATTGCTCAGGGAGTGTTGCGAATGAGAAAATTGTCAGCGTCCAGCGCCACACGGACCATCTTCATCCCCAGCGTCACGCTGAGCGTGGCACTCGCAGGCGGCGGCTGTGATCCCGCACAAATCATTGCTGTCACGACCACCGCAGATTCCGGGAGCGGCTCATTGCGCGCCGCGGTGCAACAGGCAAATGCGAGCTCCTCGGGCGTGACGATTCAGTTGCCGCCCGGTGAGTACACGCTAACGCGCTGTGGAGCTGACGATAGCGCGAGCGCGGGCGACCTCGACATCGATCTGACGAAGCCCGTGACCATCACGGCGACGGGTACCGGCACCGTGACGATCCGCCAGACGTGCGCGGGTGAGAGGGTGATCGATGCACGGGGCGGCCGCTTGCTCACGCTGCGCGGCGTTACCGTCACGGGCGGCAACGTGCACGGCGCTCCTGGCGAATCGGTGAGCGGTGGCGGCGTGCGCGCCGCGGGTGATGTTCTGCTCGAACGCGCGGCCATCGCACATAACTTCGTCACTGGCGGCGTGGGTGTCGCGTCAATGAGCGGTGGCGCTGCATCGGGGGGCGGGCTGTACGTCGGCGGCTCACTGACGGCGGTGGATTCAGCGGTGTCGTACAACGACGCGACCGGCGGTGCCGGTGTGGGGATGGCGCCAGGTTTGGCCCCGGGCGGCAACGCGACAGGCGGCGGTGCGCACGTCGCCGGCACCATCACGCTCAACAGGGTCACAGCCGAGCTAAACACTGCCACCGGTGGCGCCATCGCGTCCTGCGATCAACTCGATGCGTGTCGTCCGGGTGAAAGTCGCGGAGGCGCGTTCGCGAGCACCGGCCCGGGCGCTATCGAGAACAGCGTAATTGACGGGAATCGCGCGCTGGCTAGCGCCCATGCGAGCTGCTTTACGCAGTACTGTTTTGGCATTCCGGTGCTCGCAGCCGGCGGTGGGGTGTGGTCGAGCCGCGCGCTATCGCTCACGGGTTCGAACTTCCGTGACAACGAAGCGACCGTGAGCAGCGCGCGCAATCTGGACGGCAGCGCTCGCGGCGGTGCGGTCACGAGCGACGTCTCCATCACCGTCAATGGGGGCTGGTTCTCGAACAACCTCGTTGGCAACGGATCCGGCGGGGCGCTCAACGGCATCCAGATCTCAGTCTCGGATGCGACGTTCATCAAGAACGCCGCGCGCGGCAGCGGCGGCGCCATTGCCGCGGAGCGGCTCACGGCGGTCAACATCAGCGCCTCCGAGAACAGCGCGAGCGGGTCCGGCGGCGGGGCCATCGCCGTCTTTGCCGACGCCAGCATCCAGCGCTCGCATATTCATCACAACACCGTGGGCTCGCAGCAGGATGGCGGCCGCCGGGCGCTCGCGGGCGGCGGCGGCATTCGTGTGGGCGGAAAGCTCACAATCAGCGAGTCGCAGGTCAGCAGCAACACCGGCAGCGCCAGCTACGATGGAGGTTATGCGGGCCGATTCGAGGTCAACTTCGTGGGCGGCGGCGTCGAGGCCGGGTCGCTGGACGGCGACAGCATCACGGTTTCCGACAACAAGGCGCTGGGCCATAGCTTCGCAAGTTACGGACCGGCTTCTGCTGGGCCGAGCGGCGGCGCGGGTATCGTCTCCAGAGGCCTGGTGACGCTCGTCAACTCGACGATCGTCGGCAACGAGACCTCCGTGGCGCTCACGGAATTTTCGGTCGCGCCGCCCTTCGGCTCCGCGATTTACGCGAGGCAGCTGCGCCTCGATCACGTCACCATCGCGGACAACGCGAATGCGCCCGCCATTCAAGCGGGAGAGCTGACGAGCTATCGCTCGGTCGCGACCGCGCCGGCAGATCAGCCGGTGTGCGCGCTCTACCAAGATCCCGTCGTGCTCGGGTCGCGGGGGTACGTGCTCCTCGCCTCGGCCCATAACTGGTTCGACGACGCAAGCTGCGCGCTCGCCGGAGCTGGCGACCGTCAAAGCGACGCCGCGTTTCTTCTCGGCCCGCTCGCCGACAACGGCGGCCACGTGCCGACTCGTTACCCCGCCCCCACGAGCGTGCTGCTGAATCAGATTCCGAGCAGCGCTTGCCCGGTCGTGCGCGATGCCCGCGGCGTGGCGCGCCCGCAAGGCAGCGCGTGCGAGATCGGTGCCGTGGAAGCCTCGCAGTGAGCGGCAGCGCCGCTCCAGAGCCGAACCTCGACTTGGCGTTCGGCGCGCTGGTTATTTTGCGGTACCGTCGGAGCTCAACGCGCTAGCACGGTGTTGCTCGTTCTGCCCGGGCCCGGTATTCCGCTCATCATCGCTGGAGTTGCGTTGTTGGCAACGGAGTTCGAGTGGGCTGCCAAGCTTCAAAGTCGTGCTGTCGCCGCCTGGAGGCGCATTCGGCAGCGGCCTGCACTCGGCAACGTCTGAGCAACCGGGCAACGCTAAACCTCGAACAGCGTCCGTTTGCAGATGCACTTCGTTCGCCACACGGGTATGCCGCATTGGGGCCTCGGCGTCGTCCTCGCAGAACGCGGATGCGCCATCGACATCGTGTTCGAGGGAGTCGGACACAAGAGAATGACCCCCCGTTTCCCCAAGCTGATCGACGTTCCCGAGTCGGATGTATCGCCCGATCATCCCCTACGCAACCGTGAGCAGTGGCCAAAGGCTGGCGCGTGACGGCCGTCGCACGAAAGCTGCGGCGCACGGCGTCGTACGGTTCATCCCGCGATCAACGTCCATGAACCTTGCCGGTGAAGAAGGCTCCGCGCGGGTGCGGGCACGGTGCGCCGTGCGCGAACGGGCGCACACTCAGCAAGATTGGTACTTTTCCGCCGTCCATGGAGTTCTAGAGCCGCAATTCGCCGAAACGCTCGCGTTCGCGCCCGGCATGCAGCGTGCTTATAAGAGCGCGTGAAAGCGCAAAGCCATCGACGGAGTCGAAAGGTTGTCTGACCGTGTGCGTCCTGGCGTTGCGATCATAAGACTTGGAAAGAGGCCGCCATGAAAACGAACAGTCCCGCTACACCTTCGACATGGAGCCCTCGGTTCAGAACCGTGGCGGCTCTAGCCGGTCTGCCCGCTCATGCTCTGATATCGAGCAAACGGCTCCGGGCGTCTGTACGATCACGCGCGTTCGCGAGATTGGCCGTGGTGCTGTGCGCGTTTGCATTGGTAGCGCCATCGTGCGGCGACACGCCCATCGGGACCGTAACCAACTTCACCGATCCGAGTATCAGCAACCCGGGGGGAATCGCCGCGGGTCCGGACGGGAACCTCTGGTTCACCAACCGAGGGTGTGCGCTCGGCGCTTCTCTCTGTCAGCCGCAACCAGGCGGAACCGACAGTTCAATCGGTCGGATCACGCCGGCTGGTGTCGTGTCCAACTTCACCGATCCAAGTATCAGCGGCCCGGGGGGAATAGTGACGGGTCCGGACGGCAACCTCTGGTTCACCAACGACGATTCGATCGGGCGGATTACGCCGGCTGGCGTCGTGTCAAGCTTCACCGATCCGAGTATCTACAGCCGGCCGAGCGCTATCGCGGCCGGCCCGGACGGGAACCTCTGGTTCGTCACCTACGGAAACTTTTTTCCGACTCGCCAACCCGGTGGAATTTGGCGGATCACAACAGCGGGTGCCATAACCAACGTCGTCCCCCAAACTACGTTCTTCCCGTTGGATATCGCGGCAGGTCCGGACGGGAACCTGTGGTTCACCATCCGCGGGAGCGCTTCGATCGGGCGGATCACGCCGGTGGGCGTCGCGTCCATGTTCACGGATCCGAGTCTACGCATGCCGTTGTGGATCGCGGCTGGTCCGGACGGGGGAATGTGGTTCACCCACTCTGTCAACAATTCGATCGGGCGGATCACTGCTGTGAATTTGCCTTGATTCGCTGGACGGTATGGCTGCGGCGGGCAACGGGCTCCGCCAACGTTTGCTGATGCCGCGCGTCGGATTCGATTACCCGAGCCGCTACCTCTGCTTTGCAGCGACCGCGGCTGGCCTGCGGCTTGCTGAGGCCCGACGCCATGCGATTCTCAATATCGTCTCTGTTCACACTCGGCATCTGCTTTGGCACGACGCGGGCTTACGCTGAGACGCCCCCTGCACCGCCCCCATCCGTGGCTGCTCGGCCGTACTACGCGCCCGCTCCGGACCTCGTGCCAGTGCGTATCGCGAGCAAAACGCCGGGGCTTCACTATTGGCTGCTGCGCGCCGACGACGATACACCCGTCGTGCACTGCTCGCATGCCTGCGTGGTCCACGTTCCACGGGGCAAATACCGGCTCGACGTGTCGAGCACGGCGCAAACGCGAGGCGGTACTCCGCGCGTGAAAATCGATGGCCCCTCGACGATTAGCGTTCGCGCCCCGGACTATTCGAGCCGCTGGGTCGGCCTCGGCACTGCGCTAGGCGGCCACGCGGTAATGGCCGGAGGCCTTCAATTGATGCTCTCGAACCTGTGTTTCATGGACAGTTGTGGCGATTCGCAGCTCCGTAGCCTGGGCATGATGATGCTCGTCACCGGCGGAGTCGCCGCTCCGATCGGCTGGGTGCACTTCGCGAAAAATAGCGCTGCCCGCGCCTCCGTAGATCCAGCGCAGCCCCGCGAGGCGCGTCAGCGAAGAGCCGCCACGATCGCCCTGGCATCCGATGGCGACGGAGCCAGCGTTCACAGTGTAATTCGTTTTTGACACCGGGTGGGCTGGGTGCGAAGCGCGGCGCACACTGTGCGAACGCCTGTTTGCGCAGCGTGCACACAGTTAGGGTTAACGAAACTGCACCACGCTCGCCCGATGGCACGAGCTGGTCGCTCAGCGTGACCTCACCGGCTACAGCATTCTCGCGGATGACGCCGTGTTCCGATCGCCGATGGCGTTCAAGCCGTACGCAGGCGCGGCCGCCGTCCAGCTGATCTTGGAAACGTGATGCAGATCTTCACCGACTTCGATATCAGCGGCAGGTTGCGACCCCGGACGGCTCCAGCGTGGTGCTCGCGTTCAGCGCCAAGGTCGGCGACAAATCGCTGAAGGCGTAAAAAAAGAAAAAAAAGAGCTACGGCGTGGCCAAGCGTGCGCGCGCAGCGGTGTATCGCTGCGCGCGCGTTCGCTCTAGGTCTCTAGCTGCGACCCACGTGGTTCAGAGTTGCGGCCTGAGCGACCACACGCCGGAGTAGCGTGTGACCCCGCCTACCTGATAGCCAGCAAGCTGACGCAGCGAGTAGCCCTGCTGCATGCGCTGGCCCTGCGCGGTTACGAAGCCGACGAGCCCGACCTGCCCCAGCGCATACGCCTTGAGCAAGGCATTGCTCGGATCTTTGGCATTCGGGTTCACGCCAGCGTCGAAGCTGTTGAAGATGACGTTGAACTTCGCCGTGGCGCCTTCCATGTACGCGCTGATGTAGGCCAGCCGCTTGGGCGCCTGGGAGGTCACGAGCGCCGCCACCTGCGCCTCGGTTTGCGCAAGGAACGTGGCTTTGGTGCCGACCGCCGCCTTGTCCATGAAGGCGGTGTAGCGTGGCGTTCCCGACACCATGACCGTCGATACCGCCACCAGCCGATAGCCCTGAGCCTCGAACGTCGCCACGTTCGCGTTGTGCGTTGCCAGAGTGACATCGTGCCACCTCTGCGTGACGGCGCCCGCGGGCGCTGCGCTGGTATTCCAGACGGCTACGTAGCGCACGTCGCTCGCGCTGAGCTGGTAGCTGTCCAGACTGACTAGCCGAAACGGCGCGGGATGCGCGTTGAGCTCGGTCACGAACTGCGCAGCGGTCATGTTGGCCTTGGTGAACCACTGCACCGCGTCGTTTCGCGTGTACACGATATTCAGCTTCACCACGCCGCCCTCATCGAATGCGTCTACTGCGGCGGGCCGCAGGCCGATGAACGCCGCGTCATTTATGGTCGTGTCGTAGTTTGCGGGAAGAATCTGCGTCGTCGTCGGATTGTTGACGCGTACCCAGCGCCCGACGGACGGAATGAAGCGCTTGATTCCGTTCGGCTCAGGTCCATTTTTGAGCACGAACAGCATGTAATCGCCCGGAGGTGCGGCCGCTGCGCCGTTGGGTGCCGATACCACCACCTGCGAGGCCGTCTGCGACTGCTTCGTAAGCCAAATCAGGCGCTGGTCACCGTCGAACGCATGTGTGGCGCTACCCGCTCGCATGAGAGCAACTCTCGAAATGCTCGCTCCCTCCGAGTTTCCGATCTGAACGGTGATGGTGCTGCCGTCGTTTAGGATGTGATCCGAGCTGTTCGTGATCACCGGCCGGCTTGCGGTCATATACCAGGGGTTGAACATCTCCCTGGAGAGCTGTCGCGAACGTATCCGCGGATCATCAGCGTGGACCCGGGTGATGCAAACCGTGTGTTGCTCAGGGCAACGCCTCTTGCCGGTGGGGATCGCGTCTGTTTCACGGCCGATGGTGGCAAAACTGCCGTCAAGGTGCTCGAGGTAACAGGCACCTTCGAGGCGTTCCTGAGAAAACAGGACGGCGACCTGCTCCTCGCTGCAAGCGGGCGGCAGGGCTTCCGCAGCAGCAATGACGGCAAGTCTTTCCAAGCCTGGCCGCTGAGCATATCGGCACGCGCTCTGGCAGAACGCGATGGACAGATCTATGCGATCACTGATCCGCTTGTCGACGGCTATACCGTCGCGCGATCGGCCGACGACGGTCAGACTTGGGAAGCGGTCCTCCGCGCAGCCGATGTGAGCGGGGTCAAGACGTGCGTGGCGCTCGCCTGCGAACGCGATTGTAACTACTACTCGCAGGCCGGCGTCTGGCCTCAAAGCGTGTGCGCGCTGGACGCAGGTGCGCAGGCGCCCAGCGATGCAGGTCCACCTGCACGCGCGGCGGCAGCTGCGGAAGATAGCGGAGGATGTAGCTTCAGCTCGGGAGCTCCCCGCAGCTCGACGCTCTGGTCCGCCATGAGTCTAGCGCTGCTCTGCCATGTGAGCGTGCGCCGCAGAGCCTCGCGAGAGAGAGGATTTGCAGGCCGAAGCACATCCGAGACCCCGCGCCGGGGCGTTACTCGAATGTTGCCATTCTACAATTAAAGCAACCGCAGCCAAAGAGAGTCGAAATGAATGTGTTCGTGCTCGCTGCCAAGCGAGTCAAGCGAGTCAAGCGAGTCAAGCGTGCCAGTCCAGATAACGGCGGACCCGTGCGGACGCGCGCACCGTTCGCCGTGAGCCCGTTGATCGACAAGATCCCCGCAGGCGCGTGCACGATCGCGACGGACGCCCGTGGAATCAAGCGACCGCAAGGCAGCGCGTGCGACATCGGAGCGGTCGAGCTGGTGCCCGTCGAGCAGCAACCCTGCGGATTTGTCGCTATCGTTAGCGGACGGCCCTAGCATTCGCCGGCCGGTGGAGCGCCTATTCGCCGTCATTCAGTACTCTTCCGCAGGCGCGCACGTCAGGTCTGGTGGCCCCATCAGCTCGCCGCACTGCCCAGCC
>DATDJP010000004.1:0-13235 GCA_036520475.1 Polyangiaceae bacterium | reverse complement strand
CGCAGCGCAGCGTGGTCGCTCGCATCCGGCCGCGGCTCGAATGGCTGGAGAGCTTCGCGCGGCCAGCCAGTGTGAAGGGTCGGATGGCATAGCTCCGCTCGTCGGCTCCCAGTGAGCACTGTTCTCCCGTGTAGCCGTCTCAGCGGTCGCACGCTCGCGTGCTCTCAGAGCTTACCCTGAACTTCGCATCGTGGATGACTCGCGCGCCACCCCTCAGCACGGATAGAGTGGCAGAACACCCATGGGTTGGACTGAGCTGGTCGGCGGCGGCGTGCTTTTGTACTTTGGCGCAGAGTGGTTCGTGGCAGGCGCTTCTGGCCTGGCACTCTCACTTCGTGTCCCGGAGCTCCTGGTGGGCCTCACCGTAGTGGCCTACGGTACCTCTGCGCCCGAGATCGTGGTCGGGGTTCAGGCGGCTAGAGCGGGGCACGGGGCCGTGGCGCTGGGCAATGTCCTGGGCTCGAACATCGCGAACATCGGCCTCATCCTCGGCATCGCCGCGTTGATCCGCCCCGCCCGCGTGGACGGCGAGCTGCGCAAACGCGAGCTGCCGGCGCTGCTAGCAAGCGCCGCCTGTCTGCCGCTACTGCTGATAGACGGCGTCGTCAGCTCGACGGAAGCCGTCATGCTGCTGGCCGTGGCCCTTGGTTACACGATTTGGATGATCCGCGCCGCGCGCAGTGCATCCGCACTAGCGACCGCACGCCAGGACGCCGCCGCTACCGGTCGAGCCGCTGATGCCGCGGGAGCCCCGCGCGCCGCTGGCCGGTGGAGAGCGTGCGGCATTACCGCCGGAGGGCTCGCGATTCTGCTGCTCGGCGGCCATCTTTTCGTGAATGGCGCCGTCGAAGTCGCCCAGACCCTGGGTATGAGTGAGCGCTTGTTGGGCCTCACCATCGTGGCCGTTGGAACGTCCTTACCCGAGCTCGTCACCAGTGTCATTGCGGCACGCAAGGGGCATTCCGAGCTCGCGGTCGGCAATGTCGTCGGCTCGAACATATTCAATTCCTTTCTGTGCCTCGGCGCGGCGGCCCTCACCGGCTCGGTCGGCGGACCATTGCAAGCAATCGCCGTTGACGTCAGTGTGCTGCTCGCGATGACGGTCATCGCAGCCGTTTTCATCCGAAGTGAGCGGACCATCACCCGCCTCGAAGGCGCCTTCGTCTTGAGCCTGTATCTCGTGTTCATGGCTTTTACCCTCTGGGTCGGTTAGCGCGTTGCACACGTTGGGCTGGTCCTCGGTTCCGAAGTCGAGCGAGCGGACGCGAGGCGAGGGGACGCGAGGCGAGGGGAGGCGCGGAAAATGCGCTCGGGGGCGCGGGCCGTGCAAAGAGTTCGCGGACTTCCCCTCACGTGGCTCCGTGGTCGCGGCGGAACATGAGGAGTACGGACGCCGCGAGCTCTATTCGTGCACGTCTACGCTCGTGAAGCTCTGCTCTCGAGCCGGCAAGCACGGACGGCTTTGGCATCCGCATTGCACCGATCCAAGGGCGTACTCGGAAGAGGAGCCAAGACCATGGCCGACCGTCGAATTTTCCCAGCTCTGGCCATTGCAGTGAGCGCGCTCCTCGCTTGCTCATCGCGACCGGCCGGAACACCGGCGAGC
Source organism: Polyangiaceae bacterium (assembly GCA_036520475.1). Classification (GTDB taxonomy): domain Bacteria; phylum Myxococcota_A; class Polyangia; order Polyangiales; family Polyangiaceae; genus DATDJP01. Next base: position 11,629 of record DATDJP010000004.1, on the reverse strand, counting down.
GAAGCACCGGCGAGCGAAGCACCGGCGCCGATCTCTTCGGCGCTGCGCCCTGCATCGGGCATTCAACCGAAGCGAGATTGCCGCGAGCGGTTTGCGGCGATCGATAGCAATGGCGACGGCGTGGTTTCCGTAGACGAATTTCTCGTCAAACCCCATGACTGCGAGGAGCCAGAACACGTCTTCAGGCTGCGCGATGGCAACCGTGACGGCTTGCTGACCGAAAGCGAGTTTTGTTCTGACGCGCGACTCTGCGCACATCCTCGCCGGCCAATGCGAGCCAGTGTCATCGGCGCGCGCTGAAGACCCATTACACCACCAGCCATTGCAGTCACGTGCCGCGGTGCGGCCCTTGCTAGGAACGGTACATGACCTCTCGACAGCTCGTTCTTGCTACCGACTTCGGTCGGGCTGCATTGGCGGCACTTCCGCAGGTCGCGCAACTGGCCGTTGCGTACGACGCAGGCATCATCCTGCTGCACGTGCAAAGTTCGCCGTGGGTGGACTGGGTAACTTCTGGCCTCACGGACGGTGAAACGCATCGTCGCATGGACTCTTGGCGCAATGACTTGTGCACGCGTGGCGCGCGCGTAGACGACACGCAACTTCTCCGTGGCAGCGCCGCTCCGGCCATTCTGGAATATGCAGAGAGCGTCAATGCAGGCTTGATTGCGATCGGGTCCGGTGACAAGTCGCTCATCGACCGTTTCACCACTGGTGCCACGGCCGAAGCCGTCGCGCGCGCCGCCGAGGTGCCGGTGTGGGTGGTTCGGCCCGGTGCGCGCGAGAAGATCGAGCGCGTGCTCTGCGGTGTGGACACGACTGAGGCGTCGGCGCGCGTGCTGGAAGCGGCGTTGCTGCTGCGCCAAAGGCTGGCCGCGAAGCTCACGGTAGCCTATGTGGTGAGCAAGCTCGAGAGGGCAGGCGGCATTCACCCGGGAGGCGAGCAGGAGGAGCTGCAACGCTACGAACGCGAGCGCCGGGAAGCCTACGCACGGCTGCTCGAGCACTACGGGCGCGAGCTCACGGACGTCGAACGGCTGTGTGTCATCGGACGCCCGTCGGAGAGCCTGCGCGGTATCGCCATGGAAGAGAAGTTCGACCTGATCATGGTTGGACGGGCGGAGTCCTCGCGCCTCGCTCGCCTGTTGCTGGGCTCCACCGCCGAACGCTTGCTGCGTCACAGCCCGTGTTCGCTGCTGCTGGCAGATGGAGCAGTGTTCGAGCCACTCGCCATACGTCCGCGGTGAACCGAGGCAACCTGGCAGCTGAAGCGGCCCGCGTCACTGGTCCGCCCACGCGCTTTCGAGCGGGCGCCCGATCGAGCGGCCTAACCCGCTGCGGTCGAAGTTGCGGCGCCGTTCATTGAGGTGCAGGCGATAACGCGCGCGAGCCAGTTCGAGCTGGAATTGCGCGGTGGCCGGCGACTGAGCATCTCACGGGACTTCGACGCGAGTGCCCTGCGCCGGCTGCTCGAAGTGCTGGAGGCGACATGATCCCTGTGGAGGTTCGCATCTTCGTATGCGTCGAGCCCATCGACATGCGGCAAGGATTTGATCGCCTCGCGCAAGCAGTCAAAGCACGGCTCGGGGCCGATCCGCAGAGCGGGCCACCCGTTTGAAAGTGCTCTGGTTCGATAAAAACGGCTATTGCCTCTTGTACAAGCGATTGCACCGTGCCGTGTTCGAGTTGCCGAGCCCGAGCGGCGGTGGCGGCGCCGTGCAGATCGATGCGCCGCGGATCACCAGCCCCTGCATCGGCAAGAGGCCATGCGCGACAAGAAATCGCGACCCATCGTACGTGACTTCTTCGCTTGGTGCGCGCCATCAAAGATCGAGTGCTCGACGAATCGCCGATGTCCACCGCTATCGGCTACGCGCCCAATCAGCAAAAAGCGCTTGAGCGATTCCTCGACGATGGCCGCTTGCCCATGTCGAACAACATCTCGGAACGCGCGCTACCCCGGCAAGCAGTGGGTCGCAAGAACTGGATTTTCGTGGGCTCCGAGGACGGCGCGCTCGCCAACACCGTTTTCGTCTCGCTCATCGCCAGCTGCGAGCTGCACAGCATCGAGCCTGGGCCTATCTGCGCGACCTCTTCTTCCTTCTGCCCGACTGGCCGAAAAAGCGCGTCCTCGATCTCGCTCCGGCTATTGGAAGCAGACCCTCGAGCACGACGAAGCTCAGCGGCGCCTCGATTCCCATCCCCTCCGCAGAACCCTGCTCGCGTTCGTTCGCTGAACCGTCCATCGACGGCTTATCTACGCCGCGGCGACTAGCTCGTCACGACGCGGTTTGCCGAACGCATACGGCTTCGTCGTTGAGCTCGTGACGCAGCGCGACCAGCTCGCGGACGAAGCGACGAAAGCCGTCCGCGTCTTCTGCGCTAAAGCGCTCCTCCGCACGACGCACCGAATCTGCCAGCGGTTTGTCCTGGAAAACGTCACGTATCCAGCGTGAAAAGTCCAGGCGCGGGGCGTGGTGGGCGAGCACCGAGCGCGGGATCTGTGCGAGCTCCACATAGAACTCGGCGATGCTGCAAGCAGGCTTGCCCACCCGGCCGCTCGCATCGCGAAACACGAAGCCGCGCTCGTACGGGACCTGGCTATCTGCGTACTTGCGGCGGTGGCGCACGTGTACGAGCCCGCGTGCAGCGGGCCGAAAAGACACCGGTGGTCGCCCGTTGCCGACCCAGCGGAGGCGCGCCTCAGTCGACGGTTCGAGCGTGATTTGAACGTCGCTTCCACGGAGCACACTGTGCGGCAGCCAGTCGGGATGATAGGTCACCAAGCAGAGGCTGCCGCTCGCCCGAGCGCGCTCCAGCGCGTCGGCGGGGACGGAATGAGCCTCCTCGATCAAGATCCAGTGCGGCAATCCACATTCCTGTCGCGCTCTCGTGAGCTGCTCGATGACGTCGCGCACATACTCGTGTTTGAGCGCAGGCTCGCGTAGCGAGAGGTCGAGCACGAGTGAGCTGAACCGGTGGCGCACGAAGCGAGCGACTTCTTCCGGAGTCGGCAGTGGGGTACGGCCGCCGAGGGCGAGTACGCCGCGGAGCTGGCCTAGCGCGGCGTGCTCGCCTTCCATGTCCAAAACACAGATGGTGTAACGCATCTCCGTAAGACGCTCGGCGAACAGCCCTGTCAGGTACGATTTGCCTGCGCCGGTCGGGCCGTCGACGAACACCTGGATTCGCGACGCCGGCACGCTCGCGATGCTCCCGTCGCTGGCCGTGCCGAGCTCGACGCGGTGTCTGAGCGGTTGAACGCCCGGCAAGTTGGAGAGCACGTCTTTGCTGAGAAAGTCTGCGATCGCGGCTCCCCCGTGCACGTTCAGGACGAGATCCGCCCTTTCCTTGAGCGATGGCACTGCGTTGGCGACCGCCACGCCGATTTCGCACGCTTCGAGCAGGGCAATGTCGTTTTCAGCATCGCCAATGCCGATCGCGCTGTGATGCGAAACGCCGAGTTGTCCCAGTGCATCGAGCAAGCCGGAGGCCTTCGATATGCCCGCAGGCAGGACCATCAACGCCTCACGGTTCCGGATCAGCTGGTGATCCAGCCCCAGCGCAACACACTGCTTGCGCACGGCCTCGTCGTGGACCGCTTCCAGCGCGAGTATGACCATGCCGGATCGAGCCGGGATCCCCAGCTCGCGCAGCTGACGGGACAACTTCGTCGAAATACCGGCCACGAGCGGCCGCGCTCGCCCGGCGTGCCATAGTACGGCCCCATTTTCTGCCACGATGGCATCGAAGTGCTCGTACACATCGGGGAAGTCGCCAGCGAGCTCCGAGAGGATGCGACCAGTGACGAGGACGACCCGGCGATTGGCGCTGCGAAGTAGCCGGATCGCGCTCAGAACGCACTCCTCCGGCCGCGGGCCGGTCGTAAGGGTCCCGTCGTAGTCGACGGCGATTGCGCGGAAGTAGTCGGACATACACCCCATGTCGAAGCAAGGGCCAAGCCACCGTCGCATCCACCGGAATCCGCTGCGGCTTCACGGCAGCCTCGGCCCCGCGCAACGGTTGCGAGCGGCTGAGGGCTGCGCGCATCGGCTGCGCCAGTGTACGATGGTTACGCGATTGAAGACGGGCGTTGGGGACGCCAGCACTGGACTAACGCGGCTCGGGCGCCGGAGCTGCCGTCAGCACCTCGTTCAACGTCTCGGCGAGCTCGTCGACGTTGACGGGTTTCGTCAAGTACTTGAGGAAGCCGGCTTCTCGTACGCGCTTGGCGTCGCGGATCATCGCGGCGGCGCTCAGACCAACGATGGGAATGTCCTTCGTTTCCTGCCATTCCCGCAGGCGCTGGACGGCCTCGAGGCCGCTCATTCCCGGAAGATTGATGTCCATGATGATCAAATCGGGCTGCCGAGCGCGCGCGATCTCGATGCCGATTTCCGCAGTGGGCGCGGTGATCAAGTGCACGCGCTCGAAATCCCCCATGAAGTCTTCCATGAACGCAATGTTGGAGGGATTGTCCTCCACGTACAGCACGACGTGCTGTTCACCACCGGGTCCGGATAGGGCTGGCGTTTCGCCGCGGCCGAGCGGCTTGCGCGGCACGGCGGCTGCGAGCTCGCTGCGGGCCGCCGGTAGTTGAATCCAGAACTTCGAGCCCGCTCCCGGCTCGCTAGAGAAACCGACCGAGCCGCCCATCAATTCAGCGAGCCGCTTGCTGATCGTGAGGCCGATGCCCGTGCCCTCGATGGGGCCAGTTTCCTGGCCGGCGCGCTGAAAGGGCTGAAACAAGCTGCCCTGCTTGTCGAGCGCGATCCCGGCACCGTCGTCTTCGACCGTGATCCGCACCTGCTCGGACTGGCGTGACGAGCGAAACACGGCGCGTCCGCCCCTCGTGCCGTACTTGATGGCGTTGGAGCCATAGTTCATCAAGATCTGGGCAAAGCGCGTGCGGTCGGCGAAGACTTCCGGCAAGTCTGCTGCGTCATCCGGCACGATCAAGGCGATCTGCGCGCGGGCCGCCATCGGGTCGAGGGTCGTCTTTACCTCCTCGAGAACCTCCGGCACGCTCACGCGTTCGAGAGAGATAGGCACGTGCCCGGCTTCGATCCGGGACAGGTCGAGCACCTCGTCGATCAGGTGCAGCAAGTGCTCGCCGCCCTTGATGACGTGTTCGAGACGCTCGAGTTGACGCTCGCTGAGCGGGGTCTTCTTGTCGCGCTGGAGAAGCTGCGCAAAACCCAGGATCGCGTTGAGTGGTGTGCGGAGCTCGTGGCTCATTGACGCCAAAAACTCGCTCTTCGCCGAGCTCGCCGCTTCGGCCTGGCCGCGTGCGCTACGGAGCTCGTTCTCGCGCCGTACGTCGGAACTGATATCGAGTATGGTTGCGACGCGACCGCCGTCAGCGGTGGATTGATCGATCAGCCGCAGCGTGCGCCCGTCGCGCAAACACGCCTCGAACGCGCCACTCGGATTCTCGTGGTACGCACTCCAGCGGTTCAAGAACGCTTCGTCGCTTTCGTCGCGCGTATCGAACAGACCCGCATCGAGGCTCGCGCGGATCAACCGAGCAGGCTGTTGGCCGACGATTTCACCGGTGGTGTGCTGGCCGAGCAGGGCGCGATAAGTGCTGTTGCACATCACGAGCCGATCTTCGGCGTCGTAGAGTGCAAACCCGCCCTGAAAGCTCTCCACGGCGTTGACGAGCAGCTCGTTTGCGCGGCGGACGGCTCGCTCGATGCGCTTGCGCTCGGTGACGTCGCGAATGGCCGCGGACGCGAGCCGCCCCCGCTCCGTCTCGAGCGGACTCAGACTCACTTCTACGACAAACTCGCTGCCGTCCTTGCGCCGGCCGAAGAGCTCGAGATCCGAGCCCATTGGGCGCGCTTGAGGTTGTTCGATGAAAGAGGTGCGCTGGTGCACGTGTGACGCGTGGAATCGCTCGGGGATGAGCATCTCCAACGAGCGTCCGAGCAGCTCTTCGCGGCTGTAGCCGAACAGCCTCTCCGTCTGAGCGTTCACGAACAGCAAGCGCCCGCTCGCGTCGGCGACGAGCATGGCGTCCGGTGCGGATTCGATCAGGCGACCGAGTACGTCCTCCGGCAAGTGCTCGTTGAACGTAGCCGGCCCTTCGCGCTCAGGGGAATCGCCCATGTCATGCTCGCTGGTGCGGGATGCGCACACAGAATAGTGCACCCTGGCTCGATGGTTCCAGGGTGATTTGACCGCCGTGCGCTTCGATAGCCAGCTTGCAGAACGCCAAGCCCAGGCCGCGGCTGGTGCGTTGTTCGTTCGCCGTGGCCTGCACCTGGTAGAAGCGTTCGAAAATCATGGCGCGGAGATCCTCGGGTACGCCGCGGCCCGTGTCGCTGACGCATAGCTCGAACTGCTCGCCGGCCACGCGGCTAGTCACCGCCACTTCGCTCCCCGACGGCGCATAACGGAGCGCATTGTCCACCAGGTTCTCGAGCACACGACGAAAGAGATCGGGGTCTGCCGTCACTTCGCGCGCGTCGAGCCGGCACGTCAAGGCGACGTTCGCGCCGCTGGCACGGACGCCCACGGCGTCGCAGACCCGCGTGCACAGCTCGTCGACATCGATGCGCGCCGCTTTCGGCACCAGCCGCCCTTCTTCCGCTTTGCTGATGTCGAGCAGATTCAGGATCAAGCGCATCAGGGCGCGGACCTCGTCGCGGATTTGATGAACCGAGTTTTTGGTGCTGTCCGAAATGTCCTTTTGACGAAGCAAGAGTTGAGCATGCAAATCGATGACATTGACCGGGTTCTTGAGGTCGTGCACCACGAACGCCGTGAGCCGCTCTTGCAGCAGCGAAAGACGCATGAGCTCGTCCCGCTGGTGGCGAACGATCTCGTAGTGATCGCGCAGCTCGCTGCTCATGCGGCGCAGTCGGAGCGCGCTCTTCATCCTGACCACGAGCGCGGTGGGATGGATCGGTTTCGTCAGAAAATCGTCCGCGCCGGCTTTGAGCGCCTGGTCGAAGGTGTCGACGTCGCGCAACGCCGTGAGCACCACAATCGGCAAATCCTGGCCTTGGGCGAGCGCGCGAATCGCGCGGCAGGCGGCGAGCCCGCCCATGCCGGGCATGTTGATGTCCAGCAGCACGCAATCGAACGCCGTTCGCTGGACTTCCTCCAGCGCTTCTTCGCCGGTCGTCGCCAGCACCACGTCGAACCCTTCGTCCTCGAGAGCCGCCTGGGCCAGCGCACGATTCTGTGCGTTGTCGTCCACCACCAGGAATTTGGGGGTTTGTTCTTGCTTGCTCATGCCGTCGTTCCGTCAGCCCTGCGGTCGATGCCCAAAACTGCCCGACCCCCGCCCGGTTGAGGTGCGGGCGAGTGCGATCGCGCTCGCAACGACTAGCACGGCCGAGCCGCCCCGCGCAGCCGCGAGATGCTGGCCCTCAGCGGTTCTCGTCGTCGTGCGCCGGTGCTTCGTTCAGCGCGGGCCGATGACTCTTCGGCGAAGGCGCGTATTCCTGAAGTTTGTACTGGATCTTGCGCACGCTGATGCCGAGCACTTCGGCGGCCTTGCTGGTCGAGCCGGTATACGCCTCGAGCGTCTTCAGGACGGCATACCGTTCGACTTCGGCGAGGCTAGCGCCGGGGATCGCTGGCATTGCGCCATCTTTGCTGGCCGGCACGAGCTCCGGCGGCAAGTGTTCCGACTCGATCCTGTTGCCCTCGGCCAGCACGACGGCGCGCTCGATCACGTTCTCGAGCTCGCGCACGTTGCCAGGCCAGTTATACCTGACCAAGCGCGCCAGCGCCGCCTCGTCGATGCTTTCGATGGCCTTGGCGTTCTCGGTCGCGAAGTGCCGCAAAAAGTGCAGCGCCAGAGCAGGGATGTCGGAGCTACGCTGGCGCAGCGCCGGCAGCCGGACTTCCACGACCTTCAGGCGGTAAAACAGATCCTGCCGGAACTTCCCGGATTCCACCATCGACGCCAGGTCGCGATTGGTGGCCGCCACCACGCGCACGTCGACCTTGACGGTTTGATTGCTGCCCACGCGTTCGAACTCGCGTTCTTGCAGGACACGCAACAACTTGACCTGCGTCGCCGGGGAGATCTCACCGATTTCGTCGAGGAACAAAGTGCCGCGGTGTGCTTGCTCGAAGCGGCCTTCGCGCCTGCGCTCCGCGCCCGTGTACGCGCCGCGCTCGTGACCGAACAGCTCACTCTCGAGCAACGTTTCGGCGAGCGCGGCACAGTGCAAGCGCACGAAGGGACCGCTCGCGCGCTGCGAGCGCTGGTGGAGAGCCGCCGCCACGAGCTCCTTCCCGGTGCCGGACTCACCTGACAACAGCACCGTGGCACGGCTGGGCGCGACTTGAGCCACGCTCTTGAACAGCGACTGCATTTCGGGCGACGAGCCGACGATGTTCTCGAACTTGTAGCGCTCGGTGACCTGATGGCGCAAAAGGGCCGTTTCACGCCGCAGTCGGCGGTGCTCGAGCGCGCGCTCCACGGTAACGAGCAGCTCATCGACATGGATCGGTTTGGTCAAGTAGTCCGCGGCGCCTTCGCGCATGGCTGCGACTGCCGTTTCCACGCCGCCGAACGCAGTCATCACCACTACGGGCAGCTCGCTGTCGAGCTCGCGAACTTTTCTCAGGAGCTCGATGCCGTCCATACCGGGCATCTTCAAATCAGTGAGTACGAGGTCTGGGGAGAAATCTTCGAAGTGGCCGAGCGCCTTGAAGCCATCGGGGGCACTCTCGATCGCGTATCCCTCCTGCTTCAGGAGCTCGGCCAGAGCGGAGCGGGCGTTCGCCTCGTCGTCGACGATCAAAATTCGTGCTTTCATCACGGCGCTTTCCTGGTCGGGGCCGTTCCAGCTCCCGCCTCCGTCCACTTTCCCTCGATTGGCCACGCGCGGTCAAACGCCAGGCTGAGGCAGATAGGCGCTGAGATGCAGACGTCGCCTTCGGCGTTGGCCGCTCACGCAGCGAATGGCGAAGATCGGGACACCTGTTTGCGCAGAGGTTGCGCGCGGGTGACGGATCTCACGAACATAGTGCGCGACTTCGACCCACACGGCTGCCGTCTGCAAGGACGCCCAGCACAGGTTCGTCGGGCGTGACGCAAGTACCCTTCGAAAAGCGCGGGTCAGCGCTGGGTTAGCGATGGCACACGGTGTGCTTTCCTGCCGAGGTCGCACCACCTAAGGGGCCAATCATGACCAAGGGACGGATCCTCGTCGTCGATGACGAAGCCAACGCTCGCTCTGCTTTGAGCGAGCTGCTCAGGCAGGAAGGGTACGACGTGCAGGCGAGCGCCGATGGCTTCAAGGCGCTCGCCCAGGTGGAGGAATTTGCTCCGGATCTCGTCGTCACTGATCTGAAGATGCCGGGCATGGACGGCGTCGAGTTGTTGAAGAAGCTGCACGATGACGAGCCCGAGCTGCCCGTGGTCGTGATGACCGCATTCGGTGCCGTCGAAACCGCCGTCGCTGCCATGCGCTCGGGAGCTACGGACTATCTCCAGAAGCCGCTCAACGTGGATGAGTTACTCGTGGTCGTGGAACGCGCGCTCGAGCTGCTGCGCTTGCGGCGCGAAGCGAGCGCGTTACGCCGGCAGCTCGATGAACGCTACCGCTTCGAGAACATCGTGGGCTCGTCACCGGAGATGCAGGTCATCTTCAAGAGCGTGGCGCAGGTTGCTCCCAGTCGTGCCACCGTCCTTCTGTCCGGCGAGTCGGGAACGGGCAAGGAGTTGGTGGCTGCCGCGATTCATCATCGTTCGCCGCGCGCGGCCAGTCCTTTCGTGCGCCTGCACTGCGCCGCGTTGGCCGAGACGCTGCTCGAAAGCGAGCTCTTCGGTCACGAGCGGGGCTCGTACACGGGCGCGGGCCGGCGTCGCGAGGGCCGTTTTGCACAGGCCAATGGCGGAACGTTGTTTCTGGATGAGATTGGCGAGATCTCGCCCGCCACGCAGGTCAAGTTGCTGAGAGTCTTACAGGAACGCGAATTCGAACGGGTAGGTGGTAATCAAACCATCAAGGTCGACGTGCGTGTGGTTGCCGCAACGAATCGTGACCTGGCGGCCATGGTGGAGCAGGGTAAGTTCCGGCAGGATCTGTTCTATCGACTGAAGGTGATCGAGCTGCGGATGCCGCCCTTGCGCCAGCGCAGCTCGGACGTGCCAGCGCTGGCGCTGCACTTCCTGAAACGGTATGCCGCGGAAAATGGCAAGATAGTCGATACCATCAGCGACCCCGCGCTGATGCGTCTGACGAGTTACAACTGGCCTGGCAACGTGCGCGAGCTCGAAAACGTGATCGAGCGCGCAGTCGTGCTGGCGACTGGCGATCGCATCGGGCTCGAAGACCTACCGCACGAGCTCGTGCCGCCGACCGCGGACGGCGCCTTGCCGCCCGTTCCCGGCGCAAGCCTGGCGGAAATCGAGCGCTACGTGATTTTGAAGACGCTCGAAGCTTACGGCGGCTCGACCACCAGGACGGCGGAAACGCTCGGCGTCAGTGTGCGCAAGATCCAGTACAAGATGCAGGAGTACGCGCCCTCGCCAAGGAGTGAGTTCCCGCCAATCAACGCTGAATCGCTGGCGGACCACCGGCAGTAGCAGTCGGTCTGATGCGTGATGGCGCCGCTGCCGATCTCGCTTGGCACGTGGGCGCTGTACCAAACACACTCGAACGCGATGGCGCGCACCGCATGAGCTCACGGCGCGGCGCTGCACCCGACAGCCGGCCCGTCGTGCCGTGCAAGTCGTCGAGCTGGAGTGACGAACGGCAGCGGGCATGGCCGCGCTCAGTCTACGCCCGAACGTGCTCGTCGCCGAGGTGCAGGTACTGAATCGGTTCTTCCTGCGGGTCGGGAGCGCGCACGTCCACGCCCCGGGCCAGCGCCCGCAGAACGTCCATGGGCACTACCATGCCGACGAGCTTGCCATCGTCTCCGAGCACCACGGCACGGTGAATGTCTTCGTCAATCATGAGGCGCACCGCGGCCATTGCCGGATCGTTCGGGCGTACGGCGTAGACGACGCGAGTCATGGCATCCGCCACGGTGCCGGATGTTCGAGGTGCTCGATGGCGCGGATCCGCGAGATCGGTCATCGTGACTACGCCCGCGACGCGTCCACCCGCTCCGAGCACCGGTGCGCCGCTAATACCGTTCGCGTGCAAAATGTTCCAAGCGTCTTCCTGCCGCTGCCCGGCATGCAGGAACAAGACACCCTCGGTCATGACATCACGCACGCGCGCCCCCGAATTAGGCATTCCAGCTTTCATCGTCGTCTCTCTCCGCGAGGGTGAAGCAAGTCTCGCACCATAAGCCTGAGAAGTGCTCAGGAACAGAGCGTCACTTGCGCCGTTCCCCCACGCGCTCCTACGTAGCGCTGAGCCCTGCGATCGTGCGAAGCGAAAAATCTGCGTGAGTCGCATTTGCCAGCCGCATCCGATGCGCGCGACCGTTCAGGAACGCGGACGTCTGCCGACGTCTTTCCGTTTCTCGGCGCAACTTCGGTTGCTGGGCTCGGATCAAAATGCACGCCGGTAGCCTAGGCCGCTGCTCAGCGCTTCCCAGGGTTCGATGACTTCGGTGTTCGATAGCCATTCGAACAAGAAGCGGTCGATTGTCCGCAATTCCCAGAAGATGCCGTGGCTTTCGACCACGGCGTTAGCTGCTTGCT
>DATDJP010000003.1:0-17714 GCA_036520475.1 Polyangiaceae bacterium | reverse complement strand
ACACGTTTGGCAACGGCGTCTGCGGCCAGGCACCCCTGGAGCGCACCGCTGCCGAGAGCGCCGAATGGGCAAGGCTGCAGCACGATCTGGGAAGCTGCAAGCGCGAATGCGCTCAGTGCGCGGCTGCGCTTGCTCCCACGTGCAACGAAGGGGTGTGCGGCCGGCCTGTAGCGCCCTGAGCGTGACAACGAGAGCGCTCACGAGCGGGACTACTCGCAGAAGCCGTCACTCAGCTTCGTGTGAACGATTCGGCGCTCGCCGGGAACTAACGCCCCGCGCACGCGCGCGGCCTTGGCGCCGGCGAGAAAAAGGAACATTGAACGCGCGGCCTGGGAGCGGGAACGCATCCAAGGCCGGCGGCTCGTGTGCAGATGGCAGACGGTGCGGCGCGGCCGGGAGGAATCGTCATGTCCATGCGAGTGATCCTTATTGCCGCGTTTGCAGGTCTGTTCGTTGCCGGATCGGGTTGCGACAACACGCACTGTGAGGAAGGGGCCGTGTGTCTGGATGGGGAAGAAGTGAGCGGGGTGCGTGAAGACGAGTGTCTCATGTACTGCGCACGGCTCAGCACCTGCGGCGCTCCGCAAGCCGAGGATTTCGGCCGTTGCGCCGAGCAGTGCGAGAAGCGCTTCAAAGAAGCTCCCCAGGAAACGGCGGAGCTGTGCGCCTGTGCCGAGTGGAGCCGTTGCTCCGATCTGGTCGAGGGGCGCTGCTCGCCGCACCCGGGTGCGGGCGGGAGCTCCGGACAGGCGACGGGCGGCACGGGCGGCACGGGCGGTTACGCAGCGGGCGGCACGGGCGGTCACGCAGCGGGCGGCGGAGCAGGCGGAGCGGGGTCCGGCGGCAGTGCGGGCGCACTCTCGGACGCCGGCGCCGCAGGGTCCGGCGGCACGAGCTCAGAAGCGAGCTGCACGCGTGACTGCGATTGCCCGCTGCCCGATTTCTGCCGGGGCGGCGTGTGCGTACCGCCCGAAGCCGCGGATTGAAAGCTGCTCAGAGCATGCCCAGGCGGCGCCTCAACGCAAATGCGCTGTCGCTCACCCAGAAGCGCAGCAGATCCTGCACGAGACGCATGCCCTGGGCGAGCGGGACGCCCTGAAGTCCGGCGAGATCGCCCTCCATGCGCCGCACGAGCTCGATGCTGGCGGGCAGATCATCGGACACGAGCAGCGCCGCGCGGGCCGCGGTCAGGCGTACCTTCCCTGCCCACTCGGCGAAGTTCGTGCGCGGCACTTGCGTGTAGCTGTGCGCCGCTTCCTCCATGACGCGGCGGCCTCGGCGCGAGAGCGCCTTGGCGACGCGCCGCGAGTGGTTCACGAGGAAATCCTCGTCCAGGTAGCCCGCGCCGAAGCTCGGATCGACCACGCGCGCCGCGGACGCGAGCAGCAGCTCGAGCGCCTGAGGCGGGAGCTTGTCTACCGCGTGCAGACCGCGCGCGAGATTGGCCATCACGCGCACCAGCAGAAACGTCTGCTGCGCTTCGCTGAGCGTCGTCAGGTAAGCCGGCACCAGGATGCCGGGCGGGTCGGTGAATTCGATCTCGAGCGCTCCCGAGTGTGCGCGGTGAACGTACAGATCGTACTCACCGATTCCGAGGATAGAAGCGATGCGATCGCCCAGCATGCGCAGCGGGTGGGGCGTGCGCGCGCTGATGCGATCGCGCGTGCTCAGGCCGTAGCGTTCGAGCTCCGGCGGGTGGATCTTGCCGAGCGTCTCGTTGAGCGAAAGCAAAAGCTCCCCCACCGGGTCGGGCGAGCCGAGCGCGTCAATCGAACGGAACGCTCCGCTGTCGAAGGAGCTCGGGTGCGCAGCAGCCGTGCGCGGCGGCCGCGCGCCCAGGGTCGCGCGCTCCAGATCGTTGGCCGCGCCGATGGCGATCAGCGGCGCCAGAGCCAGCGTGGCTTCCGCGGGTTTTTGCATGCCTTTCAGGCACTCCGCCAGGTCGCGCCAGGCTTCGGCGCGCATGACGTCCACCTCGAGCAGCTTCCTGTACTCCTGCGCCGCTTGCTGGAAGTGCCCGGCGCGGCGCAGACGGCTGGCCAGCTCGGCGCGCAGCGTGCTGTCTTCCGGCTGCGCTTGCAGCCCGCGCTGCAACGCCGCCAGCGACTGATCGGCTTGACCCAGCTGGTCGCCCAGAGCGCGCGCGATCTCGAGCTGCACGGTCGCGGTGACCGCCGGTGTGCTGCGCGCGTGTTCGAGAAAGCGACTGAGCGCCGCCACGTAGTGGCTGTATTCGGCCTTGAGCCGCTGCTGTTCGAGCATCTGCTTGAACTCGTCGGCCAGGCCGCCCTGGAGGCCCACGAGCGCGACCGCCTCCTCGTACGCCGGCACTGCGCCCTTGAAGTTGTTCCGGCCGCGTTCGAGCCGGGCCAGGGTGACGAGCGAGTCGGCGCGAGCCGCGGGATCCCCGGACACGCGCACCAGGCGAGCGGCCGTGTCCGCCGCCGCCTCGGTGAGATTTCGCCGGAGCTGAATGTCCAGCAAGCGCTTCAAGGCGTCACGATTGCTTTCGTCGATACGCAGCACGGCATTCAAGCTCGACAGCGCCCGCGTCGGCTCCTTGAGCTGTTCGTCGAGCAAGGCAGCCAGGCGCAGGTGCGCGTTCACGAGCACGTCGGCGTCGGGCTTTTCGGAAATCACGCGGTTCAGGCGGTCGACAGCTTCGTTCGCCTGGCCGTCGCGCGCGTACAGCTCCGCCAGCTTCATGAGCGTCGGGATGTGACCGGGTAGATCCTGTGCGACGCGGTTCAACGCGACCAGGCCCGCCGGCACGTCGTTCTTGCGATCGGCGAGCAGCTCCGCCACCGACACCCACAGCAGCGCCTGGCGTTCACGGCGCGCCGCGTGCTGCGCGGCCTGTGTCAGCGCCGCCAGCAGCCGGTCCACGTCACCGCGCGACAACAAGAGCTCGCGCAGACGGCCGCCAGCATTTTCGTCATCGGGGTTCACCTCCAGGGCGCGCTCGAGCGCTTTGACGGCGCCGTCGATGTCCGAGCGCTGCGTGCGCAACATCGCGCTCTGGGTAAACAAACGTCCCGCAGCGTCCTTGTCGAGGGTGACGCGCGCTTCACCCTCGGCCGCCTCCTCGAGCAACGTTGGATCGCCGGATCGCTCGGCGAGGCGAGCCAGGCCGCGAGTAGCGGCCAAGTTCTCGGGATCGCGCCCGAGCGCAGCGCGATACACGTCGAGCGCGGACGGATCTCCCGCCGCTTCCAGGGTCTCCGCGAGGCGCGTGTTGTGCGCCGCGGCCAGCGCGGGTTCCTCGATGACCGCGCCGAGCTTGGCGTCCACGTGCGCGAGCAGCTGACGGTCGCCGTTCGCGAGCGCCATGCTCTCGAGCGCGACCAGCGTCGAGACGTCCGTCGGCACCAGCTGCAAGACGGCAAAGTACGTCTGTTTGAGGTCTTCCGGGCCGCCCAGGCCCTTGTTTTCCTGCAGACGAGCCAGCTCGCGCCAGGCCGCGACGCGCGCCCCGACGTCTCCGAGCACGCGCGCCTCGGTCGAATAGATGCGACCGAGCGCTTCCCAGTTGCCGAGCGACGCGTAGAGCGGCTCGAGCGCGAGCAGCGCGCCGATGTGCGCTGGGTCGCGCTCGAGAATCGCTTCGAAACACTTGATGGCGCGCTGCGCGTCCTTCAATTCGTCGCGGTGGATCTCGCCTTCGCGGAGCAGCGCGGTGACGGCGATGGTCGGATCCTTCGCCGTGGCGGTTTCGCGAGCGAGCCCCTCGGCCAGCCGCTTCCAGTCGCGCGCTAGCGAAAGGAGCCGCGTACGCCCGTCGAGCGCGGGCCGGAACTCCGGCGTGGACGCCAGCGCCTGATCATACGCGGTCAAAGCCTTGTCCGGCGACAGCAGCAGATTTTCGTACACCTCGCCGATGCGAAACGCAGTCTTGGCGCGCAGCTCCTCGTCCTTGAGCCCGGACAGCTCGAGCTCCAGCATCTTCACGAGCCGTTGCCACTCGCCGCGTTCGGCGAGCTTCCGCTGCAGGGCGTGGAGGGCCGGCACATGGAAGGGATCGGCCTCGATGGCTTCGCGATACGCCGCGATCGCGTCTTCTTCCTTGCCGATGCGCTCCTCGCAGAGCTCGCCCATCTTGTAGAGCAGCGCGGCCGCGGCGGCGCCCCGTGGCGTGGCGCGGAGCTCACGGCGATAGGTGTCGAGCAGTTCTTCCCAGCGGCCCGCGCGGTAAAACAAGCGGCCCATGCTGGCGAGCGCCGGCAGATAGCCCGCCTCGATCTCGATCACCCGGCGATACTGAGTCAGCGCCCCGGCGTCGTCATTGAGCTCGTCTTCGTACACCTCGCCGGCGCGGTGCAAGAGCATGACGGACTGGGTGCGATCCGAGATCACCGTCGCTTCCAGCTCGAGCGCCGCGATCAGCTCCTTCCAGCGCCCGCCCCGCTCTGCCGCACGCTGCAAGGCGTGGATCGCGCCGAGGTGACGCGACTCGAGCTCGAGGATGCGCCGGTAGGCCGACAAGGCCTGCCCGGGCTCGTTCAGCGCGTCCTCGTAGAGTCGGCCGATCTTGAACAAGTAAGTGATCTTGGATTCGCTATCGCGGTAGCCCTCGACGGCCCGTTCGTAGATCTCCACGAGCTCGCGCCACTTGCCGTTTTGAGCGTAGATGCGCGTCAGCGCTTTGAACGACGGTGAGTACAGGGGGACCAGGCCGAGCGCGCGAGCGTGGTGCTGCGCCGCCTGATCGCGGCTTCCCAGCTGAACCTCGAGAATTTCGGCCACACGCGCGTGCGCCGCGGCTCTCTTCATCGGCTCCTGAGTGGCGGCCGCTTCGGCCATGTGCATCTGGACCAGAGGCTCCCACTGCTTGCGGCGCGTGTAGAGCTTGGCGAGCGCCTGGAGCGCCGGCACGTACGTCGCGTCGGTCGCCAGCGCGCGGCCGTAATATTCGATGGCCTTGTCTTCGTTCTGCAGGCGCTCCTCGAAGAGTTGCCCGATGCGATGCAGGTAGCCGAGCACCTCGCTCGGCTTTTCGACGTGCTCGATCAACCGATCGAGCACGAGCACGAGCGCTTCGTAGCGCTTGCTGAGCTCGTACAAGCGCGCGAGCTCCTCGAGCACCATGGCATCGCCCGGCACCTGCGCCGTCGCACGTTCCAGCGCGGCCGTGCCCTCGTCGAGCTTGCCGAGCCGATCGACCAGCACGCGCCCGATGCGGTACAGCGTCATCGAGCGCGCGGCCGGATCGCTCACCTGCTCGGCCTCCCGCTCGAGCACGCTCACCAGATCGGCCCAGCGCTTCTGTTCGTAGTGTAGCCGCTTGAGCGCATGCAGCGCGCCCGGCGCGCGCGGATCGAGCGCCAGCGCCGTTTCGTACAGCTCGCTCGCCGCCCCCGGATCACCATTTTTCGTCTCCGCGATGCGCGCGCGCTCGACGATCAGCGCGGCGCGATGCCGCGGGTCCGATGCCACGGCGTTCGCCTCGCGCTCGTAGGTCTGGTCGAGATCCGCCCAGGCATCCGCCAGGAGCTCCGTGCGCTCCACGGCCTTGAGCAAGGTGGCGTCGAGCTTGTTCAGCTCGAGCGCCAGCGCGTACGCGTCGTGCGCCTCGCGCCGCTGCCCCATGTGATCTTCGAACACGGAGCCCTTTTCGTAGAGCAGGAGCGCCTTCCGGCGCGGATCGGCAGTGAGCTTGATTTCCGCGTCGAACAGCGGCAGCGCGCCCGCGAAGTTTTTTTGCTCGAGCAGCGCGCGCCGGGTCCCTTGCAAGGTCGGCAAGTGCTCCGGACACAGCTGATGCGCTTTCTGGTAGTGAGTGGCCGCTTGCCCGCGGTCGCCGAGCACCGTCTCGAACAGACGCGCCATTTCGTAGTGCAGGCGGCCCGCCCGCGGCGCCGGCGGCCGTCGCGAGAGCTCTGCCTCGCAAATCCGGACGAACTCGACGGCGCGCTGCGCGCGCTGCTCGTCACTGAGCGGCACGCTCACCTGTGCCGCCATCTGCTGCTCCACCGGTGAGCCGAAACCCACGCGTGTCTTGAGGTGCTGCTGCGGCGGTGGCTCCAGACCCGGCGGCGGCGATGGGTTCGGCAGCTGCGCCGTGGGCGGCAACGGCGGTGGTCCATTCGAGCGCGGCTGGTTGACGGCAACCATGGGCGCCGTGCGCATGGGCGCGGCCGGAGCTACGCCGCCGTCGCTGGGGCTGCGCGGTGGAAACGACGGGCGCTGCGGCGGCGGAGGCGCGCCCGGCGCAGAAGGCCGCGACGCGGGTGGGTGCGGCACCGACGGCCTGCCATCCGCCGGACGCGCGGCAGCGGGCCGGACCGGAGCGGGCGGCGGCGTGCTGCGCGGCGTTTTGGTGGACGGCGCGGGTGCAGCGCCGGCTCGCGGCACGCCGGGAGTGAGCGACGGCCGGACGGAGACCGGTCCGGCAGCGCCGGGCGGCCCGAGCGGACGGCGCGGCGGCGGAGGCGGCAGCGAGCGCGCTGCACCTTCACGTGGAGGTGTAGGCGGCTCTTTCTTGGGGGAGCTCGGATCGTCGCTCATGAGACTCGCAGTATTTCACAGATCGCGAGCGCTCGGCTCGCCGCTGAGTCAAGGTTTTTGCCAGCCTATCACGAGCCTTCCGCCACTCGACAGCCACTCGATGCGGCCCGATATTCAGCACATGGGACGGCTGATTGACGGACGCTGGACCACGGATGACCTCAAGACGGACGGCCACGGGCGCTTTTTGCGCGAGGACACGCTCTTTCGCGGCAAGGTCACGCGGGATGGCAGCTCCGGTTTCCAGGCGGCCCCTGGCCGTTACCACCTGTACGCCTCGTTCGCGTGTCCGTGGGCTCATCGCACCCTGATCTTGCGCGAGCTCAAGGGCCTGACTCGTGTGATCTCCGTGAGCGTCACCGAGCCGGTGTTGAGTGACAAGGGCTGGTGCTTCAATGAGCGTCATCCAGACGAGGTCAATGGCGCGAGCCACCTCATGGACGTCTACCTGAAAGCAAACCCCCGCTACACGGGGCGCGTCACGGTCCCCGTGCTCTGGGATCGCCGTGAACAGACCATCGTCTCCAACGAGTCACGCGAGATCGTTCGCATGCTGGACTGCGAGCTCGGCGACTTCGCGGAGCACGACGTCAACCTGTGCCCGAGCGCGCTGAGAGGTGAAATCGACGCGCTCCTGGACGCGATGTACGCGCCGGTGAACGACGGCGTGTACCGGTGCGGGTTCGCAAAGACGCAGCTCGCGTACGAGGAAGCCGTCCAAACGCTATTCGACGCGCTGACGGATTTCGACCGCCGCTTGCAGAGCCAGCGCTATCTGTGCGGCTCGACTCTGACCGAAGCCGACGTGTGCCTGTACACGACGCTCGTGCGCTTCGACCCGGTCTACCACTACCACTTCAAGTGCAATCTACGCCGCATCGCCGACTACCCGCAGCTCGGGCCGTATCTGCGCGACCTCTATGGAATCCCGGCTTTTCGCGCGACGACCGACTTCGATCACATCAAGCGTCACTACTATATGAGCCACCCCACGTTGAACCCGAGCCGCATCGTCCCGAAGGGGCCGCGGCTCGATCTCGACGCGCCGCACGAGCGGGACAAACTGGCGCGCTGAGGCGTGCGAGTCAGAGACGGCGCGGTGTGAGGTGGATAGCCGTGTTCATGCGCCCGAACCCGCGTCGCCTTGCCGGGACGCACTCCCGATCATAGGGTTCTGGCATGGCACGTATCTGCCACTTTGCTTGTCGCGCCCTGGCCGTCACTGCCGCAGCGGCGTTCTCGGTCTCGCTCCTCTTCAGCGGCAGCGCGCACGCGAACGGGCGTTTCCCGGCCTCCAATCAGCTGCTCGTCGATTCCCGCGATCCGAATCGACTCTGGCTCCGTGCCACACAGGGCCTGCTGACGTCCCCGGACGGCGGTTGCACTTGGCAGCACATCTGCGAACGCGCTTTCGGCGTGGAGGGTGAGCAGGATCCGCCGCTCTCCGTCACCAGCACGGGCAACCTCATCGCTGCCGTGTTCAAAGGCGTGTACGTCTCCGCTGACGTAGGCTGCACCTGGCGGCGGAGCGAAATTCCGGAGCTGAACCGTTTCGCCGTGGACGTCACGGTCGAGAAGAACGATCTCTCTCGCGCGCTGGTCCTGCTCTCTTCCGGACGCGATAGCGGTCCGGGCAACTTGAACCAGGTGTGGCGCTCCGTGGACGCGGGCGAGAGCTGGTCGAAGGTCGGCGCCGATCTGGACCCGCAACTGCGTCTGGACACCATCGATCCCGCGCCGTCGGACCCCACTCAGCTGTTCATGACAGCGCAGTACCAGAGCGAGAGCGGCCTGGAAGACGTGGGGCTGCTCCTGCACAGTCAGGATGGCGGGGTCACCTGGACCGAGCGGCCCATCCCCGGCACCAACAGCGACTGGGTGGCGTTCTTGTCTGCGGTCCACCCGCAGGACGCCAAGAAGCTATACGTACGCGTGAGAGGGCCCGTAACGGCGCGCGACTCCGGCCAGTACGTCGAGAACCGCCTTTTGTACTCGGCCGACGCGGGCCTGACCTGGACGGAGATCCTGAAGCGCTCGGCGGACATGCTGGGCTTTGCGCTGTCACCGGACGGCTCCAAGGTATTCATCGGCATGGGCGACTCGCGCGCGCTCGGCGGGCTCCGCCCCGTGAACCGCGAAGAGCTCGGCATCTACCGCGCGTCCACCGCGGATCACCAGTTCACGCGCGTCCACGAGGGCCATGTCGGCTGCCTCACCTGGGCGGCGGCCGGCTTGTACGTCTGCACAAGTGAGTTTTCCCAGAAGTTCGAGCTGGGCCTGTCTCAGGACGAGGGGCAAACCGTGAACGCGGTCATGCACCTGGCCGGCATCAAAGAGCCCTTGCAGTGCGCGGCCGGGACGTCAGTCGCGAGCTCCTGCGACGAGAGAAGCTGGCACGACGTCTGCGCCGCGACGAACCGCTGCGAGGAGTTCACCTTCGAGCCCCTGCCCATCGTTTTACCCCGGCAATGCCGCGCCCCGAGCTCCTCGTCCGGGAACGAAGACTCGGGCGGCGGCTGCGTTTTCGCCGGGAACAGCGCGTCAGGCGGGCTTTTACTCGGGGTTTTTGCGCTTGGCTGGTTCGCGGCTCGTCGGCGCCGCCGCCGTAAAAACGCACCCCTGCCCTAGCCCCCGACCTCGTGCTATCAACCGCGCGCCGTGAACGAGCGCGTCGAATTGCTGGTGATCCGCAACGTGCGCGCGTTCGATCCGGCGCGCGGGCTCGACGAGCTAACTGACGTCGTCATCGAGCGCGGGCAAATCAGCGCGCTCGGTCCCGGGGCGGCGCGCGCTCCGGAGCGCGCCGAACGCGCGCGCGTCATCGATGGCAGCGGGCGCTGGTTGCTCCCGGCCTTCGTCGATCTGCATGCGCATTTGCGCGAGCCCGGGCAGGAGTACAAGGAAGACATCGCCACCGGGCTCGCGGCAGCGGCTGCGGGTGGCTTCGCTCACGTGTGCGTGATGCCCAACACGCGCCCGGTCAACGACACGCGCTCCGTGACGGAGTTCATGTTGCGGCGCGCGCTCGAGTGCGGTGGCCCGAGCCTGCACCCGATCGCGGCCATCACCGTCGGCCAGAAGGGCCGCGAGCTCACGGAGATGGCCGAGTTGCGCGAAGCTGGCGCGGTCGCCGTGAGCGACGACGGCGTGTGCGTCATGTCGAGCGCCGTCATGCGCCGCGCTCTCGAGTATGCGCGCAATTTCGACATGCCCGTGATCCAGCACGCCGAAGATCACGAGCTGACGGCCGGCGCCGACATGCACGAGGGGCGCGTCTCGGCGGAGCTCGGCCTGCGCGGCTGGCCGCGCGTCGCCGAAGACGTGATCGTGGCGCGCGACGTCCTGCTCGCCGAGTACACGGGCGCGCGCTATCACGTGGCGCATGTTTCTACCGCTGGCGCCCTGCGCATCATCCGCGAAGCAAAGAGCCGGGGCATCGCCGTGACGTGCGAGGTCACGCCGCATCACCTGCTGCTTTCGGATAGCGCTCTCCTCGGCTACGACACCGCGTGCAAGGTCAATCCGCCGCTGCGCGAAGAGGCTGACGTGCAGGCCCTGCGCAGCGCGCTGGCAGACGGCACGATCGACGCGATCGCCACCGATCACGCGCCGCACACGGCGCTCGAAAAGGACTGCGAGTTCAGCGATGCCAAGCCCGGCATGATGGGCCTCGAGCTGTGTTTCGGGCTGCTGCACAAACTCGTCGGCTCCGATCGCCTGAGCCTGGCCCGGCTGGTCGACGCCCTGTCGGCACAACCCGCTCGCATCGCCGGCCTGGCCGCGCCGACCCTGCGCGAGGGCGCGCTCGCCGAATGCACCCTCGTCGATCCCGAGGCACGCTGGGTTCCAGAAAGCGCGCCCCTTCGCAGCAAAAGCCGCAATACTCCCTTCATGAAACACGAACTGCTCGGCAAGGTCGAGCTCACCTTCGCCCGTGGCAGCTTGGTTTTCGACGCGCTAGGAGGTCATTCGTGAGTGCACGCCGCCCTGCCCATCTCGCCCTGGCGGATGGCACCCTTTTCCCGGGTGAAGCGTTCGGAGCCGACGGCACGACCGTCGGCGAAGTCGTGTTCACCACGGGCATGACCGGCTACCAGGAAGTGCTCACCGATCCGTCGTATTGCGGTCAAATCGTGACGATGACCTCGCCCCACATCGGGAACACGGGCATCAACTCGCAGGATCCGGAGAGCGTCAGCGGCGCGCCGCAGGTCGCCGGCTTCGTGGTGCGAGACCTGAGCCCCGCGCCGTCGAGCTGGCGCTCGGAGCGGACCCTCGAAGACTACCTGGCCGAGTCGGGGATCGTGGCGATCGATGGCGTGGACACACGCAAGCTGACGCGTCATTTGCGTGACCACGGCGCGCAGAACGGTTGCATCGGCACGGAGAGTCCCGACATGCTGGTGGATCGCGCGCGGAGCGCTCCCAGCATGCAGGGGCTGGATCTGGTGGCGCGCGTCTCGCCGAAGCAAGCGTACGAGTTTACGGAGTCGCGCGGGGATTGGCAGGTATCGATGAGCGACGGGACTGTTTCGAGCCGCGTCCCCGTGGCGCGCGACTATCGCGTCGTCGCCATCGATTTCGGCGCGAAGCGCAACATCTTCCGTTGCTTGGTCGACTCGGGCTGCAAGGTGCAAGCCGTACCCGCCAGCACCTCTGCTGCGGATATCCTGAAGCTCGACCCCGACGGCATCTTTCTATCGAACGGCCCCGGCGACCCGGCGGCCGTGGGCTACGCCATCCGCACCATCCGCGAGCTCGTCGGCAAAAAGCCGATCTTCGGCATTTGCCTCGGCCATCAGCTGCTCAGCCTGGCTCTCGGCGGCAGCACCTACAAGCTGAAGTTCGGCCACCGCGGCCTGAATCAGCCCGTGAAAGACCTGCAAACCGGGCGCGTGGAGATCACCACGCAAAATCACGGATTCGTGGTCGACGTCGAGTCGCTCAAGGGCGTCGCCAAGACGACTCATCTGCACCTGAACGACGGCACGAGCGAAGGGCTGGAAGCCCCTGAAGCGCGCGCCTTCAGCGTGCAGTTTCATCCCGAGGCCGCCGCCGGGCCGCACGACGCGCTGTATCTGTTCGAGCGTTTCAAGCGGCTCATGGAGCGCTGAGGCCATGTTCCATGGCACCTAGCGCGCCTCGCACGATCCACTTCGTCAGCCTCGGCTGTCCCAAGAACCGCGTCGACAGCGAGGTCATGCTCGGGCTCGCCGAGCGCAGCGGTTTTGCGCACGTGGACGACGCGGAGCACGCAGAAGTCATCGTCGTGAACACGTGCGGCTTCATCGAGGAAGCGAAGAAGGAATCGATCGACACGATCCTCGAGCTCTCTCAGCACAAGCAGGGTCAGTGCAAGAAGCTCGTGGTCACCGGCTGCTTGAGTCAGCGCTACCCCGAGGAGCTCGCCCAGGGCCTGCCCGAGGTCGACCACTTTCTCGGGTCCAGCGACATGCTCCATCTCGAGCGCGTCCTCGCCGGCGGCGCCGAACGGATGCTCGTGGGCAACCCCGCCGACTGGCTCGTCAAGCACGACGATCCACGGCGTATCTCGACGCGCGGCGCGAGCGCCTACGTCAAGCTCGCCGAGGGCTGTAACCGCAGCTGCTCGTTCTGCGTCATTCCGCAGCTGCGCGGCAAACAGCGCTCGCGCCCGGGCGACGACATCGTGCACGAAGTGGAGGCGCTCACCGCGCAGGGCGTCCTCGAGATTAACCTGGTATCTCAGGACACCGTCGCCTACGGGCGCGACCTGGGCGGCGGCGACAGAGCGCTGGCCAGCGTGGTGAAGCGCATCGCCGACGTACGCGGATTGCGCTGGCTGCGCCTCTTCTACCTCTACCCGGAGAAGCTCGACACGGAGCTCATCGAGCTCCTGGCGGATCACCCGCGGGTGGTGCCCTACGTGGACATGCCGCTGCAGCACGCGGCAGACGGCATGCTGCGGCGCATGCGGCGCGGCCACGGCGGCAAGCGCCTGTACGAGCTGGTCGAGCGTCTACGCTCACGCGTGCCAAGCCTCACATTTCGCACCGCGTTCATCGTGGGCCACCCCGGCGAGACGGACGCGGAGTTCGAGGAGCTGCTCGAGTTCGTGCGCTGGGCGCGCTTCGATCGCGTCGGCGTGTTTCGCTACTCGGACGAAGAGAGCTGCCGTTCCTCGAGCTTTTCGGACAAGGTGCCCGCCAAGGTCGCCGCGGCGCGCGCGCGCAAGCTCATGAGCGTGCAGCGCGCCATCAGCAAGCAGAAAAATCGCGCCCTCGTCGGCTCGGAGCTCGAGGTCCTCGTCGAGGGTCCGAGCGCGGAGAGCGAGCTCGTGATGGTCGGCCGCCACGCCGGCCAGGCGCCGGACATCGACGGCTCTGTGTACCTGTCCGGCGAGCCCGTGCTGCCCGGAACGATGTGCCGCGCGCGCATCACGCAAGCAACCGACTACGATCTGCTGGGCGAAATAGACGAGGCCGGCGCCCCGCCCTACGTCGGCCCCGCGGCGCGCGCGCCCGCGCGCTCGCTCGTATTCAAGGCGAGCGATGGCCGGCGCACGCTGCGAACCGTCTCCTGAGGGCTCACCTGTCGCCCACTTCGAAGACGATGGCCGGGCTCTGGTCGGCGCCTACGGTGTACCAGAACGTGATGGCGTCACCGACCTGGGCTGCCATGACGAGCTGGTACGTGGTCGTCCTCGTCCGCTGTCCCACGATCTGATTCGTTCGATCATTGAGCGCGTACACGACGGCGCCGTACTCCGGGGTGGTTCCGGTCAAGCGGATGTTGCCGGTGGCATCCGGCCCCTCGACGGCTGGCCGATCGGGGGGCGGCAAGGGCAACGTCGGCGCGAGACAGCCCGACAAGAGCGCTGGCATGAGGACAGCGGCGAAGAGCCGGCGGCGCTGCAGGGCGAACATGTTCGAGAAACTTTAGCACGCGGGCCGCGGCCGCCGTATTGTGCGATATCTTAGAGCGCGGGGCTTTTCGTGGATAGGTCAACTCAGTTGGCGTTGCGCCCGGTGCCCGTCATCCTGCTACTGGCGTGGTCGCTTCAGCAAGGCAGGAGCGGGGCTGCCGTGCCCGAGCGCGACACGAGCCGCGCTCTCGTGCACGCGCTCGGAGCTCGTGGGCTCACGGCCGACCCGGCGGACGTCCGCTGGGTCGACACCGAGCGCGGGCTCTGGCGTGCGCTGTTCGGCGAGCCCCGCGCCGTGCTCCGCGCACGCCGACCGGGCGAGCCCGCCGACATCTTTTTGGTGCGCGCGCGGCTTTCGCCGGAAGGGCATCTGCTCGGTGTCAGCGCGCTCTACAACCTGAGCGACACCTCCGCCGTGGACGAACGCGGTCTGGTCCACGACGGGGCGCGCGTCAGCTGGCTGATCGCGAGCGACAACAGCGTCTCGAGCGTCCACTACCTCGATCTACGCGGAGAGCTGCCCGGCAAGGCGGCGCCGCTCAGCGGTTTGCCGCGCCTGCAAAACGCCATCACCAACCGGCAACAGACTGGCCAGGCCGCGGGAGTCGGGCGCCGCTCCTGGAAGATCGAGCCCGCCGCCAGCCACGTCGCGCTCGGCTTTCAACGCGGCGCGCTGCTCATCACGCTGGACGGCGGCGCGCTTCGCGTCGACACCGACTCGCGGCCGGTGCGCATCGCTCACGAAAGTCTGCGGGAGCAGGAGCACATCAAGGCGCGGCCCGGCAACCTCGTGACCTGGGCCGTGGACCGCGTGCGCGCCTTGCCGTGGTTCGGCAGCGACCGCATGCAGGCGGTCAAGGCGATCGCATTCGCGGGTCTGGATTGGCTGGAAAGAACACAGGGCGCGGTCACGGGCGACGACGGCGCGGAGCGCATCGCGGAGGAGATGTCCGGCATCGTGCACGCGCCGCCCACGACGTACACCGATCCGGAAACGGGCTGGCCGCCTGCGCCGCTCGTGCCCGTGCTCTCACCCGCCATCGAAGGCGAGGGCAAATGGGTGCTGCTCGATCGCGATCCGTTCATTCGCAACAACCCTGGCGCGCCGGCAGCGTTCGCGTTCTCGTTCATTCGTACCGATCGCCAGCGGCGTTACACGCAGACGTACATCACGCTCTGGGATCCGCGTCAGGTCAGCCTCCACGCGATGAGCGGCACGGTGGAGCCGAAGAGCGCGACGGGAGAAACGGGGCCCGGCATCGTGCCGCGCACACCGGAGGTGCTGGGACGCCTCGTCGCCGGCTTCAACGGCGGCTTTCAGGCCACGCACGGCGAATTCGGCATGATGGCGGAGAACGTCGTCTACCTGCCGCCCAAGCCGTACGGCGCGACGGTCGCCGAGCTGAACGACGGCTCGACCGGCTTTGGCACCTGGCCGAACGACGATCGCGTGCCCGAGGGCATCGTCTCGTTTCGCCAGAACATGACGCCGCTCGTGGCCGACGGCGTGAACAACCCGTACAAGCGCGAATGGTGGGGCGGCGTGCCGCCCGGATGGACGGACGAGTCGCGCACGGTGCGCAGCGGCTTGTGTCTGACCAAAGAGGGCTTCGTCGCCTACTTCTACGGCTCGAGCGTTGACGCGAATCGCCTCGCGCTCGCCATGCAGCGCGCGCGCTGCGTGTACGGCATTCATCTCGACATGAACCCCGGCCACACCGGTCTGGAGTTCTATCGCGCGGACAAGGCGGGAGCGCTGCCCGACATCGGTCACCCCATCAACCCGAACTGGGAGGCGAAGAACGGCATACCGGGCATGCCGGGGTGGGAATTTCAGGGCCGGCGCATGATCCGTTACATGGGGCTCATGAACTTCCCGCGTTACATCAACCGGGAATCGAGAGACTTTTTTTATCTGACCTTGCGCGACGTGCTGCCCGGCGTTGCGCTGACTCCCCTCGTCACACCGGCCGAGCCCGGCGAAGGGGCATGGCAAGTCCGCGGGCTGCCTCAGCACGGCTGGCCGTACGCCGTGACCACGAGCTTCATTCGACCGGACAGCGCGCGCCCGCGCCTGCGCGTGAACCTGGTGAAGCTCGATGGCAGCGTGCTGCGCGCTTCCGCGCGGCGCTCGGGTGAGAGCGTGGTGTCGTTTCGCAAGCGCGCCGTGCGCGCGACAGGTGCGCAATCGATCTGGTTCGCCGAAGGACGCTTCGTGAGCAGCAAGGAGCCGCCTCCGGTGGCCGAGCTGATCGCGAGCGGTTATGCGGCGCACGATCCGCGCGCTTCCAAGGCGATCGCGGCGCTCGGCGTGAGCCGGGCGAACACGCATCTGGTCTATGCAGAGCTCGCTTCTGACGCTGCCGCGGCGATGGACGGCCCGCTGCTCGATCGACTTCTCACACAGCTCGGCTGCGACCAGCGCGTGCTGCTCGATCTTCCGCTCGGAGTCGCCCTCGGTGGCGAGCGCGATCTTTCCGGGCAAGCGTTGCCGGCTGGTGCGCTCGGACTACACCTCGTGCGCAGTCAGGGCCCGGGGGGCCGCCGAATTTTCACGGACACGCCCATCGTGCCCGTGAAGGAGTGGTACGTGCTGCAGGCCAAACGCGTCCGTTACATGCGGAAGAAGGCAGCGCCGGCCGCGAGCGACGGCAGCGGGCCGCCTGCTCCCGCGCCCGCTGCTGCGCCGGCCTCCTCTCACTGAAGAACGACGAATAAGCCTCGGTTTTTAAAGAAACAATTTGGCGTTCACCCTAGCTGGACCGAGCGCGAAGGGCCTCGCCAAGGCCGTGGAGGGGCGCTAGGCTTGCTCCTTTCGAGACCGGGGTTCGATTTGCGCGACTCTCCAACTCGGCCGGGCAGAAACAAAACATCACCTCCCATCGGGGTCACGCCGCATCCTGGCGGGGTCTCGCCTCACCCGCGAACCTTGGTCGGGATGGCTGCTCCCAACGGAACTTTCCCGCGAGGGAACACAGCGCCCATGCCTCCGCAGGCAAATGGCCCCGGGGCCGTGCCCGCCCGCCCCGGTTGGAGTATTCCCCCGCCGCCTGGACCCGCTTACGAAGAGCCAAGCGCTGCCGCTGCACCGGTAGATATGGACTGGGACGACGAAGACGAGAAGACCACGGTCTACGACCGAGGAAATGACGACGCCGCACGCGCGCTGTTGCGAAGCGCGCCTCCGCCCGCATACGGGAGTGCACCTCCGCCAGCGTACGGGAGCGCGCCTCCGCCAGCGTACGGGAGCGCACCTCCGCCAGCGTACGGCGCGTTGCCGACCGCGCATCGCGGATCGCCGACGATGCCGCCCAATCGCTTCGCGCAAGCTCGGCTCCCCAGCGCTGCGCCCCCCGCTTACGCGCCACTGCCACGCAGCGCCCCACCGCGCGGGATGAGCCCAACGGCGGGGCCCGTTGGCCCGTCGCGCGCCTCGGCCAGCCCGTTTCCGGAGCCCAAGAGCGGCAGCGGCAAGCCGGTGCTGATCGCGCTGCTTTCACTGCTCGTGGTCGGGCTCGGCGCTGCCGTCGCGATCCTGGTGCTCCCGAAGACGGGCAACCTGGTCGTCACGGTCGCGGGTCCCGGCAACAAGCCGGTGGATGCGTTTCAGGTAGCACTCAATGGCAAGGAGCGGTGTCGCTCGTCGCCATGCCGCATCGCCGAGCTCGAACCGGGGACGCACCTGATCCGCGTCACCGCTCCCGGCTATCAGCCGACGGCCGAGCAGGCCGTGAAGGTCGAATCCGGCAGCGACGCCGTCGTGCACCTGGCCCTGGCCCAGGCGAGCGAAGGCACTGGCATCGCGGTCACGGCCGAGGGCAGCGGGCTGACGCTCATCGTCGACGACCGCGAGGTCGGCCTGCTTCCCCAGACCATCAAGGACATGACGCCGGGCGAGCACGTCATCAAGATCATCGACAAGAACCAGCGCTTCAAACCGTTCGAGCAGCGCGTGACGGTCGAGCCCGACAAGATCCTCCGGCTCGAGCCGAAGTTGAAGGTGGCCAAGGGACTCGCCGTGATCCACGCCGGCGACAACGCGAGCGACGCACGTGTGCTCCTGGTGACCGGCAACGAACGCCGGCCGATCCCGGCTCTGCCCATCAAGATCGATATCGTCACGGACACGCCGTACAGCCTGCTCGCCACGAAGAAGGGCTTTCAGGACTACAAACAGGACATCACGTTCGAGGACGGCCAGGCCGAGAAGACGTTTGTCGTCAGTCTCGCTCTGGAACAGGAAGCAGAAAAAGAGCCTGCCAGCGAAGCCGCCGAAGCGCCGGCACCACGCGCCGAAGCACCCGCT
>DATDJP010000002.1:0-36338 GCA_036520475.1 Polyangiaceae bacterium | reverse complement strand
TGCGCCCCACAATAGCTCCGAAAAGTGCATGGTATGCGATGAAGCATGGAACTCACTTCCCTGCTTGATGAAGAGCTACTTGGCAGCGTTGCGACATTGCTCGGCGCAGAGCGCGAGCTGTGCGCAAAGCTCTTAACGCATCTCGCCGAGATCGAGAGCCGGAAGCTTCACCTGAAGGCGGGCTTTTCGTCGATGTTCCAGCTGTGTGTAGAACATCACGGCATGAGCGAGGGACAGGCGTTCCGTCGCATTCTAGCGGCGCGCTTGGCCCGGCGCTTTCCCGTCATTTACTCACTGGTGGCGTCGGGCGCCCTGCACCTGTCGGCTCTGCAGCTGCTGCACGAGCACCTGACGGAAGAGAATCACCACGAGCTTCTTCAAGCGGCGTCGGGCAAGCGCA
The DNA here is from genome assembly GCA_036520475.1 of Polyangiaceae bacterium. GTDB lineage: Bacteria > Myxococcota_A > Polyangia > Polyangiales > Polyangiaceae > DATDJP01. Next base: position 35,938 of record DATDJP010000002.1, on the reverse strand, counting down.
AGCGCGACCTCGAAGTCTGGCTCGCCCAGCGTTTTCCCAAGCCGGATGTGCCACCGCGCATTCGCAAGCTACCGGAACGGAAAGCGTCGGCCCCACCGCCCGTGCAGCCAGCGGACGGAGGTGCGCCGCAGCCTGAATTGCGCCTGGCTCGAGCGGTACCTGCGCGTCTTCAGCCGCTGTCCGAAGGCCGCTTCAAGGTCGAGTTCACGGCGAGCAGCACCCTGAAGGAAAAGCTCGCGCGGTCGCTCGACTTGATGAGTCACGCCAACCCTACGCGCGATCTGGCCACGGTCGTGGAGCGCGCATTGGACGTACTCTTGGAGCAGCTCGAAAAGACTCGGCTCGGCGCGCTGAAGCAACCCAAGCCTTTGTCCACGAAGCGTGTCAGCGCTCCGAAATCGAGCACCGGCATTCCGCGCGCGGTTCGGCGCGAGGTGTTCGAGCGCGATGGGGAGCAGTGCACGTACGTCGCGCCCGATGGGCGGCGTTGCTCGGCGCGTGCCTTTCTGGAGCTCGATCACATCCATCCGCGCTCTCAGGGCGGCGGCGGCGAGGTCCGGAACCTACGCGTGCGATGCCATGCGCACAACCAGCTCTGGGCCGAGCAGACTTATGGTCGTGAGCACATTGCGGCGCGCCGGCACTTTCGCCAGCAAAAGTCGACGGAGAAGCGGGCCGGACACGACGGGCAAGCGCCGGAGCCCGCGCAGCCGGAGCCGCGCTCCCCGGGCGAGGAAGCGCTCGCAACGGTGATTCAAAAGGCCTGCCGCGCCCTCGAGGGCTGAGCGCGCCGGTCTGAACCAAGCCAAGGCCTTCCCCTTGTAGCGCAAGGCGCGCGAGTGCTCAAAAATGAGATGGCCGGGCCGTACGCCCATTCGCGACAGAAGCGCTGGCCAGAAGCTGCTGTCGGTGCTCGACGAGCTGCTCAGTGGAGCAATCCACCGTGACCGGGTTATTTTAGCGCGTTGGAGCTGTTGGTACCGCCAAACGTCTCGACGTCGTAAACGACGCCGGCGCTACCAGCGCCACCCACAATTCGGCAATTTGGTTCATCGGGTCGGGCGGCGCGCGCCGGCCCCGATGGGAAAGAACGAACACCGGACAGGCAAGCTATTCGGTGTCTAACGTCGCTCGATCACAGCGGTACGAGCCGGGATTCCATGCTGATCCGCACGATGCCCACGTTCGTGCGCGCGCCGTCGAGCACGAAGGGGAGGGTGCGGCGCGTTCCGGCGACCACGATGGTGAGTTGCCCGCGCGCCGGCGTCGCGCCCGATGCACGCACGACCTGCAGCACGTATTCGCCGGGTGCAGCGCCGCGCAGGGCGAGCGCCTCGCGGCCGCTGCTCTGGACGTCGCGCGCGCTGATGATGGCGCGCGTGGGTGCGCCGAGCCAGGAGATGCGATGACCCTCGGCGTCGAGCAGCGCGACGTCGAGATCGGCGTTGCCGTCCCAGGTTGCCTCCACGCGCAAGTCTCCGACGAGCTCGCCCGGATCCGCGGCGCGTTCTGCGAGCAATTTCTCGGCCGCGCTGCGTACCTTGGTTTCGGCCAGACCCAGTAGATCGCCGGCGAGGGCGCCTTCGCCGGTGTCCCGCGCGCAGCGCACGGCTTCCGCCAGGTAGCTGGCATTGCCCGGCAAGAGCTCGGCGTTGGCGACGCTGAGCCGGCAGGCGAGCTGCGGCTGGCCCGACCAGCGCTGTAGACGCGCGGCGCGCTCGCGCGCCTTGCCGTCGTATGGGCGCACGTCGAGCACGGAGCCGAGGATACGGATGGCGAGCGCGCGATCCCCGCTCTGTGCGGCCAGATCCGCGCGCGCCGTGAGCGCCTCGGGATCCAGCGGTTCCTTGCTGGACCAAGTCTCCGCCAGGTCGCGAGCGCGCGTGAGGTCCCCGGTAACGGTCGACAGCACGTACAGCTTCTTGACGTGTTCACGCCGGTTCGGGTCGCGAAGGTGCAGCGCTTCGATGCGCGCGAGCTCCGTGAAGCTCGCGAACTTGGGAGTCATGCGATCCGCGAGCACCTGACCTACGCGCTGCCAGATCCGCCGCATCGGGATCATCCCGGGGCGCGGCTGCTGCCAGGGGGCCTCGTCGGCCACGACCAGCGGCCGTCGCGAGCGCCTTTTCGCGACTTCCGCCTTCTCCTCTGCGGGAGCGGCCTGGCTGCGAGGCGGCGCGGCGGCTTTCGCGGCCGGCGCGGGCGAGGGAGGCGGACCGGCAGGTGTGGCCGTAGTGTTGGCAGCGCGACCGAGGCTCGAGAGGCCAGAGCCCGATGCTGCTCTGTCGTCACCGTAAGCGTCCAGCGGGGAAAGATCCCGCTCGGAATCCTTGGCGGCTGCCAGGGTTTCGGCGGAGCTGCTCTCCGACGCGACGGCCAGCTCTTCCGCGTCGAATTCCGGCGCGTGACGCTGATTGTCGAGCCCGAAGGCTTTGAACATGGCCGGGCTCTCGAGCACGAGCAGCGACGTGTAGCGGCTGGCGACGTCGAAGCTCTTCGAGAGGCGTATCGCTTCCGCCTTGGCGAGCGGCGAGCCATCGCGTTCGAGGTCCACGAGGCGCGTCGCCGCGAACAGTCGCGGCACGAAGGCGTTGCCCTTCGATTCCGAAAGCTGAATCTTGAGCGGGTAGCGGCGCTCGAACTGGCTCTTTCCGAGCCGGCCGCGCACGACCATTTCCCCGTCGATCTGTGCGCGCTCGGTGCGAGCGACGAGCAGCGCTTCGCTGCCCGCCAGTAAGCTGTCGAGTGCTTGCGGAGCAATTTGCTCGAGCCCGGCCGGCAACTCCACGCGCACGTCGCGCAGCGCCGAGCCGTACGTGGCGCCCAGCACCGTGTAGGCCACGCGGCTCGCGCTCTGACCCGGAACATACGGCACGACTGCGCCGCCGCCGCCGCGCGCCAGGGCGGCCAGGGTATCGACGTCCGAGTCCGCGCCGACCGCCACGGCTGTCACCGTGCCGACTTCGGACGGCACGGAACGCCGCACCGCGTTCTCGATGCTGGACGGCCGGACCGGTCCCACCGTCGCGGAGCCGTCGCCGATGTACACGACGCGCAGCGCCCGATCGGGCGTTGACTCGGCGAGCGCGCGGGCGCGCGCGAGGCCGCGCGTGATGTCCGACGCTCCTTCCGGCACGATACCGCTCAAAAAGCGCTCCGCTTCGCGCGCGAGCTCGGTGCCGGGAGCACGCAGGCCACCGGGTAGCTCGCGGCACTCGCTGTCGCACGCTAGCAACCCCACGCGATCGTTCGGATCGAGCTCGGCGATGGTGCGCGCCGCGAGCGCGGCAGCGCGTTTGTAGCTCTCGCCGAACAGCGAGCGGCTGGTGTCGACGATCAACACGAACGCACGCCGATCCGCGTCGCTGCTGCGCGGCAGCGTGGGCCGAAGGGCGATCGCCACGTAGCCCCCGCTCCGCGCCTCGAGCGGCGTGCCAGCTCCCGCACTGCGTGCGCTGGGAGCCGTCGCTGTCGCCGGGTCGCGGTAACCCCAGGCAGTGACCTCCGACTGTCGATTCGGCAGCGCGTATTCGACGTGCAAATCGCCCGCTGGCACGAAGTCGCGCGCCGAAAAGCCGAGCCGCTCCGCGGCCGCAGCGGTCCCGGCTTCGCGAGACAACTCGTAGCCGTGCGAGCGAACGCCGAACGCCGTGTCGTGCCCGACGACCTGCACGTCGAGCGAAAAATCGGCGACGCGTGTCGAGCCGCTCGGATCGTGGGCGAGCGGGTAGCTGTAACGCCGCACTCCGGCCGTGGGTTTCAAGACTTGCGTGTAGGTCAGCACGACACGCCGGGACCCATGCTTCGGGATCGGGAAGATGCGCAGCTCGAAGCGCCCGCCCCGTTGCCACTCGAGGAGCGCGGGATCCTTCCACGGCCCTGGCACCCAGACGATCTCGTCGCGCACCAGCTTGCGCGTGCTGGGCGCTGCGTTGACGATCGCGCCGCGCCAGATGGCCGCCGCGCGGTCACGCTCGACGAACGCGCCTTCCTCCATTTTCCCGTCGACCTCGAGCGCCAGGCGCTCGATCTGCGCGTCCGGCGGCATGGGGAACCGATAAATGCCTTCCAGCACGTCGCCGGTCTGGTTGGTGAAAACCTCGTCCACCTCGGTGCGTGCGACCGCTCCGGCGACACGCACCTTGACGCGATGAGTGCTCAAGCGGACAGCGCCGGCCAGCTCCTGCTGCTGTCCGGGTTTCTTGGCCTTGAGCTCACCGAGTGCCCGCACGAGCATGGCTTCGTCGCCGGTCTCGGGCTGGGCGTCGCTGAACGTCAAGACCTCTCCGAGCGCGAGCGCTGGGCTGACGATGGGCGGCGAAGAGCCTTCGAGCCGTCCCTCCTCGCCGGCTCGTACGGTCACGGAACGCTCGCGCTTGTCCACGAGGCGCACCGCGCCGCGGCTCACGTCCACGCTGGTGGACACGGCCGAGCTGCGGAGCGCAAACTTGGTTCCCAGCACTTCCACGTGCCCGAGCGGCACTGCGAAGTATGCCGCCCGATCCTGCACGTGCGCGACGTCGGCCAGGAGCGTGCCCTGCCGCAGCGAAGCACGGCGTGGCGTGCGCTCGTCCAGCATCAACTCGGTTTCGCGGTCCAGCGTGACGCTCGTGCCATCCTCGAAATGGACGCGAGCGCGTGTGCGAGCATCCGTGCGCAAGAGCGCGCCGCCCACGACCTTGTCACCCGAGGCGGCGTTCCGGCAGCGCTGTCCGTCTGCGGCACACACCTGCAGGGCCCCGGCGCTGCCGGTCACGTTGACGATTTCCTGCACGGTCCCGCGCCAGCCGTCGCCGCTCGCGCTGAACGGCTCCGTGGGCGAGCCGTCGCTGAGCCACAGCGCCGCGCCCGCCAGCGCCACGACGCCTGCTGCGATCCCCACCGTCTTGCGGCGTGTGCGGAGCTTGTCGACGACGCTCGCTGCACGCGCCGCCTTCGTGTCCTGTTTCGACGCCGCGTTCGCGACAGGGGCCGGGGCTGGCTGCTCGCTGGCCGCCGGCTCGACCGGCGCTACGGCGTTCGCGGCAGGCGCGGCGGCACCGTTGGTCGCACTGGTCGCACTGGTCCCACGCCGGTCGAGCTCGGCGAGGAGCCGCTCCGTGAGCTCGGGAGTCGCGCTGTAATCCGCGCCTGCGTGACGCACGCGCTCACTCGCGCTTTCGGCCGTGTGCCGCGCGTCGCGGCAACGATCACAGCCCGAAAGGTGTTCGTACAAGCTGTCGCGCGCGCTTCCGTCGAGCACGTCCGCCATGTGCTCGTCGACGCGCTCGCACGCGCTCTGCTCTGCTTCGTTCATGAGCCGCTCCTTGCCAACAGTTCTCGCATGCGCCGGAGCCCGCGCGACACGCGCTGGCGAGCGGCGGCTTCGTCGATACCGCAGGCCTGTCCCACCTCGCGGAAGCTGAGCTCGCTCAAGAAGCGCAATAGCAGCGCTTCGCGCTCGCTCGGTCGGATGGACGACAGGGCAGCGCGTGCAGAAGCAGCCTGCTCGCGTTGCATGAGCACCTCGACCGGCAGAGCTGCTTCTGCGTCTGCGGGCAGCTGCGTCAGCTCCGCTGCGTGCCGTGCCCGTTTCTCCAGGTGCCGCGCGCACTTTCGTCGCGCGATCGCGCACAGCCAACCGCGCAGCGTGCCTTCGGCGCGGTAGCTCCCGAAGCCGGCGTGTGCGTCCAGCAGCGTCTCCTGCACGAGGTCGTCCGCCTCTGCCTGTGAGCCAACCAGAGCCAGACACAGGCGACCGAGCCTCACGCCGTGTCGTTCGCTGCACAGCACGAGCGCGCGCCGGTGATCCCCCGCTGATATCGCGTCGATGATTTCCGGGTCCCGGGCGGGCCCACCGCGGAGCTCCCCGTCTGGCAATGGTTCCGTGTGCGCCGCATACTCCGCTCCCATTCGCCGCTTCTCCTCGCCGTTCTCATGGTGGCAGCGAGCCGCCCATTCGTGACCGTCTTTTTGCGCGCTGCTGCCAATAGAACGGCGCAGTGCGCGGCAGCTTTCAGCAAAATCCTGCCTCTGGCTTCGACCGATGGACGGCCAAATGGCATAGTCGTGCGCGCTTACATCACCTCCTATGGTCTCCATAGGACCCTGAACCATGCCCGAGCTACCGGACGTTACGGTGTACGTGGAGCGCATCCAGGCGCTGTTCGGCGGGCAGCGCCTCGAGCGCATCCGGCTCGCGAGCCCGTTCGTGCTCCGTTCTGCGACCCCGCCGCTCTCGGAGGCGTTCGGTAGAACGCTGGAGGGCGTCTCCCGCATTGGCAAGCGCATCGTGCTCGAGCTGTCCGGCGAGCACTTCCTGGTCGTGCACCTGATGATCGCGGGCCGCCTGCGGCGCCGCGATCTCGGCGCTCCGGTGCCGAAGAAGGTCGGCTTGCTGGCGTTCGATTTCCAGAGCGGTTCGCTGCTGTTCACGGAGGCCAGCTCGAAGAAGCGAGCGAGTCTGCATCTGGTGTCCGGTCGCGCGGCGCTCGCGGAGTTCGACCGAGGGGGCAGTGAGCCGCTGACCGCGTCGTACGACGAGTTCGTGGCCGCGATCACGCGCGAGAATCGCACGCTCAAGCGCGCGCTCACCGACCCACGGCTGCTCAGCGGTATCGGCAACGCGTACTCCGACGAGATCCTGTTCGCGGCCCGACTATCTCCCGTGAAGCGCTCGCAACAGCTGTCGCCGGCGGAGCTCGAGCGCGTGTACGCAGCCACGCGCGCGATCCTCGAGCTTTGGACCGAGCGCACGCGGAGCGAAGTCGGCGAGGGCTTCCCCGAACAGGTGACGGCGTTTCGCGAGGGAATGGCCGTGCACGGTCGCTACAAGCAGCCGTGTCCAGTCTGTGGCACGGCCGTGCAGCGCATCCGGCACGCGGACAACGAGATCAACTATTGTCCGCGCTGCCAGACGGAAGGCAAGGTGCTGGCGGATCGCAGCCTGTCACGGCTCCTCAAGAGTGATTGGCCGCGCAGCATCGAGGAGCTCGAAGAGCGCCTCGAACAACGGGTAGCCGTGCAGCCCGCGGCCAACGCTCCGCCCGCGAAGAAGCGCGCACGGGACGGCTCAAAGCTTTAGCGTCAAGCCTTCGCGGGCGCCGAAGATGAGCACATCCGAGCCGAACGCGACGGCTCGCTCGCGGCACTCTTCGATCATGTGTTCCACGACCTCGTCCGCGTGCATCGGGTCGTGGTGAAAAATCGCGCATTGCTTGACCTTGGCCTGGACCGCCAAGTCCACCACCGTCTTCGCGCGCGCGTGTCCCCACCCGACCTTGCCCGGGTATTCTTCATCGAGGTACTGCCCGTCGGCGATCAGGAGGTCGGCGCCTTTGACGAAACTCAGGAACGCCTCCGGGATCTGCCGGAGCAAACGCCGGTCGCGCAAGCTTTCGTCGCGATTGAGCAGCGTGGCATCGAGCTCGTTATCAGTCGCGTATACGATCTTCGTGCCGTTCTTCTGAAATGAGTACGCAAAGCTCCGGCCAGGATGCGCCTGCTCGAACGCGGTCACGCGCACGCCGTCAATCAGGGTGGGCTCGAACTGCAAGAACGAGGACGCAATCTTCGAGCCGAGCTCGGAGAAATTCACTGGGAAGTAGTCGCTCTGCATCTGGCCTTTGAGCAGGCGATGCACGCGATCATCGTCCTTGCCCACGTCGTACACGATCAGCGTATTTTGCTTCGCGTAAGCCGGTAAGAAGAAGGGAAAACCCTGGATGTGGTCCCAGTGCGTGTGACTGAAGAACATGTGCACTTCGAGGCCCTGCTGATTGCGCGCGGCGAGATCCACTCCGAGCTCGCGCAGGCCGGTGCCGCCGTCGCAGATGAACAGGCTGTCGTCGATGCGCAGCTCGACGCACGAGGTATTGCCGCCGAAAGTGCGAGTCTTGTGCCCGGGAGTGGGGATCGAGCCGCGAGTCCCCCAGAAGCGCACGAAGATGCTCATCACCGCCCCTCGCGGAACACGAACACCACATCTCCGATCTGGAGCGTATCTCCGTCGCGCAGCACGGCCGAGTGAACCTTCACCCCATTGAGAAACATGCCGTTGCTGCTGTTCAGATCCTCACACACGTATTCGGGGCCGGAGCGTTTGAGCACGATGTGACGGCGGGAGATGAGCCCGCTGTCGATGGAGACGTGAACCTGAACCGAGCGTCCCACGACCATCTCGTCGAGGTCCAATCGATGATCGCGCGGTGCACCGGGGCCCCCGATCTGCTGCAAAACGTAGGGACGGGCCGTTTGCCTGCTATTGGGCAACACGCGCGCCGGGCCGATCACGGTCGGAGAGTCCAGTGTTCGATCTTGCTCGCCAGGGGGCTTGGCCACGTGCTTCGAACGGTATCACGCTTCGCCAGCTGCGCGCGCGCTAGCGCGGGAGTCCGGGCGTCGAAGTAGCCAAAAGGGCGACACTTATCCGCGCCTGCGCGCGTGGGCTATGCCCCTCACGTTGCGCTCGCGCTCAGCCAGCGGCCGCGCACGATACCGAGCAATAGAGCGCGGCGCGCGCCGCCTGGCCTTGCTCGACGAGGCTCAGCGTCTCGTGGTTGAACGCCGAATAGGTCGTGAAGCCGCCCAGAAATCCGGTCGCCAGCGCGAGCCGCAGGGTGGGTGAGATGAGCGACGTGCCGAGCGCCAACTGCATCAGCAGACTCGTGCTGAACGAGCCGGTCCAGTTCACCAGCAACGTGCCGTAGGGAAAGCCCGCCCCGAGCCGCTCGCACCGCCCAGCTTTGAACCGCATAGCGCGCTCCGGTACCGAGCGCGCCCGCCGCACAGATCACAAAGAAATGTTCGCACATTCGCCCAGGTCGTCGTGAAGTGCAGCGTGCCAGTGCTTGGCGCTCCCGGGCAAACTGCTGGTACTGTCTCTGTCATGACCATCCGGCGTATTCTGGTGGCAGCGGACTACTCGGAGACTTCCACCCGCGCGGTCGAATACGCCGCCGCTGTGGCCGTGCAGTTCAACGCCAAGCTCGAAATCATTCACGTGTGGGATCGTCCACAATACGTGCCCGCGAACACGACGGTGACCCATCCTTCTGGCCAAGGCCGCATCTCTCTCGCCGAGCTCATCGCGGAGAACGCCGAGCGCGACATGCAGGAGTTCCTCGATGCCTGCGAGATCCCGGTGGGTGTGAGCCTGACTCATCACCTGATTGGGGGCGAGCCGAGCGCCAAGATCCTCGAATGCTCGACGCAAGGCTACCAGCTCCTCGTGCTCGGTACGCACGGTCACTCCGGCGTCCGCCACTTGGTCCTGGGCAGCGTCGCCGAACGCGTCGTTCGCCTCTGCACCATCCCCGTCATCACTGTCCCGCACTCGTGAAGCTCGGTCTCCAAGGGCCTGGACACGCGCTAGCTCCAGCCGCCACGGGCTCATTTTCTCTTCGCGCCAGCGCCGGAGCGCGATAACACCCGTTCATGTTCCTCCCCCTGTCCGAGCGCGCCGCCGATCTGAAGCAACGCCTCACGCGCTTCATGGACGAGCGCGTGTACCCGAACGAAGAGCGCTGGCACGGCGACGTACGACGCGACGATCCATGGCAACCGTCTCCTCTGATCGAGGAGCTGAAGGCCGAGGCCAAAGCCGAAGGGCTGTGGAACCTGTTCTTACCGGAGAGCGAGCTCGGCGCGCGGCTGACGAACTTCGAGTACGGGCAGCTCTGCGAGATCATGGGTCGCAGCCCGTTCGCGCCGGAGGTCTTCAACTGCTCGGCGCCGGACACGGGCAACATGGAAGTGCTCGTTCGTTACGGCAGCGAGGAGCAGCAACGGAGCTGGCTGAAGCCGCTCTTGAACGGAGAAATTCGTTCGGCGTTTTGCATGACGGAGCCGGACGTCGCCTCCTCGGATGCCACCAATATTCGCACTGCGATCGTGCGCGACGGCGACGAGTACGTGATCAACGGCCGCAAGTGGTGGTCGAGCGGCGCCGGCGATCCACGCTGCAAGATTTTCATCGTGATGGGACGCAGCAACCCGGAAGCCGCCACCCACCAGCAGCAATCGATGATCCTCGTGCCGCGTGACGCTCCGGGCGTGACGGTCAAGCGCATGCTCACGGTGTTCGGCTACGACGACGCGCCGCATGGCCACGCAGAGATCGAGTTCAAGGACGTGCGGGTGCCCGCTGCCAACATGCTGCTCGGGGAGGGCCGCGGATTCGAGATCGCGCAAGGCCGTCTGGGTCCCGGGCGCATCCACCATTGCATGCGCACGATCGGGCTCGCCGAGCGCGCGCTCGAAGCGCTCTGCAAGCGCGCGCTGTCACGCGTCGCGTTCGGGACGCGCCTTTCCGACAAGGGCTCTCTGCGCGAAGGCATCGCGCAGAGCCGCATCGAGATCGATTGCGCGAGGCTGCTCACGCTGCACGCGGCGCACGCCATGGACACGCTCGGGAACAAGCAAGCGCGCGACGCGATCGCCATGATCAAAGTGGTCGCGCCGAACGCGGCGCTGAAGGTGATCGATCGCGCCATCCAGGTGCATGGCGCGCTCGGCGTCTCACAGGACTCGTTCCTCGCGCGCGCCTGGGCACACACACGCACCTTGCGCTTGGCCGACGGCCCCGACGAAGTTCACCTAGAAACCGTCGCCCGCCTCGAGCTCAAAAAGCACGGCTAGTGCACACTGCGGCCGGCGCTGGCGTCGCGCTGGCGGGCGATCAGCACGGAGCAGTGGGCGCGGCGGAGCACCTGATCGGCGACAGAGCCGACGAGCAGTCGATCCATCCCGGTTTTGCCGCGTGGGCCGACCACGAGCAGGTCCGCGTCCACGCTATCGGCCAGCGCCAGGAGTCGCTCGGCAGGATCGCCAAAGTCGACGGAGGTGCGAATCCGGGCGCGGTCGACGGTCTCGGTGCTGGGCAACGCTTCCAGGCGTTCGGCGACGTAGCGATCCAGCGTGGCGTGCGTCTCCTCGAGGAAACGCCGCTTGGCCTCCTCGGTGAGGTCGGGAGGCAGCGGCGGTCCTTCGCCTTCTGCGACGGCGAGCACGTGCAAGGTCGCCTGGTTGCCGCGAATGGCCTCGAACGCGGCGTATAGCGCGCGCTCGGAGTCGTCCGAATAGTCGAGGCCTACCACTACGTGCTGTGGCTCGCGTGGTTTGCGCGAGCGTTCGGCTTTGGTCATGCTCCGCCAAGGTTACCGAGATCGGCAGCGGCGCGGCAACGAGGGATTGCTTCCGAGCCGATGACACGAGATCTATGCGCAGGCTTGACGTGTCTTTACTACCGGAACACTGCTCGACCCGCTACGTGGTGCGTGCTCGCTTCGCCGAGACCGACGCCATGGGGATCGTTCACCACTCCAGGTACCTGGCCTGGTTCGAAGCCGGTCGCGTCGAGTACCTGCGCCGGCGAGGCATCGATTTCGCCGCGTGGTCCCGGCAAGGCCTGCACTTCGCCGTCATCGAAGCGCACGCGCGTTACCGGCGCCCCGTGCGCTTCGACGATCGCGTCGTGGTCGAGACACGGCTCGACGAGCTAACGCGCGTGAAAGTGCGCTTCGGCTATCGTCTACTCCGTCATGGCAGCGAGCCCGAGGAGCTCCTGGCTGACGGCTACACCTTGCTCGTGTGTGTGGATGATCGGCAGACGCCACGCCGGCTCGCCCCCGAAACGCTGGAGGTTCTCCGTTCGCCGGAGACGGAGCCGAGAGACCTCGACCAGGTCTGACGCGCGATTCACAAACTGAACGCGGGGCGCTTCGGTTCCGGGGCGAACACTTCGGGATCGTCGTCGGCCGAATTGGAGTGACTGTCCAGCTGCTCGAGCGATACGGCGGCTCGTTTCACGACTTGCTCTGCCACGAAGATGGGAGCGTCACTGCCCACCGCGAGCGCCACTGCGTCCGAGGAGCGCGAGTCGAGCTCGATGCGCTCGCGGCCGGTCGCCACGATCACGGTGCCGAAATAGATGTTGTCTTGAACCTTGTCGACACGCACACATTCGACCCGTCCGCCGAGCTTGCCCATCATCGAGTCCAGCAAGTCGTGCGTGAGCGGGCGGTCATAGCGTCGCTTCTCGAGCCGCAGCTGGATCGCGAGCGCCTCCGACTGCCCGATGAAGATGGGAATGCCCAGCTTCTTTTCGGCATCGACCAGCAGCACCGCGTTGCCTTGCGCGGTCGGCGCGACGCCGCCGACCGTCATCAGCACGAAGCCTCGCGGCGTGGTCACACCGTTAGGCGCCTTCGGCTGCGGCGCGTCGACCTCGGCGGGCGGCGCGGCGGGCTTCGCGGCACGGGCCGCCGCTGGAACTGGCCGCGGCGCAGGGTGCTTCTCTGGCGGAGGGCTGTGTTTGGCGCAGCCGCCCAACAGAACCCCGAGCGCGAGCAACCTGAGGGTGAAAGGAGGCACAACCAAGCTCCACGGCTAATGTAGTACGCCGCAGCAGGCGGAGCCCGTCTCCGCCAACAGAAGCTGCATTTCGCCGCAGGAACGCCGTGCCCCGCGTGGAGAGCCGGCCGCCGTCGCGTCTTCCTGGTGCTCGGCGCGCGGCGTCAGGCGCTGATGCGGGGGACCCAGATCACCGGACCCCGGCGCACGATCATGTGTGACAGACCGCGAAAGATCTCGCCGTCGATGATGGGGTTCAGCAGTTCGTCGCCCAGCGCTTCGACCCGCATTTCTTTCCCCGCCTTCTCGAAGAGGTGTTCGCTCTTGATGGCGCGCCCCCGGTAAAGGTCCGGCAGCGCGCGGATAATCTCGCGGGGCACGATGCCGCCGGCCTGAAAGTGCAGCTGACCGCGCGTGCGCGCGAGCGGAAACACGCGGAACAAACCCGCGAGTGATACGTCCAGCGAACCGGCGTGGATCGCACCATGAGACTCGCAAGGTACGGACCAACCGTCGATGGTCACCCGTGCTCGAGTCGGAGCGAATACTTCCCGGCCGTAGCTCACGGCGTGCTCGGGAGCCCAGTTCCCCATGTGGGCCAGACTGTACGACGAGACCGCGCGCAGGACGACGCTGAGAATGGCGCGAGTTCCCGGTTCGGGCTCACGATAGTACTTGTCGAAGAAGCGCTGGCCGATGCCGCCCGCGGCGAGCGCAAAGCCGATGCGCCGGAAGGGCTCTTCACGGCCATCGGGCCCGGGGATCGCTCCTGTCACTTCCAGACTGTCGATCGGAACCAGCTCCGGCGGGTGCCGCCTTTTCAGGCTCTTCGTCAGCGACAGCAGGATCTTCTCGGCGTTGCCGGTAATGCCCACCTTGCGTGCAACGAAGTCGATCGTGCCTCCGTTGGTCGGGACCAGGTTCGGCAAACGCTGTGGGGCGCCCAAACGCCTCAACAGATCGAGCGCCTCGTTCGCCGCCCAGTGCAACGAGCCGTCGCCCCCATCGGAAACGATGTAGTCCACACCGCGCTCCAGAGCGGATTCGATCACCGGCCTGAGCTGGGACAGCTCGCGCGTCTCGTGCACCTCGCCCAAATCCGCCACGATGTGACGGAGCCGCTCGGCCCACCCTTGCGGGCGCTTGCGGTTCTTTCGCGAGTTCGGATTGAAGATGACGGCGATGCGAGACATGGGCAGAGCACGAGCAACAGCAGACAAGGTGCCTGGAAGCTAGCGGAGTTTGGCGAAATTGCACGTGCTCACGCCCGCGTAAAGACTTTGGCGGCGCGCGTCGAAACGTTCAAAATCCCTTTTCGGCCCGAGCCTTGAGCGCCTGGTTCATGCCGACGAAGCCGCGCGCAGTGTCCGTCAAGAAGCTTCCCATGTACTTAAGCAACAATCCGGCGAAATTCCCGCCCTGAACCAGGCGTGTTCGGCCGGCATCGAGCGCTCTCAGAAGAAAAAACTGCTCGCCGTAGAACAGCCCGCGAGAGTAGAGCTGGCCTTGCCAGCGGAGCTCCCGGCCTGGGTCGATGATTGTGACCTTCGGCTTGAAACGCCAGCGCTTACCCTCGGTCGAGCCGGCGTTGACCACGAGCGTATTGCCGACGCCGAGCTGGCCCTCGACCCGCGACATGAACGGGTTCCACTCGGGGTAGCGATCGAACTCCGTGAGGATTCGCCAAATGCGTTCCGGAGGGGCGGCAATCTCAGCTTCGGCGTTCAATTCCATGGCGGTCGCGCGGGGGCGCTGTGTCGACGGAAGCTCGAGACCGGCTCCCTTCAGGTGTTAGAGTAGCGCCGCATGCATCTCTTGGGTGTCCGAATCCTGCAGGTCGGGCCCTTCGAAAAGGTGGCGTTTCCTTTTGCTGACGAGCAGGGCAGGGCGCGGCTCATCAACGTGGTGTACGGAGCCGGAGGGGTCGGCAAGACCACTCTGCTGCAGGCGATCGCGGCGACCCGCCCGGGACACGCCGTCTCAGCGGGCGTAGCCGGGCGCGAGACGCTCGCGGAGAGCCGGCCGCCGGGCTCGCCCGAAGCGTTGAAGCACGTCGCGTGCGACTGGTTTCTCGGCGACGACGACCCGGAGCGCCCGCACCCGCTACGCGTGGCCAGCCCGAGCACGCAGGCCTTTGGACACGATGATGCGGAGACGGTACGCCGTCGTGAGCAAGCCTTCTACGACAAGGTCGCACAGAAGGGGGGCTTCGCGTTCCTGGCCATCGCCAGCAGCCGGTGGTTTTCGCGTCAACCGGTCACGGTAATGAGCCTGGCTCGCAGCGCGGTGCGCCATGAGCTGCGCGCCTCGCCAGGCCTCGACGATGCGACGCGGGCCGATCTGGCGCGAGACGTCAAACAGGCGCTGGCTTACGCGGAGATCGCGTCGCGTTTGCCCAGCGCGAGCGCGCCCCGCACGGGCCTCGGGCTGCTGGGGGAGGCGATGCGCGACGTGGTGGGCACTCTATTGTCGCTCACGCAGCTCTCTTACGTCGGGCTCGATCCCGCGTCCTTCGAACCGATGTTCAGCGCGCACGGCGGCTCGGCGGTGCCGTTCGACCTGCTCCCCTCGCGCGCGCGCCATCTCGTGGCGTTCGGAGCGCTGGCCGTGCGCACGTTGTGGGCGGCCTATCCAGGCGCCGATCCGCGTCACGCCGAAGGGGTCGTGTTGATTGACGAAGTGTGCCTGCACCAGGATCCGCCCGTGCAGGCCGGGCTCGCTGCAGTGCTGCACGCCGCCTTGCCGCGCGTGCAGTGGATCCTGACGACGTCCTCGCCGATCCTCTCTGCCAGCTGCGACACGCGTGAGGTGCTCGCGCTCCGGCGCCTGCCCGACAGTCACCGCGTCGAGCTGTTTCTGGGAGCCGAAGCGCAGACCCACTGACGCGCCGCGCGTATCACACGCGGAGCCACAGCGAGCCCCGAGGTAGGATAGCCACCTCCATCGACCGCGTGCCAACTCGACGAAAGGGCCTCGCAGTCGACGGCGGCTCTAAAGGAAGTGCCACTGGGGGCCGTTTTGGACCACGGCGGTTCGACCTCGGCACATTTCGACCCGCTCGCCTCCGTGACGTACTCGTCTCCACCTCCATTTTCGATTGGTCTGCGGAAATCCCCGGCAGCGGACGCCGCACGCCTCGGCGAAGCCTCGAGCACGGGTTCGCGAGAGCGGATACGTGCGGAAACGCTCGAAGTACCGACCGGCCAACCTGCGCTCGACGCGTTGTGCCAGCTGCTCTGCGAGAGCTTGCGCGTCCCCGCAGCTCTGGTGTGCCGGCAGGATGGCGAGGTGCACGTCATTCTCGGCAGCCACGGCCTGCACGACGCTCCGCTTGGAAGCCGGGTCACCCTGCCCGAGTCACGGACGCAGGCCGCGGAGTCGGCGCACGAGCTCGTCGCGATCGCCGCGGGCGACCCGGCGGCTGAACGTTTCGGCGCCGGCGCCTTCAGCATCGTGGATTTGCCTCAGACGGACGCACGCGCTTCAGGCGCGGCGCTATGCGTGTTCGATCATGAGCCACGCCCCTTGGCGCCGGAGCAGGTCCGCTGGCTCGGCACGTGGCTCGCAGCGCTCGAGGCGCAGCTCTCACTGTTCGATGCCGTGGCGCATGTGCGCAGCGAGGCGCGCCTGTACAAGGCAGCGCTCGCCAACATGCCCGGCGGGGTGCTGCTGTTCGACCATGAGCTCGTGTACCGTCTCGCGGAAGGAAACGAGCTCTACAAGAGTGCGGGCTTCACGTCCGAGGAGCTGCTTGGCAAGAGCATGCTCGACGTGGTCGAGACGGACGAACGCAGCGGCCCCGAGGCGCTCTATCGCGCAACGCTCCGTGGCAGCGCCGGAAGCATGGAAATGCGCCGGAAGCACAACTGGTACGCAGTGCACACCCTGCCGCTGCGCGACGCCTCCGGACACGTCACGCACGGCATGGTCACCGCCTACAACGTGACCGACCTCAAAGTGACCCAGGAGGCGCTCGCAGAGAAGACGCGCATCCTGGCGTCAATACTCGCCAACATGAGCGAGGGGCTGATCGTGGCGGACGGTGAGGGGAAGCCGATCCTGTTCAATCCGTCCGGCGCGCGCATTCTGGGTGGTGACTGCGAGATCGACGACGCCGATTCGGCAACCGAGCACGGCCTGTATCTTTCGGACAAATCCACGCGCCTCGGGGCCGGTGAAGCGCCGCTCACGCGCGCCCTGAACGGTGAGCGCGTCGAGCAGATGGAAGTGTTCGCGCGCACCCCCGAGTGGCCGACGGGCCGCTGGTACAGCGTGAATGCCAATCCTTTGCTCGACGGGCAGGGCAAGCAGCTCGGCGGCATCTGCGTGGTACGCGATGTAACGGTCGCCAAGGAAGCGGAGCTTTCACTGCGCGAGCAGACGGGGTTCGTGGAGCTCCTGCAGAAGATCACCCTGAGCGCGAACTCCGCGAAGTGCGGGAACGAAGCGCTCAAGCAGTGTCTGGAGCTCGTCTGTCAGCACATGGCGTGGCCGGTCGGTCACGTCTACATGTACGACGCCGGCGCGCGCGCTCTGGCGCCGTCGAACATCTGGCATCAGGACGACCCCGCGGCGCGCCGCGGGCTGTGCGAGATCACGGCCCGCACGCCTTTGGCCGCAGGAGAGGGCCTGCCCGGCAGAGTCCTCCAGACCGCGCGCGCGGAGTGGCTCGAGGACATGAGCCAGGCGTCCGGCGATAGTCGTAGGGATGCGGCCCTCGCGACAGGGGTGCGCGCAGCCGTCGCGTTCCCGGTGCTGATTGGCGCCGAGGTCGTGGCCGTGCTCGAGTTCTTTTCCGATCAGCCCGGGCACCCCCACGACCGGCTCCTGAAGATCATGGAGAACGTGGGCGTGCAGCTCGGCCGCGCGGTGGAGCGCGAGCGGCACATGGCAGCCATCGAGGCGCTGTCGCTCACCGATGAGCTCACCGGACTGTGCAACCGGCGCGGCTTTCTGGAGCATGCCCGCCGTCAGGTCAAGATCCTGCGCCGCCAGCGCCGGCCGGCCCTCTTGTTCTTTGCCGACCTCGACGGTTTGAAACAAATCAACGACACACTCGGACACGAAGCGGGGGACGCAGCCATCGTCGCGGCCGCGGACATCCTGCGTCAGAGCTTTCGCGACACGGACGTGATTGCACGCTTTGGTGGGGACGAGTTCGTGGTGCTCGTGGCCGAGACCGATCACGCGGTGAGCGGGCGCATGCTGGAGCGAATCGAAGGGAATTTGCGCCGCAAGAACGACGCTGCGGGGCGTCGCTACACGGTGGCCATGAGTGTGGGCTTCAGCATCTACGATCCGGAGGATCCGCTCGCGCTCGAAGAGCTGCTCGCCCGCGCCGACGCCGCGATGTACCAGCAAAAGCAGCTTCGCAAAGCCGAGCGCGAACGGCGTGGCAGTCCTGCCTGAGGCGCGCTTGCCGCGTCGCCGTCGACGCGAGCTGCAACATCGAAACAAATCACCTTCTGACGCGCGCGTCAGAAATGCGCTGAGCGATCGACACCGTTAACTCTGGCGAAACATAGCCAGGCACACAGTGTCTCATGACGATGCCAGCGCTACAGACCCGGCCTTCGCGCGGCCCAGCGCGTTCACTCGGTCGTTCGTTCATTGCCGTCATTGCCGACCGCTCCTGGATGCGGCGCGACGACGGCGCTGCCAACGTTCTGCGCCAGCTGGGCGCGGAGGTCCGGACCACCGACCTGCGCGGCAACCCGGCCGATCTCATCGACGACCTCGACGAGGAGCTCGGCATTCGGCCCAGGGCGATCCTCTTCGAGGCGGTCGATCGGCCGGATCTGGCCCGCGTTGCGCTCACGGCGCTGCGCAAGATACCCATTTTCGAAAGCGTCGGCACCTTGCTCGCCGTGAGCAGCCCGCACGTGGCGCGCATCGAGCCCTCGAGCGGCTTCGACGACTTCGTCGTGTTTCCCTACTCGCCGGTCGAGCTCTACGCGCGCATCCGTGCGCTCGAATGGCGCCGCAGCGAATTCGAAACCGACGAACGTCACAAGCTCGGTCAGATCGTCGTGGACAAGGCTGCGCACGAGGTCACGGTCGACGGCCGCGCGGTGCTGCTCACACCCAAGGAGTTCGCGCTGCTCGCGTACTTGTGCGAACACCGCGGTCGGGCGCTGTCGCGCGAGCACCTGCTGTCGCGCGTCTGGGGCAAGGGTTACATTGGCGGCCGACGCACGGTCGACATTCACGTCCGCCGCCTGCGCGCCAAGCTCGGCGAAGCGTTGCCGCTCGAGACACTGCGCGGCTGGGGCTACCGCCTGTGCGCCCCGGACACACCGGACGCCGAAGCCGCGCCCACCCTGGAAGTCGTGTCGGCCGAGTAAACGGTACTCGGCCGAGAACGTCGCGCTCGCACTCGGCAGTATTTTTTTGCCGCCACGGCGCCAAGAAGTCGCCAGGTTCGCCGCAGATTTTTTGGGGTTCAGAACGCGCGTCACGGCCTTGTGTGGTGGTCAGCGACATTCCGCGCGTCTCAGTGAGGGCTGGGGCGTGTCAGTGAACGCCCACCCAATCTCCCGGCGACCGTGGCCCAACCTGGCGCCGTGGCGGTTGATTTTTGCCGCCACGGCGCCAAGAAGTCGCCAGGTTCGCCGCAGATTTTTTGGGGTTCAGAACGCGCGTCACGGCCTTGTGTGGCGGTCAGCGACATTCCGCGCTTTCAGTGTGTGGCTGCGTGACGTCTCACTGAGGGCTGTGGCGTGTCAGTGAACGCCACCCAAAAATCTGGCGACCGTGGCCGAAACTTGGCGCCGTGGCGGTAAATCTGAGCGCCCCTATTGGGCCGAGCGGTTCAGTCGAGGTCGCCGGGTTCGACGCGACGTAGGCGGACGGCGCAGGCTTTGTAGCTCGGTTGTCTGGAGTACGGGTCGAACGAGGCGAAGGTGAGCTGGTTCGTGCGCGCGTAGTGCATCGGTACGAATAGCTGATACGGCTGCACCACGTGCGTGACGAAGGCGCGCGCTTTCATTCGTCCGCGCCGCGATTCGACGGTGACCCAATCGTTCGGACTGATCGACAGTCGTTCTGCGTCGGAAGGATTGAGCTCCACGTACGGCTCGTTCGGGTAGAGCATGCGGAGCACGGCGGACTTCTCCGTGCGCGTCTGGGTGTGCCACTGGCTCGAGCTGCCGCGACCGGTCAGAAGCGTGAACGGGTAGTCGTCCGAAACGGGCTCCGGCAAATCGCGCGGCGCTTCGAACAGTAACTTGGCCTTGCCGTCCGCATGGTAGAAGCGGCCGTCTTCGAACAGGCGCCGCTCGCTGCGCTCGGTCACGACGCTTCCTTCTGGTAGCGGCCACTGGATACCGCGCACGCCATCGAGCATCGCGTAGCCTTCGATGCCCGTAATGTCGCAAGGCTGCCCGCGGCTGAGCTCTTTCATGATCTGGAACGTCGCTTCGGGCGAGCTCCAGGCGCGGAACAGATCGGCGCAGCCCCAGGCCTCGGCGATCAGCTTGAAGATGTAGAAATCAGCGAGCGCGACGCCGGGCGCCTTGGCCACTTTCTTGACCAGACCGATGCGGCGCTCCGAGTTGATGAACGTGCCTTCCTTTTCACCCCAACCCGCCGCGGGCAAGAGCAGATCGGCGAAGCCGGCCGTGTCCGTCGAGTGATACATGTCCTGGACGACCAGAAAATCCAACCGGCTCAGGATTTCCCGCGCATCGGCCTGGTTGATCCAGGAGTGCGCGGTGTTGGTGGCGACGATCCACAGTCCCTTGATCTTGCCGGCGAGCACGCCTTCGAGGATCTGGTCGTAGGCCAGGCTATCGCGATCGGGGATGCGTGCCGCGTCGATGCCCAGTACGTCGGCGACGTGCGCCCGGTGGTCGGGATTCTTGAAGTCGCGCCCGCCGAACAGACTCGCGGTGTTGCTGAACAGGCGTGAGCCCATCGCGTTGCACTGGCCGGTGATCGAGTTGGCGCCGGTGCCCGGGCGCCCGATGTTGCCCGTGATCAGCGCGAGGTTGATGAGCGCCTGCGCGACGCGCACGCCTTCGTGGCTCTGGTTGACGCCCATGGTCCACCAGAACGACACGCGCTTGCCCTCGTGAATCGCTTGCGCGACTCGTGCGAGCGTGTCCTCTGCGATGCCCGTGTGCGCTTGCACGTACTCGGGGGTGAACGGTCGCACGTGCTCGGCAAATTCGTCGAAGCCGGTGGTGCTTCGCGCAATGAAGTCGCGATCGATGAAGCCGCGTTCGATCAAGAGCGCCGCCAGCCCGTAAAACAGCACCAGGTCGGACTTCGGCCGGATCGCCAGATGCAAGCTGGCGGCCATGGCCGTCTCGGTGCGGCGCGGATCGACGACGATGATCTGCGGCGAATGCGGGTTGTTGCAGATGCGCTCCCACATGATGGGATGGGCGATGCAGAGGTTCGAGCCGACCAGCACCAGCACGTCCGACTCCTCGAAGTCGTTGTACGTGTAGGGCGGAGCGTCGAAGCCGAACGACTGCTTGTACGCGACCACGGCCGTGGCCATGCACTGGCGCGTGTTGCCGTCGCCGTGCACCATGCCCATGCCGAGTTTCGCGAGCGCGCCGAGCATCGCCAGCTCTTCGTTGACGATCTGCCCGGTGCCGATGAATGCGACCGACTCCGGACCGTGCGCGGCTTGAATGGCCTTGAAACGCTGCGTGAACGTCGACAGCGCCGTGTCCCAATCCACGGCCGTCAGGCGCCCGCCGCGGCGTTCGCGGAGCATCGGCGTCGAAGCGCGGTCGGGCGCCGCCAGGGGAGTCAGCGCTTCCCACCCCTTGGGGCACGCCATGCCCAGGTTGACCGAGTAGTCGCGCGCAGGCGTCAGATTGATCGCCTTGCCCTCCTTCAAGTGGACGTCCAGCCCGCAGCCGGTCGAGCAGAAACCGCACACCAGCGTCGTGGTAGCGTCGGGTTTGAGCCGGAGCGGGACTTGGCCGAGGCCGTAACCGCCCTTTTCGCGGGCGAGCTCGTGGGTCAGAGGACCGTCGTTTTGCTTGAGCAGGCGCGCTGCGTTGTCCCGCAGCAGTGCGAGTCCCGGGCGCGTGTTCTTCATCAGCGTAGCGCTCCCGGCATCCGCGGCGCGCTCATCGCGCTGAAGAAGAGCCGGCGTTCGAATAGCTCGCCGACCAAGAGCAGCGTGAGCGACACCCCGGCGAGCGTGAGCGGCAGCTGGCCTCGAAAGTGTTCGGCGGGTAGC
The DNA here is from genome assembly GCA_036520475.1 of Polyangiaceae bacterium. Lineage (GTDB taxonomy): Bacteria > Myxococcota_A > Polyangia > Polyangiales > Polyangiaceae > DATDJP01. The sequence continues at coordinate 14,406 of DATDJP010000002.1, read as the reverse complement.
AAAATCAAGAGCAGCGGTACACCGACGCCGCCCGCGAACGCGGTGTAAAAACGCGCCAGCGTGGTGGGCTTCAAATCCCCCTTCATGAGCAAGGCGGAGCGCTTCAAGTCATTGTGCTGCGTGTTGTACAGATTGAAGAACAAGCTCGCTTCACCGAGCAACTTGCAAGCAGTGAGCGCGAGCACCGCCCCTGCCGCCCCGCGAGCCAGCGCGACCGCCGAGGCCTCCGGCGTGCCGATCAGGCTGAACGCGGTGCTCATCAACGCAGTGGCACTGCCGAGCACGGCTGCGCACATGAAGAATTTGAAGCTCGTGCTGCCGCCGTTCCAGAACTGCCGGCGCGTGACCTTGTACACCATCACGGAACACAGGATGCCGAGCAGCCCCGTGCCCGCGACCAGCGCGCCGAGCGCGAGCTGCAATTGACGAGCTAAAGTGGCCTCGAGCGGCGGCAGCTCCAGCGCGGCCGTGATCTGCGCATGCCAGGTGGCCGCGGCGTAGAGGACGGCGCAGCCGGCGAACGCACCGAAGGCGAGGATTTCCCGGCTCAACCACGAAGTCCTGATGCCGAGCACCGCGCGGAATGCGTACAGGGGTCTGCCCAGGTGCAAGATACTCGCGCCGAGCGCGCTGAGCCCCGTGAGCAGCGCCAGGAGCGCGTGATAGGGCGCCGCCTGAGCGCCGTGGTGAAAGAGCCGATGCAGCACGAGGTGTGCGAGAAACGCGCCTACGCTGAGCTGCGTCAGCACGAGCATGAACACCAGCGGCAAGTGCTCGTGGTTCACGCGGAGCGCGTAGAAGTCGGCGGGTAGCAGGTTGCGGGGAAATGGCCGCGCCGTTTTGTACGTCGTGGCGGGCACGGTGATGCCGGGCGAGGGCGCCGCGGGCAGGAACTGATCGGCCTGGGCATCCTCGACGAGCTGCTTCTTCTCGACGACGCGAATGCCAATCGCGCCGTTTGGGCACGCCTGGGCGCATGCGGGCGCTTCTGCCTGCGCGAGCCGGTCGGCGCACATGTCGCACTTGCGGACGATGCCCTTCTTGGCGTTGAAGCGCGGCACCTCGTAGGGGCACGTGAAGACGCAGTACTGGCAGCCGATGCACTGGTCGTCGAGGTGACGCACGATGCCCGTGAGCGGATCCTTTTCGTACGCCTGGACGGGACAGCCGGCCAGGCAGGCCGGTGACACGCAGTGATGGCAGGCCGTGGTCACCGTCTGCTGGACGGGCTGCTCGGCGGTTCCGCCATGCAGCAGGCCCACCGAACGCCAGATCTCGTCCTCGTCGAGCCCGTTCAAGCTGTGACACGCGGCCACGCAGGCCTTGCAACCCGTGCACTCGTCCAGATCGACGTGGAACGCGTACTGCTGTCCCGCTTTCGGCGCGACCAGGGGGATCAAGTCCCGGTACGCGCTCGCGTCCGGCAGCTCGCCGGCATCGTGCCGTTGGGCGTAGCGTTCCACCGCGGTCAGCCGTTGCTGGTCGAGCAGGTACTGATCGACGAGGCGCAAGCGCACCGGCTCCCCGGGAGCCATTTCGAAGATGTTCTGTTCAACGGCTTGCATGGTGGAAAGCGTCATTCGGCGGGCAGAGCCTCGAGCTCGCGGGTTCCGCCCACGGCTTCGCTCTGCTCACGCTCGGAGAAACGAATCGTGAACGCCAGACCGGCGCTGACGAGGACCGCGACGCCGAGCCAGAACAGCGCAGCCTGCGTGCTCAGCGTCGGCGAGCGGAATAGAAAGCCTGCGGCGACGGCGCCGGCGTTGCCGCCTGCGCCCACGATGCCGAACACCGTGCCCACGGCCTTTTTGTTCACGAACGGCACGACGGAGTAGGTGGCGCCGCAGGCCATTTGTACGAACAGGCTGAAGACCAGCAGCGCGACGATCGCGAGACCGACCGCGCTCATCTGCGAGAAGAGCAGCAATGCGGCGCCCTCGGCGAGCAGCACGGCGCCGAGCACGACGACGCGGCCATGCAGGCCGTGACGTACGCCGGCGCGATCGCCCAGGATGCCGCCGAGTGCGCGCGCGAACAGGTTGAGCGAGCCGTGGAGGGCGGCGACCAGGCCCGCAACCTGCAGGCTCAGACCGAAACGATCCGTGAAGTAGAGCGCGGTCACGTTGTAGGTGGTGAGCTCGACGCCGAAGCACGCGCCGTAGGCGAGGAACAGCACCCAAACCCGTGGATCTCGCAGCACTGGGCCCCAGGATCCCTTTGCCGACGCCGGAGCGCCGAGCGCGCCGCTGGCTCGCAGGTCCTTGTAGTCACCATCCGGCGTGTCGCGCGTGAATCGATAGTACGCAAAGCCCGCGGCGATCATGGCGAGGCCCGGCACCAGCATCGAGAGCCGCCAGCTCAGCGACTGGCTCACGCCGAGGGCGAGCAGGCCGCCGACTGCTGCGGGCATGATCAGCTGCGTGATGCCTCCACCGAGGTTGCCCCAGCCGGCGGTCGTGGCGTTGGCCGTGCCCACGACGTTCGGCGCGAACATGGCCGAGGTGTGATACTGCGCGATCACGAAGGAGCCGCCGACCATGCCGATCACGAGGCGCGCCAGCAGGAAGGTCTCGTAGCTGTCCGCCAGACCGACGGCCATGACGGGGATTGAGCCCGTGATCAAGAGCGCCGTGAACAGCCGGCGCGGGCCGACGCGATCGCAGAGCCAGCCGATCAGGAGCCGTGCGAACACCGTGCCGATCACCGAAGCGATGATGGTGTTGCCGATCTGTTCTTTGCTGAGCGACAGGTCCTGGCGGATGATCGCCATCAGTGGGGCCACCGCGAACCAGCCGCAGAAGCACAGGAAGAATGCGAGCCACGCCATGTGGAACGCGCGCATGTGCGGCGTGCTCAGGCTGAACAGATCGATGCGTTGGGCCTTGTTCGAGTCGGACATGCGAAGAATCCTGGCTCCTCTTGAGGTTCGCTGGCTGAGTGGTGGGAGTCGGTAGCTCTGTGAGAGTCATGCCGAGCGGAGCGCGGCGCTCGCGTCGCAAGCCTCCTGCCAGCGCGGCTCGCACGGCTCGAGCGTGCGTTCCACGACGTCGGCGCTGGGTAGCTCGAGATAGACAGCGTCTCCCAGCACCTTCACCGGGAACGTCGTGATGCGATACTCTTCGCCGGACAGACACGCGCCGTCTTCGAGCGAAAAGGTCTTCTTGTGGAGCGGACAGGCGACCTTCGGCGTGCCGTTCTGATCGCCGAGGATGCCGCGCGCCAGCACCATGTCTTTCTTGTGCGGGCACATGTTTTGGCTCGCGTACCACTCGCCTTTGGATGCGAAGTGAAACAAGGCGATCTGCGCTTTGCCGTAGCGAATCGTCACGCCGCCGTCCGCGGGGACCTCGCGGACGCTGGCGACGCGCACCCACTCCGTTTTCAGCACCGGCAGGCGCACGATGCGGGCGCTGTCGGCGGCTTCGTCGTTGCCGTTGACCGGCTTTTCGACGCCGTTCGTGCCGCCCGCTTGACGTACCCAGTCGCGGGGCCGGCGCTGGCCGCGCTCCGTCATCCACTCGATGCTCGAGTCTGCCGCTGCCGCGTCATCGACGAAGTGCCGGAAGCGCGCGCGCCGCTCGGGATTGCCCACGACCTCGGCCCACTCACAGCGGTACGTATCGACGAGGCGCTGCATCTGACGTTCGAGCTCGTCTGCGATCTGCAGGCGATCGTTGACGATGACGTCGCGCAGGTAGTCGATGCCGCCGTCCAGCTTGTCGAGCCACACAGACGTGCGCGTCAGACGATCGGCCGTGCCGATGTAGTACATCAGGAAGCGATCGATGTAGCGAATCACCGTGTCATCGTCCAAGTCCGCCGCGAGCAGGTCGGCGTGCCGCGGCTTGGCTCCGCCGTTGCCGCAGACGTACAGGTTCCAACCCTTCTCGGTCGCGATGACGGCGAAGTCTTTGCTCTGCGCTTCGGCACACTCACGGATGCAGCCGCTCACGGCCGACTTCAGTTTGTGTGGTGCGCGAATGCCCTTGTAGCGATGCTCGAGGCGGATCGCGAAACCGACGGCGTCCTGCACGCCGAAGCGGCACCAGGTGGTGCCCACGCAGCTCTTCACCGTCCGCACGGCCTTGCCGTAGGCGTGACCGCTCTCGAAGCCGGCCCGCACGAGCTCCTCCCAGATGTCCGGCAGCTGCTCGAGGCGCGCGCCGAACAGGTCGATGCGCTGCCCGCCGGTGATCTTCGTATAAAGGCCATACCTTTGCGCGACCTGACCGATGACGATCAGCTTCTCGGGTGTGATCTCGCCGCCCGGAATGCGCGGCACCACCGAGTACAGGCCGCCGCGCTGCATGTTCGCCAGGAAGCGGTCGTTCGTGTCTTGCAGCGACTCGTGCTCGAGGATCGGGATGTTCCAGAGGCTCGCGAAGATCGACGCGACGGCGGGCTTGCAGATCTCGCAACCGAGGCCGGTACCGTGGCTGGCGATCACGTCGTCGAAGTGTTGGAACTTGTAGACCTTGATGATCTCGAACAGCTCCTGTCGGCTGAACGCGAAGTGCTCACACAGTCGCGGCCGCACGGCTTGCCCCATGGCTGCGAGCTCGGCGTTGAGGATGTCGGTCACGAGCGGCAGACAGCCGCCGCAGCCCGTCCCGGCCTTGGTGCACGACTTCAGCGCAGCGGCGTCCTTGGCGTCGCGCTCGCGAATCGCGCAGACGAGCTGGCGCTTGGTGACGTTGTTGCAGGAGCAGACCTGCGCGCTATCGGACAGCGTCACCGGACCGCTGCCTGCGCCGGGCCTGGCGCCGATCAAGAGCTCTTCGGATGAGTCGGGCAGTGGCGCGTCGCCGCGCGCGAAGCCGAGGTATTCCATGTAACGCGCGGCATCCCCGACGAGCATGCCCCCGATCAGGCGCTTGCCGTCCTCACTCAGGACGAGCTTCTTGTAGACGCCCTGGACGAGGTCCTCGAGCACGATGGAGCGACCGGTGAGGGTGTCCGCGAACGCCTCTCCGAAGCTCGCCACCTCGACGCCGAGCAACTTCAGCTTCGTGGACAGATCGGCGCCGGCGAAGCGTTCGTCGTAGCCGGTGAGGTTCTTGGCGACGACGTCCGCCATCGAGTATCCAGGTCCGACGAGGCCGTAGACGTTCCCGCCGTGCAGCGCGACTTCGCCGATGGCATAGATGTGCGCGTGGCTCGTGCGCAGCTGATCGTCGACTTCGATCCCGCCGCGCGGCCCGACCGCGATCCCGGCGTCTCGCGCTAGCTCGTCACGCGGAACGATGCCAGCAGACACGACCAGCATGTCCACGTCCAGGGTTTCGCCATCGACGAACTCGATGCCTTCGACGGCGTCGCCGCCCAGGAGGCGCGTGGCGTTCATGCTCGGCATCACCCGCACGCCCAGCGCTTCGACGCGGCTTCTGAGCAGTGCGCCGCCGCGGCCGTCCAGCTGCCTCGGCATCAGGCGCGGCGCAAACTCCACGACGTGGGTCTCGAGGCCCAAATCGTGGACGGCTTTGGCCGCTTCCAGGCCCAGGAGGCCGCCGCCGAGCACCGCCGCCCGCCGCGCCCCGCGCGCGAAGTCGGCGATCTCGTCCAGATCCTCGATCGTGCGGTACACGAACACGCCGCGCTTTTGGATGCCCTCGAGCGGCGGCACGAAGGGCCGCGAACCGGTCGCGAGCACCAGCTCCGCGTAGCTCAGGGTCTCGCCCGCGCTGGTGACGACCGAGCGCGCTTCTGGGTCTACCTTCGTGACGCGGACCCCGGTCTTGAGCTCGATCCCCTGCTCCCGGTACCAGCTCGCGTCCGCGAGCGTGAGCTCCGCCAGGGACGTGCCGCCGAGGTAGCTCGTGAGGTGGACGCGATCGTAGGCCGGGCGCGGCTCTTCACCGAACACGACGACGCGATACTCGCGCTGGACATCGTACTCGAGCAGCCGCTCGCAGAAGCGATGGCCGACCATGCCGTTGCCAACGACGATCAGAGTCTTGCGCTGCGGGCCTTCTTTGAAAACTGTCGTCACGCTGCTCAGGGATAACGATCGCTGACGATGTGGTCAAAGGAAAAGTTTGCATAAATGTAGGAAAACGCTACGAAAAACGGCGGAAACGAAACTCGATAGAAAACACATCGCACTCCGGACACAGAACAGAAACCGAGCGCCCTCGATGGACACGAAGCGGTGAGGCGAGCGTGTACTAGGATGTTTCTTTCGCGAAACATCCACGACGCAAACAGCCGCTTCGCGGGCGTGGAGGTGGCACTGATTGCGGCGTTCGCGCCCGACAATTTCGTCGGGATGTCGGCGTTCGTGTCGCCGACGAAACCCGCCGCGCTACATGGGCAAGCGGAACTCGCCGCGCGCGACAATCACGGCGCTGCCGCCGACCTCCACCTGCGTGAGCGCCGCCTGTGTGCCGTGGGCGCGCGCGTACAGCACGCTCGGACGCTCGAGCTCCGTGCCCTGCTCGATACGGATGGTCTCGCCAAAGGGGATGCTGCCGTGCTGCGCCAGATGCGCCGCCAACGGACCGGCGGCGGAGCCCGTCGCGGGATCCTCTGCGACGCCCGCGCCGGGGTGGAACATGCGCGTCTTGTATTCGGAGCCAGCGCCTGTGAACACGTTCACCCCCGAGGAAGGGAGCGCGGAAAGCCGGTTCATGTCCGGCTTCAAGCTCGCAACCGCCTCACGTGAGGCGAGCATCACGAACACGTGGCGCGCCCCGTTGTCGTAGGCCACGACCGGCAGCTCAGAGCCAGCGACTCCGAGCGCGGAGAGCAGCTCCGTGGTCGCCTCGTACGGAACGACTTTGGGCAAGGGTTGGGTCATCCAGCCGAACGCGACCCGGGCGCCGTCGCGCTCGAGGCGCACCGGGACGGTGCCTGCCCCGGTCTCGAGCTGCAGGACGTCGAGCTGCACGCCGGTGCCGATCACGAAGGCGGTGCCGAGCGTGGGATGGCCGGCAAAGGGCAGCTCGACGCGGGGCGTGAAGATCCGGATGCGCGCGTGTCCTCCCGACTCCGGGGGAAACACGAAGCTGCTCTCCGACAGGTTCATCTCTCGGGCGAGGGCCTGCATGGTGGCCGTGCTGAGCTTGTTCGGATTCGTGAACACCGCCAGCGAGTTGCCCGTGAGCGGTTGCTCGGTGAAGACGTCGCAGAGTACGTAGCGCAGCGTTCGCATGCGCCGAGCTTACTCGAAACTCGAAACGACGCCCGGCGGCTACGCGGCAGGACCGTTACCCGCGCGCAGGATATCGAGGAAGGCGGCGCCGTAACGCTCGAGCTTCGTGGGGCCGACGCCGGAGACGCTCAGCAGCGCTTCTTCCGTCGTGGGACGGCGCGCAGCCATTTCGAGCAAGGTGGCGTCGCTGAACACCACGTACGCGGGCACGCTGCTCGCGGTCGCCAAATTTCGGCGCAGCTCTTTCAGCGCTGTATACAGCGCTGAATCGGCGTCCGGGAGCGAAGCGTGAGCGTCGGCCGAGCGCCGCTTGCGCGCCGGAGCAGCGGTGTGCTTGGCGTGTGCCAAGGGGTCCGTGCTGGAGCAGTTGCCGCACGAGGCACCGCACGCGCTCATTTCTTCGCCGAAATAGCGGACCAAGAGCTCGTGCCGGCACGCGGTTGCTTCCGCGAAGCGATACATCTCCCGGGCTTGGGCGCGCAGCCGAATCGCCACGTCCTCCGCGGCCTCTTCCGCGAAGCGGTCGTACGCTTTGACTTCGGACCAGGAATAGAAAAGGACACAGTCGCTCGGCAACCCGTCGCGGCCGGCGCGGCCGATCTCCTGATAATAGCCTTCGAGCGAGCGCGGCATGTCACGGTGGATGACGTAGCGGATGTTCGGCTTGTCGATGCCCATTCCGAACGCAATCGTCGCCACCACGACCTGCAAGGCGTTTGCGCGAAAGCGATCCTGAACCTCGTTGCGGACGCGGGCGTCGAGCCCCGCGTGGTACGCGGCGGCGTCGATGCCGCGTTCGCGGAGGTACGCCGCGGTTTCTTCGGCCGTCTTGCGCGACAAGCAGTAAATGATGCCACTTTCGTCGCTGCGTGCGCGCACCAGCTGCGTGAGCGCGTCGCGTGCAGTGCGGCCGAGCGCTTCGCCTTTCGGGTAAGCATACAGGTTCAAGTTGGGCCGGTAGAAGGAACCGCGGAACAACGCCGGCCGCTGCATGCCCAACTGATCGATGATGTCGCGCGTGACGCGCTCGGTCGCCGTCGCCGTGAGCGCCAGCACCGGCACCTTGCCAAAGCGCCGCCGGAGCTTTTGCAGGTTACGGTATGCCGGACGAAAATCGTGCCCCCACTGGCTGATGCAGTGCGCCTCATCCACCGCGATCAGCCGTAGATCGAGCCGCGTGAGGCTGGCGCCGACGGAAGCCTCGATCCCTTCAGGAGCCGCATAGACGATCTCGTACTCGCCAGCTTCGAGGCGTGTGACGCGCGCTCGGCGCTCGTCGGCCTCCAGGCTCGAGTTCAAGTACGTCGCGCGCAGGCCGCGTTCGACCAGCGCATCCACCTGATCCTTCATGAGCGCGATCAGCGGCGAGATGACGAGCGTGACGCCACCGGTGAGGAGCGCGGGGATCTGGTAGGTGAGGGACTTGCCGGCCCCGGTCGGCATCACCCCGACACAGTCGCGCCCTGCCAGGACGGCGGCGATGATTTCGCGCTGGCCGGGGCGAAATCGCTCGTAACCGAAATCGCGCTTCAGGACGACCAACGGATCGTCTTCCGGATGGGGACGGGTGTCTTCGGCGAGCTGCTTGAGCATACGCAGCGTGTCGGGCAAAAACAGCTCGGAGTTGCGTCTCCAGAGTCCGCGGAGCGCCGAAAGCTCGGCGCGGAGCGCCTGGCCGTCTTCGAGGCTGCTCACGCGCGCTTTGCGGGCGCACAGCTCGACGACGGCCTCCTGGACGAGCTCGGGCGTGGAAAGACGGGTCAGGGTCGGCGCCGAGCTCATCACGCTTTGGTTCGAAGGGCTTCTAGCGCTCTTGCCGAAGCCCGCTACGGATTGCGAGAACCTACGCTGGGCGTCAAGCGCTGGCGCAGAAGCCTTCCGCCGTCAGGCGGCGGCCCAGCTCGGTTCTCGTTGCTCGGTGGAGGCTGCCTGGGGCTCGGGACCATACGTGTCCCGTAGGTAGGCGACGATGTTGCCGGCGCCCGTGGTCCGAACTTTGCGGTCCGGATCGTAAAGATGCGGCATATGGTCCGAACCCGCGTCACTGACGAGCGCTGCGCGTTTCAGACTGCCGTGCGCCGCGTTGTGGAGAGTGTAGGGCAGGGCGTGCTCGCTCAGGACTTCGCGCACCAGGCGTGCTTCCGGGCAAGCCTCATAGCTCCAGAGCTCGAGCGGCAATTCGGGGCGACGGCGTGCCGCGCGGAACTCCGTGCCCGCGTTTTTTCGTACGCGGCTCGCCAGCCGGCTCGAGAGGTTCGACAATATGGGCAGCCTCAGCGCCCAGGTGGGCTTACCAGTGCCGTACGTACGGAACAGATAGTCGATGATCGTGTCGGCCTCGTAGAGGACCTCCATGCTGTTCGGATCCACGAGCATCGGAATTTGTTCCCGGCCGCCGATGCTGCTCAGCTCGTGCCGGTGATGGCTCTCACCTCGCGGACAGGGTCTGACGTCCACGTCCAGGTCGAGCACGGACAGGGCTTCGCGTACGCGCCGCGAATGCGGGCAATTCTCCATTTCGTACAAGACCACGCGCTTCTCGGGCCGGGGTCCCACTTTCTTGATGCGACTGCCGCTGTAAGCGCGCAGCAAGGAGGCCAGCGCTGAAGCTTTTTCTCGGGCATGGCGCCGAGCGTCTTTTTCGCGTTGCCAGAACATCAGGTGTTGAAGGCTGTTTTCGAGCTGCATGCCTCACCATAAGCATCGAGCGTGCCGCGCACTCCGCGCCCGTGAGCCGGGATGAGACGCGCTTTGGGCGGCCATGGACGGGGCAATTCGCACCCGAGTGGCACAATAGTTTGCCACTGTGGGGCGACCTCGTCGGAAGGCTTTTGCTTGGCTGCCCGGTGCGCCGATATGATGCGAACGTGATGATGGCGTTTTCGAGCCGGAGCAGCGGAGTGCGCAGCGGACTGTTGGCGCTCCTGACCCTGTGCGGCGGCGCCGGCTGCGCTGCGGGCGGCGCGGAGCGGGAGGCGCGCTCGCCCGCGGACCCGAGCTCGGTCGAGAAGGCACCCCCCTCTGCGCCGGCAACCCCCTCTGCGGCAGCGATCCGTTTGCCGCCGACTCTATCCGCTGTACCGGCCCCGGCTGAACACTGCGCGACGTTTTCCGCTCCATCGCGACAGCCCGAGCGCCCGCCAGCTTGCGAAGACCCGGCGCAGGCTCGCGAGGCGCTCGCCGTCGCGCTCGAAGCGGCGGACGTCACGGAGCGAGCGCGACAGCTCGCGGATCTCGAGGAGTGCCCCGTGTGGCCACCCGGTGTGCTGCGCGCGCTACGCGCCGAATCGGCTCCACGAGAGTGCGCGGACGCGATCATCGAGCCCGCGCTGGAAGGCGCCAAGCCCCGTCCGCGCAAGGACGTGGAAGACGCATTGCTGGGCCTGCTCACCGGCGCACGCCTGTCGCGCCTCGTGCGACAAGCGCCGCACTTCGAGCCTCCTCACGATAAACAGCGTTTCAGAGCGTTCTTCTCGGAGCGCTTGGTGCCATGGATACGCACGGAAGCTCAGGCGATCGAACGACTCTCGAGCTTCGGCGCAGGGCTCTCCGGCTACGGTCGCGGCGTCGCGGCCATCGCCGCGGGTCTGGCCGACATGCGCTTCGTGGAAGTCGCGCGCGCCGTGCGCCTGCCGGACGAGCTGAAGCGCGACGACGAGCTCACGAGCACGTACTACACGGCGCTGGACCAGGCGCTCGAGCCGCGCAAGACGCGGGGGCGCGACGCGGCGCTGGCCGGTCTGCGCGAGTTTGCGATCGAGGGCGTCTTGCGCGACGCGCGGCTCGACGAGGCGCAGGCACTGCTTTCGACGCTGTACGCCGGCCGGCGCATCGACGCCTTGCAGCGATTGCTATTGCCGCCGCTGCCCGGCGCTCAGCCAACAACGGTGGAGCAACGTCTGGCGGCGAAGCTGCCCAGCTTTTACGCGCCGCTCCTGCTCGCGCACGCGGACGCCCGCAATCCTCAATTTTTGGCAGCGCTGTGCGAGCGTGGAATTCCGCGGTCCGTGCGATCCGAGCTCGATGCCTCCACGTTGGCCGAGCCGGTGCGCGATACCTACGCTCGCGCCCTGCTGGAGCTCGGACAACGCTACTGGCGCGCGCAGGACTTCCGGCGCGCAGGCGAGCTGTCGCGGCTGCCGGCGGAGCGCGCGAGTGACGAGCGCCGGCTCGCGGCCGCGATCGCGCGTGCGCTCGAAAACGGCCCGCGCGACGCCCGTGAGATGATGCTGCGCGGCGCCTTCGCGGAGGACCCGCCCGACGTGACCGGCCTCGACGAGCTCACGAGCGCTGCCGGCGGCATTTCCGGCGTGGCGGCATACGATGCCGCGTATCTGCTGAGCTTGGCGCCGCCGCGTGAGTCCGCTCCGGCGTTCTTCGTGGAGCTCGGAAGACGCTATCGCCAGGCCGCCAAACGGCTGCGCGACCCGGCGCAGCAGCGACTCGCGCTGGAGCAAGCGAAGGCAGCGGAGCAGACCGCCCGCGCCGCGCGTTGAGTCGTTAGAGCTCGCGCAGGACTCGAACAGCCGTCAGCGTCAGCGTCAGCGTTTACGATCACGTCCACGACTACGACTACGGGGGCTTTCCAAGCATTCTGTGCGCGCCCTCAGAGCTGGTCCGTCTGAATCCACTCGCCGAAACGCTCACCGATCATGAGCGTGGGTAAGTTGATGTTGTAGGTTGGAATCGTCGGCATGATGCTCGCGTCTGCGACGTGCAGGCCCTGAACTCCGCGGACCCGACCGCGCGAATCCACCGCGCACTCCGGGTCACCTTCCGGTCCCATCGGTACCGTTCCACAGGGGTGGTAACCGGAGCCTGACGCTTTGGGGAGCCAGTCGAGGACGTGCGTGCGCTTCGAAAAAATCGGAAACGCAGGCCACAGGAACGTCGCGAGCTCCTTCATCGGTTTGGTGGCTGCCAGGAGCGCGGCAAGCTCCATCGCTTCGGCAGCTCGTGCCATATCCTCCGGATCGCGCGCGAAGTCCGAGACGATGCGCGGCTTGCTCTCCGGATCGGCGCTCTCGTACACGAGTTGACCGACTCCGCGCGGCTTGCCGACACAACACATCAAGGTCACGACCGGCAGCTCGATGCGCGTCAGCGGGAGCAGAGAACCCGGCTGCAGCTGCATATCGTCCGGGTAGCTGCTGTCCTGCGACGTGTAGCGGAGCACGCTTTGCACGAGGGGGTGATTGAGCTTGCACACACCGGGTTTGGGCGCGAGCAGCATCGCGGAGCCCGGATGATCGAGTAGCCGCGCCGCGACCGCCGGTACTTCGCTGACCATCTCGACGTTCAAGCGGTTCAACGTGCGCTCGGCGCCGATCCCAGAACGGAGCAGAATACCGGGTGACGCGATCGCGCCAGCGCACAGGAGCACGCGCGACGTGTCGAACCGGGTCACTTTGCCAGCCACGCTGACCTCGACGCCGACCACACGTCGATTCTCGAACAGGACGCGGCGGACCAGCACGTTCGCGACGATTCGCAGGTTGTCGCGCGCGCGAACCTCCGGCGTCAAGTAGCAGCGCGCTGCACTCATGCGGATGCCTCGCAACTTGTTCATGGGGTGCGCGCCGACACCGGTCAAAGTGGGGTTGTTGTGATCCGCACAGGGCGCGAACCCGAGCTCGCCAGCCGCTTCGAGGAAGGCCGCCTGCCACGGGACCAGCTCGCCTTTGGGATGCCGGCGGATTGGGATGGGCCCATCACGTCCGTGCCACTCGTCGTCGATATCGAGATCGCGCTCGAGTCGTTTGAACGCCGGCAAGCAGTGCTCGAAACTCCACTCCGGTAAGCCGCGCTCGGCCCATTCGTCGTAGTCGCGCGGTAGGCCGCGCAGCGCGATGCAGGTATTGACCGCCGATGAACCGCCCACGACTTTGCCTCGCGGGTATTCGAACGGAATCTGCCTGGCAGTGGGGCTGTGAGTGAAACCCCAATCGTGCGAGAGCACGGAGTTGCGCGTCCCGTCCAGCAAGTCGGGTGGCAGCCGCGCGGCATCAGCGTAATCTGGGCCGGCTTCCAGCAAGATCACGCTGCGCTTGCCGTCTTCCGAGGCGCGCGCGGCGATCACGCTGCCGGCCGATCCGGCCCCCACAATCACCAGATCCGCTGAGGCGTTGTTCGGCATCGGAAGCTGCCCCAGTGTTCGCCGCCTTTCGGGCAGGTGCAAGCGCGAGCTTCAGCCGCCGCGCCGAAGATCGGCGTGCGAATCCCGACGCCGACGCGCGCTCGCTTGCGGCGTGTGTGGAGTCAGCGCGCGAAGTAACGAGTTGCGCGCTTTTGTCCTTTGGTGGACACGCGCTTTTCGGCGATCAGCTTCTTTGCGGGAAGCGTCAGCTCTTTGGTGGAGATGCCCAGCGTCGTCGCAATCTCTTCGATGCGCTGACCGGGTTTCCCCTTGATCAACGAGAACAGTTTGTCGACCAGCGCGGCGAGCTGCTCGGGAGCGCGCTTTTCGCCTTTGCGGCGTCCAGCAGGACGACCGGAACGGCGCCCGCCACCGAGCGAGGCGAGGCCATTGCTACGCGGGCGACCGGGGCCGCGGCGTGTGACGGTGCTCTCGCCCAACGCAGAGGTAACCGCTCGCACGGCCGACTGGCGTACGAGCGCCGTCAGGTCCTGAACGAACATTTCGATGCGGTCACGAATCTGTTGGTCGAGATCGGCTGTCTGCATGATTGTGTGGCGGCTCGTGTACTGCGGAACAACCGCGGCTGTCAACCGCGAAGCCGCGTCAGATTATGGAGTCTGTGTCTCCGGTGTATGCATATTTCCGATAAAACCGTGGATTGTGCACTCCGGCGCACTGGGCAAAGCATGTATTCCGGGGCTGTGTGCAGCGAAAAATACCGCGTCTGGTCGCGCCGCCGCCTGGCGTCTTTGCGTGAAACTGCCGAGTCGCCAATCACGCGATCGCTCACGCGCGCGCAGCACGACGGAGCGTGTTCAGGCGCTTCCAGCGCGTCACGCTGAGACGTACTTCAGAGAACACGACACTAGGGTCTGTCCCTGAATTCCTTTCCGAAACGTGCCAGTGAACGTGCCCGTGAACGTGCCCGAAAGGCGCAACTTCGAGCACGGCAGAGCCGAAGAAGGCACATGGCGCTCGATCATGACCGACTGGATGTCTAGCAGCTCGCGCTGGATTTTCTGATCGTCGCGCGCCGCCGTCCCCGCACCTCGCTCGGCGCGAATTTCAATCGTCCGCCACTGCTGCTCCAACTGCGCCGAACCATGCTCGCCGCGCT
>DATDJP010000001.1:0-33815 GCA_036520475.1 Polyangiaceae bacterium | reverse complement strand
TCGAGCACGACCTCCGGCGCGGCGCGCGTTCCATTCGGTACGGTCACAGTGAGCCACGCCACGCGTCGCTCGAGGTCGCTCGCGCGACGTTCCGCGAAGCGCCGGCGCGCATCGTCTTCGGGCGCCCGCGCGATCACGAACGCGAAGTGATCCAGCGCACGGCTCAACATGCCGAGCTTTTCCTCACAGATCGCGAGGTTCAACGCGGTGCCGACCGCCGGGTCCAGGCTGTGGCTTTCGCCGAGGAGCGGAACCGCGGTCTCGCAGTCTCCGCTTTTCATAGCCGCGCGTCCGCGCTGAAACAGCGCCGCCGATTCTTCTTCTGCCGCAAGCGCGGGGAGCGCACCCAGCAAGCTAGCGATGAAGACGACAGGCGAAGCGCGGCGCACGAATCATTCCCGGCTGTCGAGCACGGAATCGGGCAGGTCGGTCACGGCGCGCTCGCCGTTCTGCGCGGGCTTTGCTGCTGCTCCGCCACGAGGGCGGAACGCACGCGGGCGCGTGGCCGGGTAGCGCGTCCGCTGAGCGCTGCGCGCTCCGTGAGTTTCCGTCGGTTGAACGCGGAATGCGCGGTCGTCCTCTGCCATCAGGGAATCTGCGGCCAACACGGCCGTGGTCGTGGTCTGGCTCGGGATGGCACCGCGAAGGATCGCGTCGCTGGGAGCCGCGCGCAGCATGGGCGAGGGGGGCCAGTGCGCGAGCGGAGCCTTTTGTGTGAACAGGGCGAGCGCGTCGCGACCCAGAAGCGCCGCCGGTGCGCCGAGCAGGATGGCTGCCGCGAATGCGACGATCGAAGCCCGCGGACGCGTTCGTTCAGCGCGTGAGCCGCTCACATTGAACGACGTCGACGACGAGCGCTGCGAGCTGAGCGACTGCGCCGACTCGGGTAGCGTGCTCTGTCCGCCGGGGACTTCCGGTAGCCGAGCTCGCGTGACGGGCACCGACACGGACGCCTCGTAGGGCGTGGCTGGGTCGTTGAGCGCTTCGGCGACCGCGGCTTTCATTTCGGCTGCGCTGGCCCAGCGATCCGCGGGATTGAGCTTCAGCGCGAGATCGATGACGGCGGCGACCTGTCGTGGCACCCAGGGCGCCACCGTGCACAGCGGCAGCGCGGCTTCCGTGGCCGTGGCGATGATCAACTGGTTGACCGTGGTCGCCTCATGCACCGTGCGTCCGGCGAGCAGTCGAAACATGGTGGCGCCGAGGCACCAGAGGTCCGTCTGCGCGTTGGCTGCCCCCGGCGCGCCCCGTGCTTGCTCGGGCGCCATGTACGCCGGGGTGCCGAGCAGGCCGCCGCTACCGCTTTGAAACAGGTCGGTCGCGACGTCACACAGGCGCGCGAGGCCGAAGTCGAGCACCTTGCAGACGCCCGAGTCCGTGAGAAATACGTTCGCGGGCTTGATGTCGCGGTGAATGATGCCCTTGCGATGCGCGGCGTCCAGCACGTCCAGCACGTCGTGCGCGATGTGCAGCACTTCGCGCGGGTCGAGCCGACCGCCCTTCTGCACCACGTGCGTCGAGAGACTCTCTCCGGCGAGCAGCTCGAGCACGAGAAACACCGTGCCGTCTTTGGTGGTGCCATCGTCGATGACAGCGACCACGCCGGGATGTCCGACGCGGTTCGCGAGGTAGCCTTCACGCAAGAAACGCTGCCGAACTCGAGCGTTGTAAGCGAGCTCTCGGTGCAGGACCTTGATGGCCACGCGGTGACCATTGTTGTGAACTGCTTCAAAGACACTGGACGTGGCGCCAACACCGAGCACGCGCACCAGCTGCCACTTTGCGGCCAGCGTCTTCCGCAGCAGTTGCTTGGCCGCCAGCAAGCGCTCGTCCGAGCTTTCGGCGAGGGTGAGGGGGGCTGGCAGGCTCGTGGACCAACTCATTTGCTTCTCGCCGCACCCCGCCCGGGGCCAAGATAAGTTAGCATACGGTGTCCCCCAATGTGAGACTGGCAGTGTATAGCGTCCGCGGGGCGAAACGCGCGGCCCTGCTCGCAGATTCGCTGACGCGCTGCGTGCGTCGCCCGGGGCGCAAGTGATCCCCCTCCGGGAAGGCAGCTCGAGATCGGGCGTTTTTAGCCAGAATTTTCAACCTTGTCGCAGTAGAACTAAAAACTGGGAGCATGAGCGAATCGACACTTCCCGAGTTTAGTACCGCGAAAGAGCGCGGGCTTATGCCGCCACCGCTGGCACTGACACTAGTCGTGGCCTGGTCCAGTGACGAGCCACGCCGGTTGGGCGAGGTCTGCTTGCTCCCGCTCGGAGAACCCGGGCCGTGGCGTGTCTTCGGCCGGGGTGAACCGCAGGCGAGCGACCCCCATGCGCGGCTCGAGTTCATGCGACTTCGACCCGGTGGGTCATCCACGACGGGCTTCAGCGAAAACGTGCGGATCTCGCGCGTTCAGATGCTGCTTCGCGCCAGTGGTGGGCAGAGCATCGAAGTGAACAACGTTGGCCAGACCGAGCTCTGGGTGAACGGTCGTCCCATGCAGAGCGGGCACATCGAGCCCGGGGACTTGGTGCAGCTCGGCAAACAACTGCTATTCCTTTGCTGCAAACGTCCAGCATGGGAAGAAGCGTTGCCGGAGTACCCCGAGTTCGGATTCGGGGAACCCGACCTGGGAGGGTTCATCGGCGAGTCGGCGGCCGCGTGGGCGGCGCGACGCCAGACAGCCGCCGCGGCGCGGGACTTCGGCCACGTGCTCATCACCGGCGCCAGCGGCACCGGCAAGGAGCTGGTCGCGCGATCGATTCACGCGCTGAGTGATCGCGGGTCGCGCCCGCTCGTCAGTCGCAACGCCGCCACGTTTCCGGAAGGATTGGTCGACGCCGAGCTCTTTGGTAACGCCAAAAATTATCCGAACGGCGGCATGGCCGATCGACCCGGGTTGATCGGTGAAGCGCACCAGTCGAGCTTGTTCCTCGACGAAATTGGCGAGCTCCCGGCGTCGATGCAGTCGCACCTCTTGCGCGTCCTCGACAGCGGCGAGTACCAGCGCCTCGGGGATTCAGGCGCGCGCCGCGCCGACATCCGCGTGATCGCCGCGACGAACCGCGACTTCAGTCACCTGAAGCAGGATTTTTTGGCGCGCTTTCGCATCCGTTTGCATTTGACTGACTTGAACGCCCGCCGCGAAGACATCCCGCTCATCGCCAGGGCCCTTTGGAGCGAGTCGCGCCGCAACTTGAACGAGGCGCTGGCCGAGCGCGACGCGGCGAACGGCAAGGAACACGTGCCGCTCGAGCTCATGAGTCAGCTGCTCAGGTATCGCTACACGGTCAACGTGCGCGAGCTCGATCGCCTGCTGCGCGACGCCATCCTGGGCGTGAACAGCGCGGACATGGACAGCCAGCCCGCGAGCAGCGCGTTTGCGCCGGTGCAAAGCCAGCCGGTGGTCCGCGTCGATCCGACGTCCATCACGGTCGAGCAAATCCGTGACGCGCTCGCGCAGCATCAAGGCCGGCAGGAGCGCGTCTGGCGTGCGCTCGGCCTGTCCAGCCGTTATGCGCTGTGGCGCCTGATGAAGAAGCACAACATCGAGTCGTCGAAATAAATTTTACGCCTTGGGTTGAGTAACGCCATGCTTTCGCGCTGCAACTTGTTCGTCGCCCTGGCCTGCGCCGCGAGCGTGGGCGCCTGTTCCGACCTGATCGGTGCAGACTTCGAAAACAGGCACTTGCGTACCAATCGAGCGCCGCTCGCCCCGGACGCGGTGCTCAAAAACGTCGTCGAAGGCACGACGGGCAACACGCTGCCGCTGAGCGCGTCGGATCCGGAAGGCGAGCAGGTGACGTACTACTTGGCGCAGCCGAGCGATCGCGCCGGCATCGATGCTGAAACCGGGCTGTTTTCGTACGGATCGGAATATGGTGCGTGGAACCGCGACGCCTTCAAAGACGTCTTTGGTTATCGCGTTCGCGATCGCGGGGGGCACTATGCAGACGCGAAGGTCACGGTCCTTTTGTTGCCAGCGGGGCCGCTCACGCTGTTACCGTGGTCGTCGCCGCCATCACCGCCGCCGCCTGCTGACCCGCGATCCTACTTCGGTGCGAGCGTGGCCTTCGACGGCGACCGCCTGATTGTTGGCGCAACGCACGACGGCGCGTACATCTTACGGCGCCAGCCCAACGGAACGTGGCAAGACGAGCAAAAGATCGAGCCACCCACTGAGGTTCCACAGGATCCGCCGAAGCCGGACGCGAGAGCTCTCGGCTTTGGGTTGAAAACAGCTCTGGAGGGCGACTGGGCGGTCGTCAGCGCGTTCGGGCGATTCGACGGGGCACAGTCCCCGCCGGGGCGCGCGTACTTCTACAAACGCAAGGGTACGTGCACGGCCGACGCCGGCGCAGACTGCGCCGGCGAAGCGCTCGGAGCATACGAGCCCGTGCAAATGGTGTGCGCTCTCAGCGGCGATTGCGAGCGCGGTGTGGCGGATCGCTTCGGACTGGACCTCGCGCTCGAAGGTCGGTTTGCGGTGATAGCCGCCAGAGACGCTTCGATCATCGATCCTGATCCGACAAAGAGCATCCTCAGCGCTGGGGCAGTCTACGTATACGAGCTCGATGCCAGCGGCGAGCAATGGAACCACATCGCAACTCTCCGGGCTCCGAGACCGAAGAGCGGCGATTGGTTCGGTGCCACGGTTGCGCTCGACGGCGATACACTAGCCGTGGGAGCGCCTGGAACCGACACGGTCATCGGCGAAGACAACGTCCTAGAAGACACGGGCGCCGTGTACGTGTACGAGCGCGGCAACTGGCGAGATCCCGGACCTTCGCCTTTGATGTTGCCATTTCCCGTCATCCCCAACCTCGAAGGTTTTCAAATGGGCCAGGTCGCTCTATCGGGGGATCGCTTGGTTTGTGGTGCTCCAGGAGCGTTCGCTCAGACAGGGCGTGCGTTCCTCTACGAGCGTGTGAACGGCAATTGGGAAGTGCTCGACACGTTCGAACTACTTCCGCGACCTCCGCCACTTCCGAACGGAGAGGCAAAGAAAACGTCGTTTGGTTTGGCCGTTGCGATCGACGGAAATATTGCGGTCGTTACCCACCGTCACAGCGATTACGAAGGCGGCGCGATCATGTATCGGCGCGAGTCTCTGCAGCCTGGGCCGCGGCTCCTGTGGACCCCACGGCGATCCTTGGTCTCGTCCAGAAACTACTCAGCCGGTTGGGCAGCAGCGGTGAAGGAAAGCGCGGTCGTGGTCGGTGCGCCGCATGGTGGAAGCAAGGGACACGTCTACGCATTCCACGTTCCGCCGATACAGGACGTAGAGATTCTCCCCAGCCCAGTGCCGGAGTAGCATGTGCCGCCGCGTCACCAGAACGTGGTGAGCACCGCTTCTGCGCCCGAAGCGTGCGTGCGCGCGGCGAGCGTCGCGGCGGGCTTCTCTTCGCGCGAGCTGCTGAGCACGAGGTACGTACCGACGCCCACGCCGAACGCGCCCGCGGCGAGCCCGATCGTGGTGATCGTGCCCCACGTGCGTCCGGATTCGGCCGCGTCGTAGCCGGCCTGATTGCACTGCTTGTCGGAGCTGCAGTTGTCATCGACGGTGCTCTTGCGGTCGAGCACGATCAGGCCGGCAACCGCGCCCACGCCGAGGCCGACCAAGCCGGCTCCCCCGACGATGTAGCCCGCCGTACGCGAGCCATTGCTCGCCGTGCGCTCTGCGATGGGCGCGGCGCGCTTGGGTCGCTCGCCGCGCGCTGACGCTGCGCCGGGCTCGACCTCGAGCGCTTGCGTTTGAGCTTCCGTGAGCTCGACGGCGTAGCGCCGCTCCTCGCGACCCGGGGCGCGCACGACGACCTCGTGCTCACCCGGATCGAGCGGTAGCGCGACGCCGAGGCTGGCACTGCCGAGCTCGACGTTGTCGCGGAAGACACGGGACGACGCGGGCGCGCTCGCCGACAGTCGCAGACTCAAACGCGGGATGCGCGGCTCGAGCCGTTCGGCGCGTTGCCGCGCGATCGCGCGCCGGTCGTCGGTGGCCGGCAAGCGTTCACCGACTTCCTTGAAGAGCGTCCAGGCGGTGGCGAGGTGACCCTGCTTCTCTTCACAGTCGGCGATGT
Source organism: Polyangiaceae bacterium (assembly GCA_036520475.1). GTDB lineage: Bacteria > Myxococcota_A > Polyangia > Polyangiales > Polyangiaceae > DATDJP01. The sequence goes on along the minus strand of DATDJP010000001.1, from coordinate 27,747 downwards.
TGAAGCGGGTGCCTACCGCCGGATCGAGGCGGTTGCTCTCGCGGAACTTGTTGCAGGCGGTGGCGTGGTCGCCGCTGTCCGCCGCTTTGCGACCCTCGCGGAACAGGACCTCGGCAGCCGCCGCGTCTCCCGACTCCGCGCGTACGGAGGACGACAGCCCGAGGCACGTGATTCCAAGCAGCAACGCCATCAAAGCTGCGCGCATGATTTGCCCATTCCGGAGCTCTCGCGTGTGGTCCGACCGTCGACGTACGTCCAAAGCCGCGCGAAGCTCCCTTCGCCGCCGATTATTCACGAGTGCCTGCGCCTCGTCGACTGCGTTCATGCGAGCGCGCCGTGCGCACATCTGTCCGTGTTTCCGGACAAGAGCGCGCCACTATCGAAGTGATCGTTTCCGTGAAGGAAGAGTGGCTTCGGCGCGAGCGTATGTCTTAAGCTGAAGAGGCTCGGTCATGGGAGGCAACATGTCTTTTGGCAAGTCGTGGATGAAGCGCGGTGCGGGGTTCTTGGCGGCAGGGAGCCTGCTCGCCGGATCGTTTTATGCGGGGATCGCCTATGCAGCGGATCCGCGTCTCGATCAGGCTGCGGACAACGTGACCAAGGCGATCGCGCTGCTCGAGGCGGCGCAGAATCCGGATCCCAAGCGGGAGTTCGGCGGGCACCGCGTGAAAGCCATCGCGAACCTGAAGCGCGCGATGGCTTCCATCCAGAAAGCCAAAGAGTTCGCGGATCGCCCCGCCAAGCCGGGCAAGGGCCACAAGAAACACCACTGAGCCGTGAGGCGTTTGCCGGACTTGCGCGCCGCTAGCGTTCGCCTGAACCGCACCTGGTTCGGGCGCCTCGCACTGCTCTGTCCGCTCTACGCGACCGCGAGCTGTCTCGTCTCGTTCGAAGGGTACGAGCTGGACGGCGCGGACGCGGCGTTCGGCGGCGATGCTGGTAGTGCTGGCGCCAGCGGCGAAGCCGGCTCTTTCGGCGGGGGTGGGACCGCGGGCAAGGGCGGCAGCGGCGGTAAAGGCGGCAGCGGCGGCACAGGCGGTTCCGCGACCTGTCCCGTCGGGCTACCGGGTCCGGGGCTGCTTGAAATTCCGAAATCGGGCGGCGGCTTCTACTGCATCGATCGCAGCGAGGTCACCAACGCGCAGTACAAGGCGTTTCTCGACGCGCCGAAGACGGGGCTCGTCGTCCCCGCGGCCTGTGCCGGCAACGCCTCTTACGCGCCGGCTACGAGTAGCAAATGCCTGAGCACGCATTTCGAGCCCGTGAACGAGGCGACGTACCCGGTCACCTGCGTCGACTGGTGCGATGCGACGGCTTACTGCCGGTGGGCGGGTAAGCGCTTGTGCGGCTCGATCGCGGGGGGCGACGTGGCGCTCGCCGATTTTGCCAACCCCACACGCAGCCAGTGGCACAACGCCTGCTCGCGCGCTGGGCAGCGCCAGTTTCCTTATGGAAACACTTACCAGCGCGGCTACTGCAATGGGCTCGACTACATGGTTGCACGGGGCATTCCCGTGGTCAGCGCAGCGCTCTGTCAGGGCGGCTACGACGGTCTCTACGACATGAGCGGCAACGTGCGCGAGTGGGAAGACGGCTGTGACGGCTCCGGCAATTGCCTGCAGCGGGGCGGCGGTTACCTCGACTATGACTCGGACTTCCCGACCTTGCGCTGCCACTCCGGGAGCGACGCTGCGACGAACCCGACCCCGCCGACGGCGGCCCGCTTCGAGACCAGCTCTCAGCGTGGCTTTCGCTGCTGCTTGGACCCGTAGGGTAAGCGATTCCAGGCCGAACGCAGCACGCCGGGCGCGCGCCGCCCGATGCGCTCGACCCAGCGCTCCACGAGCGGCGCGGCCTGAGAAATGAGCTTCGCGGGCGGCGTGCTGAGCGGGCGCGAATCGCGATGCAGCTCGCGCAAGCGCCGGAGCTGCTCACTGCTGAGCCAGCGCGCTCGCTTCGCTGCCCGCGTGCGACAAGCGTCGTAGCTGGCCCTCCAGGCTCCGAGTTTCACGTCGTCGGCCGAGACGCCGCCTGCGCCGGCTGCTGCCGTCTCGGAGCGTACGCGCTTCTCCTTGAGCGAATAGGCGCGGCAGAGCTCGCTTCCGAGGGCGTCCGATGTGCAGAGCACGGCGCGTGCGCTCGTCAGCAGCGACTGCTCCGCCGGGCCGCCAGCGCCGTCCGCTGCGGGCGCGCTGCCGTCGTCCGTTACGCTCACCAAATACGGCAGGCTATCGTGCCCAAGAACGGTCGTGAGTACTCGCGACCACGGTTCCAGATCCACGACGTGCACGAAGCCGATTTGAAATAGCTCGAGCAGCTCGCGAAGCGCCGCTTCGGCTTCGCGGATGTCCTCGACGAACGACGCGAGGGGCTGCTGGAGCGGGAGCTTGTAGACGAGCGGCGCTTGCCACGCGCCGTCGAGGATTTCGGCTACCTCGATGCCGCCCACCGCGGGATACGCGAGCACGGCGCGCGGCAGGTCCAGGCGCTCGAGCAGTGAGCACAGCTCCGGGGGCGCTTCGGGCCCTGCTGCAGAAAATGGCGAGCTAGCGAGCAAGAGCAGCGGGCTCGTGCTGTTTTTCGCGGTGCCGCGCCGCGCGTGCCAGGAGAGCACCGGGCCGAGCGGGTGATTCGGGTCGTCCGCGCCATGCGCTGGCTCGGATTCGTGCTGCACGTAGACGTCGTCGGCGAGGCGCACGGAAAAGCCGTGTTTGCGCGCTTCGTCCGCGTAGTGCGCGAACGCGGTGCCATCCGTGCTCGTGGGTGGCCCGATGACATCCAAGAGCTCGCGACGCAGCAGCACGCAAGCCGGGTCGGGCACGACCAGCGCGGGACGGCTCCTGAGCGCGACCCGCTGGATGAGCTTGGCCCAGCGTTTGGCCGAGATGCCCTGGGGCGGCGTCAGCGCGCTCTTCCATTTGGGCTCCAGCGCGTGCTGCTCGCGGTTCGAGAGGGGTGAGACCAAACCGGCTCGCTCGTCTTCGCTCGTGACCTGCTCGAGACCGCCGAGAAAACCCGCGAACACGTGCACGTCGGCGCCGAGGAGCACCACGTCCCGACCCGCGCTGTGCGCCATCGCGAGCTCGATGGAGCTCGGCCCACCGGCTCCCTGCTGCCGCAGCAGCAAGAGCGCTGCGACGTCGCGCGCGAGCCCTTGCAGGCGCGACCAAAGCGGCTCGTCGATGCCCCCGCCGTCGACGACGATGAGCCGTGCTTCTCCCGTGCACTGGCGCAAGAGCCGGCGCACGCGACGCAGCAGGCCATTGCCAGGGGTGTCGGCGCAGACGACGACGTCCAGCGCGCGCCGTCCTTGCGGCCCGGGCGCGGCGGTCTCGGGATCGGGCGAGGGAGAGGCGTCGCTGCTCATGGTGCGCGTTCGACCTCAGCCCGGTCTCGAACATGGTGCAAGCCCGTTCGCTCAGCGTCCGGCAACGCCGCGTGCCAGTGCGCGAAATTCCAGGGTGTGCGCGATTCGCGGTACGCGGTATTGACCTCGAGAGCCGAGAAGCGCTCGCCACCGAAGCGCCATCCGCGCTGCTTTCGGTCGTGGTGCTTCGGGCTTACTGAGCCTGTCCCGCGGCGGTTCGCCGCGATTGAACGATTTATGCCGACTGCGACGAGCCTACAGCCGGGTGAATCTGCGGCGCCGCCGCGTAACGACCGACTTCCGGCGCTGGTGTTCGGCTGGTTTGCGGCGCTGATGGTTGCGCTCTACACGGGCGCGCTGCTCTTGTTCGTGTACCGGCACTCGACGTTCATCGCCGACGACCTGGACATCATGGTGCTCACGCGCTCGCTGTCGTTCGGCGAGTTCGTGCTGCACCCGCAGGACGAGCACATCGTGCCGCTGCATCGCGTCGTCAGCTACTGGGTCGATGGTTTGGCGCCCCGGCAGTTCGGCGTCGCGCTGCTCGTATTGTACGGCTTTCAGCTGCTGAACTTGGTTTCCGTTTACCGCATCCTGCATCTGCTGGAGCTAGGCGGCGCGGACGACCTCGCTCTGTCCGGTGCGGAGGGCGTGGCGCGTGGCGCTCGCGACGTCCTGCTCGAGCGCCCGACGAGCTGGATCCTGTTCGTGATCTACGGCACGTATCTGCACGTCGGCAGTTTGTTCCTGTGGTGGACCGCGGGCCTCCACCGTTTGCCGTTTCTGGCGCTGACCGCCACGGCCATTTACTACTACCTGAACTACCGCTGGACGCGCCGCTCGCTCGCGCTGGTCGTGTGCGCGCTGTGCACGTTCGCGAGCTTCGGATTTTACACGAAAGCGTTCCTCGTCCCGTTTTACCTGATCGCCATCGAGCTCTGCTTCTGGAGCGCCTCGCACGAGCTTTCGCGCTACAAGAACCTCACCTTCTTGCTCACGCTGGTGATCGCCAGTTGTGGATATGTGATCTTCTGGCAGCGTTTTCAGCCGCCGTTCCGCCAGGGGCTCAACAGCGATCCGTGGTTTCACCTGCGCTTCTTGAAGTTCACCTGGCTCGTGCTGCGCGACAGCACCGTGGGCAGCCTCTGGCACGAGCTGCCGAAGCTCAGGTGGCCGAGCCTGCTTTCGTCGCTGGGCTGGTGCGCAGCGTTCGCGTACACCGTGCTTCGGCGACCGAGCAACCTGCGCGTGTGGGGGCTCTTGCTCCTGCTTTTGACGATGAACGCGCTGGCGACGAGCCTGTCGAAGGCACGCAGCGAGCTGTTCGGCCTCGCCATTGCTCTGGCAACTTTTCGTTACTACTACGAGCTCCTGATCCTGGTCGTCGTGTTCACCGCGATTGCCCTCGCGCGGAGCCGCGTCGGCCAACCACACCGCTTTGCGCTGGCGCTCGAGACCCGCGCGCGCCGAATGGTCAACGCACTCGGGCGCGGAGGCCTGCAGCGGCGACGTCGGGAGGGCATCTGGGTCGCGCGGGCGGCCTGCATTGCGCTTCTGGCAGGCATCGCCTGCAACTCGTACGTAACCTCCACCGAGCTCATCACCGGCTACTACGCGAATTACCAACGGGCCCGTAACTTCCTGTGGCGGCTCGAGCACGACAGTTGGCGGATCATCGCCAAACAAGAGCGACCGCTGCGTATCGTGGAAGGGATCGTGCCGGGGGATCTGCACGGCATCACGGACATGCTGCACTCGGATCTGCTGTTCGCGTGGGACATCCCACACAAGGTCGTCCCGCCGGGATGGAACGGGGCGTATCGTGTGACCGAGTTCGGCCACGTCGTGCGCGAGCAAGCCGAAGCGCGGCCTGCTCTTCCGGTGCGTTAGGGCGCCCAGGAAGAAACGGCCGAATCCGCTCAGAAGCCTTGGCTGCGCAGCACCTCGGCGCGAAAGCACGATTGCTCGGAGCGATACGCGCATGCGGTGTCGAAGAGAGCGCGGGCTTCGGCGTAATTGCCGCTCCAGGCTTTCAGGCGGGCCTGGAGCTCTCTCACGCCCGGTAACGATACCTTCAAGGCCACGAGCCGCTCGACCGCGACGGTCGCGTCCGCTCGATTGCCTGCCGTGAAGCTGAGATCGGCCTTGGCCGCAAGGCAGAGCAGGTTGTCCTGCTCTTTCTGGAGGCAATCGTCCACGCGCTGCAGCGGAGCCTTCAAATCGGCGACGTGGCGGGGCGCGTACTTCAGCACTTGGACGCACCAGGTGTTCGACGGATTCACGGCGATGCAGCGAACGCCCATTGCGCGCGCCTCTTCGTGGTTTTCATCGATCAACGCCTGGCTCGCCAGCATGCGGAGCGCGCGTTCGTTCTTCGGCTCCAGCTCCAGCGCTCGGAGCAGACTCGCTCGCGCCCGTTTGGGATCCTCATGCTCGAGCTGACGCGCCATGACGATCTGCTTGTCGGCGGCCGTGAGTGGCTCGGAGAGGATTTTCTCTGGTTTGAAAGCGCCGGCGCGCGCCGCTGCCTCCGCCTGCTCCGCAGCGGTCAGGGGCTGCGCGAGCTTCGCGCCCGCGACGGTCGGCGGACAATCCACCGGCGGCGCCTCCGGGCTGTTCATGACGATCACCAGCGCGATCGCAGGGATCGCCACCAACGCGGCCATCGCCGCGACCAACACACGCTTACTGGGTTCCGCTTTGACGGCGGCTTCGTCGTTCATGATGTCAAACACCTCAGGCAATTCACGCGCCAGACACTGCGCTGCGTTCAGCGGACGGAGCGTCGGGCGCGCTTAAAACGATTAGTGATACTGGCAATAGCGCCGTCATCTCCGTCCGTCAAAACACGAGATGCCGACGGGGCGAGCGCAGCTCGCGCACGGGACGTGCGCACGTTCGCACCGTGCGCACAGTGCCGGTGCTGATGCCCGAGCACGTGAATTTGCCTACGGAGCCCGCGTGACGCGGGCGGGCGCTGGATGCGGCCGTTCGCTGCTCAGAACATCGAGTAGGCGCGCCTGAAGCAGCGCATTTGCGTGCGGCTCGGCAGAGCGAACCGAGACGCGGAAGCGCACGGCTTGCGGTTCGATGCTCACGACTTCGACTTCCGGCTCCTCGCCGATGCCGGCGATGTGCTCCAGCAAAATCTCACGCAGGTTCTTGCGTAGTGGCTGCGCGGGGACGGCCACTTCGACGCTGGTACGCGGCGCGGCGCCCAGAATGGTCGTGGGATGAAACAAGGAAAGCAAGTGCGGCACACGCACCTCGCAGCCCTGGGCGTCGCGGAGTGTGACGTCGAGCAGTCCGACGCCGAGCACGCGCCCGGAGCGCCCACCGTACTCGGCGAAGTCGCCGACCTTGACACGTCCAAGAAACACGAACGCCACGCCTGTCACCCCGGACGCCAAAAGTGGCGTGCTCGCCAGCGCCAGCGCGCCCAGCAGAATCGAGCCGCTGCGGGCGAGCGCTCCCTCCGGATCGCCGGTGACGACGGGCGCGCCGAATACCAACGCCCCGATCACGATCGATGCACGCAGCAAGAAGCTGGTGGGTGCGGCGAGGTCCGCCGGTAACCAGGTCAGCGGCGTCTCACCGCGCGAAACTCCCGCAAAAAACAGGCCCACGAAGCGCACGAGCACGTACACGGCGGCGGCCGCGATGCCGGCGACGAGCAGCACGGGCAGAGACGCGGCGAAACGCGCGAACAGGTCCGTGACGGGAGTGACGACGAAACCGGTGAGGCGCTCGGTGTACGCGCGCGTGGGCGCGAACAGCGACAGGGCGAACACCAGCCAGCCGTACGCGATACCGATCTGAAAGAGCCACTTGCCCAGCCCGAGCACGGCCTGGACCACGCCGCGCAAGAGCGCCGGACGAACCACTTCGATGGAGTGCACGCGCAGCGCTGGGATCCGCTCGGGATTGTCGTGGATGAAGCGGCGCGCGCGCGCCGCGAGGTCGCCGACCTTTCGGATCAGGTACAGCGCCAGCAAGCCGAAGAAGATCACCAGCGAAAACGAGAACACCGTGCTCGCGATCGCGCTCCGCTTCTTCTCCGACTTCAGCGTTTCGCGAATCTGCGCCGCGATCCCGGCGGCGTGCACGTCCAGCGACGCGTCACCGGCGAGCGTGGCGTCGCGTTCGTAGAGTTGCACGATCGGGACTTTGCCCGCGAAGATCACGGCCACGTCGTGCTGCTGTTCGACGCGCACCTCGTCCGGTTCGACGCCCGCGCTCGCGGTGTCCAGCGCTTCTTCGGCGGCGCGCCCGCGCTCTTCCGCGGTCTGCGCGCCGTGTCCGGCGTGGATGCGAAAGATGACACGCTCGTTCAAGCGGACGTCGATGGGTTTCGCGGCTGCGGGGACGGCGCTCGCGGCGGTGGGAGGCGGCGCGCTCGCCGCGGCGCGAGCGGAGGCGTCAGCCCGAGCCGCGCGCGCGGGAGGGACGGCTTTCGGTTTCGCGGGCGCTACGCTGGCCACGGCGCTGGCGACGGGGGCCGACGCGATCGGCTCGGGCGCGCTGGCGGAGGCTGCCGGCGCTGCGCTGGGCGCTTCCTCCGCAGGCGCGCCGTGCGCGGCGGGCATGCCCAGGGTGGCGAACAGGGCGAGGCAGGCGACCGCGCAGCCGGCGGGCCCCGCCGCCTTCCTCCAGGGCATCATCGGCATGGTGCCGCGCCCGGCGCGGCGGAAGCAAGCGCGATTGCCGAGTGCGTTCCTCGGATCGCCGTGCGATCGTGGCGAAGCCCCGGCCGAAGAAGTGCTAGAGCCGGCGGGCATGTCTTTCGACCTCGAGCTCGGCTCCGATCCAGTGCAGGTCTTTTGCGCCTGGTACGACGATGCGGTCGCCGCGTCGGATCCGTTCCCCGATGCCATGACCCTGGCGACGGCGACGCCGACCGGCGAGCCCTCGGCGCGCGTCGTGCTTTACAAGGGGCTCAGCGACGGCTTTCTACGTTTCTTCACGAACTACTCCAGCCGAAAAGGCCGCGAGCTCGCGCAAAACCCGTGCGTCGCGGCCGTATTCCACTGGACGAGCCTGGCGCGTCAGGTGCGCGTGGAAGGGCGGGTCGAAGCGCTGTCTGGTGCCGAGTCCGACGCCTATTTTCGAAGCCGGGAGCGCGCGAGTCAGCTGGGCGCCTGGGCGTCCCCGCAGAGTCAGGTGATCGCCGATCGCGGGGTCCTGGACGCGGGCTACGCGGCCGTGGACGAGCGCTATGCCGGCGCCGAGATACCACGGCCGGCTGATTGGGGCGGGTATCGCATCATCGCCTCGAGCTACGAGTTTTGGTGGGGACGCGCGCACCGGCTGCACGATCGCGTGCAGTATCGGAAGATCGAAGACGGGTGGGCGCGAGCCGTGCTGGCTCCCTGACCAGGTGGACAACGTGAGACCTCGAAAACCGGGAAAAATGCCATGGAACAGCCGTTAGTTCAGCCTTTTCAAGCCGAAGTCGCCGAGGTGCTGAAGCTCGTCGTCAATTCTCTTTACAGTCACAAGGAGATCTTTTTGCGCGAGCTGGTCTCGAACGCGTCCGACGCGCTCGACAAGCTGCGCTTTCGTAGCCTGAGCGAGCCTGAGCTGCTCGGGGAAGGGGAGCCCCTGCGCGTGCGTCTCTCCGCTGATCCGATCGAGGGCACGCTCACGATCGAGGATAACGGCATCGGGATGAGCCGCGACGAGCTGGCAAAGAATCTGGGCACCATCGCCTGGTCGGGCTCGCGCGAGTTCGCCGAAAAGCTGCAGCAGGCGAAGCCCGGCGCGACCGACTTTGGCCTGATCGGCCAGTTCGGCGTGGGCTTTTACAGCGCGTATCTGGTCGCCAGCGACGTGCGCGTGGTCAGCCGCGCCGCTGGCAGCGACGAAGCCCATGCCTGGGCGTCCGAAGGCAAGAGTGAGTTTCAAATCACACCGGCGGAGCGCGCGGAGCGCGGCACGAGTATCACGTTGCGCCTCAAGCCGGATCAGCGGGAGTTTTTGGACGAGCACCGGCTGCGCGAGCTCGTTCAGAAGTACTCCGACTACATCAATTATCCGATCGAGCTCGGCGTCGAGCAGGAGGTCGAGGAAGGGGGCGTCAAGCGCAAGCGCACGACCTTCGAAACCATCAACCGCGCCAGCGCGCTCTGGCAACGGTCTCCCAAAGACATCGAGCAGGAGCAATATCAGGAGTTCTACAAACACCTGACCCATGACTGGGAGCCGTCGCTCGCCCACCGGCACTTCCGCATCGAAGGCACGCAGATGTTCGTCGGTCTTCTGTTCGTGCCTGGCAGAAAACCGTTCGACCTGTTCGACCCGGAGGTGAAGCACGGCGTGCGCCTACACGTCCGGCGCGTGCTGATCATGGACAACTGCGAGGAGCTCGTCCCGCGCTGGCTGCGCTTCATGCGCGGTGTGATCGACTCGGAGGACCTGCCGCTCAACGTCTCGCGCGAGATCCTGCAGGACTCCAGGGCCGTGAAGATCATCCGCAAGCAGGTGATGAGCCAGTCGCTCGAGCTGCTCGAAGAGATCGCGCGCGACAAGCCGGACGACTACCTCAAGTTCTGGACGAACTTCGGAAGCGTGCTCAAGGAAGGCGTGTATTTCGAACCCGAAACGAAGCAGCGCATTGCGGCGCTGCTGCGGTACGAGAGCTCGAAGCAGCCCGGCCTGAGCACGCTCGACGAGTACGTGAGCCGCATGCCGGAGGGGCAGTCGGCGATCTACTACGCCGCGGGTTCATCGCGAAAACTCCTGGAGAGCGGGCCGCACCTGGAAGCGCTGAAGGCACGCGGCTACGAGGTCCTGTTCATGACCGAGCCTGTCGATCCGTTCGTGGTCGAGGCCCTCGGCGAGTACCGAAACAAGCCGCTGCTATCGGCGAGCACGGCCGATCTCAAGCTCGAACGCGAAGCCGGCAAGGAGCAGGAAGCCAGCGGCGCCACGCAGCCCGTCCTGGATCGCTTCAAGAGCGTCCTGGGCGAGCGCGTGAGCGACGTCCGTCCTTCCGATCGTCTGACGGATTCGCCGGCGTGTCTGGTGAACCCCGAGGGCGGGCTACCGCCGCACCTCGAGCGCATTCTGCGAGCACGCAGCATGGAGGTGCCGGACACCAAGCGCATTCTCGAGGTCAATTTGCAGCACCCGCTGCTGAAGAGCCTCGGGGAGCTCGTGCAGAAGCAGCCGGACTCGGCGCGGGCCAGCGACTTCATCGAGCTCGTGTACGATCAGGCGCTGCTCGCCGAGGGCAGCCCCATCGAGGACCCGGTGAAGTTCGCGAGACAGATCGCAGAGCTCGTCACGCGCGCCGCAGAGCGCGAAGCGGCGTCGCTGCCCGCCGCGCCCGCGGCCAGCGAAAATCCGGCGTGAGCGATCCGGATGCGCTGGCGCTCCTCCCCGGCGAGGGACTGCTCATTTCCGAGCACGGAGCCGCCGGTGACACCCTGGAGCGCACGCAGCTGATCGCACGGGACGGCCGCTTGCTGCTGGCCGTGCTGCGCCACACCGACGCGAACGCCACGGACGACGTCGAAACCGTGGGCGAGCTCCCAGAGGCGGCTCTGGATGCCGTGATGCGCCGCTACGGAAAGCCGCTCGCGCCGGAGGTTCCGGAGCCGAAGGCTGCGCTTACCCTCGACGGCGGCGCGGTCGTGAGCACCTTCCGTCACCTCGCGCGCTTCGACGTGATCGCGCGCGACTACGTCTACTATCGCGCCAGCGCCGACTCGGACGGCCTCGCCGCGCTCTCCGTCACGGTCGCCGCTGCCCTGCGCTTCCTCGCGCTACGCCCCTGACGTCCCTTTCTGCACGTGCTTTCACGGAACACTGACGGCGGGTTTTACCGCCACGGCGCCATGGGTTTCGCCACGTTCGCCATTTTTTTGTCGGGCCGCTGCAACGTCGGGCCGCTCGTTTCAACGAGAGCCCCAAACGAGACGCGAACTGAGGGTGCCGTGACAACGGCGGGCACTCCGTTCAGTGCATGATCCAACAAGCCTGGCGAACATGGCGAACGCCTGGCGTCATGGCGGTAAAATCTGGCAGCCGTCCCCCGGGGCGCACGCTGCTACGTCTTGCTTGCGGCGCTATCGGACGCCGTGCGGCGGGGTTTGAGCGCACGAGCGATCGCTTCCGCGTGCTGGGCCGGGGCACGGCAGAAGACGGCGAGGTGCCCTTCGCCGTTCGATTCGAGGCCCGTCGTCGCGCCTTCGCAGACGTTCCGCCGCAGAAATTCGTCCAGGTGCTTCTGAAAGTGGTGCGCGGTGCCTTCTGCGGCTCCGCCAAAAAAGTCCCAGTACAGCGTCGTCACCAGCTGCCCCAGTGCAGGGCGACCAAGAGCACCAGCCAGACGGCGCCCAGAAAGTGCCAGTACTGGACGCACAGCTTCAGTCCCTCGTGGTGCGAGCTCGTGTACTCCTTGCGCCGCGCACGGAACGTGACGAGCGTCAGCGGCACGAACCCGCCGACGACGTGCAGCGCGTGCAGCCCCGTCATTGCGTAGAAGGTGAAGGCGTACAGGCTCTTCGTGCCCGGCGCGAAACCCTGCAGCATGTGCAGCCAGTTCATCGTCTGACCGGCGAGAAACGCGAGGGCGAGCGCGAAGGTGAGGAGCAGCGCGCGCGTCAGCGCTTCGAAGCGGTTGCGGCGGGCGCACACCAGCGCATACTGCACGGCCGCGCTGAGCCCGGCGATCAGCGCCGTGCTGCCGAACAGGCCCGCCGGAAGGGCCGGCATGTCCGGCGTGCGCCAGGTCTCGCTGAAGTGGCGGGTGATGGCGAAGCCGATGAGACTGGCCCCGAAAAGCACGCTCAGCGACAGCATGAACACGAACATGCCGAGCTGCGCCGAAGACCATTTGAACGACGGTTCTCGGGCGTTGCTGCTACCGGGACGCTCGCTGAAGTACGACTCGTGCATGCGACGCTCGCGCGACTTTAGCATCGGCCGTCCCGGCTCGCACGCAGGCCGTGCTAGCGCAGGAACTCGGTGAGGACGCGGCAAAGCTCCTCAGGGGCGTGGCGCTGGAGCATGTGGCCCGCTCCGGCGATGACGTGCGTGCGAGCGTCGCGGAACGTCGCTAGCCGCTCTTCGCGACCCGCCAGGAATTGAAACGGTGATTCGCTGCCTTCGACGAGCAGCACGGGGCAGCTGATGCGCTCCCAGAATGCCCGCGCGAAGCTGCTGCGAAACGGGTAGGGTCCGCGCGTCAGGTGTAGCGGATCGTGCTTGAAGACGCGGCGCCCATCGGGAAGCTCGCGCGTACCGCGTTCGGCGAGAAGCAGCGCGAGCTCGGGGTTCAGCTTGGCGTCCTGCTCCTGGAGCCGGCGAGCAGCAGCGGCCACATCGGCGTAGGCACGCGGCGTCTTGCTGCGAGCTTTGGCCCAGGATCCGATCCAGTGGCGTGCGCGCTCGGGCAAGTCGGAAGAGTCCTCGGGAGGTCCGACGCCCTCGAGGAGCGCGAGCTTCGCCACGCGATCGGGGAAAGCGCCGGCGTAGTAGCTCACGACCGTGCCGCCCATCGAGTGCCCCACCAGCGACAGACGCTGGCGACTGACCCGGTCGAGCAGCGACGCGAGGTCGGCCACGTAATCCATGAAGTGGTAATAGCCGCCGGGTCCGATGCGATCGCTGTCGCCATGACCGCGCTGATCGAACGCGATCACGTGGAAACGTTCGAACAGGCCCGCTCGTACCAGATCGTCCCAGCCCCAGGCCAGGTCGAGGAAACCGTGCACGAGTACGACGCTGTGCTCGAGCTCGGGCCGCTCGCTGCCCCACTCGAGGACGTGAAGGTCGAGGCCACTATCGACCGAAACGCGGCGACTCAGGGGCTGATTCATCGGAAAAGAAGTGTATGCTGCGGCGCCGCCCGGGCGAAAGGCCCGGAGCCACGCCCCTCAGCGTCGCGTGCTGTCTCGCGGGCAAAAAGGCTTTGATCACAGGTTCAGCAACTCGAAGAAACCCGGCGCGACGCAAGTTCTGGATGCTGCTCGCTGCCGCGGTCTCCTCGGCTTGGTGCTTCGCGGTCGCGGACGCGTTGCAGCGCGACTTTCAGTACATTCAGCCGCTGCGTCACGTGGCCGGTTCGCTCGCGCTGTACACGTTCTGCGGCACGCTGCTGGGCGCCGGCGCCTGGCTGATCACGCGCCTCGGTGAACGGGTGGTGGCACGGGTGACGGCGCGCCTCCGTGCCCGCGCCGGCGTGGCCGCACGCGCCGGCTTCTACGCCGTCGTGGCGATGGCCGCCGGGGCGCCCACGGCGTTCGCGACGTTCTCTGGTGAGATGATCAGTCGGACGCTGGTGGGGCGCGTCGGGCCGCTCGTGCTGCTGATCGGCATGGGCGTGGCGGCTGCCATCGTCGCCTACGGCGTGCACGCCTTGCTTCAGCGCATCGAGCGCGGTCGGCTCCGGCTGGTCTTGGCGCTGGCCGTGGCGGCATTGGCGGCTTCGGCGCTGCTGATGTTCGTGGACCTCACGACGTACGTGTCGCTCTATCCCATGCTCCACACCGCGCTCGAGGTGTGCGCCGGCGTGCTGCAGCTGACGGCGTTTTTCTTGCTGCTGAGCGCCCTTTCGCGGAGCGAGCGGCTGCCCGAGCGGCTGCTCGGCGCGTTCGGTGCCACAGCGCTGACTTTTTCGCTGGCCGTGCTGCTGGTCCGCCCGCTGCGTACCTGGCTCGACGACACGCTCCGCCACGTCTGGCTCGAAGAGGTGTACACAGGGCGCGCCCTCCGGCGCGTGCACACGGCCGAAGCCATCGTCGCCAACCCGTTCGCGTGGCAAGGCTTGTCGATGTCGCGCGTGGATCGTCTGCGCAGCCGTTACGACATCAAGGATGCGAGTTTGGCGCCCGCGTGGCGGCAACCCCTGCGCGAGCCGCGCGACTTCGCGGACCGCATTCGCGAAATCCGCGGGCAGCGTCGCGACCTCAACGTCATCGTCTATTACGTCGATACCTTGCGCCACGACGTGGCGCTGGATCCGACGATCATGCCCAACGTGTCGCGTTTCGCCGAACGCGCCCTGTACTTCAAGCACGCCTATGCCAGTGGCTCCGACACGCTGCGTTCGCTTCCGGGCCTCACGGGCGGCAACTACCAGTGGCAAGTGGAGCACGCCAACGATTTGCTCGCGGTGGCGCGCCGCAGCGAGCTCACGAGCGTGCTGCTCATTGCGCAGTCCGCGCACGAGTTTCTGACCAAGCTCCGGCCGAGCTTCAAGTTCGAGAAGACCATCAGTGTCCCGGACTACGCCCCGACCAAGACGGACGTGTGGGGTTACGGCGCCGACGGCCCGACGGCTCCCGCGATCGTCGACAAAGCGCTCGATTTCGTGAAGGAGCAGCGCGGCCAGCGCTCGCTCTTGTGGCTGTTCAACTTCGACCAGCACAACTGGCGCGAGCTCGACGAACGCTACGTGCAGGACGCTGCGCGCAAGTACCGCGTCCCCGAGGAGGGAGCGTACAACTGGCGCTACCGCGTCGTGGCGCGCGCGATTGACGCCGAGTTCGGGCGCTTCGTGCAGGGGCTCGAGCAGCTGGACATGCTGGACCGGAGCATCGTCCTGTTCGTCTCCGATCACGGTGAAGGGCTCGGTCGCGACGGCTTCTGGGTGCACTCGGTGTTTCTTTGGGAAAACCTGGTGCGCGTGCCGCTCCTGATGCGCATTCCGGGCGTCACTCCGCGTCTCATCGAGGCGCCCGTGTCGCTGGTGGACGTCACGCCCACGCTGGTGCGTTACATGGAGCACGAGCCACCGACCAACGGCTATCAGGGGGAGGATTTGCTGGGCTACCTGGTGAGCGATCGCCCGAAGCGCCGCTTGCCGATCGTCATGGCCGCTGCGTCGAAAAACACGCTGGTGCGCGTGGGTATGATCGACGGCAGCGGACGCCACAAGCTGGTCTTGTCCCTGGAAGCCGGCGTTCCCGAGCTCTACGACTTGCGCGCGACCGATCCCGACGCGCAGACGCTTGCGGACGTGCACCCGGCCGCGACGTTGAAGATGCTGAAAACACTGATGCGATCCCCGGTTTTTCCGCGCTCGCCCCAGGACTTCGAGCCGAACGCCCCGTGACACGCTACGCTCCAATCGTGCTCGATCGCTTACTGTGCGGCATCGCGCTGTGCGCGGCCGTCGGCTGCTCCGAGGATCCGGGCGCAAAGCAAGGCGGGCGCGACGCCGGCACGGACGCGGTCGGCCCACGCGACGCCGCGTCCGACGTACGGGCCGAAGCGGCCCCGGACGCGAGCGATGCGTCAGTTGACGACTTGCTGTCGCAGACCGGGTTGTTCGAGGACGTGGCGACCGAACGACTCGCGGCCGGCGTGGTGCCCTACCAGCCGCGGTACGAGCTCTGGTCGGACGGCGCTCAGAAGCGGCGCTGGCTCTATCTGCCGCCCGGGACGCGCATCGACAGCACGAACATGGACTACTGGGTGTACCCACAGGGTACGAAGCTCTGGAAGGAGTTCGTGCGCGATGGGGTGCGCGTCGAGACGCGGCTCCTACACAAACGCGGGGCCGATCCGAGCTCGTGGTTCATGATGGCGTACCAGTGGAACGCGCAGCAGAGCGACGCCGTGGCCCTGCCCGGCGGGGCGAGCAACGTGCACGGAACGGCGCACGATGTTCCGGACCAGACGGCTTGTGGCACGTGTCACGACAACATGCCGGATCGCGTGCTCGGCGTGAGTGCCATCCAGTTGTCGCACGCCTTGCCGGGCGCCACCTTGACGACGCTGGCTGCCGACGGCCGTTTGACGACCTTGCCAGCGCCGAGCGGCTACACGGTGCCCGGCACGGAAACTGAGCGGCGGGCGCTCGGCTATTTGCACGCCAATTGCGGCAACTGCCACAACCCCACGGGCAGCATATTCAGCCGCGTCTGTTTGGATCTCTGGCTCTCCACGCGCGCGCTCGCGTCGGTGCGGGCCACGACCATCTACGCGAGCAGCTACGGAGTGCGCGTGAGCAGTCAATCCGCTCCGAGCGGTGTGGATTGCCGGCTGACCGGGCAAAGCGTGGCCAACAGCGCCCTGTACTCGCGCATGAACACGCGTGGCCAGGATACCCAGATGCCGCCGCTGGCGAGCGAGATCGTGGACGACGCGGGGCTCGGGATGGTGGGCGCGTGGATCGCAGAGCTCGCGGCTGCAGGAGCGTGCACTGGGGATTGTGACGCACCGTTCGACGCCGGGACCCGCTGAAAGACGGCTCGCGGTCGCGCGGGGTTTCATGAGGGTGTGCCGAGCGGTATAAGGCGCGAGCAGAGCGATTTTCAGCCCCTGGAGGGAAGCGAGCAATGGGAGAATTCATCGAGTTCGTGAGGCCGGACGGCAAGAATTGCCCGGGGTACCTCGCGCTGCCCAGCGCGGGCAAGAACGCGCCGGCGTTCGTGGTGATTCAGGAATGGTGGGGGCTCAACGAGCAAATCAAGAACGTGGCAGACCGCCTGGCGGAGCACGGCTATCGCGCGCTGGTGCCGGATCTGTTCCGCGGGAAATTGACCCAGGATGCCGGCGAGGCGAGCCACCTCATGAACGAGCTGAACTTCCCCGATGCGGCGGAGCAGGACATCCGAGGAGCCGTTCAGCATCTGAAGCAGCACGCCGCCACCAAGGTGGCAGTGGGCGGCTTCTGCATGGGCGGCGCGCTCACTCTCCTCAGCTTGCTGCGTGTGCCGGAGGCGGACGCCGGGGCATGTTTCTACGGTATTCCGCCGGACGCCGTGGGCGACTTCTCGCAGATCAAGAAGCCGCTGATCTGCCACTTTGCGGAGCACGACGACTGGTGCAATCCGAAGCTGGTGGGGTCGCTCGAAGAGAAGTTGAAGAAGGGCGGCGTCGACTACGAGCTCTACCGGTACGACGCACAGCACGCCTTCACGAACGAGAAGCGCCCCGAAGTGTACGACGCCAAGGCGGCGCAGCTCGCATGGGATCGCACGTTCGTCTTCTTGAAAAAGAAGATCGGCAGCTAACCGAGGCGAGACGAGGGTCAGCCGGCGGCGCCGTCGCTGTCACCCCGCTGCTCTCGGCGGCCGGCGCGAGGACGCCGGGCCCTTCTTCTTCTCGTGTGCGCTCGCCCAGGCCGCCATGATCAGGAAGACGAACGCGATCAAGCCGAAGAACGCCGGTTGGCCGATATTTCCCAGGCCGTAGGCGTGGTCGGCTGCACCGGTCGCATCGGGTATCTCCGCGATGGTGACGGGCGCGGCCTGCTTGGGCGTGGTCACCCGTGTAGCGTTAGGCTGGGGAGTCTGCGCTCGTCAAGATCGGTCAAGGCGAGCTGGGCTTCCTCTGCGACCGCCGCGTCCGCGTCGCGTGCCGCGCGTTCGAGCGCCTCGCGTGCGCCGGGCCCGCCGAGTCTGCCCAGCGCCCAGGCGACGTGTCCGCGCACCAGGGGTCGCGGATCGGTGTCGAGCGCGCGGATCAGAGGCGCCACCGCCTCGACCGAGCCGGAGTTGCCGAGCGCGACGGCTGCGTTGCGCGCGAGCTGCGTGCGCGATGTCCGTCGCAGCGCCGAGCCTTTGACCAGCTTGCGGTATCCCGAAGACGTGAGCTCGAGTAGGCCGACGAGGTCGATCGCTTCGATCTCCGGGCGCGTCGTGAGCTCCGGCGCGCAGCGCTCGGCGCCCTTGCCGGCGTTGAATGGACAGACGGCCTGACAGACGTCGCAGCCGAACACGCGGTTGCCGATCAGCGCGCGCAGCTCGCGCGGGATGGCTCCCTTGAGCTCGATGGTTAAATAAGCGATGCAGCGGCGCGCATCGAGTACGTGAGCCGAGACGAACGCGCCCGTTGGACAGGCGTCGAGACACGCGGTGCAGTCGCCGCAGCGCGGCTCGAGACGCGCGTCGGGGGCGACCTCCAAATCAACCAGTAGCTCGCCGAGGAGCACGTGCGTACCGATGCCGGGAACGATCGTCATGGTGGACTTGGCCGCAAAGCCCACCCCCGCGCGCGCGGCGGCTTCGCGCTCGAGCAGCGGCGCGGTGTCCACACACGCGCGCGCGAGCACGCTGCGGCCTGCGGCGTCGGCGCAAGCGTCCGCGAGCTGCCGGAGTTTGTCTTTGATCACGACGTGGTAGTCGGCGCCGTGGGCGTAGTGGGCGAACTCCGCAGACAGTGAAGATTTACGCCCCAATTGCGCGAGCGGTGTGGGGCGAGGGTAAGGTAGCGCGACCACGATCAGAGTGCGCGCAGCGGCGAGCAGCTGGTGCGCATTGGCGCGGTCCGGCCCGCTCGCCAGGTACGCCATCTCTCCATGAAAGTCGCGTGCGAGCCAGGTCCGCAGCGCCTCGCGTGCGCTCTCGAACGACTCGACCGGCGTGAAGCCAACGCGCACGAATCCAAGCGCGAGCGCGGCGTCGCGAATGAGCGCAGCGAGCTCCCCCGGTGCTGGTGTCGTAGCCAGCGGCGAACGTGACGCGTGCAGGCGGACCGTTGCGGTCGGTTCGACAGCGGGGGGCTGCGTGGCGGGAATTTGCATCGGAAAAGTCACGTCGTGGGAATAACCTGCCACAGCTCTGGGTCCAGAAGCTCGCTTGGTTCTCCTGCGCCTTCGGCTCGGCCGGCCGACACGGGAGTCCGGAAATCTTTCGGCAAAGGTTGCGCTTTTCGTGTTAACGCGGGTCAGCGTTTGGCGCCTGATAAAAGCGGGCGGCAAAGCTCCCTACATCCCGGGGACCGGGATTTTCAGATGGTACCGTGATCGAGATCAGCAATCTCTATAAGTACTATGGCGACCAGAAAGCGGTAGGACCGCTCTCGGCGACGATCGAAAAAGGTCAGATCGTCGGGCTGCTCGGGCTGAACGGCGCGGGCAAGACGACGACGCTGCGGGTCCTGGCGTGCGACCTCTTGCCCACGAGCGGCACCGTGAAGGTTGGCGGCATCGACGTCGTCGAGCGTCCGGACGAGGTGCGCAAGCGCATCGGCTATTTGCCGGACACGCCGCCGCTCTACGGCGAAATGACGGTCCGCGAATATCTGACGTATTGCGCGCGCTTACACGGCGTGCCTCGCGCAGATCTCGAGAAGCGCGTCTCGGAAGCCATCGAGCTCACGGAGGTGGTGGATCAAGCCGATCAAATCATCTCCTCGCTCTCACACGGTTTTCGCCAGCGCGTCGGCATCGCTCAAGCGATCGTGCACCGGCCCGAGTTGGTGGTGCTCGACGAGCCGATCTCCGGTCTCGATCCGGTGCAGATCGTCGAGATGCGCGAGCTCGTGCGCAGCTTGCGCGGCGAGCACACCGTGATCGTCTCGAGTCACATCCTTCACGAAATCAGTGAGACGTGTGACCTCATCCTGGTGATCCGCGACGGACAAATCGTCGCTTCGGGCACCGAGGCCGAGCTCTCGAAGCAGCTGCTCCAGGGCGGCCGCGTAGACGTCACTGTCCAGCTCGCGAGCGCTTCCGATTCGGAGAAGGCGCGCGTCGCCGATGTGTTGAAAGGCGTGCCCGAAGTGCTGGAAGTAGAGCCCATCGACGCGGCGGAGCCGGGCGATGGCATCGCGACCTTCCGCGTGGTCGCCAGCAAAGAAATACGTCCGGAGCTGTGCCGGGCGCTGGTCCAGGAGAACGTTGCCTTGATTGGCTTGTCACGCAGTGAGCGCGAGCTCGAGAGCGTGTTTCTCGAGCTGTCGCGGACCACGGGCGGGGGCGCCGCCGAGCGCCGCGCGAAACGCAAGCGGTCGGCCAAATCCCGCCAGGAGAGCGACGGCACGAAGCCGACTGCCGCGGCAGGTGACGCATGAGCGCAGCGCTGCTCGTGGCGCGCCGTGAATGGTACGCCTATCTTCGCTCGCCGCTCGGCGCCGGCATCGTGGCAGGCGCGCTGCTCGTGAACGGCATCTACTTCTACTGGAAGGGCCTGACCGAGCAGCTGCTGTCGGCTCAGGTGCTGCAGGAGTTCTTCTTCGGAGCGAGCGGCACGACCATGGCGGCCGCGGTGCTCCTGGCCATGCGGCTCATCGCCGAAGAACGGCAAACCGGCACCATCACGCTGCTCACGACGTCACCGATCAAGGATCGCGACATCGTGCTCGGCAAGTTCATGTCGGCTTTCGGCGTGATCTTCCTGATGACCGCGCTGACCGCCTACATGCCGCTGCTCATCTTCGTGAACGGCAAGGTGAGCGTCGGGCACATCCTGGTCGGCTACCTCGGTCTGCTCTTGCTGGGTGGTGCGTCGGTGGCCATCGGCCTGTTCGCCTCGACCGTGTCCAAGTCCCAGGTCATCGCCGGTGTGCTCGGACTCGCGATTCTCGCGCCGCTCCTCTTGCTGTGGGTGGTCGCGCGTGCCGTCGATCCGCCGGTCAACAAGTTCTTGTCGGCGCTCGCCCTGCACCACGATAACTACCGCCCCTTCATGGTCGGCATCCTCGAGCTGGATGCCGTCGTTTACTACGTGATGATCACCTACTTTTTTCTGCTGGCTGCGGTCAAAGTGCTGGAGGCCCGACGATGGCGATGACAAGCGACGCTTCACGGAGCGCGCCGGCCCCCGCCGTGAGCGCTCCGCGCGCGGCTCCGGCGTGGCTCGTCCCGCTGTACATCGCCGGGCTCGTGCTCGTTTACCTGGGCGAGCGCGTACTCGCGACCTGGGACGGGCGCATGGCCTTCACCATCGCGGGTGTGGTCGCGGTGGTGCTCGCGACGGCGCTGCGGTTTGCGCCTCGCTTCAGGGCGGGCGGCGAGCGCCGCGGTATCGAGAACCTGCTCGCGGTCTTGTCCGTGGTCGGGCTGCTCGGCCTCGGCGTGTACGCGCTGACGACGGAGTGGGGCCTGAACCTGCTCGGTGTCAGCCCGGCGAACCCGGAGACCCGCGAGACGGTGCACGGCGTGCTCACGGTGACCTGGATTGCGCTGATCCTGGTGAGCGTGACGCCGATGATCTTCGCAGAGACGGCGCTGTATCCGATGCGGCGAGCGCCCGTTCCCGAAGGCCGCCGGGTGCGCATGGCGGCGTCGAACGGCGTGGTCTTGGCGCTGGCGGCCGTCTACGGTTCGCTCTTCGTGTACGCCGCGACGGACCTGGGCGTGACGGCCGACTTTTCGTACTTCAAGACGTCGAAGCCCAGCGAGTCGACGCGCCGGATCGCGGAAAGTCTCAGCGAGCCGGTGCAGGTGATCGCGTTCTTCCCCGACGTGAACGAGGCGAAGACCGAGGTCGAGCGCTACTTGAAGGAGCTGTCCTCCGGGCTCACCACCTTGAAGGTCGACGTCAAAGATCACCTGCGCGTGCCGAAGCTCGCGCGCGATCTCAACGTCAGTCAGGACGGCGCGATCGTCCTCAAGCGCGGCGATACCACCGAGACACTCGCCATCGGTACGGACATGAAAGACGCGCGTCCGAAGCTCAAGACGCTGGATCAGGACTTCCAGGAGAAGCTCCTGAAGATGGCGCGTTCCCGACGCTACGCCTATATAACGGCCGGCCACGGTGAGCTGACGGAGAACCGCGACGGTGATGGGAGCGGGCGCGCGGGTCGGCTCTTGAAGCAGCTGCTCACGAAGCAGAACTACCTGGCCAAAGAGCTGGGCATCGGCCAGGGCCTCGGCAAAGACGTGCCGGACGACGCCGCCGTCGTGATCATCCTCGGCCCGACCGAGCCGTTCGCGCCCGAGGAAATCGAGTCGCTGCAGCGCTACGCTGACCGCGGCGGCCGTCTGATGATCGCGCTCGATCCGGACGCGCCGGCCGACCAGAACCTCGGCGGCGCGGACGTGGTGCACGCGGACCAAGCCGCGGAGACGCTCAAGGGGGGCAAAGCAGCCACCCCGGCCAGCGCCAAAGTCGCGAAGCCCCCCGCTGGCGCTGGCGCTGGCGCTGACGCGGGCGCCGCGCCCAGCTCGCCGCAGCAGGCAGCCGTCGCTGGGGACGCCGGCGCAGCACCCAGCGCCTCACCGCTGGAGCGACTCTCTGGTCCGGTCGTCAACGGCAACGGCCACGACCGGCTCGCCGCGACGCTGGACGCGCTGGCCGATATCGTCGGTCTGAAGCGGGTCCCCGGCGTGCTGACCAACGAGTTCGATCACCTGCGACGCCGTTTCAACGAGTCGGATAACCGGCTGCTGCTGACGAACTCGTTCAGCTCGCATGCCTCGGTGTCGACGTTGAGCCGCAACTCGAGCCGCGCGGCGATCGTCTCCTTTGGCGGTGGCGCTCTCGAGCAGAAGCAGGGCACCCCGGCGAAAATAGACTTCGCCATTCGCAGTCGTTCGAGCACGTTCTCGGACCTGAACGGCAACTTCAAGGGCGACGAGCCGCCGGAGGCACGCAACACGTACTCGATGGCCGCTGCCGTCACCATGCCGCGCAAGACGCCGGCCCCGCCCAAGCCGGAGCCAGCCAAAGACGCGAAGGACCCAAAAAAGAAGGACGACAAGAAAGCGGCACCGGAAGAGATGCGCGCCTTCGTCACGGGTGATGCCGACATGTTCAGCGACGTCGTGTTCTCGAACGTGGTCGCCAATCAGGTGTTGTTCGTGGATGCGCTCCGCTGGCTCGGCGGCGAGGAGAGCTTCGCCGGGGAGCAGACGACGGAGGAAGACCGCGCCATCGAGCACACCAAGGAGAAGGATCAGCTGTGGTTTTACAGCACCATCTTCGGCGCACCGGCGGTCGTAATGGGTCTGGGTCTTCTTTACAGCAAGCGCTCGCGTCGTAAGCGAGTGCGCGGAGGTCGGTCGTGAAATCGGGCCAGGGATTGATTCTTCACGTCGCGCTGCTCGGCGTGGCCGGGGCGCTCGCAGTGCGCGTGCTGACGCGTGGCGAGACGCCGGCCGGAGCCGCCGAGCAGGTCGAGGTCTGGGGTGGCAATCCCGGCTCCCTCAAGAGCCTGACGTTCGAGAGCAAGAACAACAAGGTGAGCCTGGACGCTCGCAAGGATTCCAGGGGCCGCTGGTACGTCGGCACGGTCGAAAAGACCAACGAAGCGCCGGCCGGAGCCGACGCGGGCGCTCCCATGGTCAGCTCGATGGTCGGAGACGGCGGAGCGGCTCCCGCGGCTGCCGGAAAGCCCGTCAAGAAGACGGAAACGACGCACTTCGTCGCGATCAAGGAGGGCGAGAAGCTCGCCGAGTCGATCGCGCCGCTCATGGCCATGCGGGCGCTCGGCAAGTTGCCGCCCGCTCAAGTCCCGGAGTTCGGTCTCGACAAGCCGGAAGGCACGCTGCGCGTCGTCTTCAACGACAAGACCCGCACGCTCACCGTCGGCGGACTCACGCCGGGCGGCAGCGATCGCTACGCGCGCAACCCGGATACGGGTGAAGCGTACGCCGTCTCCGGTGACTTCGTGCGCAGCTTGATGTTCGCCGACTCCCGGCTGATCGCGCGCGAGCTTCACGATTTCGAGCCGGACGAGGTGACGCGCGCCGTGGTAACGCGCGCGAAGAGCTCGCGGGAGCTCGTGAAAATGACCGGCAAAAAGCAGGGTTGGGCGGACGCCAAGACCCCCGACAAGCTCGACGAGACCGCCGGCAACTGGATGAGCAAGGTCGAACGGCTGACCGCCAGCCAGTACATGGAGCAGGTCGGCGTACCTGTGCTGCCCGAGTACAACGTGCTCAAGGTCGAGTACTTCAATGGCAGCAAGCCGGTCGGCTTCCTGGAGCTGATCAAGATTCCGGACGCGAAGAGCAACGCGGGCTACATCGCGAAGACCGAGCACACGCGCTGGTACGCTCAGGTGCTCAAGAGCTCCGCCGAGCAGATCGAGACCGACGCCAACTCCGTCCTGAAGTAGCGCGCCGCGCGTGCCCGCTACTTCATCGGACCGTTGGCGGTCCCGCCGCTCTTCAGCTTGTTGCCGCCGTACGGCTTGACCGTCTTCACGGCTCCCCAGGTCTTCTCGTAGAGCGCCTTCATCGCCGCGAGCTTTTCGGGCTCCGTCTTGGCGAGGTTCTGCTTTTCCCCTGGATCCGTCTTCAAGTCGTAAAGCTCGAAGCGGTAATCCTTTTCGAAGACCAGGAGCTTGAGGTCGCCGTCGATCAGCGCGCGCCGCTGCGGGTTGTTGCTGTCTTCGGGCAGGTCGAGCAGCACGGGCCTCGGCTCTGGCTCAGCGCCGTAGAACTCCGGAACCAGGCTCTTCCCGACGAAGTCGTGCTCCCCGGTGGCTTTCATCAGCTCCGCGACGGTCGGCGCGATGTCGATGTGGCTGCGCGGTGTGTCGATGCGCCGTGGCTGTGCGCCGGGTACACGGAAGAAGAGCGGCACGTGCGTGAGCATGTTCCACAGCTCGAATGCGTGCCGGTACATGCCGTGCTCGCCGAACGCTTCGCCGTGATCGGCGCTGACGATGACCAGGGTGCTCTTCCACCACGGCTGCGCCTTGCAGTGCTCGAGCAGCTTACCGATCCACATATCGGTGTAGAACATCTCGGAGTCGTATTTGTCGCGGATCTTGGAGCCGAAGTCCGGCGTCTCCTTGTGCTTGACGTACTGATCGTGCGGATCCATGTAGTGCGCGTACAGGAAAAACGGCTTTCCGGGCGGCACCTTCGCGAGCTGCTCGATGATGAGCGGTGTCATCTTGTGGCTCGTGACGTGGTTGTCCGTCTGCGCGTTGAACGTGATGCCGGGCACGACCTTCCAATCGTCGAACCCTTGCTCGAGGCCGTTCTGGCCCCGCATGTACATGTGCCCGTGTGTGCTCAGGTTGTACGAGCCCGCTTTTTGAAGGAGCTCCGGCAAGAACAGGTTCGCTTCGGGATAACGCGTGAAGAACACACCGCTCCGCAGCAAACTCGACGGATACTTCCCGGCGAGTAGGCCCGCCACGCTCTTTGCCGTGTAGCTCGAGAGCGCGTATCCGCGCGTGTAGCTGATGCTCTCTTTCTCGAGCGCGGTGAGGTTCGGCGCGATATCGCGCGGATAGCCAGCCCAGGGCATATCGGCCCGCATGCTGTCCACGAGCAGCAGAATGACGTTCATGGGCTCCGCCGGGGGGCCCGGTTTCTTCGCCGTCCCGCCGGAGGGCTCTGCGTCGCCAGCCGGCGCGCTGGCCGCGGGCGTCGGACTCTCGACGCCCGTGCTCGCCGGGCCGCTGGCCGCCGGGGCGGGTGTTTCGGATTTTCTACAGGCGCCCGCGACGAGCGCCGCCGTCATGACCAAACACAGAGACTTTCGCACGTGGATCGCACTAACGCAGTCTCCGGTCAGAAGCCAATTCGCTGGTGAACCGCCGAGCACCACGACTACTCTCGTGGCCGTGACCCGAGGTCGCACGGAGTAAGGGGACCCGCCGCATGTCGCCGGGGAAATTGCTGGTGCTGGCAGCGCTGTGCGCGCTCACGGCTGTTGCTGCGGGGGCAACGGGTGCAGGCGCCGCCGGCGAGACGACGGGAGCGCGGCTCCAGGCGCTGGCAGGTGTGGCGTTCGCACCCCCGCCCTGGCGCTGGTTGCTCTACGCGTGTGGGATCAGCATCGGGCTTCTGGCGGTGGTGCGCGCCGGGCTCGCGATCGCCGGGCTGAAGGGCGTGAGGGGGCGCGTCAGCCCGGGCGCACTCGCCAAGGGCAGCGTGCGTCAGGCGCTCGAGCAGATCCAGCGACGGCTCGCGAGCTGCACGGCGGGGCCGCAACCGGACATGATCGCCGCAGTCGACGAGCTGCTCCGGGGAGGGGTATCCGTCGCTGCGAGTGACATTCACATTTCACCTGCAGCGGACGCGCTGAAGCTGACGTACCGCGTGCATGGCTCGCTGTACGAAGTGGCGGACCTGCCGCGCGAGCTCTCCGCGCAGATGGCGACGCGCGTGAAGGTGCTCGCGCGCCTCGATACGTACGTGCGCGGGGTCCCTCAGGACGGACGGATGGTGCGCGAGATCGACGGGGAAAGCATCGAGGCGCGCGTCTCGAGCTTGCCCACCGAGCTGGGAGAGCGCCTCGTCCTGCGCCTGGTTCGCGGCGGCCGCACCGTACCGGATCTCGGGGAGCTCGGGTTCCCGCCCGCGGTGTCGCGCGATTTGATCGAGCTGCTCACTCGCCCCCAGGGCCTGATTTTCGTGACGGGCTCGGTGGGCAGCGGGAAGACGACGACGTTGTATGCGTGTCTCAAGCACATCGCTGCGGCGCGCGGACGCACGACCACGCTCGTCACTCTCGAAGATCCAATCGAGCTCGAGCTGCCGTTCGCCACGCAAACGCAGATGCACCTACGCGCTGGCATGACGTTCGCGAGCGTGCTGCGCAGCGTTCTCCGTCAAGATCCGAACGTGCTCATGATCGGCGAGATTCGCGATCGCGAGACGGCGGAAATTGCCATGCAGGCCGGCCTCACCGGCCATTTGATTCTGACGACGGTGCACGGTGAAAGCGCCGCCGGGCCGTTCGCGCGCCTCGTCGATCTCGACATCGAGCCGTTCATCCTGGCCAGCGCGACCCTGGGTTCACTCTCGCAGCGGCTGGTGCGCACGTTGTGCACGGCGTGCCGGCGCGCCGCGCCTCCCGAGCCGATTCACCGAGATCGCTTCGCGCGCCACGGCTTCGTCGTGCCGGATGGCGACTACTACGAAGCCGTGGGCTGCGCCGCGTGTGAGGGACAAGGCTTCGTGGGGCGAACTCCAATCGCGGAGCTGCTGGTCATGAACGCACCGCTCCGGCAAGCATTGAACGAGCGCCGCCCCACCGGCGATCTGAACGAGCTGGCGGTCGAGCACGGCATGGTGCCGCTCCTGCTCAGCGGCCTCGAACGCGCTCGCGCGGGACAGACGTCGCTCACCGAGGTGCTGCGGGTGGCCGGATGAAGGCTGCGCTCATGCGCCTGTCACGCGGCTCGGAGTGGCTGGCCGCGCTGCTCGTGTTCAGCGTTGCGTCGCGCCTCGCCTGGGTCGCGATTGGCGACCGGCTCGAACGTCCCGAGCCCGATCCGCCCGCTCCAAAGCCCGCGACCAGCGCGTTCGTGCTCGAATGGCCGAAGCCGCCGCCGCTGCCGAGTGAGCTCGTCCCGCCTGAAACACCGCCGGCGCCGGAGAGTGGCGCTCCCAAGGAAACGCTGCACGTGGCGCTCGTCGTCACGCTCGGTCCCGAACGCTCGGAGGTTTGGGTGAACGGCGTGAGGGTCGGCCAATCGCCGTACGTGGGCGATTGGACGTGCCGCCGCGACGAACCGCTGCGCATCGAAGTCCTCCCGCCGCGCGGCGCGCCCCTTCACGTCGAACGCGACTGCACGCCGGGCACCGTGCGCGCAGGGGACTAGAGCTTGTTGACTGTATTCGCCGAAGCCGTGAACGTGAACGTCTGAGCTCTGGGTGCAGTTCTCATCCTGACACACGCCTCGTAAGCTCTCCCCACCGACTTGTGTGGGTGTCGTGGCCCAAATCCGGCCCGCTGATGTCACGCCTGCGCGGCCCATTGAAGAAGGCCGAGCTACGAGCGCCCGCGAGG